>NZ_JAHBOH010000001.1:1838330-2451107 GCF_018531375.1 Cellulomonas fulva | reverse complement strand
TGCCCCGTGGCGTCGTCGAACAGCGCGGTGCGGCCGTCGTGCACGACGACGTGGCCCGGCTCGGCGGCGGCGTACGTGAGGTCCGTCAGAGCCGGGTCGGCCGTGTAGTGGTGCGCGTGGTCACCGTGCGCCTGGGACCAGGTGCCGGCGTCGAGGACCTGGAAGCCGCCCGTCGTCGAGACCAGCACGTGCCGGCCGTCGCCCGCGGGGTTCACCCGCGTGAAGCCCTCGGCGTCGAGCGTCGCCACCGGTTCCAGCGACGTCGCGTCGAGCACGACGAGCCCGCCGTCGTAGGTGAGCACGAGGCGCGGGGTGGCGGCGTCGCGCTCGGTGGCGACGGGCGTGCTCGTCGGGGTGCTCGTCGGGTCGCCCGCCGCGGTCGAGGGTCCGGGCGTGGATGAGCCGGTCGCAGCCGGGTCGGCGGCGTCGCCGCAGGCCGCCAGCAGGGCGAGAGGCACCGCGAGGGCCAGCGCCCGTGCGGCGCGGCGCCGGGTCAGGCGGGCCGCGGCGCGCGGCCCGGGGTGGGTCGTGTTCGTCATGGGGTGATCGGGGTCCCGGGTGGGACCCCTCCTTCCTTCTCGTCGGGGCAGGAGCCGGCGTCGTCCGGCGGACCGGCAGCGCCGAGCGTGCTCGAGCGAGAGGAACGTTAACAGATACTGCGACTCGTTCTCACTAAAGACGGGCAGACGATGCCCGCGCCCGTCCCGGTGGGTGCGTCAGGCGCTCTCGCGCAGGCTGCGGCGGCGGCCCTCGAGCGCCACCAGCTCGGCGAACGCCGCCTGGTAGCCCGCCGGGTCCTCGGCCGCATCCATGCGCTGGAGCCGCCCGCGCAGCTCCGCGATGTGCCGCGTGAAGCCGACCTCGACCAGCCTCAGCACCACGCCGCGCACGTAGTCGGCCACCGCCTCCGGCCGGTCCTCGGGCAGCGGCGCGACCGCCAGCTCCGTGACGAGCGGACGCACGGCCTCGGCCGCCTCCTCGAGCACCGCACCGACCCATGCCGTCGAGCTGCCGTCCGCACCGACGAGCGCGCGGCCCGCGCCGACGCCGCCCGTGGCGCGCACGGCCTCGTGCACCGCGCGGTGGGCGGGCGCCGCGAAGGCGTCGGCCGCGAGCTCGTCGAACTCCGGCGGGACCAGCGCGGGCGCCTGGAGGACCACCTCGAGAGCCGTGCGCTCGAGCTGCGTGACGGGATCCGCCGGGCGCTGCGGTCGCCGCTGCGGCGGGTCCTGACGCCCCGGTGCCTGGCTGCCGCGCGCCTGCGCCGCGGGCCGGCCCGCCGCCGCGACCGCCTGGCGCACCGCCCCCTGGTCCTCCATGCCCAGCCAGCCGGCCAGCAGGCGCGTGTACTCGGGGCGCAGCGCCGCGTCCCGGATGCCGGCGACCACCGGGGCCGCCGCGCGCAGCGCCGCCACCCGCCCCTCGGCCGTCGCGAGGTCGAACGAGCGCAGCGTCGCCTGCAGCACGAACGCGAAGAGCGGCTGCCGGCCGGCGACCAGCGCGCGCACCGCGTCGGGACCGCGGCTCTGCCGGAGCTCGCAGGGGTCCAGGCCGCTGCGCTCGACCGCGACGAAGGTCTGGGCCGCGAACGTCTGGTCCTCCCCGAACGCACGCAGGGCCGCCTTCTGGCCGGCCTCGTCGCCGTCGAACGTGAAGATCACCTCGCCGCCGACCGACGCCCCGGTCGCGAGCTGGACCCCGCTCGTCGAGCCGCTGTCCCCCACGAGCCGACGGACGATGCGGGTGTGGTCGGAGCCGAAGGCGGTGCCGCACGTCGCCACGGCCGTGCCGACCCCGGACAGGTGCATCGCCATGACGTCCGTGTACCCCTCGACCACCACCACCTGCTTGGTGCGCTGCATGTCGCGCTTGGCCAGGTCGAGGCCGTACAGGACGTGCGACTTGCGGTAGAGCGGGGTCTCCGGGGTGTTGAGGTACTTGGGCCCGGAGTCCTCGTCGAAGAGCCGGCGGGCGCCGAAGCCGATCGTCTCCCCCGTGACCTCGCGGATGGGCCAGACCAGGCGCCCGCGGAACCGGTCGTACACGCCGCGCTGCCCCTGGCTCACGAGCCCGGACGCGAGCAGCTCCGGCTCGGTGAAGCCGCGTCCGCGCAGGTGCTTCATCAGGTGGTCCCAGCCCTGGGGGGCGAACCCCACGCCGAACTGCTCGGCCGCCGCGCGGTCGAAGCCGCGCTCGGCCAGGAACGCCCGGCCCGCCGCGGCACCGGGCGACGTGAGCTGCTCGCGGTAGAACTCCTCGGCGACCTTGTGCGCCTCGACCAGCCGCCGCCGGCGGCCGGGCTCCTCCGCGGGCCGGGTGGGCCCGCCCTCCTCGTACCGCAGCTGCAGGCCGACGCGGCCCGCGAGGTACTCCACGGCCTCCGCGAAGGGCAGCCCGTCGACCTTCATGACGAAGTCGATGACGTCGCCGCCCTCACCGCAGCCGAAGCAGTGGTACCGGCCGACCTGGGGCCGCACGTGGAAGGACGGCGAGCGCTCGTCGTGGAACGGGCAGAGCCCCTTCATGGACCCGACGCCGGCGGAGCGCAGCTGCACGTGCGCGCCGACGATCTCCTCGATGCGCGCGCGTTCGCGGACCGCCTCCACGTCCTCCCGTCGGATGCGTCCCGCCACGCGGCCAGTGTAGGTGCCCCGGTCAGCGCGACGGCGCGGGACGACGACCCAGCTGCAGGAGCCCGGCGACCGCGCACAGGACGGCACCGGCGACGGCCACGCCGGCGGGCAGCGACGTCGGGATGCCCAGGTAGACGCAGAACCCGAGGATCCGGTGCAGGCCCCACGGCAGCAGCGCCATCTGGTCGTTCCACGTGCTCAGCACGGTCTCGAGACCGAGGGCGGCCACGACCGCGCCGCCCACGAGGAGCACCGCGCCGACCGCGCCCGCGACGACGCCCGCGGCGCGTCGTCGGCTCGCCCCGTAGGCGGCCCGCAGCGCCAGGTAGGTGGCGACGAACAGCCAGCAGAACGCCGCGAACGCGACCGTCACGTAGACCGCGCGCTGCGTGGGCAGCGTCCAGAAGCCGAACCAGTAGCGACCCGGCCCCCGCCAGGACAGGACCGCGAGCAGCAGCGCGCTGCGCACCAGCGCGACGCCGCCGACCGTCGCCAGCAGCGGCCACCACGCTCGTCGGCCCGCCCCGAGGGCCAGCACGACGAGGGCCAGCACGAGCCAGGCGCCGAGGGTGAGCGCCAGGTGCACGGGCGCGGAGAAGGCGGTGTAGGCCTCGCGGGAGGCGACCAGCACCACCGCCGGCAGCGCGACGAGCAGGACCCGGTCGGTCCGGCCCGGCCTCCCGGCCGCGGCGGACGCGTCGGCGAGCCGCCAGGGACGGGTCGCCCCGGTCCACAGCAGGTGCAGTGCGCGGTGGCCGGCGAACCGCGGGCGGCGCGCCGACCACGCGCCGAGCCCGAGCGCGGCCAGCGTCAGGGCCAGGAGTCCGCGGGACGTCCACGTCGCGGCGTCGCCGAGGTCCGCTCGGTGCAGGCCCAGGTCGGCGGCGGCGAAGTTGTACGCCGGGAGCTCCGGGTCGTCGCCGTAGCGCGCGTCGTGCGCGGCGCGAGCCGCCTGGAACCGCTGCTCCGCGGTGCGCCAGGCCGCCCGCGCCGCGCCCGAGCCGGTGTCGAGCCACTGCGCGTGCCGCAGCACCGTCTCGCGGTACGCGTCGAGCGTGGCGAGCAGGTCCTGCTCGTAGTCGAGCGCCGCCAGGAAGGCGGTGCGCTGCGCGGGGTCCCGCCACGTCGAGGCGGGCGTCGCGGCGACGAGCTCGCGCATGCGCGCGGCGGTCGCCGCGGCGCGGTGGCCCTGCGCGACCGCCTCGTCCACCCGCTCGCGCGTCAACGCGTAGACGGTGTCGAACGTCGCCGAGTCGCCCGAGACGATGTCCCACTCGAAGATCCACATCATCGGGGGCGGCTCGAGCCCCAGCGCCTTGACCGACCGGTCGGCGAACGGACCGATGTACAGGCCGTCGGTGATCGCGTCGCGGGACAGCGCGTAGGCCTCGGAGACCGCCGCGACCGTCGCGGGGTCTGACGAGAAGGTCTGGCGGACCCAGTCGGCGCGCGCGGCGGGGACCGACGTCGTCGGGTCGACCGCGAGCCGCGCCGCGAGGTAGGCGTTCAGGTCCCACAGCTGCCAGAAGCCGTCGCGCAGGTAGAGCGCGCGCGGCCCCGCGTACAGCGGTCCACCGGTCTGCGCCCAGTCCCACACGCCCTCGATGTGCGGGTTGGCGGCGAGCAGGTCCGCGAGGGCCCGCTGCGTGAGGTCGCCCAGGTCGACGGGCAACGATCCCTGCCCCTCGAACTCGCGCCTGGCCTGCAGCTCCACGATGCGGCGCTGGGTGCCGGTGCGGAGCGTCGGGTTGATCGGCAGGTGGCTGTAGAAGTCGCCCGCGACGTACTTGGTCGACACCACGAGGTGCGGGTCGTCGAGCCCGCCCAGCACCTCGTCGTACGACTGCGGGTTGGTGTGCAGGTCACCGACGGCGCCGACACCCACGGTCCACGTGCGGAAGATGACGTCCTTGTCCGCCGCACCGGCGGTCTCGAGGAACGCGGTCAGCATCGCGCGGACCGCGGCGGGCGTGGTGACCGCGATCCTCGACCCGTAGTCCCAGCCCGGGAGCTGGTAGGCGGACCCGCCCTCGCCGATGCGGACCATGACGCCGTCGAGGAACGGCATGCCGGTCCAGAGCTCGCGGAGGCCGGCCTGGTACACCGACCACAGCGCCGGCGAGGTCGTGTCGAGGCCGCCCACCGTCCGCTCGAGGTACTCCTCGAGCGGCGGGCTGACGGCGAGCATGTCCGTCATCAGGTAGACCTTCATCCCCATGTCGTGGGCGTAGCGCCACACCGGGGCGAAGGCCTGCACCATCGCCTCCGCGCGCGCCACGTGAGGGTCGCCCTCCGGGTAGACGCCCAGGTCGGGGAACGTCACGTACTCCAGGAAGCCGGGCACGACGACGCCGTTGTAGCCCTGCTCCGACGCATGGTCGACGAGCGCGCGGAACTGCGTCTCGATCGCCCGGACGGCGGCCGGGTCCACCCAGGGCGCCGCGGGCAGCACCGCTGAGCCGACCACGTCGGAGTTCAGCGAGTAGTCGTCGCCCGCCGCGAACCGCGCGGGGTCGTCGTCGAGTCCGACCGCGCCGACGTCCGTCAGCCGCAGGCCGAGGCGCGGCTCCTGGGTGACGCCGTCCTGGTCGTCCGGCACCACCTCGGTCGCCGAGCGCACGCGGTCGGCGACGGTGTAGAGGCCGGCGCGGGCGCCCGCCTCGGTCCCGGCGACCACCCGGATCCCGGCGTCGGTCGTGAGCCGGAACTGCTCGCCCGTGAGCCCCGACCCCGCGTCGACGGTCGCGACGAGGCGGCAGCAGGTGTCGTCGGGCTCGTCGTCGGGCTCGTCGTCGGACCGGACGCCCGGCTCGTCGGAGGTGACCTCCGGGCGGGCGAGGCCGCGCGCGGCGTACGCGGCGGCGACCGAGCCGGCCGCGAGCTGCAGCGACGGCACGCCGGGCGCGACGACCGCGCTGACCGCCGGGGCGGCGACGTCGGGCCGTGCCGGCGCCGCCGACGTCTGCTCGTCGGGGACGTCCGCCGCGGTGTGGCTCAGCCCGAGCAGGTCACCCACCTGCGCGGCGACCAGGGCCCCGAGCGCGAGGAGACCGACCAGGACCAGGGTGAGCGCGATCGTGCTCCGCGAGGCGCCGTTGCGTCGTGACACGGCGCGCAGTGTGCCACGACGACGACACCCGCGGAGGCGACGCACGCCGGAGGCGCGGACCCTGCGGTCCGCCCCTCCGGCGCGTCGCGGTCAGCCCAGGCCGCTCCGCATCGCGGAGACGAGCGCGCCGTTGCCGGTGTCACCCGACAGCTCCCAGAAGAACGCGCCGCCGAGGCCCTTGTTCTTGGCCCAGGACATCTTGGAGGTGATGGTCGCGGGGGTGTCGTAGCTCCACCACTCGCTGCCGCACTTCGCGTAGGCCGTGCCGCCGACGGTGCCGGTGGCCGGGCAGCGGGTCGCGAGGACCTTGTAGTCCTCGATCCCCTGCTCGTAGGTCCCGGGCGCGGGACCGGTCGCCGAGCCGCCGGGCGCGGACTGCGTCACGCCCGTCCAGCCGCGGCCGTAGAAGCCGACCCCCAGCAGGATCTTGCTCGCCGGGATGCCCTTGCCGATCAGCTTGTTGATCGCGTCCTCGGCGTTGAACCCCGCCTGCGGGATGCCGGGGTACGACGTCAGGGGCGCGTTCGGGGCGGTCGGCCCCTGCGGCGCCCAGGCACCGAAGTAGTCGTACGTCATCGGCATGATCCAGCTCAGCTTCGTCGCCGCCGTCGCGTAGTCCGTGGCGTCGATCTTGCCGCCGTTGCTGCCGTCCGCCGTGATGGCGGCGGTGATCAGGAAGCTCTGGCCGAACCTCGTGCGCAGCGCCGTGATCACCTTGTCGAACGCCTGCGGTCCGCTGGTGTCACAGCTCAGCCCGCACGCGTTCGGGTACTCCCAGTCGATGTCGATGCCGTCGAACAGCCCGGCCCACCGGGAGTCGTTCAGCAGCGCGAAGCAGGAGTCCGCGAACGCGGTCGGGTTGGCCGCGGCGGCGGTGAAGCCGCTCGACCAGGTCCAGCCGCCGAACGACCAGATGACCTTGAGGTTCGGGTTGGCGGCCTTGAGCTTGCGCAGCTGGTTGAAGTTGCCGCGCAGCGGCTGGTCCCAGGTGTCCGCGACCCCGTCGACGCTCTGGTCCGCGGTGTACGCCTTGTCGTACGCCGCGTACGAGTCGCCGATCGAGCAGCGGCCCCCGGTGGTGTTGCCGAACGCGTACAGGATGTGGGTCAGCTTCGACGCGCTGCCGGACGTCTTGATGTTGTTGACGTGGTAGTTCCGTCCGTAGACGCCCCACTCCGCGAAGTACCCGACGAGCTTCTTCGCTCCCGGGTTCACGGTCGTGGTGGGCGTCGGAGTCGGGTTCACCGTCGGGCTCGTCGTGGGCGTCGGGCTCGTGGTCGGGCCCGTCGGGCTCGTCGTCGGCAGGACCGTGCCCGTGCACGTCGCGCCGTTGATCGTGCAGCCCGTGGGCTGCGCGAACGGGCCGCTGCCGACGTACCCCCAGGACTGGGAGGCGCCCGGGGCGAAGGGGCCGGCCCAGCTCTTGGAGGTGACCTTGTAGTGGTTGCCGGTGCGGGTCACGTCCGCGTCCCACGAGCTGGTGATCGCGGTGCCGGCGGGCAGGTCGAACTCGAGCGTCCAGGAGGACGCCGAGGCCGACGAGCCGTTGGTGACCTTCACGCTGGCCTGGTGACCGGTCCCCCAGTCACCCGCCGACGTGAAGGTCGCGGTGAACGAGCCCGCCGCGGTGGCGGGCAGTGCGGCGGCGAGTCCGGCCGTCACGAGTGCCGCCGCGGCGGCGAGGGCGACGAGCGCGGTACGTCGTCGCTGGGGCGGTGTCCTGCGGGTGCTGCCGGCGCCTGTGCCGGCGGGTCCTGCGTGGTGCATGCCTTGCCTCCCTGAGCGATGGGAAGTGCGGTATTTAGTAAGGGATATTCACAAATCCCTCACCCCCGACGGTAACCAGACCGGGTGAAATCGGTCAACGATCCGCCCGATATCCGCCCCAACCAGACCCCAGCCCGCCCCGCTCACCCCGCCCCACCCCTCCCCGCCCGCACCCCACCCCTCCCCGCCCGCACCCCGACCACCCCATCCCCAGTCGAGAACGCCATCGCTCCGGCTCTGAGGGTGCAGAGCCGGAACGATGACGTTCTCGGCGGGGCTGGTGGGCCAGGGGCAGGCTGGCGCGGCCGGCCCGGGCAGGCGGCCAGCCGGGGCAGGCGGGCCGGCCGGGGTTGTCCCGGGCGGGCGAGCTGGCCCGAGCGGGCCCCCATCCCCAGTCGAGAACGCCATCGCTCCGGCTCTGAGGGCGCAGAGCCGGAGCGATGACGTTCTCGGCGGGGGTTGGTGGGCCAGGGGCAGGCTGGCGCGCGCGGGCCGGCCGGGGCAGGCCGGTCAGCCGGGGCAGGCGGCCTGCCGGGGCAGGCGGGGCGGGCGGGGTTGGCCGGGGCGGGCGAGCTGGACCGGGCGGGCCCGGCGGGGCGGGCTGGCTCGGGTAGGGCGGGCCGGTGCGGGCTGGGGTGGGGGTGGGGTCAGTGGCGGGGTGGGCGGACCAGGCGGGCGTGGGCGTCGGCGGCCGAGACGTCGGTCAGGGACGCGACCTGGTCGATCACCACGCGCAGGCGCGCGGCGTCGTCGGGCGCGGCGGCCCAGTCGGCGGCGAACGGCGGCTCCAGCGCCAGCGGCGCGCGGTCCGCCATGATCGTGACCAGGTCGGTCAACATCTCCCGCTGCCGGTGGTACAGCGGCTCGAGCTCGCGGGGCGCCATCACGTAGGCGACCGCGAGCCCCTTCAGCACCAGGATCTCGGCCTGCGTCGTGAGCGGCACGACGAGGTCGGCCGCGTAGCGCGTGAGCGGCCCGTCGCCGTACTGCGCGCGCGTGGCCTTCTGCGACGCCTTGGCGAACCGCCCGATGAGCTGGCTCGTCGCGTCCTTGAGCATCGCGAGCGCGCCGCGGGACCCGTCGAAGCCGGTCGCCCACAGCCGCGCGTGCACCAGCCGGTCCATCGCGGCGAGCAGCCCGGCCTCGTCCACCGTGTCGCCGTACCAGGTCTGCACGGCCTCGACGACGCGCGCGCGCTCGTCGGGGACCGTCAGGACCGTCAGGTCGAGCCGGCCGCCCACCACCGCGTCCTCGACGTCGTGCACCGAGTAGGAGATGTCGTCCGCCAGGTCCATGACCTGCGCCTCGAGGCACTTGCGGCCCTCGGGCGCGTCCTGGCGCAGCCAGGTGAAGACCGGCAGGTCGTCCTCGTAGACGCCGAACTTGTGCGTGGGGCGGCCGCTCGCGGCGCTCACGGGTCCCTGCAGGTAGCGCCACGGGTACTTGACCGAGGCGTCGAGCGACGCGCGGGTCAGGTTGAGACCGACGGGCGTCCCGTCCGGCCCGACGACCTTGGGCTCGAGCCGGGTCAGCAGCCGGAGCGTCTGCGCGTTGCCCTCGAACCCGCCGATGCCCCGCGCCAGCGCGGCCAGCGCCCGCTCGCCGTTGTGGCCGAACGGCGGGTGCCCCAGGTCATGGGCCAGGCACGCGGTGTCGACGACGTCCGGGTCGCAGCCCAGCGCCTTGCCGATCTCGCGACCCACCTGCGCGACCTCCAGCGTGTGCGTCAGGCGCGTGCGGACGAAGTCGTCCGACGACGGGCCGAGCACCTGGGTCTTGGCACCGAGCCGGCGCAGCGCGGACGAGTGCACGATGCGGGCGCGGTCGCGCTCGAACGGTGTGCGGCCCTTCGACTTCGCGGACTCCGCGACCCACCGCTCCCGGTCGACGTCGACGTACCCGTCCACGTCGAGGTGCTCCAGCATGGTCACGCGCCCAGCCTAGGGCGAGCCCGCCGTCGCCCGGTCATCGCCACCGACGCGCGTGGGAGGTGAGGACGCGGGTCAGCTCAGGCGCCAGACGTGCGCCGCGGGGCCGGGCGTGGCCGGGACGTGGGTCGCGGTGGCGTCGTGCGTCAGCGGGGTGGCGCCGTGCAGGAGGTCCGACGAGCGTGCCGCCAGACCCGTGAGCCGCGCGCCCGGCCAGGCCGCCCGCGTCAGCACGACGAGCACGCGCTCGTCGGACGTCTCCCGCAGGAAGCCGACGGCGTCGTCCTCGGCCAGCACCCAGCGCAGCCCGCCCTCGCGCAGCGCGCGCGACGAGCGTCGCAGCTCCGCCAGGCGCCGGTAGACCGCGAACGTCGCGGCGTCCCAGTGCGCTCCCCCGCCCGCGTCGACCTCGGACCACGGCATCGGCACGCGTGCGTGCTCGCCGTTGACGCCCGTCAGCCCGCCCTCGTCGCCCGCGAAGACCACCGGCGTCCCGGGGTACGTGAACAGCAGGGTCGCCGCGACCTCGACCGCCTCGCGCGAGCCGACCACCGTGCGGATCCGGGCCGTGTCGTGCGAGCCCAGCAGGTTCCACTGGTGGCGCGTCACCGACCACGGGACCGTCGAGTCGAAGTCGCGCATGGTGGCGACCATCGACGCACCGCCGCGGCGCGGCACCGGCACGGGCATGCCCAGGAAGGGCAGCGTCGAGCCGGGCTCGACCAGCCACGTCCACGCCGGCCGCGTGAACGCCGAGTAGTTCATGTTGACGTGCCAGCCGCCGACGACGAGGTCCGCGGCCGCGTCGTGGAAGTGCTCCGCGACCAGCGCGGCGTCGGGGTTGATGCCGTGCATCCTGCTGCGCAGCGCGCGGGCCACCGCGTGCGCGTGGTCGTCGTCCCGGTACCGCCCGGTCATGTTGGCGACGTCGATGCGCCAGCCGTCGAGGTCGAACGGCGGGCGCAGCCACCGCTCGGCGACCGCGCCCTGTCCGGTGACCATGCGCTCCGTCAGCCCCGGCGCGCCGTAGTTGAGCTTCGGCAGCGACGCGTGCTCGAGCCAGCCGACGTAGCCGGGCTCGTCGTCGGTCCAGTAGTAGAACTGCGCCTCGGGGCTCGACCGGTCCGCGCGGGCGCGCTCGAACCACTCGTGACCCGCGCCCGTGTGGTTCGTCGTCAGGTCCCCGACCAGGCGCATACCGCGCGCGTGCACGGCCGCGGACAGCGACGCGAGCGCCGCGTCCCCGCCGAGCAGCGGGTCGACGTGCTCGAACGTGGTCGCGTCGTAGCGGTGGTTCGAGCGGGCCGGGAACACCGGGGTCAGGTACACCGTGTCCACGCCGAGGCGCTGCAGGTGGTCGAGCCGCTGCTCCACGCCCCGCAGGTCGCCGCCGAAGAGCTGCTGCGCGACGCCGCGACCGGCTGCGACCGGCTCGTCGGACCAGGCAGCCGGGATGGCCCAGCCCGGCAGGTCGCCCTGGGGCGGCCCCTCGTGCCCCGACGAGCGCGCGAACCGGTCCGGGAACACCTGGTACACCACGGCGTCGTCGAGCCACCGCGGCGCGGGCGAGTGCACGGACAGCCGGAAGTCGGCCGCGTCCGTGACGTCGCGGTCGTGCAGGCCGCGGCCGTCGAGCCACCGGTAGCCGCCCGGCTCGTCGAGCAGGAAGCGGTACGGCGTGACGGGGTTGTGCACCGGCACGTCGGCGACGTACCAGCGCTCGTGCTCGTCGGACCGCTCCAGGCGGGCCGCGACGAACCGCGGCTCGCCGTCGCGCACCACACGCAGGTGGACGGCCCGCTCGCGGCGCGACGCGGGGACGCGGACCCGGACGGGCACCACGTCCCCGAGCCGCGGGGTGCCGCGCTCGACGTACAGCTCCGACCCGTCGTGGTGCGGCTGGTCGAGCGTCGTCATCCCTTGACCGAGCCGGCCGTCAGGCCGCCGACGATGTACTTCTGGAGGAACAGGAACAGCAGCACGATCGGCACCGCCGCCACGACGGCGCCGGCCGCGAACACGCCCCAGGGGGCCGTGCGCTCGTCGGCGGCCAGCGTGTAGAGACCCACCGCGACCGTCCAGTTCTCCTGGTGCTGGAGCACCACCTTGGCGATGAGGAAGTCGCCGAAGGACGAGATGAAGGACAGCAGGCCGACGACCGCGAGGATCGGCGAGACCAGCCGCAGGATGATCGTCCAGAAGATCTGGGCGTGCGTGGCGCCGTCGATCTTGGCGGCCTCGTCGAGCTCGCGCGGCACGGTGTTGAAGAACCCGTACATGAGGAACGTGTTCACCCCGAGCGCGCCGCCCAGGTACACGCAGATCAGGCCGAGCAGGCTGTCCAGCCCGAGTGCCGGGAAGACGTCCGCGAGCGTGAGCAGCAGCAGGAAGATCGCAACGAACGCGAGCGTCTGCGGGAACATCTGCGCCAGCAGCAGGCCGGTGAGGCCCTTCTCCCGGCCCCGGAACCGGAACCGCGAGAACGCGTACGCCGCCGCCGCGCCCATCAGCACGGTGCCGATCGCGGTGACGGTGCACACGACCAGGGAGTTGCGCAGCCAGCCCCAGAACCCGCGGTCCGCGAGCTCGGCGAAGTTGTCCGCGGCCACCGTGCCGAACAGGTCGTTGGACCCGACGAGCCGGCCGCCCGGGTTGAGCGCGGCGGAGAGCACGTACAGCAGGGGCAGGACGCAGATCGCGATCATCACGAGCGCGACGAGGTAGCGCCACGACACCTCGCGCCACCACCGGGCGCCGGTGGTGCCCTCCCGACGCTTGCGGGTGGTCGCGGCCTTGGTCGGCCGCTGGTCGGTCGTCTGGGTGGCCATCACAGCTCCTCGAGGCGACGCGTGCGACGGAAGCCCCACCAGGAGATCGCGCCGACGACGATGAAGATGAGGATCGACAGGGCGCTCGCGAACCCGTACTGCTTCAGGCCGCTCTCGAACGCCACGGAGTAGACCATCGAGATGAGGATGTCGGTGTGCCCGACGACGACGGGCGTCCCGACGAAGTTGGGTCCGCCGCCCGTGAGCATGTAGATGAGCGCGAAGTTGTTGAAGTTGAACGCGAACGACGCGACCAGCAGCGGCGCCACCGAGACCATCAGCAGCGGCAGCACGATCGAGCGCTGGACCCGCCACGCGCTGGCGCCGTCCATCCGGGCGGACTCCAGCACGTCGCCCGGGATCGACTGCAACGCCCCCGTGCAGACCAGGAACATGTAGGGGAACCCGAGCCACAGGTTCACCGCGATGATCGAGCCCTTGGCCAGCCACGGGTCGGTGAGCCACCCGACGTCGGCGCCGCGCAGCAGCACCTCGTTCACGAAGCCCGAGCTCTCGTTGAGCATGCCCTTCCAGACGAGCGCCGACAGGAAGGCGGGGAACGCGTACGGCAGGATCAGCAGCGACCGGAGGACCTTGCGCCCGCGCACCCGCGGGTCGTTGAACACGACCGCGAGGAACAGCCCCAGCACGAACGTCGTCAGGACCGAGAGCAGCGCGAACGCGAACGTCCAGAGGAACACCTCGACGAAGGGCCCGCGCAGCCGCTCGTCGGTGAAGGCCCGCGTGAAGTTCTCGAACCCGACCGTGACCTTCCACCCGGGCGTCAGGGCGGTGCCGTCGTCCGCGCGGAAGCTGCCGTGGTCGTCGGGCGTGTAGACGACGCCGGTCGAGGTGTCCGTCATCGTGTCGGCCGCGGCGTCGTACTCGAGCACCGACTCGTAGACGTAGGCCGTCGACGCGTCCTGCGTGCGCAGCGAGCCGTCGGCGGCCTCGTCGGACACGGGGACCCGCAGCGCGACGATCGCGTCCTGCTGCCCGGCGACCGCGGCGAAGTCCAGGACGTCCCAGCCCGGCAGCGCGGTGACGCGGTCGCCCTCGACGGTCGCGCCGTCGGCGGGCTCGAGGGGCTGCTCGGCGGTCCCGACCTCGGCCTGGCCGTCCCGCACGACCGCGAAGCCGAGCTCGCCGTCCTGGGAGACGACCGCCAGCGGGTAGGCCTGGGAGCCCTCCACCCGCTGCTCGTTCTGGGCCAGGATCGCCTCGATCGCGTCCTGCTTGGTCGAGTTGTGGCCGTCGCCGTAGTTGGTGAACGCGACGTACGCCGTGTAGCACGCGGTGAAGATGACGTAGACGAACAGGAACGCCAGCCCGGGCAGCAGGTACTTGGCCGCGAGCGCGCGCCGGGAGAAGTAGGCCCAGTTCACCGCGACGATCGCGACGACCATCGAGGCCGCGAGGGCCCACTGCTGCACCGAGATCGCGGTGAGCAGGCCGTACAGGGCCAGCGCGTTGACGATGGCGACGAGCGCGAGCTTGACCAGGAAGCCCCGGGAGAAGCTGCGGGCGGGAGAGGAGTCCCCGGCGCGCCCTCGCGCTCGGGGTGGGGGTTGCGGCGGCGCCTGCTCGCCGTCCGGGGCGATCGTCTGCTGCGACATGGTGGTTCCTCCGCGGGCGCGTCGTGGCGCCGGCACCTCGGCAGTGTTGCGGGAACGGGACGGGGGCCGTGACGAGGCGTGGCTGCCCGCGCCGCCGGGTGGCGACGCGGGCAGCCGTCAGGTCACGCCTTGTCGACCGCGTCCTGCATGTTGTCGACCATCGTGTTCCAGGCGGCGACGGGGTCCTTCGCCTGACCGCCGATGATCTGGACCTCGGTGGTGCCCCAGAACTGCCACATGGCACCCATCTCCGGGATCGAGGGCATCGGCGCACCGGTGGCGCCGGCCTCGTTGAAGCCCGCGAGGATCGGGTCGTCGACCTTGGCCGCCGCGGCCTTGAGCGCCGGGAGACGGCCGCCGGCCTCGTACAGCTCCGTCTGGACCTTCTCGGTGGTCAGGAAGTTGACGACGAACTCGTTCGCGAGCACCGGGTTCTCCGACTTCGCGGAGATGAACGCGCCCTGGACGCCGACGAACGGCTTGGCCTCGGAGCCGCCCGCGCTGGGGACCGGGAGGACCGAGATGTCCATGCCGGCCTCGCTGAAGGCCGTCGTGTACCAGGGGCCGGTGATGATGTAGGGCGACTCGCCCTTCTCGAAGGCGGCCTTCGCCTGGTCGCCGCCGATCGCGGGGTCGAGCACCTTCTCGTCCGCGAGCTTGGCGAGGTACTCGGCGAACGCGTCACCGTTCTCGCCGCCGAGGCCGAGCTCGGTGGTGTACGAGCCGGTCTCGTCCTGCGTGAAGATGGGGGCGTCGAACGACGTCTGCAGCGGGTACATGTGGTACGCGTCGCCCTGGTCGCCCTGCTGCAGCAGCACCGAGTACTTGGTGCCGGCCGCCTTGCCCTCGGCGATCAGCTCGTCGAACGTCGTGGCCTTGGTCTCGGGGACCAGCTCGTTGTTGCGCACGAGCGCGATGTTCTCGATCGCGTACGGCGACCCGTAGACCTGGCCGTCGTAGGTGAAGGCCTGCACGGCGGACGGCGAGAACTGGTCCGCGACGTCACCGAGCTGGATCGGCGCGACGACGCCGTTGTTGACGAACTCGCCGGTCCAGTCGTGCGCGCCGATGATGACGTCCGGGCCCTGGCCGGTCGGCACCTGGGACACGAAGTCGGTGCGGATGTCGCCGGAGGCCTTCTGGACCAGGTCGACCTTGACGCCGGTCTCGTCCTGGAACTCCTGGACGATCGGCTTCATCACGTCGATGCGGGTCTCGTCGACCCACATCGTGAGGGTGCCGGTGAGGGCCGGGGCGGTGCTCTCGGCCGTCGTGGGCTCCGTGGTGGCGTCGGCGTCCGTGTCGCCCGAGCCGCCGCTGCTGCAGGCGGTGAGCGTCATGGCGAGGCCGAGAACGGCCGCGAGGGCCGGGATGCTCCGTCGCATCGTCTGTGTCTCCTGGGGTCGATCGAGGCGTAGCCCGTCGTCGGCATCGCCTGCCGACTCTGGCCTGATGCGGAGGAAACTAACCTCGTTGCAACGGGGCTTGCAAGTCGTTACGGTAACTTTCAGGCAACAGTTTCAGGTGGGTCGGTGCGCGGTCGTCCGCTGCCCCCGCCCGGACACGAGTGCCCGTTGGCCAACCGAACGAGGACGAGGAGGTCCTGTGTCCCCTACGCTGCCCCCCGTGCGTACCCGCTTGACGGATCTCGCGGAGCAGGCCGGCGTCAGCACGGCCACCGTCTCCCGCGTCCTCAACGGCAAGCACGGTGTGTCCGCCCAGGCGCGGCAGGCTGTGCTCGCCGCCCTCGACGTGCTCGGGTACGAGCGCCCCGAGAAGCTGCGCACGCGCTCGGCCGGCCTGGTCGGGCTCGTCGTCCCCGAGCTCGCGAACCCCGTCTTCCCGGCGTTCGCGCAGGTCATCGAGTCGATGCTGACCGAGCGGGGGTACACGCCGCTGCTGTGCACGCAGTCGCCCGGCGGCACCACCGAGGACCAGTACGTCGAGATGCTGCTCGAGCACGGCGTCGCGGGGATCGTGTTCGTGTCCGGGCTGCACGCCGACACCTCGGCGAGCAAGGAGCGCTACCACCGCCTGCGCAGCCGCGGCATGCCGATCGTGCTCGTCAACGGGTTCGCCGACGGCGTGGACGCGCCGTTCGTGTCCACCGACGACGAGGCGGCGCTCGACCTCGCGTTCCGGCACCTGGTCTCGCTCGGCCACCGCAGGATCGGCCTCGCGATCGGCCCGGAGCGGTTCGTCCCCGCGCAGCGCAAGCGCGCCGCGTTCGCCGAGAACCTGGCGCGTCACCTCGGCGTCACAAAGCCCGACGAGCACATCGTCTCCACGCTGTTCACCGTGGAGGGCGGCCAGGCCGCGACGCTCGAGCTCATCGCGTCCGGCCACACGGCGATCGTCTGCGGCTCGGACATGATGGCGCTCGGCGCCATCCGTGCCGCACGCTCCCGCGGCCTCGAGGTGCCGGACGACCTGTCGGTGGTCGGGTTCGACGACTCGCCGCTCATCGCGTTCACCGACCCGCCGCTGACCACCGTGCGCCAGCCCGTCCTGGCGATGGGGCACGCGGCCGTCTCCGCGCTCGTCGCGGAGATCAACGAGACCCCGGCCTCCCGCACCGAGCTCCAGTTCCACCCGGAGCTGATCGTGCGCGGCTCGACCGGCGCGGCGCCCGTCGTCGTGCAGGCCCTCGACGACGTCGCGGCCGGCTGACCCAGCCACCCCGGCACGTGCGCCTCCGGCGCGACCTTCCCGCTGCGTCCGCAGCACACCCTTGCGAAAGGTACGACCCCCCGTGACCATGCTCGACGCCCGACCCACGACTGTGCACGCTCCCGGCTCGCCCGACGGCGAGTGGTGGCGCGACGCCGTCATCTACCAGGTCTACCCGCGCTCGTTCGCGGACGGCTCGGGGGACGGCGTCGGCGACCTCCCCGGCATCACCTCGCGCCTGCCGCACCTGGCCGAGCTCGGCGTCGACGCCGTCTGGCTCTCGCCGTTCTACCGCTCGCCGCAGGCGGACGCGGGCTACGACGTGGCGGACTACCGGGACGTCGACCCCCTGTTCGGCACGCTGGACGACTTCGACGCGCTGCTCGGCCGCGCGCACGGGCTGGGGCTGCGGGTGATCGTCGACCTGGTGCCGAACCACACCTCCGACGAGCACGCGTGGTTCGTCGAGGCCCTCGCCGCCGCCCCCGGCTCGCCCGCCCGCGAGCGCTACCTGTTCCGCGAGGGGCGTGGTGAGCACGGCGAGCTGCCGCCCAACAACTGGGAGTCGATCTTCGGCGGTCCTGCCTGGACCCGCGTGCCCGACGGGCAGTGGTACCTGCACCTGTTCGACTCGCGCCAGCCGGACCTCAACTGGGAGCACGACGAGGTCCGCGCCGAGTTCGAGGACGTCCTGCGGTTCTGGCTCGACCGCGGGGTCGACGGGTTCCGGATCGACGTCGCGCACGGCATGGTGAAGGCCCCGGGGCTGCCGGACTGGCACGGGCACGTCTCGATGATCGAGGGCTCGGAGACCGCGCACGAGGCCGCGGAGCACGTGCTGCACGCGCACGCCGACGGCACCGAGGTGGAGCGCGTCGACGAGGTCACGGGATCCGGCAACCAGGGCCCGATGTTCGACCAGGACGGCGTGCACGAGATCTACCGCGCGTGGAACCGCGTGCTCGCCGGGTACCAGGGCGACCGCGCGCTCGTCGCCGAGGCGTGGGTCGAGCCGCTGTCCCGCCTGGCGCGGTACGTGCGGCCGGACGAGATGCAGCAGGCCTTCAACTTCGCCTTCCTGGCGACCCTGTGGGACGCCGCCGCGCTGCGGGACGTCATCACCGCGTCGTACGCGGCGTCCGACTCCGTCGGTGCGCCGACCACGTGGGTCCTGTCCAACCACGACGTCGTCCGGCACGCCTCGCGCCTGGGGCTGGCCGTGGCGGGATCGCGCCCCAACGGCATCGGCGCAAGTGACGAGCAGCCCGACGAGGAGCTCGGCCTGCGCCGCGCCCGCGCGGCCACGCTGCTGATGCTGGGCCTGCCGGGCTCCGCGTACCTCTACCAGGGCGAGGAGCTGGGCCTGCCCGACCACACCGCGCTGCCGGACGACCTGCGCCAGGACCCGGCGTTCTTCCGCACGGGCGGGGCGGAGCGCGGCCGTGACGGCTGCCGGGTGCCGCTCCCCTGGTCGGCGGCCGAGCCGGGCTTCGGCTTCTCCCCCACCGGCCGCACGTGGCTGCCCCAGCCCGCGTCCTGGGTCGCGTACGCCGCCGACGCCCAGCGTGGCGTCGCGGGATCGACGTACGAGACCTACCGGTCCGCGCTCGCCCTGCGCAAGGCCGAGCAGCTCGGCTCGGGCGGCCTGGCCTGGCACGCGTCCGGCGACGACGTGCTCGACCTCGTCAACCGCGGCGTGCGGGTCGTGGCCAACCTGGGCACCACCCCGGTCCGGCTGCCCGCCGACGCCCTCGTGCTGATCGCGTCGGGCGACCTCGTGACCGACGGCGACGCGCTCGTCGTGCCGGCCGACACCACCGTCTGGCTGCGCGCCTGACGGACGCTCCCGGCGACGCCTCCGCCGGGAGACCACGCGAGGGACGGGCCGTCGGCCCGTCCCTCGCTGCTCGCCGTCAGTCCGTGCGCGCGACGTCCCACGCGGCCGCCGAGCCGGGCGGGACCACGACCTCGATCTCGCCGTCGTGCACGGTCGTGCGCGCGCACGCGTCGGCGGCGCTCAGCACGTCGCAGTAGTCGCCCTCCGGCAGGCTCGTCGGGAGCGTGGTCGTCAGCGTCTCGTCGCCCAGGTTCACGACGACGAAGCCGCGCTGCCCGCGGCCGAGCGCGACGGCGTCGCCCTCCGACCACGTGTCCCGGACCTCGGCGTCACCGACGACGCCGCGCCAGCCGACCATCCCCGCGACCTGCGGCCAGCGGTGCTGGCAGACCCAGTCTCCCGGCGCCGGCGTGGCCTGCGGTCCCGGGTCGGCGGAGCAGGACGCGTCCAGCACCGTGCCGCCGTCGTCCTGCGGCGGGCCCGCGTCGACGTCGTCGAACGCGTAACCGGAGTAGACCTGGGGCGTGCCGTAGTCGCCCGCGAGCATGAGCACGGTCGCCAGGGCGTCGTCTGTCCCCGCCCGGTAGGAGAGCGTCGAGCCGTTGCGCTCGGTGTCGTGGTTCTCGACGAACACGACCGCGTCGTCCGACGGCAGGTACCGCGCGGACGCCTCGCCGAGCTCGAGCGCCAGGCCGGGCGACCCCGCGACGACGCCCGCCATCTCCTTGCCGTACGTGAACTCGTACACCTGGCCGTTCGCGACGTACTCCTCCGGCTGGACCGGCTCCGCAGATCCCCGGATGACCTCCTGCATGATCGCGACGTCGTCGTCGAGCGGCGCCACGACCGCCCCCACGTCCTGCGCAGCCATGTGCTTGGCGGCGTCGATGCGGAACCCGTCGACCCCGAGCCCCACGAGGTCCTCGAGGTACGCCGTCAGCCGCTCGCGCACGTGCGACGCCCCCGTGTCGAGGTCCGCGAGGTTCACGAGCTCGCACGTCTGGACCTGCTCGCGGTCGCCGTAGAGCACGATGTCGTCCGCGGGCGTGAGCCCGCAGTGGTGGAAGTCGTCCTCCTCCCACGTCCCGGGGTAGCGGTAGTGCTCGTACGACGAGCCCGCCCAGCCCGTCCCGGGCTCGTCCTGGCCGGTCATGTGGTTGATCACCGCGTCGACCCGGACGTCGACGCCCGCGTCGTGGCAGGTCTCGACCATCGCCGCGAGCTGCTCGCGCGTGCCGAGCCGGGACTCCAGCCGGTAGCTCACCGGCTGGTACGCCGTCCACCAGGGCGCTCCCACGACGTGCTCCTGAGGTGGCGAGACGAGCACCCAGGCGTACCCCGCCGGCCCGAGCTCGTCGGTGCACTCCGCCGCGACCGCGTCCCACGTCCACTGGAACAGCTGGACGCCGACGTCGTGCCCGCTGCCGTCGGCGGCCGGCCGCGTCGCCGGGTCCGGCGGCTCGCCGGTACACCCGGCGAGGGCGGTCAGGGCGAGCACGGCGGCGGCCGGCGGCGTCAGCCACCGCGCCGCTCGGGCGCGTCGGGAAGGGCGCGTCATCGTCACCACCAGGTCTCGGTCAACGCTCGACGACGAGCGCTGCAAGGAGTTGCTGCAAGTTTCTGCCAGGGGTACCAGAGTAGGGGGTGCAGGCCCTAGGTTGCGTGACGTGAACCACGTCGTCGTGCACGGGCCGGTCTCCTGGAACACCGTCGTCCGGCTGCCCCGCCTGCCCGCGCCCGTGCCGCACATGGAGCTCGCGGCCGCGCACCACGACGGGCTGGGCGGCACGTCCGCCGGCAAGGCCGTCACGCTGGCCGCCCTGGGCGTGCCGACGACGCTCGTCACGACGACGGGCGACGACGAGCAGGCCGCGCGCGTGCTCGACGCGCTCGGTGCGGGCCGCGGCGGTGGTGACCTCCGCGTGCTCGCCCGGCCCGCGCTCGGCGGACGCACCGAGCGGCACGTGAACCTCGTAGCCGACGACGGTGCGCGCCTGTCCCTCTACCTCGAGCTGCCCACGGCTCCCCCGGCGGACGACGCGGTCCTCGCGGCGGTGCGCGCCGCCGACGCCGCGGTGCTCGACCTCGCCGCGGGATCGCGCCCGCTGCTCGACGTCGCCCGGGCCGCCGGCGTCCCCGTGTGGTGCGACGTGCACGACGACGACGGCGTGGGCGACTTCGCGCGCGCGTTCGCGGCCGCGGCGGACGTGCTCCTGGTCTCGGCGGCACGGCTCGCCGACCCGCGCGCCTACCTGCGCGCTGCGCTCCGCTCCGGCACCTCGCTGGCCGTCTGCACGGACGGGGCGCGCGGCGCGCTCGCGCTGGACGCGGACGGCTGGTGGGAGGTGGACGTCGCCGACGCGGGCCCGGTCGTCGACGCAGAGGGCGCGGGCGACGCCTTCCTGGCCGGGCTCCTGCGCGCCACGCTCGCGGGCGCCCCGCGTCGCGACGCGCTGGCGCAGGCGGCGGCCACCGGTGCGCTGGCGGTCACGCACCTCGGCCTGGCCGCGCCGCACGCCGACCCGGCGACCGTCGAGACCCTGGCCCGCGCGGTCCGCGTCACGGGCCCGGCCTGACCGGACTGCGCGGACCTCGGGACCGGCGTCAGCCGCCCGAGACGCTGAGCTCGGCCTCGGCCAGGTCGCGGCGGAACTCGTCGGACAGCTCTCGCGAGTCGAGCCAGCCGTACGGCAGGTGCGGCTTCTTCGGGGAACCCGCACGGCCGCGCTGGCCCTCCGCGGGCGCCCCCGGGTACAGCTGGTCGAGGTCGAGCTCGGCCAGCAGGTCGTCGAGCTCGGCCAGGCTCGAGACGAGCCCGAACCGGGCGCGCAGCTCGCCGCCCACCACGTAGCCCTTGAGGTACCAGGCCATGTGCTTGCGCATCTCGCGCAGCGCCTTGTCCTCCTCTCCGAAGTGGTCGACCATCAGCTCGGCGTGCCGGCGCACGACGCCCGCGACGTGCCCGAGGCCCGGCCGCACGCGCTCGTCGGACCCGGCGAACGCGGCCGCGAGATCGGCGAAGAGCCACGGCCGGCCCTGGCACCCGCGGCCGACGACGACCCCGTCGCAGCCGGTGTGCGCGACCATCGCGAGCGCGTCCTCGGCGGACCAGATGTCCCCGTTGCCGAGCACCGGGATGTCGGTGACGGCCTCCTTGAGCGCCGCGATGGCGTCCCAGTCGGCGGTGCCCGAGTAGTAGTCGGCGGCCGTGCGGCCGTGCAGCGCGACCGCCGCGACGCCCGCGTCCTGCGCCGTCAGGCCCGCCTCGACGAAGGTCAGGTGGTCCTCGTCGATGCCCTTGCGCATCTTCACGGTCACCGGCACGCCGCGCGGCGCGGCCGCCTGGACCGCGGCCGTCACGATCGAGCGGAACAGGTCCCGCTTCCACGGGAGCACCGCTCCCCCGCCGCGGCGTGTCACCTTGGGCACCGGGCAGCCGAAGTTGAGGTCCACGTGGTCCGCGCGGTCCTCCTCGACCAGGAGCCGCACGGCCGCGCCGACCGTCGCCGGGTCGACGCCGTACACCTGGACCGAGCGCGGCACCTCGTCGGGCTCGAACGCGATGATCCGGAACGACTCGGGAGACCGCTCGACGAGCGCGCGGCTCGTCAGCATCTCCGCGACGTACAGCCCGGCGCCGGACTCGCGGCACAGCCGGCGGAACGCCGCGTTGGTGACGCCGGCCATGGGTGCGAGCACCACCGGGGTGTCCACCTGGAGGGGGCCGATGCGCAGCGGAGGCAGCACGGCGGCGGGCGCGCGCTGGTCGGCGGTCGTCGTGGTCGTCACGCGCGCCATTCTCCCACCGGTGCGCCGGTGCGCCGGTGCACCAGGGGCTCGGAGCCGCGCCCCGCGCGCGGCTCAGAGCCAGCCGTTCTCCTGCGCGAGCCGGACCGCCTCCGCGCGCGTGCGCCCGCCCGTCTTGCCCATGGCCGCCGAGAGGTAGTTGCGCACCGTGCCCTCGGACAGGAACGTCGCGCGCGCCACGTCCGCGACCGTGCCGCCGTCGGCGGCCGCCCGCAGCACCCCACGCTCGCGCTCGGTGAGCGGGTTGGCGCCGACCGTCAGCGACTCGACCGCGAGGTCCGGGTCCACCACCCGCAGCCCGGCGTGCACGCGACGCACCGCGTCCGCGAGCTGCTCGGCCGGGGTGTCCTTCACGACGAACCCGCTCGCCCCCGCGTCCAGCGCGCGCCGCAGGTAGCCGGGCCGGCCGAACGTCGTCACGATCAGCGCCCGGCAGCCGGGCAGCTCCCGGCGCAGCACGTCGGCGGCCGCGATGCCGTCCAGCCCGGGCATCTCGACGTCCAGCAGCGCCACCTGCGCGCCCGACGAGCGCGCGGCGTCGAGCACCTCGTCGCCGCGGGCCACCTGCGCGACGACCTCGAGGTCCGGCTCGAGGTCGAGCAGGGCCGCGAGGGCGCCCCGGACGAGCGCCTGGTCGTCCGCCAGCAGGATCCGGATCGCCTCGCTCATGCGTCGGTCCGCCCGTCCGGGGTCCCCGCGGGCCCGGGTGCTCCCCCGTCGCGCGTCACCAGCAGCCGGTAGCCGCCGATCGGGCTCGCACCGACCTCGACCCGGGCGCCCGCACGCCGGGCGCGCTCGGTGAGGCCCAGCAGCCCGTGGGAGTCCTGCGCGGCCGCGGCGTCCGGCGGACCCGCGCCGTCGTCGTCGACGATCAGCGTGCGCGCGTCCATGACCACCACGACGCGCCGCGCACCGGCGTGCCGGAGCACGTTCGTCGTCCCCTCGCGCAGCCCCCACGCGAACAGCTCGCGCAGGTCCTCCGGCACCTCCTCGACACTGCCCGGCAGCGTCGCCTGCACCCCCGCGGAGTCCAGTGCGAGCCGCGCCCCGGCCAGCTCGCCCGCGAGCGTCACCGCGCGCGTGGCGGTGACCATCCCGCGCACGTCCGCGAGCGCCGAGCGGGCGAGCTGCTGGACCTCGAGCACCTCCCCCCGCGCCCGCTCCGGGTCCCGGTCCAGCAGCCGGGCCGCGAGCTCGGCCTTGACCGAGATGACGGTGAGGCTGTGCCCGAGGATGTCGTGCATGTCCCGCGCGATCCGCTCGCGCTCGCGCTCCACCGCGAGGACCGCCACCTCGTCCTGCGCGAGCTGGAGCTGCCGGTTGCGCCGCACGAGCTGGGTGAACCCGAACATCGCGACCGTGCTGAGGACCACCGAGACCACGAGGTCGTCGATGGGGTCCCAGCCCGCGACCCGCGGCACCACCACGATCGCGAGAGAGGCGAGCACCGCGACGCCCAGCACCGCCGGCCCGCGCAGCAGGAACACCCCCGACACGCACACGAACACCAGCCCGACGAGGCCGACCTGGTCCGCCGCGATCGTCGACAGCCCGACGAGGACCACCTGCCCGACCAGGAACGCCACCGCGCGGTCCCGGGACATCCCGTCCGCGTAGGGCCGGGCGTACCGGACGACGACGAACGCGAAGCTCAGCGCGAGCGCCACGACCGCGACCACCGAGACCCAGCGGGCCGCGCCCGGGCCGCTGTCCCACGCCGCTCGCAGCGGCTGGACCAGGAAGACGACCCACACGATGCCCATCACGGGCCCGATGACCCGCATCGCCCGGCGCCCGCGCCGCCACGGGGTGAAGATCGGCGACCCCTGCTCGAGGCGGTCGGGGCTGGGGGACGTCACGGTGCTCACGCTAGCCGGGCTCACGCCAGCCGGGCCTACGCCAGCAGGGCTCACCGTAGCCGCCGTACCCACGCCGCTGACCGCCGGGGCTCAGACGCGCGCCGTGTCCCGGCGGAAGCGCCATGCGGCGCCCCACACGAACACCGCCCCCCACACGACGACGTTGACGACGGCCCACCACGAGAAGTCGCCACCGATCGGCGCGCGCGTGAGCTCGGCGAGGCCGTACGTCGGCATGAACCGTGCGACCGTCGCGAACACGCCGTCGCCGAGCGGCATGAACAGCCCGCCCGCGAAGGACAGCAGCGCGAGCACCGGGCCGAGGACCTGCATGACGTTCTCCGACGGCAGCAGGTAGCCCATGAACAGGCCGAACGCCGCGAACACGGCCGAGCCCACCCAGCCGACGACGAGGGCGGCGACGAGCCGGCCCACGGGCGCGTCCGCGCCGGACGCGAGACCGACGACGGTGGTGATCACCATCGAGGCGAGCGCCAGGATCATCGCGACGAGCACCTTCGTCGTCACGTACGTCGCGGGACGCAGCGGCGTCAGCCGCAGCTGGCGCGTCCAGCCCTGCGCGCGCTCGACCGAGACGCTGGCGCCCCCGTTGGTCGTGGCGAGCAGCGCCCCGTACAGCGCCATCGACACCATCACCCACGCGGTCACGTTGCCGTAGCCCGCCCGCTGCGTCTGGTAGTCGCCGACCGTCCCGAACAGCAGGAAGAACACCGGCGGCATCGCGAGCGTGAAGACCACCGTGCGGCGGTTGCGCAGGACGCGGCGCAGCTCGATCGCGAGGTACGGCAGGTTCACCAGTCCGCGCGCCGGTCCGGTGCGGGCTACGCGCTCGCCGGCACGTGCGGCCGTGCGGTCGGCGGGGTCGGTGGGGTCGGCCAGGGTGGCGCTCGTCGTGGACGTGGTGGTCGTCGTGCCGGTCATCGGGTGCTCCCGGGGGTCGTCGTGGTGGTCGGGGCGGGCGTGCTCGTCGGGGTGACGGCGTCACCCGTGAGCGCGAGGAAGGCGTCCTCCAGCCCGCGCGCCGTGATCTCGAGGTCGGTGGCCGCGGTCGCGGTCAGCAGGTGGCGCGCGAGCGCGTCGGAGTCCGTGGTGCGCACGACGAGCCGGTCGCGCCGCACCTCGACGTCCACGACCCCGGGCACGGCGTGCAGGGCGGCCTGCAGCGCGGCGTCCACGCCGCCCGCGACCGTCGCGGACACGACCCGGCCGGCCGTGAGCGCCTTGACCTGCGCGGCCGATCCGTCGGCGACCACGCTGCCGTGGCTCACCATCACGACGCGGTCGGCGTAGGCGTCGGCCTCCTCGAGGTAGTGCGTGGCGAACACGATCGTCCGGCCGCGCGCGGCGTCGGCCCGCAGCGCGGTCCAGAACTCGCGCCGGCCCTCGACGTCCATGCCGGTCGTCGGCTCGTCGAGCACGATGAGGTCCGGGTCCGGGAGCAGCGCGAGCGCGAACCGCAGCCGCTGCTGCTGACCGCCCGAGCACGTGCCGACGCGGCGCTCGGCGATCTCGGCGATGCCGGCGCGCGCCATCGCGTCGGTCACCGCGGCGGCGGGCGCGCCAAAGAACGACGCGCTCAGCCGCACGGTCTCCGCCACGGTGAGGTCCTTGAGCAGGCCGCCGGTCTGCATCACCGCGGAGACGCGGCCCGCGGCGATGGCGTCCGACGGGTCCATGCCCAGCACGCGCACGTGGCCGCTGTCCGGCTCGGCGAGACCGAGCAGCATGTCGATGGTCGTCGTCTTGCCCGCGCCGTTGGGCCCGAGGAACGCGACGACCTCACCGGGCCGCACCGCGAGGTCCAGCCCCGCGACCGCGCGCACCGGACCGAACGACTTGTGCAGCCCGCGCAGGTCGATCGCGAGCGGGGCGTCGCCGGTCCGTGCCGGCGACGCGAGGGTGTCGGTGGAGGTCATGACTCGATCCTGGCGACCGCGCCCGGGCCGTTCCCCCGCCGCCCGTCACCGACCCCGCATGACAGATGTCACGACCCGCTCGCCCGGCACACCGGTCGCCGAGGTCGTCGGGGGGTCCGACGACCTCGGCGAGCGTGGTGCGCGGTCGGTCAGGCGCCCAGGAGGCGGGGTGCCAGGTAGGACGTCACCTGGTCGAGCGCGACGCGCTGCTGGGACATGTCGTCGCGGTGACGGATCGTCACGGCCTGGTCGTCCAGCGTGTCGAAGTCCACCGTGATGCAGAACGGCGTGCCGATCTCGTCCTGGCGGCGGTAGCGGCGGCCGATGGCACCGGCGTCGTCGAAGTCGACGTTCCAGTGCTTGCGCAGCTCGGCCGCGAGGTCACGCGCCTTGGGGCTGAGCTGCTCGTTGCGCGACAGCGGGAGCACCGCCGCCTTGACCGGGGCGAGGCGCGGGTCGAGCTTGAGCACGACGCGCGTGTCCACCCCGCCCTTGGTGTTGGGCGCCTCGTCCTCCGTGTAGGACTCGACCAGGAACGCCATGAGGCTGCGCGTCAGACCGGCGGCGGGCTCGATGACGTAGGGCACGTAGCGCTCGTTCTTGGCCTGGTCGAAGAACGACAGGTCCTGACCCGAGTGCTCGCTGTGGGTCGACAGGTCGAAGTCGGTGCGGTTCGCGATGCCCTCGAGCTCGCCCCACTCGCTGCCCTGGAAGCCGAACCGGTACTCGATGTCGACCGTGCGCTTGGAGTAGTGCGACAGCTTCTCGGCCGGGTGCTCGTAGTGCCGCAGGTTGTCCCGGCTGAGCCCGAGGTCCACGTACCAGTCGGTGCGGAAGTCGATCCAGTACTGGTGCCACGTCTCGTCGCTGCCCGGCTCGACGAAGAACTCCATCTCCATCTGCTCGAACTCGCGCGTCCGGAAGATGAAGTTGCCGGGCGTGATCTCGTTGCGGAACGACTTGCCGATCTGGCCGATGCCGAACGGCGGCTTCATGCGGGCGGCCGTGTAGACGTTCTTGAAGTTCACGAAGATGCCCTGCGCGGTCTCGGGCCGCAGGTAGTGCAGGCCGGACTCGTCCTCGACCGGGCCGAGGTACGTCTTGAGCATCATGTTGAAGTCGCGCGGCTCGGTCCACTGACCGCGGGTGCCGCAGCTCGGGCACGCGATGCCGGCCAGCCCGCCCTCGGGCGCGTGACCCTTGCGCTCCTCGAACTCCTCGAGCATCTGGTCCTCGCGGAACCGCTTGTGGCAGGACAGGCACTCCGTCAGCGGGTCGGTGAAGACGCCCACGTGGCCGGAGGCCACCCACACCTGGCGCGGCAGGATGACGGAGGAGTCCAGGCCGACGATGTCGTCCCGGCTCGTCACCATCGCACGCCACCACTGGCGCTTGATGTTCTCCTTGAGCTCGACGCCCAGCGGCCCGTAGTCCCAGGCCGAGCGCGTACCGCCGTAGATCTCGCCGCTGGGGAACACGAACCCGCGCCGCTTGGCGAGGGAGACGACGGAATCCAGGCGAGAGGGGGCTGCCACGGTGCGATCACTCCAGGTCGACGTGCCGCGACTGGGTGTCGCGACCGGGGATGCCGCGGGCTGCCGCGGCGCCCGCCCAGGGTACCGGCCCGCGCCGCCCGGGCCCGCCGGGAATCCCGGGGGCGCAACCTCGGTCCCGCCCGCCGGCGCGCCGACTTCGTAGGATGCGCGCGTGGACAACGACCCCCTCGACGCCTTCGGCCTGGGGGCCGCGTCGATCGGCGTCGCGATCGGCGCCCTGTTCCTGGTCGCCCTCGCCCGGTCCCACGCGACCTACTGGGCGGGACGAGGCGTGGTCCGCGGCGCCCGGACGGTCCACTCGAGCGACAAGGGCTACGCGTGGTGGCGGTCGACCATCACGCACCTCGAGGTGTGGACCAGCACGCGCGCCGCGCAGCGCGGCCTCGAGCTCGTCCGGCGGTGGGGCCCCTTCGCCGTGACGTTCGCGTTCCTCACCTTCGGCGTCCAGACGGCCGTCTTCGCCGCGTCCGGCCTGATCCGGATGCGCTACCTGCGGTTCACGATCGCGACCCTTCCCGGCGCACTCGCCTGGGGCATCGTCTGGGCCACGGTCGGGCTCTCCGCCGTGTGGGGCGCGATCCGGCTGGTGGCGACGTCCCCCTGGCTCCTGGCCGCCGTGCTCGCGGGGCTGGTGGTCCTGGGGTCGTGGTTCTTCCGGCGCCGCATGCTGCGCCACGCCCGGGAGGAGGCGGAGGCGTACGAGTCGCTCGAGCCGCCGGAGACGCACGGGCGGCACGCCGACGAGGGCGGGCGCCACGTGCGCAGCATCGACGACGTCCTCGGCGAGCCGCTGTGGACCTCCGTGGACGACGAGCCGGACCTGCACCGCCCGCACCACCAGCACCGCGCCGCGCGCTCCGACGAGGCCCGGCCGCCGGACTGAGCCGGTCCCGCACCCGGCCGGGCTGCACCGGGCGGGGCCGAGCTGACGCCACCGCGACGCCGACGCGTCAGCCCGGCGCCACGCAGAACTGGTTGCCCTCCGGGTCCGCGAGCACCGTCCAGGCGAAGCCGTGCTCGTCGTGCCGCGCCACCAGGGAGGCGCCGTCCGCGAGCAGGCGCGCCACCTCGGCCGCCGGGTCCTCGGAGCCGAGGTCCAGGTGCACGCGGTTCTTGCCCGGCGTCGGGTCCTCGACCCGCTGGAACGCGACCTGCCCGACGCCGCGCACGTCCGTCACGATGACGAACCAGCCCTCCGACTCGTCGTGCACCGTCCCGCCGAGCTGCCGTGCCCACCACGCCGCGAGCGCCACCGCGTCCCGCGTGTCGAACGTGATCATCCCCACCGTGAGTGCCATGACGTCACCGTAGCGACGGCGGCCGACACCGCGGTGGGCCGTCAGGCCCGGGGCGCGTCGACCGCCCCGCCGTAGCGCCGGTCCCGGCGGGCGTACTCCTCGACGGCGCGCCACAGGTGGCGCCGGTCGACGTCCGGCCACGGCTCGTCCAGGAAGACGAGCTCGGCGTACGCGGCCTGCCAGATCATGAAGTTCGAGATCCGCTGCTCCCCGGACGAGCGCAGGAACAGGTCGACGTCCGGGAGGTCCGGCTCGTCGAGGTACCGCGCGAACACCTTCTCCGTGACCCGGTCCGGGTTGACCCGGCCGGCGGCGACGTCCCGGCCGAGCGCCGCCGCGGCGTCGGCGATCTCCGCGCGCCCGCCGTAGTTGACGCACATGGTCAGAGTGCACCGCGTGTTCTCGCGCGTGAGCTCCTCGGCGGTCTCCAGCTCGGTGATGACCGAGCGCCACAGCCGCGGGCGCCGCCCGGCCCACCGGACGCGCACCCCCCACGAGCTCATGAGGTCCCGGCGGCGCCGCAGGACGTCCCGGTTGAAGCCCATGAGGAAGCGCACCTCCTCGGGCGAGCGGCTCCAGTTCTCGGTCGAGAACGCGTACGCCGAGACGTACTCGACGCCGATCTCGATCGCGCCGGCCACCACGTCGAGCAGCGACGCCTCCCCCGCCTTGTGGCCCTCGATGCGGCTCAGGCCGCGCGCGTTCGCCCACCGACCGTTGCCGTCCATGACCACCGCCACGTGGCGCGGCACGAACTGCTGCGGGATGGCGGGCGGCTGCGCGCCGGACGGGTGCGGGTACGGGTCGACCAGAGGCTTCACCACGCGGCCCATTGTGCCGGGTCCGCCACGGCAGCCCCGCGCCCGGCCCGGCGTGCGGCGTGCGGGGTGGGGCGGGTGGGTCTCAGACGCGCTCGACGTGCGGCAGGGAACGCAGGTGGCGCTCCAGATGGAACTGGCTGAACGCGGCGACCAGCCCGGCCGCCTCACCGCGGTGCCGCTCGGCGCTCGCGTCCGCGACCACCCAGTCGCCCGCGATCAGCGCCGAGAGCAGCCCGAAGGTCTCCGGCGCCGGCGACGCCGAGCCCGGCGGGCGGCACCGCGAGCACACCGCGCCGCCCGACGAGACGTTGAACGCCTGGTGCGGGCCGGGATCACCGCAGCGCGCGCAGTCCGCGAAGCTCGGCGCCCAGCCGGCGACGGCCAGCGCGCGCAGCAGGTAGGAGTCGAGCACCAGGCCGGGGGCGTGCTCCCGCGTCGCGAGCGCGCGCACAGCCCCGACGAGCAGCCAGTACTGCTGCAGCGCGGGCTCGTGCTCGGCCTCGACCAGCCGGTCGGCGGTCTCCAGCATCGCGGTGCCGACCGTGTACAGGGCGTAGTCCGCCGCGAGCGCCCGCCCGTACGGACCGAGCGTCTCCGCCTGCGTCACGATGTCGAGGTTGCGGCCCGTGGAGAGTTGCAGGTCCACGTGCATGAACGGCTCGAGGCGCGAGCCGAACCGCGACGTCGTGCGGCGGACGCCCTTGCCGACCGCGCGCACCTTGCCGTGCTGGCGGGTCAGGAGGGTGACGATGCGGTCGGCCTCCCCCAGCTTGTGGGTGCGCAGCACGATCGCCTCGTCGCGGTAGAGGCTCACCCGTCCATCCTCCCTCACCGCACCGACATCGCCCCGCACCGCGCGGTCGCGGGGGTACCCGCGCCGCCGGCGCCTCGACGTGGCTCGTCGTCCCGAGGGGTGGTGGGCGACGAGTCGATCGGGCGCCGGCGGCGCAGGGTCGCGCACGGGCACGTCCCGTGGGGGTGCTCACGGACGTGCGGCGCGCCGCCGGGGTACGACGAAGGGTGGTGCCGTCCCCGGAAGGCTCGGTGGGAGCGACCGGCCGCGCCGGCCCGACGAGGTCAGCGCAGGTGACGGTTGATCGCGGAGACGATCGCCTTGAGCGACGCCGTCGTGATCGACGGGTCGATGCCGACGCCCCACAGGATCTGGTCGCCGATCGCGCACTCGACGTACGCGGCCGCCGTGGCGTCGCCGCCCGACGAGAGCGCGTGCTCCGCGTAGTCCAGCACCGCGACGTGGACGTCGACCTGCTCGAGCGCCGCGACGAACGCCGCGACCGGGCCGTTGCCCGAGCCCGTGAGCGTGCGCACCGCGCCGTCGACCTGCAGGTCGACCTCGAGCGCGTCCGGTCCGTCCTGCTCGCTCGTCGTCCGCGTGCCCTGCAGCGCGAACCGGCCCCACGGCACCAGGTCCCCGAAGTCCTGCGCGGCGGTCTGGACCTTGGCGACGTCGACCGGGAGGTACTCGTCGACGAAGATGCGCCACAGGTCGTCGGACGTGACCTCCGTGCCGTGCGCGTCGGTGTGCCGCTGCACCACCTGGGAGAACTCGATCTGGAGCCGGCGGGGCAGGTCCAGGTCCTTCTCGGACTTCATCAGGTAGCTGATGCCGCCCTTCCCGGACTGCGAGTTCACGCGGATGATCGCCTCGTACGACCGGCCGACGTCCTTGGGGTCGATCGGCAGGTACGGCACGGCCCACTCGATGTCGTCGACGCCCTTGCCCTGCGCCGCGGCGCGGACCTCCATGGCGTCCAGACCCTTCTTGATGGCGTCCTGGTGCGATCCCGAGAACGCCGTGAACACCAGGTCGCCGCCCCACGGGTGGCGCTCGCCGACGGGCAGCTGGTTGCACCGCTCGACCGTGCGCCGGATGCGCTCCATGTCCGAGAAGTCGATCTGGGGGTCGATGCCCTGGCTGAACAGGTTCATGCCCAGCGTCACCAGGCACACGTTGCCGGTGCGCTCGCCGTTGCCGAACAGGCAGCCCTCGATGCGGTCGGCGCCCGCCATGTAGCCCAGCTCCGCGGCGGCGACGGCCGTGCCGCGGTCGTTGTGCGGGTGCAGGCTCAGGACCACCGCGTCGCGGTAGCGCAGGTTGCGGCTCATCCACTCGATCGAGTCGGCGTAGACGTTCGGCGTCGCCATCTCGACGGTCGCGGGCAGGTTGACGATCACCGGGCGGTCGGGCGTGGGCTGCCACTCCTCGAGCACCGCGTTGCAGATCCGCACCGCGAACTCCAGCTCGGTGCCCGTGTAGGACTCCGGGGAGTACTCGTAGAAGACCTCGGTGTCCGGGATCAGCTCCTCGTACTTCTTGCAGAACCGGGCGCCCGAGACCGCGATGTCGACGATGCCGTCCTCGTCGGACCGGAACACGACCTCGCGCTGCAGCGTGGACGTCGAGTTGTACAGGTGCACGATCGCCTGCGTGGCGCCCGCGATCGCCTCGTACGTCCGCTCGATCAGGTGCTCGCGCGACTGCGTCAGGACCTGGATCACCACGTCGTCGGGGATCCGGTCCTCCTCGATCAGCTTGCGGACGAAGTCGAAGTCCGTCTGCGACGCCGCCGGGAAGCCGACCTCGATCTCCTTGTAGCCCATGTCCACCAGCAGCTCGAACATCTCCAGCTTGCGGGCGGGGCTCATCGGCTCGATCAGCGCCTGGTTGCCGTCACGCAGGTCCACCGCGCACCAGCGCGGCGCCTTCGTGATGTGCGCCGACGGCCAGGTGCGGTCCGGCAGGTCGACGCGGATCTGCTCGTGGAACGGCCGGTACTTGTGGATCGGCATGCCCGACGGCTGCTGCGGGCTCGTGTCCAGATAGCTCATGGGGTGGGTCCTTCGCTGCGGTTGGTTCTCGGCGAGTGGTCAGCCGGCACACCGAACACCGCGGCGAGGATCCGGCCTAGAAGGCCTCGCCGCGGCAGCGAAGAAGGAGGCTCACGCTGGTCTGCACGCCGTCACACTACAACGACGAGGGCCGTGGCGGGCAAGCCGGCCGCGCCTCGGGGCGCCGTCAGCCCAGCACGACGACGCCGTCGGCGGTCCGTCCCACCACCAGGCCGCCCACCGTCTCGAGGCTCCGTACCCCCGCCGGGAGCTCGGTCTGCCAGAGGGCCCCGCCGTCCCGCAGGTCGCGCGCGACGAGCGTGCCCGGCGCGTCGCCGCCGGCGCCGTCCTCGCCCGGCGCCAGCACCACGGACCCGTCGGTCAGCGGCGTCCACGGCAGCGCGGAGCGCCGCTCCTGCCACCACAGGGTCCGTCCGTCGGTGGCGTCCAGGGCCGCGTACCGCGGGCCGTCCCCGAGCAGCACGGTCTGCGCGACGACGCCGCGGACGCGCATCGTGGTCACCGCGCGCCAGACCTCCGCACCCGACCCGACGTCGATGCCCCGCACGTCCACGCCGGTGCTCACCACCGCGAGCTCGCCCGACGATCCGTCGTCGACCGCCAGCGGCGCCGGGATGGTGGGGAGCTCGACCGTCGCGGCGCCGTCCTCGTCGTGCAGCGTGCCGCCACGGGCCGGCGTCCAGGTCGCGAACGCGTCCCGGAACGGGGCCGCCGCGACCGCGAGCGCGCGCGAGCCGACGGGCGTGACCAGACCGTCGCGGAGCCGCACCGCCACGACGTCGACGCCGCGCACCACCGCCGTGCGCTCCGAGGCGTCCATCGTCGACCTGGCCTGCGCGAACTCGCTCACGATCACCCCCCGCGAGCGGTACGTCCACAGGACGTCGCCGGTGCGCCCGGCGCGGCGCTGGACCAGCGTGTGGCCGTCCTCGTCGGTGCTGGCGAGCACCAGGTCGTCGTCCACCCGCTGCACGCCGATCAGGACCCCGGGCTGCGACCAGCCGCCCTCCTCCCGGCCCGTCGCCGCGTCGATCGCGAGGACGCGGGTCTGCGGGGTCACCTCGTCGCCCTCGTCGACGTACAGCGGGTCCGGGGTCGCGGCGGTGCAGAGCACCAGGTCGTCGTCGTACCGGGTCGACGGGCACGTCAGCCCGCCGTCCTCGAAGCCCGAGGTGCCGCCCTCGACCTCCACCCGCCACCGCGGCTCGCCCGTGCCCGCGGCGTAGCCGGTCACGGCCCGGCCGGCGCCGTCCGTCGTGACGACGGCGACCGTCCCGCCGGCCACCTGGACCGTCCCCGCGCCGCTCGCTGCCGGTGCGCTCCAGCGTGCGCGCAGCGGGCCGTCGACCGGCAGGAGCAGGCCGGGCGTGGCGAGCGCGTGGTCGCGGTCCGCGTCCCGCGCACGGGCGTCGACGACGACGAGCGAGGCGACCACCGCGGCGGCCAGCGCACCGCCGAGCAGCACCCAGCGGCCGGTCCGGAGGCGCCCTCTGGGGGGCGGGTCCCCCTCCGGCGACGACGGGCCGGGCTCCGGCCGCGAGCCGGACGGGGGCGCAGCGGCGCGCGCCGGCGAGGTCTCCTCGACCTCGACCAGCTGCATCTGCGCAGCCCGGCCCGAGCCTGCCATGGGCTCAGGCTATGCCCCGCACCGGTCGAACGCCGTGCCGTCGGGTCAGGTCCGTGCCCTTCGCTCGGCGCCGTGCCGTCAGCTCGTCGTCTCGACCAGCCGCATCGCGCAGTCGCCGAACACCACCACGGCACCGATGCGCAGCCGGACCGGGTGGTCGACGGGGCAGATGACCTGCCCGCCGTCCGGCAGCGTGACGACCGTGCCGTTGGTGGAGCCGCGGTCCGCGACCCAGACCCCCGTGGGCTCCACGGCGATCTGCAGGTGCGTCTTGCTGACCGACCGGCCGGGGTCGACCACGCGCACGAGCTGGACGCCGTCCGCCGCGGCGGCCGGGTTGCGTCCGACGAGCGCGGTGCGCTGGACGACGACGCGCTGGCCGTCGCTGAGGGTCAGCACCGCGGCCGTCAGCGGCCCGGACGCTCGTCCGGCGGCCGGCGCGCCGGAGGGCGGCAGGTCGACGCGGCGGCGTGTGGTCTCGACGTCCTCGTCGTCCTCGCCGTCGAGATCCTCGTCGTCGATCTCGGCGGCGCGGGCCACCGTCGGTGCGACGACGGGCTCGGGGTGAGCCGGCGGCGGCGGGACGGGACGCGGCGGGGGCGGGACGAGCGGGAGCGCGCGGGTGTCGAGGTCCGGCCCGGCGCGCCGCGGCGCGAGCGGCGCGAGCACCAGCGGGCCGGTCGCGGGGGCGACCGAGGCACCCGGGGCATCCGGGGCACCCGACGGTCGCACTGCCGCGCCGGGCGGCGGCGGGGTCAGCCCGCCCGGCACCGGCGGGGGCGGCGAGACCGGCAGCTGCCCGTCGGGCGCGCCGCGGAACGAGATCGCGGTCGCGGCCCGGGCGACCTCGGGGCGCGGCGGCGGGGGCGGCACCGGGGCACCGACCCCGCGCACGTCCAGGACCAGGTCCCGGGCCGCCTTGTCGTGCCAGCCCTGGCGCCGGCCGGAGCCGTCGAGCAGCGGCGACAGCAGGACGACGTACTGGCCCACGCCGAGCACCAGCGCGCCCGCGGCGACGACGAGACCGCGCAGGAGCACCCGCGCCATCCCGACGGGCCGGCGCGTGCGCACGTCGACGGTGCGCACGCCGAGCAGTCGGCGGCCCAGGGTCCAGCCGAGCCGGCCGTGCAGGACCCACTGCGCCACCGTGAGCACCAGCAGGGCTCCCCAGCACAGCGCGACCGCCCACCCGGGGACGGACGGCCCGTCTGCGTCACCGCCGCTCCCCCCCGGCAGCGCCCGCACCGCGACCACGACGACGAGCCACCCGCCCGCGAGCAGCGCGAGCAGGCCGTCGACCAGGACGGCGGCGGCGCGCCGGCCGAGGCCCGCGACGGGTGCGGTGCCGATCGTGCGGATCACCGGGAGTCCTTCCTCGAGCGCCCGGGACGGGCTCCGGCAGGGGATGCGGGGACGGTCCGGTGGCGGCGCGCCCGCACCGACGCGAGCGACAGGCGGGCGCGCACGCGCCGACGCCAGCCCACCGACCGCCGCATGGCCGCGACGGCCTCGTCGACCCGGGACCAGTACGCGTCCACCTGCTCCGGCGGGGGCTCGCCCGGGGCGAAGACCGCACGGTCGGCAGTGCGCGCGAGCTCGCGGACCTCCGCTCCGACGTCCGGGCGCCGCCGCGAGGGCTCGCCGACGAAGGCGGCCGCGAGGACCGCCGCCGACTCCGTGCGCGTGGCGTGGTCCGGGACGGGCTGACGCAGGTCGGCCGCGGTGTCGAGCACCTCGGCCCAGCCGCCCGCCACGCGCGTGACCGTGTCACCGCGGTTGCGGCGGCGGCGACGCCGGACGGCCTTGATCAGCCCGACGACGACGAACGGGAGCGCCAGCACCAGCAGCGGGACGAGCACCGAGACCGCGACGATCGCGACCGTCCGCCAGATCGCCGCCGAGCCGTCGTCGTCCGACGGGGGCTCGGGCGCGGGCTGCTCGTCGTCCTCGTCGGGCGGTGTGACGGCACCAGGCGGCGGCGGGGGCGGCTGCACGACCTGCGGCTGCGGGTCCGTCGGCTTCTCGATGTCGGTGTTGTCGGGCGTGCGCTCCCGCGGCGGGGTGGCGTCGAACGGCACCCACCCGAAGCCCTCGAAGCCGACCTCGACCCACGCCTCGACGTCGTCGCCCGTGACCTGTACCGGCTCGTCGCCGGCGACGTCCTCGGCGGACGGCACGAACCCGAGCACGACCCGCGCGGGCAGGCCCATCTCCCGGACCATGAGGGCGAGAGCGGACGCGTACTGCTCGCCGTCGCCGACCAGCTGGTCGCCGCCCAGCAGGCTCGCGATCCGGTCCGCGCCGTGGCCGGACAGGGAGCCCGTGCCACCGCCCTGCTCGTCGAGGCCGTCGCTGTAGAAGCCCTCGTCGACCAGCCAGTCGGACAGCTCGCGCGCCACCTCGACCGGGTTGCCCGCGTCGCGCGCGACGTCGGCGGCGGTCACGCCCACGACGTCCGGCACGGCCAGCGCGACGGGCTGGGGGTCGGACCCGGGCTCGGCGGCGCCGATGTCGTCGTCCGCGGGAACCGCCGGGACCACCACGTCGAGGCCGTAGGAGAGGCCCTTCGTGAGACCGCCGGTGAGCACCGCCGCACCCGTGGCCTCGTTGAAGCGCAGCTGCTGGGTCACCGCGTTCGAGGACATGGCGAACGCCGTGGTCTGGCCGACCGTCGGCAGCCACACCCCGCCGAGGTCCTCGACGGTGACGTCGACGTGCGCCGGCGTCCCGCGCAGGCTGGTGGCCAGCTCGCCGCCGACGCGGCGGAACTCCCCCGAGCTCTGGGCGCCCCCGTCGCCGGCGACGTTCCAGACGACCCCGTCGTACGCGTCCATGGTCGCCAGCCGGACCCGCGCGCCCTCGGGCAGGCCGCTCACGGTGAACAGCGTGGTCTCGTCGAGCTCCTTGAGGTACTCGCGGAAGGCGGACAGCGGGCTCGCGTAGTCCCGCGGGTCGAACGGCGGCACGATCTCGTCGCGCAGCACGTAGCGCGGCTGGTCCGCGACCACGGCGGACGCTCCCAGCACCCCGGAGCCCACCGCGACGACCGCGACCACCGAGGTCGCGACGACACGGCGGGCGCGCAGCCGGTCGGCCCGCCACGCGGCCCAGCCGAGCAGCACGACGGCGAGCACGACGCCGGTGGCGACGGGCGGCACGGTCGGGGCGCGCGTCCCGAGCAGGATCACGACGACGAGCACCGCGACGGGGACCAGCGCCGCGGCCGAGGCCGCCGGCGCCCGGAGCCGGGTCGCGAGCGCCACCGCGCCCGACGAACCGGCGAGCGCGAGCACGAAGGCGGCGACGAGCACGCTGCCGCCGCGGCCCACGGGCGGCTGGAGCGTGACGACCTGGGACCAGGAGGACACCACCCCGCGCGCGAGGGCGACGAGCGTCTCCCCCGTCGGGACCACCCCGGCCACGGTCGTCGTCGGCACGGCGAGCGGGCCGCCGAGCACCACGTACGCCCCGACCACGGCGGCGACCACGGACAGCGCCGACCACGTGCGCCAGGCGGCCACGAGTCCCAGGCCGCCGCCGACGAGCAGCCCGCCGGCGATCGCGGGCGCCGCGACGGCGCCGCCGTACACGTCGAGCAGCGGGTAGAGCACCACCGCGAGGACCACGACCAGGACGAGGGCGTCCACGGCCGCGAGACCCAGCGGACGGACGCGCGCCGGGCGCCTCACGACACGACCCGGCGCAGCAGACGAGGCAGGTCGTCGAGGGTGCCGAGGGTCCCGAGCGTCAGCAGGCCCTGCGTCCGCACGGAGACCTCCGCGCCGGTCTGGCAGCGCACGACGAGCGCGCGCGTGCCCGCCGGCAGGTGACGAGCCCCCAGCCGCAGGTCCGCGTCGGACGGCTCCGAGCCGGTCACGAGCATCGCGACCGAGCACTGCGGCGCCTCCCGGACGACGCGCCGTCCGAGCAGCGTCACCCCGGCCCCGGTCGGCGACAGCTCGAGCCCCGAGCAGTCGTCGAGCAGCATGGGCGGGGTCAGGACGCGCAGCGAACCGGGGCCCGCCAGGACCTCGAGGTCGCGCTCGTCGCGCAGCGTCTGCACCCCGATCGAGGCGATCGTGGAGACCGCGAGCTCGAACTCGTCGTCGTCGGCGTAGTCCGCGGGGTCGGTGGCCAGCGCGAGGACCGTCTGCGTGCGGCGGGTGTCCTCGAACTGCTTGACCATGAGCTGGCCCGTGCGGGCGGTCGTGCGCCAGTGGATGTTCCGGCGGTCGTCGCCCGCGACGTAGTCGCGCAGGGCGTGGAACGACATGTCGGAGTCCGAGAGGTCGCGCGTCGACTGGCCCTCGAGGTCACGCAGCAGGCCCGCGCTCGCCCCGCCGAGCGCCACGAGCAGCGGGTGCACGTACAGGTCCACCGGCCGGGTCCACAGCACGCTGCGCCGCGCGAGCCCCAGCGGGTCGCCGCGCACCGAGCGGACCGGACCGACCACGACGACCGCGCGCCGTGCCGTGGGGATCGCGAACAGCTCGTCGTGCGTCGCCTCCGGGGCCAGGGACGGGACCGAGAGCTCCGCCTGACCCGCTCCCACGGGGAGCTCGAGCCGCGAGGGCAGCGAGCGTCGCCGGGCAGCGTTGCGGACCTCGAGCCGGCCGACCGCGCGCTCGCCGATCTTCACGCGGTTGTCCGCCATGTCGAGGGTGATCGCGTACCGCGCCCGGCCGACCGTCATGAGCAGCGCGACGACGAGCACGCCCGCGAGACCCGCACCGAGCGCCGCGAGCTCGAGCCAGCCCAGCAGCCGGCCCAGCACGAGGCCGAGGACCGCGACGAACGCGGTCCCCCACCCGACGGCCGAGATGCGCATCAGGCCGCCCGCTGCGCCGGGGGTGCGACCTGGTCGAGCAGCCGGGCGAGCACGTCGACCGCGGTGACGCCCGCGAACTCCGCCTCCGCGTCGAGCACCAGGCGGTGCGCGAGCACCGGCTGGGCCAGGTCCTTCACGTCGTCGGGCAGCACGTACTCCCGGCCCTGGGACGCCGCCCACACCTTCGCGCAGCGCACCAGCGCGAGGCCGCCGCGCACGCTCGCGCCGAGGGCGGTCTGGCTGTCGTCGCGGGTCGCCTCGGTGATGCGGGCGACGTAGTCGAGCACGACCGGGTCGATGTGCACGGTCTGCGCGAGGTCCGCCATCGTGCCGACCGCCTCGGTCGTGATCCGCGCGCCGAGGCCCGCGACGCGGTCCTTCGCCCCCGCCAGGATCTCGACCGCCGACGCACGGTCGGGGTAGCCGAGGCTCGTCTTGATGATGAACCGGTCGAGCTGGGCCTCGGGCAGCCGGTACGTGCCGGCCTGCTCGATGGGGTTCTGGGTCGCGATCACCATGAACGGCCGACCGACCGGGTGCGTCACGCCGTCGACCGTGACGTTGCCCTCCTCCATGACCTCGAGGAGCGCGGCCTGGGTCTTGGGCGATGCGCGGTTGATCTCGTCAGCCAGCACCACCGACGCGAAGATCGGGCCGCGGTGGAACTCGAACCGCCCGGTCCCCTGGTCGTAGATCGTGACGCCGGTGACGTCCGACGGCAGCAGGTCGGGCGTGAACTGGATGCGGTGGTGCGACCCCTGGACCGTCGCCGCGAGCGCCTTGGCCAGCGACGTCTTGCCGGTGCCCGGCGCGTCCTCGAGCAGGAGGTGCCCCTCCGCCACCATCGCGGTGAGCGCGAGCCGCACCGTGTGCTCCTTGCCCAGCAGGGCGCGGCCGACGTTCTCCGTCAGCGCGGTGAACGTCTCAGCGAACCAGGCGCTCTGCTCGGGGGTCATGGGGTCCTCTCGTTGGTGGCTCGGTAGTGGCTCGGTGACGGCTCGGTGGTGCGGGTCGGAGTCGGGTCGTGCGGAGGAGCTGCTCAGCCGCTCGTGCCGTCGGTCGGCGCGGGCGTCGGGTCCGGTGTCGGCTCGGGATCGGGCTGCTGCGCGGGGACAGTGACCCACTCCTGGATCCAGTCCGAGCCGCCCTTGTCGTTGATCGCCCGGATCTGGAACGTGATCTGACGATCGCGCCACGACTGCTCAGCGCCGAGCTCGGCGAGGGTGACGGTCAACGGCCCCGCCTCGGCCGTCGAACCGCACGTGCGCCCCGTGCGCTCGGGGTACCAGCAGTACTCGTAGCGCACGTCGCCGGCGCCACCGCCGTTGACGGGCGCGCCCCAGGTGGCCGTGACGGACGTCGGCGCGGTGGCCGAGTCCAGCGCGACCTGGAGGTTGGTCGGCGTCGACGGCACCTCGCCCCAGCTGATCGTCGTGCTCGCCGAGGCGCTCTCGCCGCTCTTGATGTCCGTACGGGCCGTCACGACCAGCGTGAACTCCGAGCCCCACAGGCTCACGTCCCAGCTGCTCACGTCGACGTCGGCGCCGGTGCTGGAGGTCGTCTTGGTGCCGCTCGACCGCCCGCCCATCCGCAGCTCGTAGTCGTAGCGCAGGTTGTTCCCGCCGCCGGAGTCCACCGCGTCCCACGTGACGTGGATCGTCTCGGGCTTGCCCACGCCCGCAGGCGCCGTCTTGGCGATCCCGAGGCCGGTCGGCCGGCCCGGTGCCGTGGTCGCCATGACCTTCTTCTCCGCGCTGAAGCCGCTCTTGCCCGCCTCGTTCTCGGCCATGACCTTGTACGTGTACGTCGTCCCGCCGACGCGCCCGGTCAGCCGGGTGGACAGGCTCTTGGTCGTGTCCACCTCCTTGCCGTCCTCGTACACGTGGTACGTGACCGCCGCGCCGCGGTCGTCGACCGCCGCCCACTGCACGGTGATCTCGCCGGTGCCCGCCGGCGCGGCGACGTCGGTGAGCTGCGGCGTCGTCGGCTGACCGAACGCGCGCGCCGTGGCGGGCGAGCTCTTCTCGCCCTCGCCCTTGCCGTCGTCGCTGTACTTGTTCCGGGCCTGGACGACGAATGTGTAGTCCACGCCGTTCTCCGCCTGGTCGAACGTCCACCGGTTCTGCAGCGGCAGGTCGGTGGCGAGCCGGAAGCCCTGCGCGCTCGTGACGGTCACCCGGTACCCCGTGAGCTGCTCGGCGTTCTTGACCGACGGCGTCGACCACGAGACGTCGATGAGCTTGCCGAAGTCGGCGGACGCGTCTCGCTGCGCGGAGACGTCGGTCGGTGCCCCGGCCGGTCCGGCGGGCGACTGCTCCGCCGACCACGGCGTCCAGCCGCTCGGGTCGTCGGCCTTGCTGTGCGCGCGGACGCGGATCTGGTAGCGCGTGCCGTTGGCGAGCCCGCTCCAGGTGAGCGCGGTGCCGGGCCGCGACCGCACGTCGCCACCGCTCGGCGGGTCGGGCCGGATCTGCACCTCGTAGCTCTCGATCGCCGAGCCGTCCGTGACGGAGTCGGCCCAGGACCAGCTCAGCTCGCCGTTGCCGTAGCCCTCGCCGGTGACCGAGGCAGGAGCCTCCGGCACGGAGTCGGGGCGCGCGGGTCCGGACGCCGGGCTGTCCTCCGAGGTGCCCACGTCGTTGCGCGCCGCGACCGTGAAGGTGTACTCGACATCGTTCGTGAGCCCGTCGAACGTGCACGTCGTCGACGCGCAGGTCGTCGTCGGCGCGCTGCCGTCGTCGCCGTGCGCGGTCAGCGCGTAGTCGAGGATCTGGGCGCCGCGGTTGTCGGGGGCGGCCCAGGACAGCACGACGGTCCGGGACCGGATCGCCTCGACCCGCGGACGCGTCGGTGTCGCCGGCGCTCCGCGCACCGTCAGCGTGATGCGCCCCTCCACCTCGCGCTCGGGGTCGGGGACGGCGTCGCGGACCCGGTACCGCACCACCATCTGGCCGATGAAGCCCTCGCGCGGCGTCACCGTCACCGTGCTCGCGGTGGCCGTCGCGGCGCCCGCGCCCGGGGTCTCGACCGTCGCACCGAGGACGCGCAGCGGCGTCTCCGGGAACGGGTTGAAGGCGCCCTCGAGCACGTTGACGGTCACGGGCTCGCCCTCGCTCGCGTCGTCGATGCGACGGTCGACCACGCTCGCCTTCGGCCGCTGGCTGGCGGTGGCCTTGATCGGCACCTGCGCGTCGAGCGAACCCGCGCGGCCGTACCCGATGCGCAGCTGCAGGACCCCGGACGCACCTCGCGGCGTGTCCGCGTCCGCGGACAGCGAGAGCGTGCTGCCCTCAAGGGTCGCCCGGAAGCCCGCCGGCACGGCGGCCGTCAGCTGGTAGCTGTATCGGTCGTCCTCGGGCGTCTGGCCCTCCGGCGTCGTCGTGAAGTCTCGCAGGTCGACCGTGGCGGGCGCCTCGTTCGGCGCGACGCGCTGCTCGGACGCCGAGAACGTCGGCGGGTGGTCGTCGATCGCGTACACCTCGATCGAGAAGGACAGGTACGCGGTGCGCGCACCGGTGTCCCCGGGTCCCGTCGCGTCGGTGACCGGCAGCGTCACCGACGCGGGACCGATGTAGTCCTCGTTCGGGGTGAACAGCAGCGAGCCGCCGTCCTTCGACGACGTGGCCGTGCCGTTCGTCGCCGAGACGGCGAGCGCGTCGGCGACCGACGGCTCGCGGCCCTGCGCGACCTTGACCTGCTCGCCCAGCGAGAGGGTGAGCGTGTCGCCCTGGGCCACGCGCAGCTCGGGCGCACCCGGCCGCAGGGTCGGCCGGATGAAGCCCAGCGGCGGGACGGTGATGAAGGCGTACGCCGTCGCGTGCTCGGGGTCGCGCACGTTCGTGAGCAGGAACGGCAGCGTCTGCGTCTGGTCGGTCAGGGTGACGAGGATCTTCTTGTCCGGGCGCACGGTGGCCGTCGCGGCGACCGAGGACGGCACCGACACCTCGAGGTCGCTCGGCGGGCCGCTCGGGTTCTGGGACGTGGCCAGGACGTCGACGACGACCTCGGTCAGGCCGAACGTCTCGGTCGCCGGCACCACGACGTCCCGGGCGATCGGCGGGAGGACGGGCGCGTCCTCGTCGACCGTGACGGTCAGGACGGCGCTGTCGCGACCGCCGCGGGAGTTGGTGGCGGTGTAGACGATCTTCGCGACCTGCTCCTTCCGCGGTGCCGTCACGACCACGCGCCGGTCGGCCACCGTCGCGTCGATGCCCTCGGGCACCTCGAGCACGGGCGAGAGCGTCAGCTCGTCCCCCGAGGAGTCGATGTCGTTCGCCAGCACCCGCACCTCGATGCGCTCGCCGGGCCGGATCGTCACGGCGTCGTCGCGTGCCACCACGCTCGCGGCGTCGGAGGGCCGGGGACTGATCCCCACCCGGATGGTCGCGACCGCGCGCTGGCCGACCCAGTCCTCCACGGCGTAGGTGAAGACGTCGGTGCCGGACCGGGTCGCGAACGCCTCGTACTCCAGCCAGTCCGGCCCCTGCCCGACGATGCGCCCCTTGAGCGGACCGCTGGCCAGGCCGAGGAGCGCCACGCCGTCACCGTCGGGATCGATGCCGACGAGCGGGACGTCGATCCGCACGGTCTCGCCCGCGAACACGCGCGCGTCGAGGTCGCGCGGGGTGGGCGGGGCCTTGGTCTCGGGGTCGGACTCGTGCACCCGGACCGTGAGCGAGCCCGCCGTGCGGTTGCCGGTCGCGTCCTCGACGACGAACGTCGCGTGCACGGTCATCGGGTCGGACGGCGCCTGGTAGCGCAGGACGTCACCGGAGACGAAGAGCAGGCCCTCGCCGTCCCCGACGTCCTCGGCGAGGTCGCGCACGAGCGTCAGCGCGTCGCCGTCCGGGTCGTACGCGCTGTCCAGCACGGGGATGGTGACGACTCCCCCGGTGCGCACGGTGGCCTCGACGTTCTCGACGACGGGCGGCTGCGTGGACGCCGAGGGTGGGATCGGCTGCACGACGATCTCGCCGCGCGCCTTCTTCACCCCGTTCGACACCACGTAGGGCAGCACGACGACGTGGTCGAGCGTCTGGTCGGAGCTGATCTGGACCAGGTGGTGGTCCAGGACGGCGACGTTCAGCGGGCCGGCGTCGTCGGTGCCGACCGACTGCAGGACCAGCAGCGCGCCCGCGGGGTCCGTGTCGTTCGCGAGCGGGTCGATCGTCGTCTGCCCGCCCGCCGGCAGGAAGGCGCGGTCGCGCACCGCGATCGGCGGCTCGGGGCTCTCGGGGAAGGCCTTGACGTCGATCCGCGCGAGCCCGGTCGCCTGCTGCGAGCCCGAGACGACCACGAAGCTGACGTAGTACGACTCGATCCGGGGCGCGCTGAACGTGAACGTCCCGGCCTGGAGATCCGACGTGACGGTCGCGCCGGCGACGTCCTCGACCGAGACCAGCTGCGCCGGGTCCGAGCCGGACGTCCGCACGGCGTCGAGCGGCGCGAGCGTCACGGCCTGCCCGACGTACGTCTCCGCGTGCACCGGGTCGACCTGCGGCGGGACGGCGTCGGTCGGCCGGACGTCGACGACGACCTCGCCCTCCGTCGGCTCGTCCTGCGAGCCGTCGCTCACCAGCACCGTCATCGTCGTGCGGCCGAGCTGGCCGCCGTCCGCGCGGAACGTGATCGTGCCGTCCTGCCGGAAGCGCACGGACCCGATCGCGGCGTCGGCGGTCGCGCCGACGACGAGCATGTCGTCGCCGTCCGGGTCGTGGAAGTTCGCCAGCACGTCGTACCGCGCCTGGCCGCCCTGCTCGACCTCCATCGCGCCGGTGCGGTCCTGGACCGGCGGCTCGTTCTCGTCGTCGCCGTGCACGGTCAGCGTCACCGTCGCCGTGGACGGGGCTGCGATCCTGCCGTCCTGGATCTGGTAGGTGAAGCTCTCGGAACCCGACGCGCCGTCCTTGATCCGGACCTGCAGCGCCCGGCCGCCGTAGATCGCCTCGACCGTGCCGAAGTCCTCGGGGATCGGGTCGAACGTACTGACGACGAGGATCCCGCAGTCCGACGACGAGTCGTTGCTGATCACCGGCAGGATCGTCGTCCGGCCCGCCCGCACGCCGAACTCGTCGTCGGCCGCCTGCGGCGAGCTCGACTCGGCCGAGCACTTCTCCACGAGCTCCTGCGTCGTCTCGGGGCTGTCGTCGGAGTCCTCGTTCTTCTCCGGGTCCTCCTGCTGCTCGATGTCCTGCCAGTTCGGCACGCGCAGGTCCGTGTCCTCCTGCGGCTCCCAGACGCGCCCCCGCAGCGTGTCGTTCAGCACGACGACGGAGCGGTTGACCCGGAACGTGAGCTGGTCCTGCGCGGACATGTCCTCGAGCGCGAGCTCGACGACGTCCTCGTCCTCGCACAGCCGCAGGTAGGAGCCGGCGGCGGACGCCCACGCCGCGTGCGCGCACCCGTCGACCTGGACCGGCGCCGCGGGCTTGCCCTGCCCGCTCGTGCGGTGGGTCACGGGGTCGCCACCGTCCAGCGGCACCTCGATGAGCGCGTCGCTGCTGGCGACCAGGACGCGGGACGACTCGGGCCCCGGCTGCTGCAGCGTCAGGTCGGTGCCCTGGAGCTCGACCGTCCGGCCCGGCAGCACGACCATGCTGTCCCGCAGCCCGACGGGCACGTCACCGACCGCGGTGAGCTGGTCCAGGGCGCCCGCCTCGAACGGCTCCCCCGCGGAGACCTTCGCCGTCCCGGTGCGCACGTCGACCCGGGTGACCGCACCCGTCGCGTCCACCGCGAGCGCGAGACCACCGCGCGAGACGACGGCGCGGCCGCCCTCGCCGAGCGCCACGTCCGGCTCGTCGTCCGCGGGCTGCAGGCCGTTGAGGTCGCTCAGGCGCCGGACGAACGCGTCCCCCTCGTCGTCGACGACCGAGACGACGCCCGCCGCCATCGAGACCGCACCGCCGGGCACCGCGCTCGGCTGGATGCCCGAGGCCGTCACCTGCGTGGTGAGCGCGACCGTCGCCGGGTCGACGACGGCCACCGAGCCGGCCTCGACCAGCAGGACGTCACCCTCGTCCTGCAGCACGTCGAACGTGCCGGACTCGGTGACCAGGCCGGCGTTGAGCTCGTCGACCTGCACGTTGTAGCGCCCGAGCTTGAGCTGGCTGGTCGCGGTGAGCCAGACCGCCCCGTCGTTGAGCTCGACGCGCGCGAGCGGGTAGCCGGGGTTCATCAGCGCCAGCACGGCGACCACGACGGGCACCGTCACCACGGCCGCGGTCGTCGTCGCGCGGCGCCGGATCCGCTCCCAGCTCATGCGCACGCCTCCGCGGGCTTGGCGGACGAGCGGCGGTCCGCACGCACGATGGACACCTCGATGCAGACCTCGTCGCCCGCCTGGTCCGCCGGGACGGCCACGGTCGGGTCCGGCACGACCGCCAGCTCGGGCTCGCCCGTCACCGTCAGGATCCCCCACAGGTAGGTGTCGTCCGGCTGGGGGTCGGGATTGACCCACGTGAACACGACGCTGCCGTCGTCCCCGCGCTTCCCCTCGACGGACCGAGGCGCGGGCACGACCTCCTGCGCGGCCGTCGCCGGACCCTGCTGGAAGTCGGAGTCGCCGGGCTGCGGGTCGGTGGAGCCCGAGGTCGCGGCGAGGGCGATCGCGATGATCGCCGCCAGCACCACGACGCCCGACGCGACCGCGGCGACGAGGCGGCCACGCCTCTGCTCGTCGGCCTCCTCCTCGGGCAGCTCGACGGGCAGGGTGAGCGGCACGGCGTCGGCCGCGGGCGCGACGAAGGCCGGCCCGGGCGCCTGCGCGTCCACCGTCACCGGGCCCCGCACGCGGGTCGGGTCCTCCTGGTCGCCCGCGGCCTGTGCGTCCGGGATCGCGACGATCGAGCGCAGCCGCGTCGCGTCCGCGACGTCCTGGCCGCCGCCGACCGGGCCCGGCTCCAGCGCGACGGGGTCGTCGAGCAGGTCGAGGGGCGTGACCGGCAGCCGCAGGTCCGCCTCGACCTGCTGCAGCGCGCGGCCCAGGTCGGCGGCAGACGCGTACCGGACCTGCGGGACCTTGGACATCGCGCGGTCGAGGACCGCCTGCAGCTGGGTGGGCACGTCCTCACGCCCCGTCGGCGGCAGCGGCGCCCGCTCGATGCGCGCGACGAGCTGCTGGGCCCCGTTCTGCCCGCCGGGGATCTCGAACGGCGTGCGGCCGGCGAGGAGCGAGTACAGCGTGGCGGCGAGCGAGTACACGTCCGACCGCTCGTCGCCGCGCGGGTGGTCCGCGAGGAGCTCCGGCGGGGACCACGGGATGGACATGCCGACGGTCGCGCCGCCGCCGTGCCCGGTGGTCGCGGCGATGCCGAAGTCCGTCAGCGCGGGCCAGCCGAAGTCGGTGGTGAGCACGTTGGCGGGCTTGATGTCCCGGTGCAGGATGCCCGCGCGGTGCGCGGTCTCGACCGCCGAGGCCAGCCGGACACCGATCCGCAGCACCTCGGCCACGCTGATGCGCTCCGCGCGGTACCGCTCGGCGAGCCCCGCGCGCGAGCAGTACTCCATGACGAGGTAGGGCCGGCCGTCCGCGGCGAACGCGGCCTGGTAGATGGTGACGATCGAGGGGTGGTGCGAGAGCTGGGCCATGAGGTTGGCCTCGGTCTGGAAGCGCTCGCGCAGCTCGTCGTCCAGGCTCCCGGCCAGCAGGACCTTGACCGCGACCTCGCGGCGCGGGAGCTCCTGGCGGTACAGGAACACGTCGGCGAAGCCGCCGAGGCCGAGCGTGCGCAGGTGCTCGTACCCGGGCAGCGTCGGCGGCGCCGAGGCCGCACGCCGCGCGGTCACGAGCGCACCCCCGCGGCGGGCCCCGCGGTCGACCCTGCGAGCAGGGATCCTGCGATGACTGACCCTGCGATCACTGACCCCGCTCCACCGTGAACGTCACGCCGTCACCGAGGTCGACGACCTCGCCCGGCGACACGACGCTCGCCTCGCCGGGGTGCAGCCGCCGGGCGCCCTCGCCCTGGCGTGACACGTGCACGCCGTTGGTCGAGTGCAGGTCGGTGACGAGCACGTGGTCGCCCTCCGCCCGGACCTCGGCGTGCGTGCGGGAGATGTCCTGCTGCGGGCTGGGGACCGCGACCAGGCGCGGGAGCTCGCGGTTGGTGACCCGGGCGACCTGCGGCGCGCGGCCCAGGAGCACCGTGCGGTCGAGCGTGACGTCCATGCCCGTGGACAGGACGATGCGCGGCGCCGTGACGGTCGCCACCGCGGCGGGCGCCGGGACCGCGTACGGTCCGGGCGTCGCCGCCTCGTTCGGCCACTGCGCCGCCCACGCCGGGAGCTGCTCGCGGATCTGCGCCAGGTCGGAGGACAGGATCGTCATGCCGTCGTGGTCGTCCTGCGAGGAGGGCCCGACGAGCGAGCGGACGTCGTCCACCGTCGACTCGACGTCGCCGTCCGGCGTGCCCAGCGCGACGAGCGAGGGCTCCGGCTCGCCCGCCGGCGCCCGGTCCGCGACCGGCGGTGCGGGGACGGCCTCGGTGGGCGCCGACGAGGTCGACGCAGGCTCGCCGGGCACGGGCGCGACGGAAGCCGGCTCGACGGAAGCCGGCTCGACGAAAGCCGGCTCAGCAGGCGCAGGCTCGACAGGCGCTGGCTCGCTCGCGTCCGCGACGGGAAGTCCGTCGGGACCGTCCTCGAGCCCGATGCCGGGCAGCCCCCCGGCGAGACCGTCGGAGGAGCTGCCGTCGGAGGAGCTGCCGTCGGAGGAGCTGCCGTCGGAGGAGCTGCCGTCGGCGGGTCCGTCGCCGGCCCCGTCCTCGTCGGACGCCCTCTCCCCCGCGACCTCGTCGGACGCAGGCTCGTCGGACGAAGCCTCGTCGGACGAAGGCTCGTCGGACGCGGGCTCGCCCGACGACGCAGCGAGGGCCGGCGACGCGGCGGGCGCGAACGTGGGCACGTCGACGAGCGCGGAGGTGCTGCCGCGGGTCTCCGCGGCGGCCGTCGTCCCCGCCTGCTGGGACGCAGCAGGCTGCTGAGTGGCAGCCTGACGAGCGGGAGGCTGACGAGCGGCGGGCTCGTCGGTCGCGGAGGCCCGCACCGCGCCCGCGCGCACGACGCCGTCGACGAGCGGCAGCGACGCGGCGTCCGCCGAGGGGTCCCCGTCCGTCGCGTCACCGTCCTGCACGCTCGAGCCGGGGTCGACGACGAGCCGGACCGAGGTGACGTCGTCGAGGACCTGCTCGGTCCACGTGCTGACGTCGCCCGCGCGGACCACTCGCGTCCCGGAGGCGGTCACGACCTCGGCGGTCACCGGGCCTCGCAGCGCCAGGTGCGCGCGGGCTCCGTCCAGGTGCGCCAGGGCGAAGCCGGGCAGGCCGGCGAAGCCGTCGTGGGCCAGGACGCCGAGGCACGCGACGACCCCGTCGCCGCTCGCGTCCCACAGCGAGCGCGCGGTCCCGGCCGGCGCGTCGTCCGCCACCACCGCGAGGAAGCCCGGACGGACGGCCGCCCACCACGGACCCGGCAGGTACTCGGCGGTGCTCATGGCGTGACCTCCTGGGGACCGGCCGGGGGCTCCGGCGGGCTCGGGACGGGGTGCGACAGTGCGGACGACGTCGGTGCGGACGACGTCGGCGCGGACGACGAGGCGGCTCCGACGCGCGCCCGCGGCACGGTGGCGCCGTGCAGCATCTCGTCCCACAGCTGGGGGCCGAGCTGCGACCCGGCGCGGGGCACGGTGATGTGCACGTCGTCGACCGCGCCCGCGGACGTCGCGACGTCCACGACGACGGCGCTCACGTTGTCCCGGGCGCCCGCGTCGAGCGAGCGCCGCACCAGCTCGTTGGCGGCGTCCTGCGCGTCGGACACGCCCTCCAGCACGCGGGCGATGTCCGCGTCGTCGAGCTCGCGCGTCAGGCCGTCGGTGCAGATCAGGAGCCGGTCGTGCAGGCCGGCGGGGAGCAGCCAGTAGTCGGGCTCGGGCTCGTCGCCGGTGCCCAGCGCACGCGTCAGGACGTGCCGCTCGGGGTGGGTGCTCGCGTCCACGGCCTCGATCCGGCCCTGGTCGAGCAGCTCCTGGACCACGGAGTGGTCGACGCTGACCTGCTCGAGCTCGGCCTCGGACCACCGGTAGACGCGCGAGTCGCCCACGTTGAAGACCAGCCAGTAGGCCGTGTCGTCGTGCACCGTCACCGCGACGCCGGCGACGGTCGTCCCGCCCTGCCGTCCGCCGGTGAACTCGCCGCGGATGCGCGCCGACGTGCGCGCGAAGCACGAGTGGATGTCGTCCGCGGTGGCGGCGCTCTGGCCGGCCAGCTGCGCGAACTCCTCGACGGCGATGCGGCTCGCGAGGTCCCCCGCGTCGTGGCCGCCCATCCCGTCGGCCACCAGGAAGACCGGCGGGTACGCGAGGAGCGCGTCCTCGTTCACCTCACGCACCAGACCGCGGTCGGTGGCCGAGCCCCACGACGTCCGCACGGCTTCCCCCTTCCGGCCTGACGGCCCTGTCCGACGTGCCCCGAGGTGTCCCGGTCCGGTGCACATGGTGCCTCACGACGGGCCGCCGCGGTGCCCGTCGCCCGAAGTCCGGGCACCCGGGCAACCACCGGGCGCACCCCGACCGTTCGCCGACCCGCCGCCGACCGACCGCCGACGACCTGACGCACGGGCAGACGCGCCCGTGCGTCGACCTGCCCGTGCATCCTAGATGCCGAGCTGGTAGACGCCCCAGTACGCCAGCACGACGAGGAGCGCGGCGCAGCCCACGACGACCGACCAGAGCGCGACCTGCCGCGCGAGCCCGGGCGCGATGCGGCGCCCGGCGCGCCGCGCGCGCATCGTCGAGCGCAGCAGCAGCACGGCCGCGACGACGGTCGCGATCCCGACCAGCCGCACCGCGACCCAGCCGCCCTTGACCACCACGTCGTTGTGCTCGTAGTCGAGCGCGAGCCGCGCGATCGCGAAGATGTACCAGACCAGTCCGACGACCGTGGCGATCGCGCCCGCGCCGAGCCCGGTCGACCAGCGCACCACGCCGTGCGCCGAGCGCCGCTCCGCGGGCCGCACGGACACCGCCGACGAGCCCGCCCGCGCCGCCCGCCGCCCCTGGACCGTTACCGCCACGCGCGCACCCGCACCGACCAGCCCGCCGAGCACCACGGCAGCGATCGCCGCGATGGTGATCAGCGCGACGACGTCGCCGTTGTGCAGCCAGCGGGGCTCGGGCACGGGCATCGCCAGGAACGTCTGGGTCGGCTGCGCGCCGGCGATCTTGGGCTGCGCCGCGCCGGTCGCGGGCAGGCCGACCACCCACTGCGTCAGGTCCCGCAGGAAGTCGGGGACGATCGTGCCGGCCACCTTGATGCCGTGGGTCGCGTCCTCGTAGTAGCGCACCGTGACGTCGTAGTTCCCGGCGATCGCCGTGTCCCGGATGACCTGCTCGGGGCCTTGGACGATCGGCATCGAGGCGTCCGCGGTGCCGTAGACCATGAGCACCGGCTGCGTCATGCGCCGCTGGTAGGGCGTGACGTCGAAGTCCACGTACTCGAACCCGCCACCGGGGATGGCCATGCCGACCGCGCGCGGGATCGCGCGGAAGACGCCGTGCGGCACGCCCGTGTTGCGCAGGTAGCTGTCGGCCGCGAACGCGGCCTGCTCGCGCGGCGGCACGACGGGCGCGGAGATCAGCAGGACGAACGCGATCCGCTGGTCCTGCGCGGCCATCACCGGCGCGATCCAGGCGCCCTCGCTCTCGGCGTACACGCCGACGCGGTCGGGGTCGACCTCGGGCAGCGTGCGCAGCAGCTCGACCGAGCGCTGGTAGTCCCCCGCCATCGCCACGTAGTCGCGGTACCGCGCGCTGTAGGTGTCGAGCCGCTTGTCGGGCACCAGCGTCACCACGCCCGCCTCGGCGAGCGAGCGCGCCTGCGCCACGAACGCCTTGTCGTACGTCCCGGTCCCCGCGCCGTGCACGAAGACCACCCCCTGCGCCGGGCCCTCGAGGCCCACGGGGACGCTGAGCTGTGCCTGGACCGTCGCCCCGTCGAGCTGCACCGTGACCACCCGCTGCTGCACCTCGTACTGCCGCAGCTGCGGGGCCTCGCCGATCTGCGTGCTGGTCGTCGTGACCACCAGCGGGTCGTCGAGCGGCACCGGGTCCCACTGCGGCCCCATGACCGCGCCGAGCACGGCGAGCACGACGATCCCGAGCACGGTGCTGGCGACGACGCGGTAGCCGCCGGTCAGCAGGTGCTCGCCGCGCGCCCACCGGGCACGCACGCCTCCCTCGTCGAGCATGGACTCAGAACCCGAGGCGCCCGAGCTGCTTCGGGTCGCGCTGCCAGTCCTTGGCGACCTTCACGTGCAGGTCCAGGTAGACCCGCGCGCCGAGCAGCGCCTCGATGCCGCGCCGCGCCTCGCTGCCCACGTCGCGCAGCCGCGCGCCGCCGCGCCCGATCACGATCGCCTTCTGCGAGTCACGCTCGACGAAGAGGTTGACCCGCACGTCCAGCATCGGTCGCCCGTCGCCGGCGGGCTCCTCGCGCGCGACGATCTCGTCGACCACGACGGCCAGCGAGTGCGGCAGCTCGTCGCGCACGCCCTCGAGGGCGGCCTCGCGGACGAGCTCGGCGACCATGACCTCCTCGGGCTCGTCGGTCAGCTCGCCGTCCGGGTACAGCGCGGGGCCCTCCGCCAGGTGCCCGACGAGCACGTCCGCCAGCACGCCGACCTGGTAGCCGTCGACGGCCGAGACGGGCACGATGTCCGCCCACTCGCCCAGGCCGGAGACCGCGAGCAGGTGCTCCGCGAGCCGCTGCCGGGAGACGAGGTCCGACTTCGTCACGATCGCGACGACGGGCGTGCCCCGGCCGTCCCGGGCGAGCTCGCCGAGCTGGTCGGCGATGAAGCGGTCCCCCGGGCCCACCTTCTGGTCCGCGGGGAGGCAGAACCCGACGACGTCCACCTCGGTCAGCGTGTCCTTGACCAGGTCGTTCAGCCGCTCGCCGAGCAGCGTCCGGGGCCGGTGCAGGCCGGGGGTGTCGACCAGGACCAGCTGCGCGTCGGGCCGGTGCACGATCCCGCGCACCGTGTGCCGGGTCGTCTGCGGGCGACCCGAGGTGATCGCGACCTTCTGCCCCACGAGCGCGTTGGTGAGCGTGGACTTGCCCGCGTTCGGGCGTCCGACGAGGCACGCGAACCCGGACCGGAACGGGGCAGCCCCGGCGTCTGCCGTCGGGCTACCGGTCTCGTCGGTCATCAGGCAGCTCCGTGCTCGTCGTCGGCATCGTTCTCGTCGTCGGGCTCCACCCTGCTCACGAGCACCGTGGCCAGGCTCCGGCGCCGCCCCTCGACGCGCTCGGCGACCAGGTGCAGGCCGTGGATCTCTCCCGCGGAGCCCGGCAGAGGAACCTTACCCAGTGCCTTCGCCAGCAGGCCGCCGGCGCTGTCGACGTCCTCGTCGTCGACCTCGAGCCCGAACAGCTCCCCCAGCTCGTCCCGGCCCAGCCGCGCGGGCACCCGGAAGACGCCGTCGCCGAGGTCCTCGACGACCGGCGCGGTCGGGTCGTGCTCGTCGGTCAGCTCGCCGACGATCTCCTCGATCGCGTCCTCGATCGTGACCAGCCCCGCGATGCCGCCGTACTCGTCGACCACCATCGCGATGTGCGACGAGCCCTCCTGCAGCTCGCGCAGCAGGTCGTCGACCGGCTTGGACTCGGGGACGAAGACGGCGGGCCGGACCAGCGACGACGCGGGGGCGGCGAGCGGGTCGTCCCCGTCCGTCGGCGCGGTCGGGACGCGGCCGACCACGTCCTTGAGGTACAGCACGCCCCGCAGGTCGTCGACCGAGTCCCCGACGACGGGCACGCGCGAGAACCCCGAGCGCAGCAGCAGGGCGAGCGCCTTGCGCAGCGGCGTGTCCTCGTGGGTCGTCACCATGTCCGTGCGCGGCACCATCACCTCGCGCGTCAGCGTCTCGCCGAGCCCGAGGACGGAGCGGAACAGCTCGCGCTCGTCGTCCTCGATCGCCTCGGACTCGCTCACGCGCTGCACCATGTCCCGCAGCTCTTCCTCCTCCTCGGCCGTCGGTCCGCCCGGCCCGACGCGGCGCTCCGCGACCGGCCCCGCCAGCCGTGTGACCAGCTCCAGGGGCCCCGACAGCGCGGTGAGCGTCCGCACGGGGTTCCGGCGGCCGAGCGAACGCGGGCTCACGCGGACCAGCAGGAACGCCACCACGACGCACAGCGCCACGGCTCCCAGCAGCACGCCCCACCACGCCAGGTCGGTCGCCGCGACGACGATCGTGAGGCACACGGTCGCCACCATCTCGGCCAGGAGACGGAAGAAGGACGCCGCGGTCGCGACGCGCCGCGGGTGCTCGACGAGGCGCCGGACCCGCTCGGCGGCCGGGTGGCGCTCCGCGACGAGCTCGGTGACCGCCTGCCGGGTCACGCGCAGGACGGCGACCTCGCCGGCCGACAGGGCGGCGGCCGTCGCCGTGCCGAGGACCGCGACGACGACGAGCAGCCCGACGGGGACGTCGTTCACCGGCCGGCCAGGAACGTCAGGAGCAGCCGGCGCTGGAGGGCGAACATCTCCTTCTCCTCCTCCGGCTCCGCGTGGTCGAAGCCCAGCAGGTGCAGGATCCCGTGCGTCGTGAGGAGCAGGAGCTCCTCGACGGTCGAGTGTCCTGCCGTCACGGCCTGCTGCGCGGCGACCTCGGGGCACAGCACGACGTCGCCGAGCAGGCCGGCGGGCGTCACGTCGCCGTCACGGCCGGGGCGCAGCTCGTCCATCGGGAAGGAGAGCACGTCGGTCGGGCCCGGCTCGTCCATCCACTTCACGTGCAGCTCGGTCATGACGTCGGTCCCGACGAGCATGATCGACAGGTCGGTCTGCGGGTGCACGTGCATCTCGTCGAGCACGTACCGCGCGAGCGCGGCGAACTCCGCCTCGTCGACCTCGAACCCCGACTCGTTGTTGACCTCGATGCTCATCGGCCGCCCGTGCTCCCGTCCGAGTCCCAGCGCGCGTACGCGTCGATGATGGCGCTGACCAGCCGGTGGCGGACCACGTCGGACGAGGACAGCCGGCAGAAGGCGACGTCCTCGACGTCGCCGAGGATGCGTTCGACGACGCGCAGGCCCGACGTGGTGCCGGACGGCAGGTCCACCTGCGTCACGTCCCCGGTCACGACGACGCGGCTGCCGAAGCCGAGGCGCGTGAGGAACATCTTCATCTGCTCGACCGAGGTGTTCTGCGCCTCGTCCAGGATGATGAAGGAGTCGTTGAGCGTGCGGCCGCGCATGTACGCGAGCGGCGCCACCTCGATGGTCCCCGCCTCCAGGAGCCGCGGGATGGACTCGGGGTCCACCATGTCGTGCAGCGCGTCGTACAACGGGCGCAGGTAGGGGTCGATCTTCTCCGCGAGCGTCCCGGGCAGGAAGCCGAGCCGCTCGCCGGCCTCGACCGCGGGCCGCGTCAGCACGATGCGGTTGACCGTGCGGTCGTTGAGCGCCTGCACGGCCTTGGCCATCGCGAGGTACGTCTTGCCCGTGCCGGCCGGTCCGATGCCGAACGTGACCGTGTTGCGGTCGATCGCGTCGACGTACTCCTTCTGGCCCGCGGTCTTGGGCCGGATGGTGCGGCCGCGCGAGGACAGGATGTTGAAGGTCAGGATGTCCGCGGGCCGCGCGTTCGAGCCGGCGGTCAGCATCGCGACCGTGCGCCGCACGACGTCGGGCGTCAGGGGCGTCGCCGCGGCGGTCATCTCGATGAGCTCGTCCACCAGGCGCGTCACGAGGGCCACGTCGCCTGCCGGTCCGGCGAGCCGCACCTCGTTGCCGCGCACGTGCACGTCGACGCCCGTGAAGCCCGCCTCGATCTCGCGCAGCACCTCGTCGTGCAGGCCCAGCAGCTCGACCATCGACACGTCGGCGGGGACGGTGATGCGGTGCTCGACGCGCGCGGGCGTCGTCGTGCGCGGTGCGGGTGTCGGCTCGGTCATGTGCTCGGCGTGCGCCGTCGCTCCTCGGTGTCGGGCGGGTGTGCAGCTCGGGTGTGCAGCTCGGGTGTGGACAGCGGTGCCGGCCGGCCGGGGCGGGGCCCGGCGGCTCAGGGTCGAGTCTACGTGCGGCGCCCCGCACGAGCCTCGCGGAAAAGCGTCAGGACCAGCGTCCCAGCCGGGTCGCCAGCAGGGCGAGCGCGACCGGGCCGGCGGTCGACGTGCGCAGCACGTGCGGGCCGAGGCGCACGGTCAGGGCGCCCGCCTCCACCAGCCGCGCGAGCTCGTCGTCCCCGATCCCGCCCTCCGGGCCGACGACGACGAGCACGTCGCCGGAGGCCGGCAGCGGCGCCTCGGCGAGGGGCGCGGTCGCGTCCTCGTGCAGCACCAGCACGGCGCCGCCGGCGGCGACCACCTCACCGGTCCGCGTCACGAGCGCCTTGGTGTCGAGCGCCTGGTCCACGCCCGGGACCCACGCTCGTCGTGCCTGCTTGGCAGCGGTCCGGACGGTGCCGAGCCAGCGTGCCCGGGACCGCGCCGCACGGTCGCCGCGCCACACGACGACCGACCGTGCCGCCTGCCAGGGCACCACGTCGTCCACACCCACCTCGGTCGCGGCCTCGATCGCGAGCTCGTCCCGGTCGCCCTTGGCGAGGGCCTGCACCAGGACCAGGCGCACGTCCGGGCGCGGCTCGCGGCGCACCTCGCCGACCGCGAGCGTGACCCCCTCGGGGCCGACCGCGGCGACGGTGCCGACCAGCCGCACGCCGGCGCCGTCGACGACGTCCACCCGCTCCCCCGGCGCGCGGCGCTGCACGACGCCCGCGTGCCGGCCCTCGGCGCCGTCGAGCAGGAACGCCCCGCCGGGGCCCAGGCCGTCGAGGCGGCCGGGGTCGACGACGAAGACCGGTGCGGTCATCGACCCGCGAGCTTGTCGCGCAGCTTGCCGAACACGCCCTGGTGGGAGGCCGCGAGCCGCGCCTCCGGACGCTCCTCGCCACGCAGCGTCGCCAGCCGGCGCAGCAGCTCGGTCTGCTCGTCGTCCAGCGCCGTCGGCACCGCCACGTCGACGTGCACGTGCAGGTCGCCGCGTCCGCCGACGTGCAGGTGCCCGACGCCCAGCCCCTTGAGCGTGACGACCTGCTCGGGCTGCGTGCCCGGGCGCAGGTCGACCTCCTGCGGGCCGTCGAGCGTCTCGAGCGTCAGCACCGTGCCGAGCGCGGCGGCCGTCATCGGGACGCTCATCGTCACGTGCAGGTCGTCGCCGTCGCGCGCGAACAGCTCGTGCCGGCGCTCGCGCACCTCGAGGTACACGTCACCCGCCGGGCCGCCCGCGGGCCCGACCTCGCCCTGGCCCGTCAGCTTGATCCGCGTGCCGGTGTCGACACCCGCCGGGACGTCGACGCCCAGCGTCCGGCGCGAGCGCACGCGGCCCTCGCCCGAGCACTCGGGGCAGGGCTCGGGGATCGTCGTGCCGAAGCCGCGGCAGGCCGCGCACGGCTGGTTCGTCATGACCTGGCCCAGGAACGAGCGCGCCACCCGCTGGACCATGCCGCGGCCGTGGCAGACCTCGCACGTGCGGGGCGACGTCCCGGGGCGGCAGCAGGTGCCGCTGCAGGTGGGGCAGGTGACCGCGGTGTCGACCGGGATCTCGCGGTGCGTGCCGAACGTGACGTCGGCGAGGTCCAGGTCGAGCCGGACCAGCGCGTCCTGGCCGCGCCGGGCGCGCGGCACCGGTCCGCGCTGGGCCCCGGCACCGCTCGCGGCGCCGAAGAACGTCTCGAAGATGTCCTGGAAGCCGAAGCCCCCCATGCCGTCGCCGCCCATGCCGCCGCTGGGCGAGGACGGGTCGGAGCCCAGGTCGTACTGCCGGCGCTTGTCGGCGTTGCCCAGGACCTCGTAGGCCCGGGAGACGGCCTTGAACCGCTCCTCGGCGCCCGGGTCCTCGCCCGCGACGTCGGGGTGGTTCTCGCGCGCGAGCTTGCGGTAGGCCTTCTTGATCTGCTCGGGCGTCGCGTCGCGCGGGACGCCCAGGACCTCGTAGTAGTCGGTCACGTCGTGGTTCGCTCGCTTCCTGGCGGGCTCGTCGGGTCAGGCGGTCGTCGAGGTGGTGGAGCGCCGCGACGCGGCCGGCACGCTCGTCGTCGGGTGCGTCACCCCGCGAGGATGCGGGTGAGGTAGCGGGCCACGGCGCGCACCGACGCCATGGTCCCGGGGTAGTCCATGCGCAGCGGACCGATGGCGCCGACGCGGGCCAGCGACGCGCCCCCCTCGTCGCCGTAGCCGCTGGTCACGAAGCTGGTCTCGACCAGGCCGTCGTGCTGCGTCTCGCGGCCGATCCGGACCGAGACGCTCGCGGCGTCCTCCGCCATCTCGCTCAGGAGCCGCAGCAGCACCACCTGCTCCTCGAGCGCCTCGAGCACCGGGCCGATGGTCCGCACGAAGTCCTGGCCGCCGCCGCGCGCGAGGTTCGCGGTGCCGGCGAGCACCACGCGCTCCTCGCTCTCCTGCGCGAGCGTCTCGGCCACCACGTCGACCACCTGCCGCAGCAGCGCGCCGTCCTGCGGGCCGAACGCCGCCGCCAGGTCCTCGACCGCGTCGCCCAGCTCCGCGAGGCGGCGGCCCGCGACGTGCGCGTTCACGGCCGCGCGCAGCCGCACGACGACGAGCTCGTCGACGTCGCCGGGGGTCTCGAGCGTGCGCTGCTCCACCCGTCCCGTGTCGGTGATCAGCACGACGAGCAGGTGCCGCGCCCCCACGGGCACCAGCTCGATGTGCCGCAGGGCCGAGCGCCGCAGCGACGGGTACTGCACCACCGCGACCTGGTGCGTGAGCTGCGCGAGCAGGCGGACCGAGCGGTCCACCACGTCGTCCAGGTCGACCGCGTCCTCGAGCAGCTGGCCGATCGCGCGCTTCTCGGGAGCCGAGAGCGGCTTGACCGTCGCGAGCCGGTCGACGAACACGCGGTAGCCCTTGTCCGTGGGCACGCGGCCCGCGGAGGTGTGCGGCTGGGCGATGTAGCCGCCCTCCTCGAGCGCCGCCATGTCGTTGCGGATCGTCGCCGGGGAGACGCCGAGGTTGTGGCGCTCGACGAGGGCACGCGACCCGACGGGCTCACCCGTGGACACGTAGTCCTCGACGATCGCGCGGAGCACGTCGAGGCGCCGGTCGTCGCTCATCCCGCAGTCCTCCCTCCGCGCGTCCCCGGACAGGCCGTCCCCAGACAGGTAGCACTCACCCGTTCCGAGTGCCAATCCTACGACGACGCGCCCCGCACCTCCTCGGCGCGCTCCGGCGCGGTGCACGACGCGAGCGTCTAGGGTGCCGGGGCAGTCCGGCCCGGGACCGGGCGAGCGGGCGAGGGAGCAGCGAGGAGCAGTGAGCGAGGGGTGAGCGAGGGGTGATGGACCGGTACGGCACGGACGTGCTCGGGGACGAGCCCGGCAGCGGCGGCAGCGGGCACCACCGTGCCCGGCCGACGTCGCGGCCGCAGCCCGCCGACCGCGGGCTCGTCGTCGAGGAGGTCACGACCGGCTGGGTCGGCGCGGTCGTGCGGGTCGAGAAGTCCGGCGGCCAGCACGTCGTCGTGCTCGAGGACCGGCACGGACGGACCCGCACCTTCCCGCTGGGCCCCGGGTTCTGGGTGGACGGGCAGCCCGTGGTCCTCACCGCGCCCGTCACGACGACGGCGCCGCGCCCGCCGGAGCGCACGGCGTCCGGCTCGCGCGCCGTGGCCGGTGCGCGCGCCCGCGTGGCGCGCGGCAGCCGCATCTGGGTCGAGGGCAAGCACGACGCCGAGCTGGTCGAGAAGGTCTGGGGCGACGACCTGCGCGTCGAGGGCGTGGTCGTGGAGCTGCTCGACGGCGTGGACCACCTCGTCGACGCCGTCCGCGACTTCGCGCCGTCCGCGGACCGCCGCGTCGGCGTGCTCGTCGACCACCTGGTGCCCGGCTCGAAGGAGGCGCGCATCGCCGCCGACGCCCTGCGCGCGGCGCCCGGCGGCACGGTGCTCGTCCTCGGGCACCCGTACGTCGACGTGTGGCAGGCGGTGCGCCCGCAGCGGGTGGGCCTGACGGCGTGGCCGACGATCGAGCGCGGCACCGAGTGGAAGCGCGGCATCCTGCGCGAGCTGGGCTGGCCCGCGCAGGACCAGGCCGACGTCGCGCGCGCCTGGCAGCGGATCCTGGGCACCGTGCGCAGCTACGCCGACCTGGAGCCGTCCCTGCTGGGCCGCGTCGAGGAGCTCATCGACTTCGTCACCGCGTGACGCGCGAGGCCCCCGCCCCCCACCAGGGGACGGGGGCCTCGTCGTGCCTGGCGACGCGTCAGGCGGCGACGGGCTCGCCGTTGAGGCGGCGGTAGAAGTACGCCTGCGCGAGCAGCGCCAGGGGCAGCGCGACGAACAGGCCGACACCGCACAGCAGGGAGCCGACCGCGCTGACGACGACGATCCCCAGGGACAGCAGCGCGACCGGACCGAGGTTGTTCTTGACCAGCTCGAAGCTCGCCTTGAGGGCGTCGACGGCCCCGAGCCCGCGGTCGACGACGTAGTACAGCGTGAACTGCGCGAAGAACGCGACCGCGATGCCCGGCAGGTAGCAGAGCGCGTACCCGACGGCGGTGAGGACGCCGACCAGCAGCGCGGCGACCACCACGGCGCCCAGGTTCCGGAACCGGTAGAACGTGTCCACGCTCAGCGCCTCGCCGCGCGAGAGCCGCAGCGCCGCCTGGACGAACCCGGCCTGCAGGATCGAGAACAGCACGACCGTGACCAGGGTGATCAGGCCGCCGACGACCAGCAGGACGAAGAAGTTCGGACCGGAGCCGTACGTGATGGACCCGTCGTCGTGGAGCACCAGGTCGTCGGACGTCCCCAGCAGCGTCGCCGCCAGGACCGCGTACAGGACGCCGACGATGATCGCCGTCGCGACGAGGTAGCCGAGGATGCCGAGCAGGATCGGGCCGACGTTCTCGGTGAACTTCTTCCAGCCCCACGTGAACGCCTGCATGACGTCCACCGGCTGGCCGTCGGGCGCGCCGTACCCGCCGGGCGCCGGGGCAGCCGGCGGCGGCGGGGAGGCGGGCGGCGGGTAGGCGCCGCTCGGCTGCGCGGGCGGCGGCGGGTATGCGCCGGTGGGCTCCGCCGGGGCGGCGGGCGCCGAGGGTGCCAGGGGGGACTCGGGCGGCTGCGGGCTGCCTCCGTCGGCCGGCGGGACGGGCGCGTTCTCGTCCTCCGGTCGCGGCGTGGTGTCGCTCATGCGTCTCCCTCTCTTCGTCGGGCCCGACCTGGGCCCCGGGGAAGCGAACCGAAGCGCGCGGACCGTGTCAAGGATCTGCGCGCAGCGCGGGGTCACCGCGTGAAGATCACCCGATACGCTGCGGGGACGCCCCGTGCGCGCACCGTGCCCGCACGGGCGAGCGACCCGAGGCACGAGCGCACCCGAGGAGTCCCGATGAGCACGCCCCCGCCGCCCGGCGACCAGCCCTGGAACGCCGCGCCGCCGCCCGGACCGGGCTACGGCGCGCCGGCCGCGCCGCCGCTGCGGCCCGACGAGGAGAAGACGTGGGCGATCCTCGCCCACCTGCTGCCGTTCGTCGCGGGGTTCCTCGCGCCGCTCGTGATCTGGCTCGTGTTCCGGGGCCGCGGACCGTACCTGGAGCACCAGGCGAAGGAGTCGCTGAACTTCCAGCTCACGCTCCTCATCGCCTACGTCGTCGGCTCGATCCTGCTGATCATCGTGGTCGGCGCGGTCATCCTGATCGCCGCCGCGATCCTGCAGATCGTGCTGCAGATCATGGCGGCCATCGCGGCCAGCCGGTTCGAGTGGTACCGGTACCCGGTGAGCATCCGCTTCATCAAGTGACCGTCCTGAAGTGACCGTCCTGGCGTGACCGTCCTGGCGTGACCGTCCTGCCGGTCGGCCGGGCACGGGCGGGTCAGCCGCCGAAGCCCGCCAGCGTGCGCACGGCCAGGTCGGCCAGCAGGCGTCCGCGCCGCGTCAGCACCAGCCGGCGCTCGGCGATCAGCGCGCGCCCGTCGACGAGCCCGTCCGCGACCAGGCCCGCGACCCGCGCCCGCTCGTCGGACGTGAGCTCCGCCAGGGGCATCCCCTGCGCGAGCCGGACGTGCAGCATGAGCCGCTCGAGCGCGGCCGCCTCGTCGTCCACGACCTCGCGGCCCGCCGCCGGGCTCAGGCCCTGCTCGAGGCGCGCGGCGTAGGCGCGGGGGTGCTTGACGTTCCACCACCGCACACCGCCGACGTGGGAGTGGGCGCCGGGCCCGATCCCCCACCAGTCGTCGCCGCGCCAGTAGGCCAGGTTGTGCCGGCACACGTGCTCCGGCCCGCGCGCCCAGTTCGAGACCTCGTACCAGCCGAGGCCCGCCGCGGCCAGCAGGTCGTCGGCGAGCTCGTACTTGGCCGCCTGGTCGTCGCCGTCGGGCAGCGCGAGCTCGCCCCGGCGCACCTGCGCGGCCATCTTGGTGCCCGGCTCGACCACGAGGGCGTACGCCGACACGTGGTCCACACCCGTCGCCAGCGCGGTCTCGAGCGAGGTGCGCCAGTCGTCGACGCTCTCCCCCGGCGTGCCGTAGATCAGGTCGAGCGAGACGTCGAGCCCGGCGTCGCGCGCCCACCGGACGACCTCGGGGATGCGCGCCGGGTCGTGCGTGCGCTCGAGCGTGCGCAGCACGTGCCCCACCGCGGACTGCATGCCGAACGAGACGCGCGTGAAGCCGCCCGCCGCGAGCGCCGCGAGCGACTCCGGCGTGACCGAGTCGGGGTTCGCCTCGGTCGTCACCTCGGCGTCGTCGGACAGCCCCCAGGCCTCCCGCACGGAAGCGAGCATCCCGACGAGGTCGTGCGCCGGCAGGACGGTGGGCGTGCCGCCCCCGACGAACACGGTCGAGACCGGCCGCGCCGGCAGTCCCGCGTCGCGCAGCACGCGGGCCGCGAGGTCGACCTCGCGCCACGCGGTCGATGCGTACGACGCCTGGCTCGCGCCGCCGCCCAGCTCGAGCGACGTGTAGGTGTTGAAGTCGCAGTAGCCGCAGCGGACCGTGCAGAACGGGACGTGCAGGTAGACGCCGAACGCGCGCTCGTCGGCGCCCGCGACCACGGACGTGGGCAGCGCGCCGTCGGCGGGTGCCTCGTCGCCGTCGGGCAGGGCCGGGCTCACGCGGGACGGCTCACTTCTTCTTGGCGTCCTTGTCCTTGGGCGCCGCGGCGTCCGACGAGAGGGCGGCGATGAAGGCCTCCTGCGGCACGTCGACCCGGCCGATCGTCTTCATGCGCTTCTTGCCCTCCTTCTGCTTCTCGAGGAGCTTGCGCTTGCGCGTGATGTCGCCGCCGTAGCACTTGGCGAGCACGTCCTTGCGGATGGCGCGGATGGTCTCGCGCGCGATCACGCGGCTGCCGATGGCCGCCTGGATGGGCACCTCGAACTGCTGGCGCGGGATGAGCTCCTTGAGCTTCGCCGTCATCATCACGCCGTACGCGTAAGCCTTGTCCTTGTGCGCGATCGCGCTGAACGCGTCGACCTGCTCGCCCTGCAGCAGGATGTCGACCTTCACCAGGTCCGCGACCTGCTCCCCCGTGGGCTCGTAGTCCAGGCTCGCGTAGCCGCGCGTCCGGGACTTGAGCTGGTCGAAGAAGTCGAACACGATCTCGGCGAGCGGCAGCGTGTAGCGCATCTCGACGCGGTCCTCGGACAGGTAGTCCATGCCCTGCAGGTCGCCGCGCTTGGACTGGCAGAGCTCCATGATGGCGCCGACGAACTCGCTGGGCGCGAGGATCGTCGCCTTGACGACCGGCTCGCGCACCTCGCGGATCTTGCCGCCGGGGAACTCGCTCGGGTTGGTCACGTGGACCTCGGTGCGGTCCTCCAGGACGACGTCGTAGACGACGTTCGGGGCGGTCGAGATGAGGTCGAGGTCGAACTCGCGCTCGAGCCGCTCCCGGATGATCTCGAGGTGCAGGAGGCCCAGGAAGCCGACGCGGAACCCGAAGCCGAGCGCCACCGACGTCTCCGGCTCGTAGTTCAGCGCCGCGTCGTTGAGCTTGAGCTTGTCGAGCGCGTCGCGCAGGGCCGGGTAGTCCGAGCCGTCGATCGGGTACAGGCCGGAGAAGACCATGGGCTTGGGGTCGGAGTAGCCGCCCAGCGCCTGGTCCGCGGGCTTGGCCGCGTTGGTGACGGTGTCGCCGACCTTGGACTGGCGCACGTCCTTCACGCCCGTGATGAGGTAGCCGACCTCGCCCACGCCGAGCCCCTTCGTCGGGACCGGCTCCGGGCTGATCACGCCGATCTCGAGCAGCTCGTGCGTCGCGCGCGTCGACATCATCGCGATCCGCTCGCGCGGGTTGAGGTTGCCGTCGACCACGCGCACGTACGTCACGACGCCGCGGTAGGTGTCGTACACCGAGTCGAAGATCATGGCGCGCGCCGGCGCCGCGGCGTCGCCCACCGGCGCGGGGATGAGCTCCACGATGCGGTCGAGGAGCGCCTCGACGCCCTCGCCGGTCTTGCCGGACACCTTGAGGACGTCCGCGGGGTCGCCGCCGACGAGGCCCGCGATCTCCTCCGCGTACTTCTCCGGCTGCGCGGCCGGCAGGTCGATCTTGTTGAGGACCGGGATGATCTGCAGGTCGTTCTCGAGCGCCAGGTAGAGGTTGGCCAGCGTCTGGGCCTCGATGCCCTGCGCCGCGTCGACCAGCAGCACCGCGCCCTCGCACGCCGCGAGCGACCGCGAGACCTCGTACGTGAAGTCGACGTGCCCGGGCGTGTCGATCATGTTGAGCGCGTACGGCGTCCCCGCGTGCTCCCACGGCATCCGGACCGCCTGGGACTTGATCGTGATGCCGCGCTCGCGCTCGATGTCCATGCGGTCGAGGTACTGCGCGCGCATCGCCCGCGCCTCGACCACGCCCGTGAGCTGGAGCATCCGGTCCGCGAGCGTCGACTTGCCGTGGTCGATGTGGGCGATGATGCAGAAGTTGCGCAGGAGCTCGGGCGCGGTGGCGGCAGGGCGGATGCGCGCTGCGCCTGCGGCACTCGGGATCGGGGACACGCGGTGGATGCTCCGGTTCTGGTGGGCGTGTGGCGGGATGTGCTCGACGTTCGGCCGGACCTGCCCTCGTCGGGCCGGGCCCTCGGCCCCACCATGGTCCCATGACGCCGGACGCCCCTGGAGCCCTCGACCACCTCGCGGCCCTCGGGCGGGTGCAGGACGACTTCCTGGCCTCGATCGGCGAGGTCGACCCGGAGACCCCGGTCCCGTGGTGCGGGCGCTGGCGCGTGCGCCACCTCGTCGTGCACCTCGGCCGCATCCACCACTGGGCCGCCGCGCAGGCCGGCAAGGCGCGCGAGGTGCCGCTGGGCCGCGGGCCGTTCGTGCTGGACGAGTTCTACGCCACGCACGCGACCGAGGTGCGCGAGACGCTGGAGCGCCTGGGCGACGCCGAGGGCTGGACGCTCGTCGGGAACGGGCCGGCGTCCTGGTGGCGCCGGCGGCAGCTGCACGAGACGCTCGTGCACCTCTGGGACCTGAGGGCCTCGTCGCAGCTGCCCGTCACCGCGGACCCCGTCCTGTGGGGGGACACGGTCGACGAGGTGGTCACCGTGATGCAGCCCCGCCAGCAGGCGATGGGACGGATGGAGCCGCTGCCGGCGCCCGTGCGCCTCGAGGCCACGGACTCGGGCCGCACCTGGTCGCTCGGCGGCGTGGGCGAGCCCGCCGCCACGGTCCGTGCGGGCTCGCGGGACCTCGCGCTCCTGGTCTGGGGCCGGCGCACGCCCGACGAGGTCACGGTCGCGGGCGACGCCGACGCGCTGGTCGACGCGCTCGCCCGCCGGCTCACGCCCTGAGCGGCGTCACGACTCGCGCGTGATCCGCACCTCGACCTCGAGCTCCTGGGTCCCGGCGCCCGCGTAGATGCCGCGCAGCGGCGCGACGTCGTCGTAGGAGCGCCCGCGCGCGAGGACCACGTGGTGCGAGCCCGCGGGGACGCGGTTGGTCGGGTCGTAGGCCACCCAGTCGCCGCCCCACCACTCGACCCAGGCGTGCGACTCGCCGCTCACCGTCTCGCCGATCTCGCCGCCGCGCGTCGGGTGCAGGTAGCCCGAGACGTAGCGCGCCGGGATGCCCAGTGCGCGCAGGGCGCCGAGCGCCAGGTGCGCGATGTCCTGGCACACGCCGGCCCGTGCGGCCCACGCCTCCGCCGCCGGCGTGTGCACCGTGGTGACGCCCGGGATGTACTCGAGGCGGTCGCGCAGCGCCGCGCACACCGCGACCGCGGCCTCGTCGGGCGGCAGGTCGCCCGCCGCCGCACGCGCGAGGGCGACGACCTCGTCGGGCACCTGCGTGGTCGGGGGGTCGGCGAGGAACTCCGCCATCCGGTCCCGCACGTCGGGCGCGCGCAGCGCGTCCCAGCCCAGCACGGCCCGGGGCGACGCGACGTCGCCGACCTCCACGACGTGCTCCGCGGTGATGACCATCGACTGGTGCGGCACCAGGACCTCGAACGCGGTGACGGCCGTGCCCCAGTGGTCGCGGTAGTCGTAGGACCACGTCTGCGGGGTGACCTCCACGCGCGTCGAGACCACCGTCTGGCCCGCCTGGGACACGGGCGTCATCCGCGCCTCGTTGTAGGACGCCTGCACCGGCGTGGTGTAGCGGAACGTCGACGTGTGCACCACGTGCAGCCGGCTCACAGGGCCTCCCCCGTCCAGGTCATGGTCGTCGGCGACGGGAAGTAGCGGCCGCGCACCGCGTCGGACGCCGCCGCGCACGCCCGCTGCACCTGCTCCATCTCGGTGGGCAGCGCGTCGAGCACGTCGATCAGCGGCCGGTACTCGAGGTTGGTCCGGACCAGCCCGATGTGCCGGCGCGCCTCGTCCACGATCGCGCGGTCCGCCACGGGCTCGAGGGCGGACAGGCACGCGTCGGCCTGGTTCAGCGCGAACACGATCGAGCGCGGGAACAGCCGGTCGAGCAGCAGGAACCCCGCCGCGCGCTCGTCGGACGCGGTCCCCTTGTACGTCCGCAGGAACGCCTCGTGCGCGCCGCACGAGCGCAGCAGGGTGGTCCAGCCGGGACCGCCCGCACCCGCGAGCGCGCGGGTGGTCAGGAGCCGGGCGGTCATGTCCGCGCGCTCGATCGAGCGGCCCAGCACCATGAACGCCCAGGTCTCGTCGCGGGAGATGGTCGCGTCGATGATGCCGCCGACGACCGCGGCGCGCTCCCGCACCCACGTGAAGTAGTCGTGCGGCCGCGCCGGGCGCATGTGCGACGGGAGCTGGTTCCACGTCGCGTTCAGCGACTCCCACAGCTCCGTTGAGATGACCTCGCGGGCGCGGCGCGCGTTCTCCCGGGCGGCGACGAGGGCGCCCGCGATGGACGACGGCGAGAACCGGTCGTAGGCGAGCGCGTCCAGCACCGTGGTGCGGCCGACCGTGACGTCCTGGGGCGGGTTCGGCCGGTCCATCACCGACAGCAGCGAACGGCAGGCCAGGTCCTCCTCGGCCCACGGGTCCTCGAGCAGGATCTGCAGGTGGACGTCGAGCAGGCGCGCGGTGTCGTCCGCCCGCTCCACGTACCGCCCGATCCAGAACAGGGACTCGGCGATGCGGCTCAGCACGTGCGCTCCCCCTCGTCGGACGCCCGCTCGAGCGTCTGCTGCTGCTGCATGACGTGCGCGCGGATGTCCTGCGGGCTCGCGTCGATCGGCACGGCGTTGCCGACGGGCACCGGGTGGACCTGCGGCATCGTCGCGCCCGAGCGCCGGGGCGGGGTCCCGCCCAGCACCCACGTGTCCTTGGAGCCGCCGCCCTGCGAGGAGTTCACGACGAGCCTGCCCTCCGGGAGCGCGACGCGCGTGAGCCCGCCGGGGAGCACCCACACGTCGGTGCCGTCGTTGACCGCGAACGGTCGCAGGTCCGTGTGCCGCGGCCGCAGGCCGTCCTCGACGAGCGTCGGCACCGTCGACAGCTGCACCACGGGCTGGGCGATCCAGCCGCGCGGGTCGTCGACCAGGCGCGTCCGCAGCGTCGCCAGCTCGGCCCGGGACGCCGCCGGTCCGACGACGAGCCCCTTGCCCCCCGACCCGTCGACGGGCTTCACGACGAGCTCGTCGAGGCGGTCCAGGACCTCCTCGAGCGCGTCCGGCTCCTCCAGGCGCCACGTGTCCACGTTCGCCAGCACCGGCTCCTCGCCCAGGTAGTACCGGATCAGGTCCGGCACGTAGGTGTAGACGAGCTTGTCGTCGGCCACGCCGTTGCCCACCGCGTTCGCCAGGGTCACCGTGCCGTTGCGCGCGCACGTGATGAGGCCCGGTGAGCCCAGCAGCGAGTCGGCGCGGAAGGTGACGGGGTCGAGGAACTCGTCGTCGACGCGGCGGTAGATGACGTCCACGCGCCTGCGGCCCTGGGTGGTGCGCATCCACACCCGGCCCTGCGCGCAGAACAGGTCGCGCCCCTCGACCAGCTCGACGCCCATCGTCCGGGCCAACAGGGAGTGCTCGAAGTACGCGCTGTTGAAGACCCCGGGCGTCAGGACGACGACCGTGGGGTCGTCGACGCCGGCGGGCGCCGCCGCCATGAGCGCGGCCAGGAGCCGGCGCGGGTAGTCCACCACCGGCCGGATCCGCAGCGCCGCGAAGAGCTCGGGGAAGGTCTGCGCCATCGCGCGCCGGTTCGAGAGCACGTAGGACACGCCCGACGGCACGCGCACGTTGTCCTCGAGCACGCGCCAGCCGTCGAGCGAGTCGCGCACCAGGTCGATGCCGGACACGTGCACGCGTACGCCGTTCGGCGGGGTGAGGCCCCGCACGGCGCGGTGGTAGTGCGTCGAGGACACGATCACCGAGCGGGGCAGCACACCGTCCGCGACCGCGTTCTGCGGCCCGTAGACGTCCGCGAGGAACGCCTCGAGCGCCCGCACGCGCTGCGCCACGCCGGGCGCGACGTGCTCCCACTCGTCGCTCGCCACCACCCGCGGGACCACGTCCAGCGGGAACGGCCGCTCCTCGCCGGCGAAGTCGAACGTCACGCCCTGCGTCAGGTAGGACCGGGCGAGCGCGTCCGCACGAGCCCGCAGCTCCCCCGCGGACAGCTGGGCGAGCGCCGCGTGCACCTGGCGGTAGGCGGTGCGGGGACCCGCGCCCGGCTCCAGCATCTCGTCCCAGGCGATCCCTGCGGGGTAGTCGTCGAAGAGGTCCGCCATGGGGCGAACGTAGCCCGGCCGTGTCACCGGCGCGTTACGACGAGCCGCGCCGCCCCGACGCCGACCGGCCACCGTCCGCGCACGACGCGCTAGGTTGCGGCGCGTGCCTGTGCTGACCCGCCTGCTGCGTCGGACCCGGGGTGCGCTGCACCGCGCGCTGAGCCGGCGCACCGCCGTGCTCCCCGGACGGACACGTCCCGCGGTCGCCGGTCCCCGACCCGCGCCGGTGCGCGTCGTGCTGCCCGACCACGTCGGTCCGGTGCGCACCGAGTACAGCCCGGAGCTCGACGGCGCGGCGGACCCCGGCGAGATCGTGTGGACCTGGGTCGGGTACGAGGAAGACCCCTCCCAGGGCAAGGACCGGCCGGTGCTGGTGGTCGGGTGGGACGGTCCGGTGGTGCTCGCCCTCATGCTCACGAGCAAGGACCACACCCGCGACGCGGCGCGCGAGGCCCGGCGGGGCCGGGTGTGGATGGACATCGGCTCGGGGACCTGGGACAGTCGGCGCCGCGCGAGCGAGGTCCGGCTCGACCGGGTCCTGCGGCTCGATCCGGACGCCGTCCGCCGTGAGGGGGCGATCGTCGACCGTGCCCTGTTCGAGCGCGTGGTCGACGCGCTGGGCGAGCTGCGGGGGCGGTGACCGCCGGCCCCGCGTCGCACCGTTCCCGGGTTGGGCGGAGCAGCGGACGTCGGGTAGCATGGTCGATCGCGTGTCCGCCCAGGTCGGCGGGCACTCGCCCAGCTCCTCTCCGCGGGTGTCCCCACGCCCCAGTCCCGGAGCTGCGCGCGCCCTCTACGACCTGTCAGATCGCTTCGGCGAACGCACAAGAGAGTCCACACGTGGCGAACATCAAGTCCCAGATCAAGCGCATCGGCACCAACGAGAAGGCGCGACTGCGCAACAAGTCGGTGAAGTCCGAGCTCAAGACGCACATCCGTCGCGTCCGCGAGGCTGTCGCCGGTGGCGACAAGGACGCGGCGCAGACCGCGCTCCAGACGGCGTCGAAGAAGCTCGACAAGGCGGTCAGCAAGGGCGTCATCCACGCCAACCAGGCCGCGAACAAGAAGTCCGCGCTGGCGAAGTCGGTCAACTCGATCTGACCTCCCGCGCACACCGAGGCGTCACCCCCCACGGGGTGGCGCCTCGGTCGCGTCCGGGCCGTTTTTCCACCCGCATTCGTTCCCTCGACCGGGGTCACCCGAGCCCCTCCGTGTGGTGTCATAGGAACGTGAGCGACAACCTCGACGACGCTGGGCTGCGGGACCTCGCAGCCGCGGTCGAGGCCGCGATCCCGGCGTCCCTGCGGTCGCAGTGGGAGGCGCAGGTCACCACCTCCCCCGTGCTGCTCGCGCGCCAGGGGATCTTCACCGCCTCGGGCCAGGCCGTCGCCTACGAGCTCTCCTACCGCTCGGCGGACGGGGCCACCGCGGTGGCCGCGCGCTGGGACGCGCGCCAGCACGAGCGCGCGACGGCGCACGTGCTCTCCGCGACGTTCGGCCGCGCGGACCTCGAGCAGGTCGCGGGCGGCCGCCTCGTCTTCGTCCGCTGCACGCGCGCCTACCTCGTCGGCGACCTGCCCGTGCCGGCGCGGCCGGACCGCCTCGTGGTCGAGGTGCCGGACTCCGTCGAGATCGACGCCGCGGTGCTCGCCGGTGTCCGCCGCCTGCGGGCGCAGGGCTACCGGATCGCCCTGCCCGCCTTCGTGAGCAGCCCCGGGCAGCGACGCCTCCTGCCGCACGCCGACTACGTGAAGATCGACGTCCGGGACCTCGACGTCGAGGGGCACCCCGTCGTCGCGCTCGCCCGCTCCTACGGCGCCAGCCTGGTCGCCGAGTACATCGAGCACGTCGAGTCGCTGGCGCACGCGCGGGACCTCGGGTTCACGCTGTTCCAGGGCAACCTGCTCGAGCGCGCGTCGGTGCTCGACCGGGCGCACGCGCAGATCGTCGCCGAGTAGCCGGTCGCGTCCGCGCCGTTCGGCGAACTTCTCGGCAGAAGTCGCGTCATGGACCCGACGGTTGCTCCTCTCAACCGACGTGACCGCCCACGCGTCCCCCTCACCAGCGCTGCAGCCCCGCGTCGCGCGGCAGCCCATCTGGGACCTCGCCGGTGCGCTGCACGGCTACGAGCTGCTGTACCGCACCCCGGACGGCGTGCCGGCGGGCGTGGACCGCTGGCAGGAGCCGTACCAGGAGGAGGCCTCCGCCGCGGTCCTCGACCAGCTCGACCGCGTCGCCGGCCCGGAGCTGTCGTTCGTGAACATCACGCGCGGCTTCCTGGTGCAGGGACGGACGCTGCCGCCGCACGCGGGCCGGCTGGTGCTCGAGGTCGTCGAGACCGTCCCCGCGGACGACGCGGCGCTGGCCGGGCTCCAGCGCCTGCGCGCTCAGGGCTACCGGATCGCGCTGGACGACTTCACGGCGAGCGCCGCCCAGCTCGCGATGCTGCCGTGGGCCGACTACGTCAAGATCGACTGCCGCGACCTGTTACGGCACGGGACCGCGCTGGTCGAGCTCGCCCGGAGCCACGGAGCGCTCGTGGTCGCCGAGCGGGTCAGCGACGCCCGGCTCGTGGCACGGTGCACCCGGTGGGGGTTCGACCTCCTCCAGGGCGACGCCCTCGGCGCAGCGACGACCTCGGCCTCCTGACCCGGGCGCCGGCTCGGCTCGGCCCCTTCACCTCTCCTCAGCCGCGCGCCCTCAGCTGCGGGCCGCTGCCGCGACGCGGAGCACGGCGCGCTCGACCGCGAACTGCGGGTCGCGCCCCTCGCCCTTCACCTCGGCGTCCGCCTGCGCCACCACCGAGATCGCGACCGCCAGCCCCTCGGGCGTCCAGGTGCGCAGCTCACGCTGCGCACGGTCGACCTGCCACGGTGCCAGCCCGATGTCCCGCAGCGCTCCCTGCCCGCGGCTGCGCACGGCCGCGACCTTCGCCAGCGTGCGCAGCTTCATCGCGAGAGCCGCGACGATCGGTACCGGGTCGAGCCCGGTCGCCAGCGCGTGCCGCAGGAGCGCGGCGGCCTGGCCCGCGTCACCCGCGATCGCCGCGTCCGCGACGCGGAAGCCCGTCGCCTCGATCCGCCCGCCGTAGTACCGCTCGACCACGTCCGGGCCGATCATGCCGGAGGTGTCCGCGACGAGCTGCGCGCACGCGGAGGCGAGCTCGCGCAGGTCGCTCCCGACCGCGTCGACGAGCGCCCGGACCGCGGCCGCGTCGGCCCGCCGGCCCGCGCGGCGGAGCTCGGCGGTGACGAACGCCGTCTTGTCCCCGTCCGACGTCACCGCGTCGCACGTGACCTCCGGGACCTTGGCGGCGCGCAGCGCGTCGAGCGTCTTCTTGCCGCGCACGCCTCCCCCGTGCCGCAGCACGACGACGACCCCCGGCGCCGGGGCGTCGAGGTAGGCCGTGACGTCGGCGAACAGCTCGTCGGGTCCCTGCTCCAACCCGTCGACCACGACCACCTTGTCCTCGGCGAACAGCGACGGGCTCGTGGTCACGCCGAGCATGCCCGCGGCGTACTGCGGCCCCTCGAGCCGGCTGACCTCGACGTCCGGGTCCGCCTCGCGGGCCAGCGCGACGATGCGCTCGGTCGCGCGGTCGACCAGGAGCCCCTCGGTCCCGCGGACGAGCACGATCGGTGCCGGGGCCGCCTCCTCCCACGTGAGCCCGGGCGCACCGCGGGACGCGCCGCGGCCGGACGAGCGGGACGAGGAACGCGTGGCGGGAGGCACGCGCCCAGCCTGCCAGACCGCACCGACAGCTCCGCGCCGCCCGCCGGCCCCGTCTACACGCCCTCCGTGGTCCGTGCCGTCAGTGCGGTCGGTGCCGGCAGCGCCGTCGGTGCCGGTCGTGGGCGAGGGCGGCCCACGAGGAGGCGACCCACCGCCGCGCTCGCGACCGCGAGGGCCAGGACCCCCGCGGCGCCCGAGAGCCAGACCGGAGCGGGCAGGGTCGCTGCCACGCGGGCGACCGCGCCGATCCACCAGCACGCCGCGCCCGCGAGCGCGCCGGGGACCGCCGCACCCGCGGGCCACCACGGCGCCACGAGCGTCGCGCCGAGACCCAGCAGCGTCGCCGGCGCCACCGCGGGCGCGGCGGCGAGGTTGGCCAGCACGCCCCACGGCGAGACGGACCCGCCGCCGAGCAGCACGAGCGGTCCGCAGGCGAGCTGGGCCGCCACCGGCACCGCGAGCGTCGCGGCCACGCTCCGGCCCAGCCGCGACGACCACCGCCGGGCGAGCGCGGTCCCGAGCAGCACCAGGCCCGCGGTCGCCGCGACCGACAGGGCGAACCCGAGCTCACCGCCCAGCCAGGGGTCGCCGACCAGGAGCAGGACCACCGCCGTGGCGAGCGCAGCAGGTGCGCGCGCGGGCCGGCCGCGCGCCAGGCCCAGCACGCCGACCAGGCCCATCGCCGCGGCCCGGACGACGCTCGGTTCCGGGTGCACCAGCAGCAGCATCCCGGCGGCGGTGATCGCGACGGCGCCGGCCTGGGCCCACGGCGGAGCGCGCACGGCCGACGCACCCGCGAGCACGAGTGCGGCCACGAGCGCGAAGTGCGCACCCGAGACCGCCGTGAGGTGGGTGAGGCCCGACGCCCGCATGGCGTCGCCGAGGTCCTCCGGCACCGCGGTGGTGTCGCCCACCGTCACGCCGGGCAGCAGCGCGCCCGCGTCGCCGGGGAGGGCGCGCGCCACGTCCCGGACGCCGTCGCGCAGACGCGACGCCGCGGCGTCCCACGCGCGCGGGGCGCCCACCTCCGTGACCCGCGCCGCGAGCAGCAGGGCGACCTCGCGGTCACCGGGCCGGCCCGGGCGCAGCCGACCCTCGACCCGCGCCGTCGCGCCGTAGCCGGGCACCGCCGACTCCGCCTCGTCGGCCACCGACAGCACGGTGACCGTGCCGACCGCCCGGCCGCGCACCGTGCCCGTCCCGCCGGTGAGCTCCACGCCGGTCCACGCGCCGGTGGTCACGCCGGTCGACGCGCTGGTCTCCATGCTGGTCGACGCAGCGGTCTCACTGGCCTCGACGCCGGAGAGCGCGAGCACCCAGCGGACCATCGGCGGCGCGCCGGGCCAGGCCGGCGCCATGGGCTCCGGGTCCGCGGCGACGCGGCCGGTGAGCGCCGCGCTCGCCTGCCGCGCGACGAGCTCCGGGAGCAGGCCGTGCGAGCGCGCCGCGACCTGAGCCGCCCCCGCACCGAGCACGGCGGCGCCCGCGACCACGGCGAGCGCGAGCGTGCCGAGGACGCGCGCGGCCGTCCACCCGCCCCACCGGCGGCGCGCGACCACGACGAGCCCGCCCGACGCGACGACGAGCGACAGCACGGCCACGAGGGCGCACGGGCCGGGCGGTGCGCGCACCACGACGAGCGCCGCCGCCCAGGCCACGAGCGCCGCCGGCGCGAGCCGCAGGTCGATCGACGGGCTCACACGGTCACCAGCGGTCGCAGCTCGGCCAGGAGCGCGGGCCCGATGCCGGGGACGTCCTCGAGGTCGTCGACCTGCGCGAACGGCTGCGTGGTGCGGTGCTCGACGATGCGCGCGGCGAGCACGGGACCGATGCCGGGCAGCGTGTCGAGCGCCGCCTCGTCGGCCGTGTTCAGGTCGACGAGGCCGCCGTCGGCGCCCGTGCCGCCGGTTCCCCCGTCCCCGGCTCCGGGGTCCTCGGCGCCGGGCGGTGCCGGCAGGGGGTCGTCCGGCGTGGTCACGACCACCTGCTCGCCGTCGACCAGGACGCGGGCCAGGTTCAGCCGGGAGAGGTCCGCCTCGGACGTCGCCCCGCCGGCCGCCTCGACGGCGTCGACCACCCGCGCGCCGCGGGGCAGCGTCACGACGCCGGGGCGTCGGACGGCGCCGGTGACGTCGACGACGACCAGCTCCGCCGCGCCCGGCGACGAAGCCGGACCGGATGCGTCCGTCGGGTCCGCGGCAGCGTCGCTCGCGGGCGCGGAGACAGCGGGCGCCGCACCTGACGCGCCATCGGGCGCCCCACCCGGCACCGCGCCGGGCGCCGCACCGGCGCCCGTGCCGGCCACCGGCAGCTCGACGGGCTCACCCGGCCGCGACACCGACGCACGCAGCGCCACGCCCCCCGCGACGAGGACCAGCGCGAGCGCGGCCGCCGCGACCGTGCGTGGCGCCACCCGCCACCGCATCCGCGGTCGCGCGGGCTCCGGGCCGGGCAGCACGCCGTACGCGTCGGCGTACCGGGCCGCCGCGGCCTCGAGGGCGCCGCCCCGCGACGACCGCGTGGCGCCCGTCGGCGCGGGGGGCGTCCCGCCGGGCCGCTCGGTCGCGGCCAGCAGCGTGACGAGCCGGCGCCGGGCGGCGTCGTGGTCACGGGGCGGAGGGTCGGGCCGGGTCACGCCAGGACGCTAGGCGGCCGGGCTCACCGCCGGCGCGGGTCGGTGCCCGGGCTGGGGACGGCGGGCGGCCTCCGGGGGCTGGGGTCGGCTCGTCGACCTGGCCGCGCGACCGGCCGCGTCAGGCCTCGGTGACGACGATCGCGAGCAGGCCGGGGCCGACGTGGGCGGCGATCACGGCGCTCGCCTCGCACGCGACGGACTCCACCACGTCGGGCCAGCGACGCACCTGCAGGAGCAGGTCGGCGGCGAGCTCGGGCTGGCCCAGGTGGTGCACGGCCACCCGCACCGGACCGCGGGCGCGGGCGTGGGCGACGGCCTCGAGCCGCTCGCGGGCGGCGCGGCGGGTGCGCACCTTCTCCGCGACGACGACCCGGCCGTCCTCGAGCGCGAGCAGCGGCCGCAGGCCGAGCACCGTGCCGATCGCGGCGGCGGGCGCCGAGAGCCGGCCGCCCCGGCGCAGGTGGTCGAGCGAGTCGACCAGGAACCACGCCGTGCCCCGGGACGCCTGCGCCGCCGCGTGCGCGGCGACCGACGCGCCGTCCGGCAGCGCCGGCGCGGGCTCGTCGGGACCGAGGAGACGGGTGATCCGACGCCCCCACCCGACGGGCTCCGGCTCGGGCACCTCCGGCGGCCCGAGCAGCAGCCGGTCCGCCTCGACGTCGCGCGCGAACCGCGCGGCCTCGAGCACGGTCCAGCCGAGCGCCATCACCGTGGCCCGGGAGTCGACCACGTGGACGGGGACCGACGCGTCGCGCGCGGCCAGCCGCGCGGCCTGCACGGTCCCGGACAGCTCGCCGGACAGGTGCACGGACACCACGCTGGACGCACCCGCCTCGGCCGCCGCCGCGTACGCCGCGGCGAAGGCGGCGGGCGGGGGCTGCGAGGTGCTGACGCGCACGTTCGCGGTGAGCGCCTCGAGCAGCTCCGCCGACGTCAGGTCGACGCCCTCGACGTGCCGCTCGCCGCCCACCATCACGTCGAGCGGCACCACGCCGATCCCCCACCGCTCCGCCGCGCCCGCGGGCAACGACGCCGTGGAGTCCGTGACGACGGCGACCGGCCCGGCCGGCGCTGCGGACGGTCCGCCGGTACCCCGACGCCGCCGCACGGTCAGGCCGGCACCACGTTGACGAGCTTGGGCGCGCGCACGATCACGGTCCGCACGCCGCGTCCGTCCAGGGCGCGCTGGACGCCGACGTCGGCGAGGGCCAGCTCGCGCAGCGCCTCGTCGGACACGTCCGGTGCGACGTCCGCCCGGCCGCGGACCTTGCCCGCGACCTGGAAGACGCAGGTCACGGTGTCCTCCACCAGGTACGCGGGGTCGGCCACGGGGAACGGCTCGTACGCGAGCGAGCGCTCGTGCCCCAGACGCGACCACAGCTCCTCCGCGACGTGCGGCGCGACGGGCGCGGTCATGAGGACCAGTGCCTCGACCGCCGCGCGCGGCGCGGCTGCGAGCGTCGTGAGGTGGTTGTTCAGCACGATGAGCTTGGCGATCGCGGTGTTGATCCGCATCGCGCCCATGTCCACGGTCACGTCGGCGATCGTGCGGTGCAGCACGCGCAGCGTCTCGACGCCCGGCGCGTCGTCGGTCACGACGAGCGAGCCGTCGCCCTCGGAGACGACGTTGCGCCACAGTCGCTGCAGGAAGCGCTGCGACCCGACGACCGCGCGCGTCTCCCACGGCCGCGACAGGTCGAGCGGACCCATCGACATCTCGTAGACGCGCAGCGTGTCCGCGCCGTACTCGGCGTACATCTCGTCGGGCGTCACCATGTTCTTCAGCGACTTGCCCATCTTCCCGTACTCGCGCTCGACGGGCTCGCCGTTCCAGGTGAAGCCGGTCGGCGACGACTCGTCCTCGACGACCTCCGCAGCCGGGACGTGCACGCCGCGCGCGTCCGTGTAGGCGTACGCCTGGATGTAGCCCTGGTTGAAGAGCTTGTGGAACGGCTCGGCACCGCTCACGTGACCCAGGTCGAACAGGACCTTGTGCCAGAACCGGGCGTACAGCAGGTGCAGCACCGCGTGCTCGACGCCGCCGACGTACAGGTCGACGCCGCCCACCGAGTCGTCGGGGTCGCCGCTGTGCCCGGGTGCCAGCCAGAACTTCTCCAGCACCGGGTCGACGAGCGCCTCGTCGGACGTGGGGTCCAGGTAGCGCAGGTAGTACCAGCACGAGCCGGCCCAGTTGGGCATGGTGTTGGTGTCGCGGCGGTAGACCTTCGGCCCGTCGCCCAGGTCCAGGGTCACGTTCACCCAGTCCTCGTTGCGGCCCAGCGGGGGCTCCGGCGACGACTGCGCGTCCTCCGGGTCGAACGTGCGCGGCGCGTAGTCCGGCACCTCCGGCAGGTCGACGGGCAGGGCGTCCGCGGGCAGCGCGATCGGCAGGTCGTGCTCGTCGTAGACGATCGGGAACGGCTCGCCCCAGTAGCGCTGGCGGCTGAACAGCCAGTCGCGCAGGCGGTAGGTGATGGTCCCCGCACCGACTCCCTTGGCCACGAGCCAGTCGATGATGCGCGACTTGGCGGTCGCCACGTCCAGGCCGTCGAGCGAGATCTCGGCGTTGGCGGAGTTGATCACCGCGCCGTCGCCCGTGCGGGCCGCGTCGGTCTCGGGGCCGTCGATCGTGTAGACGATCGGCAGGTCGAACGCCTGCGCGAACGCGTAGTCGCGCTCGTCGCCGCCGGGGACCGCCATGATCGCGCCGGTGCCGTAGCCCATCAGCACGTAGTCCGCCGTGAACACCGGCAGCAGCGCGCCGTTGACGGGGTTCGCCGCCAGGTGGCCGGTGAACACGCCCGTCTTGCGGCCGGCGTCCGCCTGGCGCTCGACCGCCGTCTTCGCGGCAGCCTCCGCGCGGTACGCCGCGACCGCGGCGGCGGGCGACTCGTGCCCGCCCGTCCAGGTGTCCTGCGTGCCGTCGGGCCACGCGGCCGGTACCTCGTCCAGCAGCGGGTGCTCGGGCGCGACGACCATGAAGGTCGCCCCGAACAGCGTGTCCGGACGCGTCGTGAAGACCTCGACGGACTGCCCGCCCTCGACCGCGAACCGCACGTGCGCGCCCGACGAGCGGCCGATCCAGTTGCGCTGCATCGACTTGACCTTCTCGGGCCAGTCGATGTGCTCCAGGTCGTCCGTCAGCCGGTCGGCGTACGACGTGATGCGCATGTTCCACTGCCGCAGGCTGCGCTGGAACACGGGGAAGTTGCCGCGCTCCGAGCGGCCGTCCGCCGTGACCTCCTCGTTCGCCAGCACCGTGCCCAGACCGGGGCACCAGTTCACGGGCGTCTCCGAGACGTAGGCCAGCCGCCGCGAGTCGACCACCCGGCGCCGCTCGACCGCGTCCAGGTCCGCCCACGCGACGTCGGCCCGCACCCCGGCGACCGGCGGCACGGTACGCGTGCCCGCCGCCAGCTCCGCCTCGAGCTCGGCCACGTGCCGCGCCCGGCCGCGGCCGCCGTCGGGCCGCACCGCGTCCTCGTCGTACCAGGCGTCAAAAATCTGCAGGAAGATCCACTGCGTCCAGCGGACGTACTCGCTGTCGATGGTCGCGAACGTGCGGCGCGGGTCGTGCGCCAGGCCCAGGCGGCGCAGCTGGCGCTGCATGATCGCGATGTTCGCCTCGGTGGTGACGCGCGGGTGCTGGCCAGTCTGCACCGCGTACTGCTCGGCGGGCAGGCCGAACGCGTCGAAGCCCAGCGCGTGCAGGACGTTGTCACCCTGCATCCGGCGGAACCGCGCCGTGACGTCCGTGGCGATGTACCCGAGCGGGTGGCCGATGTGCAGGCCCGCGCCGGACGGGTACGGGAACATGTCCATGACGAAGAACGAGCGCTTCGCGGGGTCGGCGTGGTTGCCCTCGCCGTCGGTGAGCGCCCCCGTGGGGTTCGCGGCGTAGAACGTCCCGCGCTTCGCCCACTCGTCCTGCCACCGGAGCTCGATGTCCCGCGCGAGCTCGGCCGTGTAGCGGAACGGGACGTCGTCGACGGTCCGGTCGTGCCGGTCGTCGGACGGGGCGGCGGGGGTCTCCTGCGAAGTCACCCGCCGAGTTTACCGGCGCCCGACGAGCCCGGACGGCACGGCAGGTCCCGGGCCGACGCGCCGGTCAGGACGCGGAGAGCGCGGGCTCGGGTGCGGCGGCGGGCGCACGCGGCGCCGGCGCGGGCGCGGGCGTGCGGCCCACGGTCAGCACGACGAGCAGGCCGACGGCCGTCAGCCCGGCGCCGACCCACGCCGGAGCCAGGTAGCCCAGCCCGGCGTCGATGACGAGGCCGCCCAGGAAGGCCCCCGACGCGTTGCCCAGGTTGAGGGCGGAGTGGCACAGCGCGGCGCCGAGCGACGGGGCCGCGGGCGAGACGTCCATGAGCCGCGTCTGCAGCGACAGCCCCAGCACCTGCGACGTCACGCCGAGCAGGACGATGGCGACGACCGCGGGCACGGGCTGCGCGCCGACCAGGGCGACCGCGACCAGCACGACGATGGTCGACACCATGCCCAGCACGACGGTGCCGAGCACGGACCGGTCCGCGAGGCGGCCGCCCAGCAGCGTCCCCGCGGTCATCCCGAGGCCGTAGAGCGCGAGCACCAGCGGCACCAGGCCGACCGACAGGCCGGTCACGTCCGTCAGCAGCGGCTTGACGTAGGAGTAGACCGCGAACATACCGCCGAACCCGATCGCGCCGGCCGCGAACGCGATCCACAGCGCCCGGTTGCGCAGCGCACCGATCTCCGTGCGGACCGTGGTCCCGGGCAGCGGGGCGAGCCCGGGCACCCACGCGCGCACGGCGAGCAGCGTCGCGAGCCCGATCGCGCCGACGCCGACGAAGGACCACCGCCACCCGACCGCCTGGCCGACGATCGCGGTGAGCGGCACCCCGACGGCGCACGCGATGGTCAGCCCGGCCATCATGGTCGAGACCGCCCGCCCCCGGCGCTCCGGCCCCACGACGGCCGTCCCGAGCACCGCCCCGACGCCGAAGAACGCGCCGTGCGGCAGCCCGGCGAGGAACCGGGCCGCGACGAGCGTCTCGAGGCTGGGCGCGAACACGGACGCGACGTTCGCCACCGTGAACCCGACGAGCAGCCAGAGGAGCAGCACGCGCCGGTCGAGCCGCGCGCCGATCGCCGCGAGCGTGGGGGCGCCGACGACGACGCCGAGCGCGTACGCGGTGATGGCGAAGCCCGTGGCCGGGATGGAGGCGTCGAGGTCCGCGGCGATCTCCGGCAGCAGCCCCATGGTCGCGAACTCGGTGGTGCCGAGGCCGAAGCCGCCCAGCGCCAGCGCGAGCAGCGCGAGGCGGGCGGGCGTGCCGGCGAGCGGCAGGGTCGAGCTCTGCGGCATGGCGCGGGTCTCCTCGGTGCTGCCGTCACGTCCCCCGCGGACGGGGATCGTAACGATTCGATCAGGGACCGGAGTGCGCCGTTGCCGCTCCAGGTGGATGCCGTCAGCCTAGGTCACGCCGACGCATGCCGTCACGCTCGTCGTCGCGCTCGCCGTCACGCTCGACCTCGCGCTCGGGATCGCGCACGCCGTCACGGACGGCTGGTCTCCGACGCAGCCGCGACCAGCCAGATCGCCCGCGCGGCCGGCTCCCCCAGGTCGAGCGTGCGCTCCCCCAGCCGCACGACGAGCGTGCCCACCGCGTCGCGGCGCTCCACCAGCTCGACGTCGGCGTCCAGCACCAGGCCGACGCCGTCCAGCCAGCGCAGCAGGTCCGGGTCCGCGTCGCTGATGCGGGCGACCCGCCACCGCCCGGTCGCCGCCTGCCACATCTCGGTCGCGTCCGGCACGACGAGCGAGCCGTCGGCGCCGGGGATCGGGTCGCCGTGCGGGTCCCGCACCGGATGTCCCAGCCGGTCCGCGACGCGCTCGACGAACAGGTCGGAGACCGCGTGCTCGAGCACCTCCGCCTCGTCGTGCACCTCGTCCCAGCCGTACCCCAGGACCTCGACGAGGAACGTCTCCACCAGCCGGTGGCGGCGGACCATCGCGAGCGCGTGCCGGCGGCCCTCGGCGGTCAGGCCGACCGCGCCGTACGGCTCGTGCGTCAGCAGCCCGCCGTCCGCGAGCCGACGCACGGTCTCCGAGACGGTGGACGCCGCGACGCCCAGGCGGGCCGCGAGCATCTTCGTCGTGACCGGGCGGTCCGCCCACTCCGTGGCGGACCAGACCACCTTGAGGTAGTCCTGCGCGACCGGCGTCAGGTCGGGGGTGGCGCCGACGACCGCGGGCTCGTCCACGGGCTCGGGCGGGGTGGGCGTTGTCGGCACGACGACCAGGCTAGTGAACCGCCGCGGGTCAGGACCCGTCGATGCTCCAGTGCCACGGCTCGCCGGGCAGGTTGTGCAGCCCGTACTCGGCCGCGTGGGCCACGAGCCAGGTCCACGCCGGCGACCCGAGGCGCACGGCCGGGCCGCCGTACGTGATGTCCAAGGCCAGGCCGCGCTCGTGCCGCGACCGGCCCGGCGTGGCCGTCGACGGGTGGCACACCACGCCGCCCCCGGCGACGCTCCGGCAGTTCTGCGCCCGCAGGGCCTCCTGCTGCGCGCGGCTGCGCCAGCCCGAGGCGCCGAGCTCGACGCCGTCGGCACGGGCCGCCGCGAACATCGCCTCGACGGCGCTCGCCAGGCACGCGTGCACCCGCACCCCGTCCCGCGTGACGACCGTCTCCTCGATCGGCACCGGTCCGTCCACCTGCGAGCAGTCCAGGACCGGGGCGGCCGGCGCCACGGTCAGGTCCTCCGGGACGTCGACCCGCCACAGCTCCTGGCCCGTCCCCGCGGTGAGCAGCGCGCCGAGCGGTTCGAGCCGCAGCGCCGTCCCGTCCCCGGCGACCACGCCCGGGGCCTCCGGCGAGCTCCACAGCACGTCGCCCGCCGCGTCGACGAGCGCGAGCCGTCCGCGCGCCCGCACGTGCAGCGTCGCGTCGTCGCCGGGGACCGCGGGCGCGGTCCAGACCTCGGCGCCGTCGTGGGTCAGCGCCAGCTCGTCGGCGGTCAGGGACAGGCGCAGGTGCCCGTCGGGGGCGTCGAGGTGCTCGCCGACCGCGAGCGGCTCGGCCACCGCGAGCGCGTCGGGCCCCATCGCGGTCCCGCTGCTCCAGACCACGTCGTCGTCCGGCGCGACCAGCACCAGGTCGCCGTCGTCCCGGAGCACCAGGGTGGATCCCGCGGCCGGCTCCCCCGGCGCGGCCCACAGCACGGCGCCCTGCGCGTCCTGCACCGTCAGCGCGCCGTCGCGCGCGAGGTGGAGGCGGGCGTCGACCGGCGCGAGCGCGTCGTCCCCACCAGCGCCCCCGCCGGCCCCGTCGACCGCGCCGTCGGGCGTCCCACCCGTGGTCTCGTCCGTGGTCTCGTCCGTGGTCTCGTCGGTCGCCTCGTCATCGGTCGTGCCCGCCGCCGGTGCCGTGCTCCAGCGCGGGCGCGCGTCCGGGCCCAGCAGGACGACCTCGCCCGTGGGCCGCACGACGAGGCTGTGCCGACCGTCCGGCGAGGTCAGCTGACCCGCCTCGCCGAGCGACCGTCCCGGGTCCAGCCGGTCGCCGCGCCGCGCCGTCCCGCTGTGCCAGGCGGTCCCCCCGGCGGCGTCCTGCAGCACCAGGTCGCCGTTGTCCCAGACCACCAGGTGGTGCCCGCGCCAGGCGCCGGGCGAGTAGCGCGCGGGCTCCCACAGCACCGCGCCGTCGGGCGCGACGAGCCGCAGCCGACCGGCCTGGTCGAGCACGAGCGCGGCGCCGGGCACACCACCGTCCACCGCCCAGGCGACCGTGCCGTCCGACGCGTAGAGCGTCAGCGCACCCGAGCGCCGCAGCTGCAGGACGGCGGCCCCGCCGGGTGCGACGAGCGTGCCGCCCGCCTCGAGGCGTTCGCCGCGGGTGAGCTCGTCGCCGGGCGCGCTCGCGACCTCGGCGTCGCGCGTGGCGGAGGCGGACGGTGCGTCGGCCGCGGTCGCGGCCGCGCCGGCGAAGGTCAGCAGGGAGGTGGCGAGAGCGGCGGCGACGAGCGCGGCACCGGCGCGGGCGCCCGCTCGGGACGCGCCCGCGAGCGCCGCGGCGGACGTCCTCGACCGCCCCGGCGCGAGCGTTCGCCGTCGGACCACCCGATCACGGTAAGCCCGGTCTGTCCGGATCGCGCGGGTGAATCCGGAAGCCGGTGGCCGCCGGGCCGCGCCCCGGGCATCCGGGTGCACGGCGGGTCGTGCGCGGTCAGCTCACCTCGGGTGCGCCCGGCACCGTCGGCACCACGGGCGCGGTGACGACCGCCGGCCACGGCGTGCGCGGCCCGACCTGCGCGCCCGCGTCCGTCCCCACCTGGACCAGCTGGTAGTCGCGGACCAGGCGGGTGGCCGGGTCCCAGCGCAGCACGGTCATCTCGGCGGTGCCGTGCAGCGGGCCGACCGTCGGCTGGCCGAGCGTGGCCCCCGCCGTGCTGCTGCTGATGTACCGGATGCCCTCGCCCACCTGCTCCGGCCCGTACCGGCGGTGCAGGTGACCGGAGACCTGCGCGGGCGCGCAGCCCGCGTCGAGCGTCGCCTTCCCGACCTCGGGCGTGTGGATGAGCAGGAGGTCGACGCCGTCCTCGCCGTCGTCGTCCCGGGCGGCGCACGCCGAGGCCGCCAGGCGGTCGGCGGCCTCCGTGGCCGTCTCGTCGCCCGCGGTGGTGCCCACGCCCACACGCGTCTCGTTGGGGTCGTTGTCCCCCAGGATGCGCAGCCCGTCGACCTCGACGACCTCGCCGTCGAGCACCTGCGCGCCCGCACGCCGGTACATGCGCGACGTCTCCGCGGAGTCGTGGTTGCCGGGCGAGGTCACCAGCTCGACCCCGTCGGGCACGGCCGCCGCGAACGTCGAGACGCAGTACTGCTCGACCGCCGTGCCGTTCATCGTCGTGTCGCCCGCGTCGAGCACCAGGTCCGCGCCCGCGCGCTCCGCCAGGGTCGTGATCAGCGGGGCCATCCCGACGTTGCAGTGCAGGTCGGACACGACGACGGCGACCACGAGCTCGTCGTCGGGGGTCGCGGTGGCGGTCGGCGTGCTCGTCGGGCCCTCGCTCGGTGCGCCGCGCGGCGTGCTGGTCGGCGTGCTGGTCGGCACTCCCGTCGGCGGACCGGTCGGCGCTCCGGGCAGGCTGCCGGCGAGGGTCGGCTCCGAGCTCGGCTCGCCGGTGGGTTCGCCGGTGGGCTCGAGGGTGGGCTCGAGGGTGGGCTCGAGGGTGGCCTCGGACGTGGACGGCGCCGCCACCGGCGGCTGGGCGGCCTGCGCCGCCGCCTGCGCGTCCCAGGCGGCGGCGAGGGACGCGTCCGCCCGCGCGTAGAAGTCCTGGTTGGTCCGGTACGCCGCGAGCGCCTTCGCCCCGTACGTGTCGATGACGCCGCCGAGGCGGCCCGTGACCCGCGCCCCCTCGAGCGCGGTCCCGTCGAACACGTGCGAGACGGGCTGCGAGTCGTCGGGTCGCGACTGCGGGCCGAGGCTCGAGGTGGCGACCGACGCCACGACGAGCGCGAGCACCAGGCCCACCGCGATGCGGCCGCGGTAGGGCGCGACGTCGTCGGCGAGCTCGTGGCGCCGCTGCCTCCCCAGCAGCAGCCGCAGCACCCACCACGCCGCGACCAGCAGGAGGAAGGTCACGAGCGCGCGCTGCGCGGCGTCGACGACGAGCGCGCGGGTCACGTCGCCCACCGTCGTCTGCGGCGCGGAGAAGAACTGCACGTAGCGCTGCAGGTCCCCGGACAGCGCCGCCAGCGTGGCGGAGTCGCTCAGCTCCGTGAAGGACGCGGGGATCTCCTGCACCGTCACGCGCACCCCGAGCGACGCTGGCAGGGGCGAGTCCACCTCGAGCGTGCCGAGCGGGCCGAGGTCGACCGTGACCGTGCCGTCGCTCGTGGTGGCGTACTGGGCCAGGTGCGGCCCGAAGCTGTTCTCGGTCCGCGCCGTGGTCACGCCGACGGTGAGCGCGACGACGACCGCGAGCGCCACCAGCACGAGCCGCCACACCCACGGGCTGCGCGCACCGGTGCGCGACGGGGGGGCGGGGGCTGGTTCCGTCATCGGCACGAGCCTAGACGTGGCCGCGGGGCGTCGCGTCCCGGCGGGTCACCGGCCGGTCACTGGTAGGTGACCAGGTCCGGCACGGGCTCGAGGCGCATCGTCTGCTCGACGGTCAGCATCGGGCGGTCCTCGTCGACGAAGTTCTTCCAGCCCCAGTGCACGTCGGGCGCGCCCGCCCGCAGGGCGCGCCAGGTGTCCCGCTTCGCGGGTTGGGTGCCCTGCCCGTCCACGTGGATCACGGTGGCGAGCTCGTCGTGCGACGTGTCCAGCCGGTCGCGGTCCGTGATCATCTTCAGCGAGAACTGGTGCAGCACGAACATCTTCTGCGGCAGGTGGTGCGTCGCGGTGAGGTCGGCGAGCCAGTCCCCCACCTCGTTGACCTCGTCGACGTCCACCGAGCCGATCTGCTCCAGGTGGACCTCGTCCTGCTCGAGCCGCCACTCCGGGTCGAGCGCGAGACCCACGTGCGGCAGCTCCAGGAGCTCGGTGTACTGCTGGGCCTGCGTGAGGAAGTCCGTGCGCCCCGGCTGCAGGTCGAGCACCACGGACAGCCCGGCCTCGCCCGCGGCCTCGACCAGCGGCCGCAGCTCGGCGACGGGACGCTCGCGCGAGTAGTCGCGGTCCTCGCCCGCGCTCGCGGAGGCGACCGTCGCGATGATCTCGACCGCGGGCACCACGGTGTCGCCGGTGCGCGACGCGTAGTTCCGTGCGTACTGCCGGGCCCGGTCCACGCTGGCCGTGACGCCCTGCTCGCCGAGGAGGCCCAGCGAGGCGGTCCCGGGCGTGCCGTAGAGCGCGACGTAGCGCTTGCCGGGCACCCCGGGGACGTCGGGGAAGACGAGCTGCCCGCCACCCGGGGCGACCACGCCCGTCGCGGCGGTCGCCACCCGCTGCGCGAGGCGGTCCGCCGGACCCAGGCCCGAGCCGAGGGCGACGACGTGCTGCGGCTCCGCCTGCGCGAACGCGCGGACCGAGCCGGTCGTGGTGCGCGGGTCGTCGCCGGGAGCGTCGAGGACGGGCATCCCCGCCGCACGCATCGTCGCGAGAGCGGTCGGCGACGGCTCCTCGTCGCCGACGACGCCGACCAGCCCGGGCACGAGCGCCGGCTGCGCCGCGAGCGGGCTCGGCGGCGCCTCGGCGGTCGGGTCCGTCGTCGGGTCCGTCGCCGGGTCCGTCGTCGTCGAGTCAGCCGTCGGGTCCGTCGTCGGGTCCGTCGTCGGGTCTGCCGGCGGGCTCGTCGTGGACGCGGGGCCGTCGGCCGCGACCCCGCCGGACGGGACGAGGCACGGCACGGGCCGCGCGCCGAGCGCCCGCACGGCGTCCGCCTCGTCCCCCTCCGCGACCTCCTCGCGCGCGCCGAAGATCACGCCCGTGGCGCGGTGCAGCGCCTCGGGCCCGGCGCCGGCCGCGACCGCGACCACGCGCACCTCGTCGGGCAGGCCGGCGGTCTCGACGTCGCCGACGGTGACCACGGTGCGCGCACCCAGGCGCGCCATCTCGTCGGCCGCGTCGACCGGCAGGAGGGGTGCCCCCAGCCCGACGGCCACGGTCGCTCCGGTGAGGAGCGCGGCCTCGTCGTCCTGCGCCACCACCACGACCGGCGAGGTGCCGAACACCGTCGCGGAGACCCGTACGGCCGCGTCCGTACCGGCCGGCAGCACGGTCGCGGCACCCGTCGGCGTCCGCAGCACGGCGCGCTCCACCGACGCGACGGTCGGCGTCGGGCTCGCCGGAGGGAGCGGCGACGGGCCGGTGGCGGAGCCGGACGGGACCGGCGTGGCCGTCGAGCCGGGCGCGGGAGCCGCCGCGGGGTCGTCGGGCACCTGCAGCGCCACCACCCCGCCGACGACGAGCACGACCACGAGCCCCAGCGTGACTCCCAGACCGACCGAGGACCTGCGCCGCACCAACCTGACCTTTCGTCGCGAGCCAGCCACTGTACGCAACGCCGCGCACCGTCCCCGCCCACGCGCCCCGGTCCCGGAGCGCCCTCGCACGGGCCGCGCGGACCCGCGCGAGGAGGCATGATCGACCGATGAGCGAGCGCACCGACCAGGCCCACGACCGACCCGGCGTGTACTCCGTTCCGGGTCAGGACTACGACCGCGACACCCGCTACATCACCACGCGGATCACCGCCGACGGCCGCGACGGCTACCCCGTGGAGCCGGGCCGCTACCGGCTCGTCGTCGCCCGTGCGTGCCCGTGGGCGAACCGCGCGATCATCGTGCGCCGCCTGCTGGGCCTCGAGCCGGTGCTGTCGATGGGCGTCTGCGGCCCCACGCACGACGAGCGCTCGTGGACGTTCGACCTCGACCCCGGCGGCGTCGACCCGGTGCTGGGCATCCCCCGCATCCGCGACGCGTACCTCGCTCGCGACCCGCACTACCCGCGCGGCATCACGGTGCCGGCGGTCGTCGACGTCCCGACCGGCCAGGTGGTGACCAACGACTTCGCGCAGATCACGCTGGACCTCGAGACGCAGTGGACCGCGTTCCACCGGCCCGGCGCGCCGGACCTGTACCCCGAGGACCGCCGCGAGGAGATCGACGAGGTCGCCGAGCTCGTCTACCGCGACGTCAACAACGGCGTGTACCGCTGCGGCTTCGCCGGCACGCAGGCGTCCTACGAGCGCGCGTACCACCGGCTGTTCGAGCGGCTCGACTGGCTGAGCGACCGCCTGCGCGGGCAGCGCTACCTCGTCGGCGACACCCTCACCGAGGCCGACGTGCGGCTGTTCACCACGCTCGCGCGGTTCGACGCGGTCTACCACGGCCACTTCAAGGCGAACCGGAACAAGCTCAGCGAGCTGCCGGTCCTGTGGGCCTACGCGCGCGACCTGTTCCAGACGCCCGGCTTCGGCGACACGATCGACTTCGCCCACATCAAGGCGCACTACTACCTGGTGCACACCGACCTGAACCCGAGCGGCATCGTCCCCGCGGGCCCGGACCTGAGCGGCTGGTGGGCCCCGCACCACCGCGAGGAGCTGGGCGGCCGGCCGTTCGGCGACGGCACCCCGCCGGGTCCCGTCGCGGACGGCGAGCGCGTGCCCGACGAGCACGCCGCACCTCGTCCCTGAGGCGAACTCAGTCGCCGCGGCGGGTGTGGCCGAGCCCGTGCAGGAACCGCGGGCCGGTCCGGGCCAGCTCGCGCTCGTACTCGTCGGCCCAGGCGCCGTACGGCACGCGGGCCAGCCCGTCGTTCGCGAACCGCCGGTCGTCGGTCACCTCAGTGACGCAGAAGGACGGCACGACGAGGTCCGTCACCGGACCGCCGCGCTCGACCTCGGCCACGACGAGCGGCGCGTTGGCACCCGCGAACACGTCAACCACCCAGCCGTCGTCGCCCAGCCACACCGAGTGCCGCGTCTTGGCGATCCGCTCGCCGCCCCGCCGCACCAGCTGCAGACCGACGGCGACGTCGAGCTCGCGCTCCGCCTCGTACCGCGTCCCGCTGTTCATCGGGCCCTTGACCGTCACGGCGCAGAAGTCGAACCGGTCCTCGTAGGCGTCCAGCACCTGCACCGGCGTCAGCGCCGGGTCCAGCGCCGGTGCGCCGCCCGACGTCTGCACGCGCACGCGCAGCGCGTACCCCTCGTCGGCCAGGTAGTACGACTGCACGATGACCGTCGGCGACTCGTCGAGCAGGTCGAGGGGCAGGTCACGCACCCAGAACCGCCGCTCGAACTCGAAGTCCCCGTACCCGGTGTCGCTCACGCCCCCACGCTACGACCGCACCTGCCCCGTCCCGTCGTGCCACGCGGGCCATGCAGGGCCGGACCCGGCTGCGGACCGGAGCAGGCGTGGGACCGGAGCGGCCGCGGTCCGGGAGCAAAATGGTGAGCAACGACGCTGGTCACTCACACTTTGGCCGAAACTGAGAGTAAGCTCGCCTACATGCTCACAGTTCCGGCCCTCAGCTATGAGGAGCACGAGTGGCTCGCAGAGACGGACGGTATGACGTCCCGCGCGCGGCTCTCTACCGCGTCCGGGCCGTACCGGTCGAGCGTGCCCCCTGTCATCGCCGGCTACGTCCCGTCGATCCCGGCCGACCTCGCGGCGGATGTCGAGGAGGCGACGGCTGCGCTGACCCAGCTCGACGTCTACGCGTACGCGAAGCTCGGCGCCGACAGCCCGACGCTCGGCCCGATGTCGTCGATCCTCCTGCGCACCGAGTCGGCCTCCTCGTCGCAGATCGAGAACCTGACCGTCGGCGCACGTCAGCTCGCGCTGGCTGAGATCGGGCAGTCGACGAGCGACAGCGCCCGCACCGTCATCGCGAACGTGCGGACGATGGAGGCTGCGCTTGCGCTTGCCGAGCGCCTCGACGAGGACGCGATCCTCGCCATGCACCGCGAGCTGCTCTCCGGCCAGCGGGGCTGGGAGAAGCACGCGGGCCGCTACCGGGACTCGCTCGTGTGGGTCGGCACGAGCACCATCACTCCACGCGGCGCGTCCCACGTCGCCCCGCAACCCGGGCAGGTCCCCGCCGCGATGGACGACCTCGTCCGGTTCATGGCTCGCGACGACGTACCGGTCCTGGTCCAGGCGGCCGTCGCCCATGCCCAGTTCGAGACCATCCACCCCTTCACCGACGGCAACGGGCGCACCGGCCGGGCGATGGTCCACGCGATCCTGCGCGGCAAGGGGACGATGACGCGGACCACCGCGCCGGTCTCCGCAGGGCTGCTCACCGACACCGCGGCCTACTTCGGCGCACTCGACACGTACCGCAAGGGTGACGCCCGGCCGATCGTCGAGCAGTTCGCACGCGCGAGCCGCTACGCGGCGTCGACGGGCGTCCGCCTCGTCGACGATCTGAGCGCCCAGGTCGACGACGCGCGCACGCGACTCGCGGCAATCCGCCTCCGCCCGCAGGCCGCAGGATGGATAGTGGTGCCACTGCTGGTCTCGAACCCGGTCGTCAACTCCCGGCTCCTGGCCCGGCGCTTGGGCATGCGAGACATGACGGCCCAGCGCGCGCTCGCTCAGCTCACCGAAGCGGGGGTGCTCACGGAGAAGACCGGCATGCAGCGCAACAGGGTCTGGCAGCACTCCGGGATCCTCGGCGTTCTCGACCAGTACGCACAGCACGTTCGCCGCCGCTGACTGATTCGCCTGTCGGTCTCGTGTCGGCTGGCCCGGCCATGACACCCCGAGAGGTCAAGGGTCTGCTTCACGCTCACCGTCCGCTCGTGCGGTAGCCGGTCGGATCGACCGGTCGATCATGGCCGGCAGGGTCGCGGCTGCGCGCTACGGTCGTGGCCGACGCTGGCCGCACCGGGCGCGCCGACCTGACCGGAGGAACCCATGGCCGAGACCGGCCACCGCTCGATTGGTATCCGCGTCCTCGGGGCGTTCCGGCGTTGGCCCGGGAGGTTGTCCGGGCCCGGGCTCGCGGGTGCGCTCGTGCTCGCCGCGGTGTCGCTCGGTCCCGCGCTCACCCCGCGGCCGGCGCTGTACCAGGGCCTCGTCGCCGGGATCTGCGCGGCGATCGGCTACGGGCTCGGGGTCCTGCTGGCCTGGCTGCTGCGCACAGTCGGGGTGCCGTGGTCCCGTGCGCGCAGCCGGTGGTTCCGGCGGTGCCTGCTGGTCGCCACCGTGCTCGTCGTGCCGCTGGCGCTGTGGTGGAACGCGACCTGGCAGGACGACCTGCTCGCGCTGTTCGGCGAGCCGCCGGCCGAGTCGTCGCACCCGTTCGTCGTGCTGGTGCTCGCGCTCGTCGTGGCGGTCCTGCTGCTGCAGGTGGGGCGGGGGCTGCGGCAGGTCGCGCGCTGGGTCGCCCGGTTGCTCGGCAAGGCGGTCGGCCGGTGGGTCCCGGTGCCGCTCGCGCGGCTCGTGGCCGTCGCGCTCGTCGCGTGGCTCGCGCTCGTCGTGCTGGACGGGACGCTGGTGCGGGGCGGGCTCGCCGCGCTCAACGACGTCTACGCGCAGGTCGACGACGGGACCGCCGACGGCGTCACGCAGCCCAGCGACCCGCTGCGCAGCGGGTCGCCCGGGTCGATGGCGGCGTGGGACGAGCTGGGCCTGCAGGGGCGGTCGTTCGTCGCGGGCGGTCGGCCGCTCGAGCAGCGGCAGCAGGTGGCGGACCTGACGGACCGCGAGCTGGTCGACCCCATCCGCGTCTACGCGGGCCTGCGGGCCGGCGACAGCCTCGACGAGGTCGCGCAGGTCGTGGTCGCCGAGCTCGACCGGACGCACGCGTGGGACCGCTCCGTGCTCGCCGTGGTGACCGCGACCGGCACCGGCTGGATCGACCCGTCGATGTCCGACTCGCTCGAGCTGCTGTGGGGCGGCGACACCGCGATCGCATCCATGCAGTACTCCTACCTGCCGTCGTGGGTGAGCTTCGTCGGCGACCGGTCGACGCCGCCGGCCGCAGGCAAGGCGCTCTTCGAGGCGGTCTACGCGCGCTGGTCCCAGCTGCCGGCGGACGACCGCCCGCTGCTGTACGTCGCGGGCATCTCGCTGGGCTCCTACGGCAGCCAGGGCGCGTTCTCGTCGGTCCAGGACGTCACGGCGCGCACCGACGGCGCGCTGTGGCTCGGCACGCCCGGGTTCACCGACCTGTGGGGCCAGCTCACCGAGGGCCGCGACGCGGGCTCGCGCGAGGTCAGCCCGGTCGTCGACGGCGGGACGACCGTGCGGTTCGCCAACCGTCCGGCCGACGGCACGCCAGGCGACCGCGGTCTGTGGGAGCTCGGGACGAACTGGGACCGCCCGCGGATCGTCTACGAGCAGCACGCGTCCGACGGCGTCGTCTGGTGGTCGCCGCACCTCATCCTCAACGAGCCCGACCGCCTGACCGAGCCGCGCGGCTCGGACGTCCTGCCCAGCACGCGCTGGGTCCCTCTCGTGACGTTCTGGCAGACGACGATCGACCTGTTCGTCGCAGGCACCGCGCCCGCCGGCCACGGCCACAACTACCACCTGGAGTACGCCGACGGCTGGGCCGCCGTCGCACCGCCCGACGGCTGGACGCAGGAGGACACCGCGACGCTGCGCGAGGTGGTCGGGCTCGTCGCCTCCGAGGCCTGACCGCGGTCCCGCGAGGCGCGCCCACCTGAGTCGGGTCGAGCGCCCGGCACGCACCCAGGGGCTCATTGGTCGGCACACGTCCGACGCGCTGCGCAGGTCCCGGGCGTTGTCAGAGGTGCTCTTGAGACAACGGTGTAGATCGGGTGCGCGCGTCGTGTGGTGGCGCGCGTCGGTGTGGGTAGAGGTTCGAGGTCTTCCGATGATGGGAGTCCTCACGCCGCCCATCGGGAAGAAGCGGTCTCGTGTCGTGCCTGTTCGATCGTCTCCCACTCGGCGCGCCCGGCGCAGCGCTTCTTGACCTGGCGAACCAGGGCTCGGGTGGTGGCCTGGAACTCGGGGTCGAGGTAGCCCCCGCGGCGGTCCGCGATCCCGCGTGCGGACAGGTGCTTGCGGCGACATGATCACCACACCACAACTGTCCGGGACACCGGGCCAGGCTCCCCCTCGCTTATCCACGCGCGGCCATTGCTCGTGCCCATGCGCGAATTTGCTCGTTCGGCTTGCCCTGCGGAGCACTACATGTAATGCACGCAGTCCCGCATCGTGAGATGATCTCGCGCGCCGGAGACAATATCCGGTGAGACTCGACCGCCCTCCGGCGGAGATCCGGGTGGACTATTGGACTGCATTAACCTTGAACGCAGCGACTCTGCCACGGCGCGCTTTGTCCCGGCCGCCATCATTACCATCGTCGATCTTCTTGATTCTAGTGCGTCGTCCACACCCACAGGGTCCTGGAGAACTCCCAGCCACGACCTCGCTCAGCCATGCTTCGCCCGCAGGCGTAGGAGGCGTTCACTTCCTGACCAATGAATTCTGCGATCTCGCAGGGGCATCGGTACTCTTCGCGGTCGGACGGGAGCGCCCAGTGTCTGGGTTCGAAGAAATAGAGGGACGGCGGCTCGTCGTCATTCGCCCAGGACAGACGCTCGGGAGGCGAAGTATTCAGCTCGTGACTGAGCCCAAGCGGAATCGCAAGTTGGATAAGGCCAGTCCCGCTTCCCAGTCCGAGACTTGCCTCGGTCGCGCGGAGCAGTTCTGCTATGGCGACGGCACTGTCGACTGCGGCCGGAGGTCGCAGGTCTTCGAGATGGATCGCCGCGAAGCCGTAGGCGTTGGAAAGCGCCCCCTGCTGCAGGGCCACCAACTGGAGGCGACGGGATTCGTCAGCCACGGGGAACCACCTAACCGTTTCCTTCAAGCACGACAACGCGGGTAAACGTACGCACCGTCGCCGCGACAACCCGACGCGTCCGCACCCACGCAAGCACAACAGCCCCCTGCAACGAAGAACACCCCGGCCAACCGACCGCGATGCTGGGAGCGTCCTGGAAAGCCCCTGAAGAAGGAAGCCCCCAGCACACGATCACCCGTACGGCCTAGCGAGCGGCCGACCGAGCCGACGACGGCGGCTTGGTCCACCAGTCGGGACCGGGGTGCCGATGCCCGGGCGGTGCGCGCTACGGTCGGCCACGACACAGCCCCCGGGGAGCGCACGAGCGCTGAGAGTGCAGGCCGGACACCCGTCCCACCTGCAGACCCGTGGAACCTGACCTGGTTTGCACCAGCGTAGGGAGCAGGGCGTACGTCGTCGGCGGTCGCCGGCGCGGTCACGTCCGCCGGGCTCGTGGGCGCCCGCGCGCCCCGGGGACGGTGGGCGGGCGGCGTCGTCGGGTGCCGGGGCCGTGGGCTGCCCGGGGGTCCGGCATGACGAAGGAGCCCGCATGACCCCCGACAGCGTCCTCAGCCCCGAGCGACCCGCCCACACACCCACACCCGCCGACCTGGGCGTCGGCGCGCGGTTCTCGATGCACCCGCACCGGGAAGACTTCGTCGCCGTGCTCACCGACGTGCTCGGCCGGACCCCGCGCACCGGCGTCGAGGTGGTGACCGACGACGTGTCGACGTTCGTGCGGGGCACCGAGGCCGACGTGCTGACGTACCTGCACGCCGCCCTGGTCGCCGCCGCCGGGACGGGCGGGCACGTCGTCGCACACGTGCAGCTCTCCCGCGGCTGCCCGGGCGAGGTCGACTGCGCGCTGCCCGACGACGCGCTGCTCACGCGCGTCACGCCGCCCGTGCTGGCACCCAGCGGCGTGCGCGCCGCGGCGCACTGGGCGCTGTACCCGCTCGACGACGGCGGGCCGGGCCGCACCGGGGACCACATGGCCGCCATCACGGCCGCGATCGACGGGGCGCGCGAGCGGGTCGCCGTCTCGTCGGAGCACTTCGTCACGCGGCTCGACGGCGACCTCACCGACGTCCTGACCACCGTGGCCGCCGGCTGGCTCGGTGCGGCGGCGTCGGTGCGGCACGTCGTCACGCACGCGACGGTCGTCGTGGGCTCGCCGTCCTGGGCGGCCACGGGCTCGTCGGCCGCCCCGGCGACGACGAGCGAGGTGGCCCGGTGAGCGCGCGCCGCGGCCTCACGCTGGCCGACCTGGTGCTGCTGGCGGTCCTCGCGGTGGTGTTCGGGTTCCTGTACTGGGCGCTCGTGCAGGCGTGGGGCGCGCTGCAGCTCGCGATGGGGCCGTTCGGCGACCTGGCGCAGCACGTGCTCGCGGGCGGCTGGATGATCGCGGCGCCGCTCGCGACGTACATCGTGCGCAAGCCGTTCGTCGGGATCGTGGTGGAGATCGTCGCCGCGTTCGTCGAGGTCGCGTTCCTGGCCTCGCCGGTCGGGCCGATGCTGCTGCTCGTCGGGTTCGTGCAGGGCGCCGGCGCGGAGCTGCCGTTCGCGCTGACGCGCTACCGCCGGTACGGCTGGGGCGTGTTCGTCGCGTCCGGCGTGAGCGCGGGACTCGCTTCGGTCGCGCTCGGGGCGGTCCGGTTCGGCTGGCTCCAGCAGGACTGGTTCGCCTGGCGCCTGGGGCTCACCGTCGTCTCGAGCGTGCTGCTCTGCGGGCTGCTGGCGCGCGTCCTGGGCGACGCGCTCGCGCGCACCGGCGTGCTCGACAACACGGCGCTCGGGCGTGCTCGTCGGGTGGGGGCCGCGGCGGCCGAGCGGCCGCACGACGAGGTCCCGGTCGCGTGACCACCGCCCTTCACGAGACCGCGGTTCTCGAGACGTCCGGGCTGACCGTGGCCTACCCGGGGCACCGGGCGGTGCTCCGGGACGTCGACCTCGAGGTGGCGCCCGGCGAGCGCGTCCTGCTGCTCGGCCCCTCGGGCTCGGGCAAGAGCACGCTGCTGCGCGTCCTCGCGGGCGTCGTGCCGCAGCTCGTCGACGCCGACGTCGCCGGTCGCGTGCTGGTCGGCGGTCGGGACACCACGGCGACGTCCCCGGCCGACCTCGCGCGGGACGTCGGCACGCTGGGGCAGGACCCGGCGGACCAGCTGTGCCTGCCGACGGTCGCCGACGAGGTCGCGTTCCCGCTCGAGAACCGCGCGTGGCCGGTCGCGGCGATCGACGCCGCCGTCGACCGGGCGCTCGCGCGCGTCGGTGCCGCGCACCTGCGGCACCGGCGCACCGCGGACCTGTCGGGCGGCGAGGGCCAGCGGGTCGCGCTCGCCGCGACCCTCGTCGCCGACCCGCGGCTGCTCCTGCTCGACGAGCCGACGGCACTGCTCGACCCCGCCGCCGCCCGTGCCGTCGGCCGGCTCCTGCACGTCGACGGCGCGGCACAGGTCCTGGTCGAGCACCGGCTCGACGAGGTCGTCGACCTCCCGCCCCGCACGCTCGTGCTGGGCGCGGACGGCAGGCTCGTCGTCGACGGTCCCACCCGCGAGGTGCTGCACGACGAGGCCGCCCACCTGGCCACGCTCGGGGTCCGACTGCCCGGCGCGTCGCTCGAACCGCCGCCGGCGCGCGCGGTGCCGGCCGGGGCGCCCGCGCTCTCGGCGCGCGGGCTGGCGGTCCGTCGCGGCGGTCGCGAGGTGTTGCGCGGCGTCGACCTCGACGTGCGGCCGGGGCGCGTCACCGCGGTCGTCGGGCTCAACGGCTCGGGCAAGAGCACGCTGCTGCTGGCGCTCGCCGGTCTGCTGCCGCACGCCGGCACCGTGACCGGAGGTTCCGTCGGGGTCGTGTTCCAGCGCCCCGAGCAGCAGTTCCTCACGCGACGGGTGCACGACGAGGTCGCGTGGGGACCCCGGCGCGCTGGCCGGCGCGCGGGTCGCAGGGGCGTGCGGAGACCAGGCCCGGGCCGACGAGGCGCGGGCGGAGCGGGCGCCGGCGTGCGCGACCCCGATGCCGTCGCCGCGGACGCCCTGGCCGCGGTGCACCTCGCGCACCTCGCCGACCGGGACCCGTTCCGCCTCTCGGGCGGGCAGCAGCGCCGGCTGTCGGTCGCCGCGGCGGCGGTCTGCGGGCACGACGTGCTGCTCGCGGACGAGCCCACGTTCGGGCAGGACGCCCGGACGGGAGGAGCGACCGCGGCGCTGCTGCGCTCGCTCGCCGACGAGGGGCGCGGGCTCGTCGTCGTGACGCATGACCTCGCGCTCGTCGCCGCGGTCGCGGACGAGGTCGTCGTCCTGCGGGACGGCCGCGTCCTCGCGCACGCCCCGACGCACGCGCTGCTGGGCCCGGACGCCGACCCGCGCGTGATGGTGGCCGCAGGACTGGTCGAGGGGACCCGGCTGCGCGCGGCCGGTCACCGGGTCCCCGCATGAGCGGCGCGCCGCGGTTCGGCCGCGCGCTGGAGCACGACTCGGTGCTGCACCGGCGCAACCCGACGGTCAAGCTCGTCGTCCTGCTCGTCGTCTCGACCGTGCTGCTGGTGCCGGTCGACGTCGCGACGCCGCTGCTGGTCGGGCTGCTGCTGGTGCCCGCGGGAGCGGCGGCCGGTCGCCTGCCGGTCCGCACCCTCACCCGGGCCGCGCTGGCGTTCGCGCCGTTCGCGCTCTCGATCCTGGCGGTCAACGCCGTGACCCGCGACGGCCCGGTCGTGGCCCGGGTCGCGGGGATGGAGGTGACCGGCACGGGGCTGACCGTGGGAACGTCGCTCGCGCTGCGCACGCTCGTCGTCGGCCTGCTCGCGTTCGTGCTGACCGCGACCACCGACGGACCACGGCTCATGACGAGCCTGCACCAGCACGCCCGCCTGCCCGCGCACGTGACCTACGCCGTCCTGGCCGGGTACCGCGTGCTGGAGGGCCTGCCGGAGGCGTGGACGACGATCCGGCGCGCCCAGGCCGTGCGCGACCCCGGCCGCCGTCGGGGCGCACCGCTCCCCCGCGACCCCGCGTCCCTCGCGCGGGCCGCGTTCGCTCTGCTCGTCGGCGCGCTCCGGCAGGGCGAGCGGCTGGCGACGAGCCTGCAGCTGCGGGGGCTCGGCTCGGGGCCGCGGACCGTCCACCGGCCGGTGCCGCTGGGGCCCGCCGACGCGGTCCTCGCCGCGTCGGCCCTCGGGACGTGCGCCCTGGTCGTGCTCGTGACCTGGCGGCTCGGGTGGCTGCTCACGTGGGGCACACTCGCGGGGTGACCGAGAGCTACCGACCCGACGACCACCTGGGGCACCGCTCGCTGCTGGTGGCGGCCGCGTACGTGGTGCTGCGCCGCGACGACGAGGTGCTGCTGCAGCTGCGGCAGAACACCGGCTACCGCGACGGCTGGTGGGCGTCGCTCGCGGGCCACGTCGACCCCGGCGAGTCCGTCCACGAGGCGGCGGTGCGCGAGGCCCGTGAGGAGGGCGGCGTCGAGGTCCGGGTCGAGGACCTCGAGCCCGTCACCGCCCTGCACCGGTTCGAGCGCGGCGGGCCGCAGGTCGAGCAGCGGGTCGACGTGTTCTTCCAGGTCCGCACGTGGCGGGGCGAGCCGACGCTGATGGAGCCGGACAAGAGCGCCGAGATGCGCTGGTGCGCGCTCGACGACCTGCCGCGCGTGGTCCCGCACGAGCGCCTGGTGCTCGACCTGCTGCGGGCCGGCGGCCCGGTCCCCGCGATCATCTCGGTGCCCACCGACTGACGTCCCCCACGCACGACGAGGCCCGGCCGCCCCCCGAGGGCGACCGGGCCTCGTCGGGACCGATCAGCCCGTGTTCTGGACGCCCGCGGCCACGCCGTTGACGGTGAGCAGCAGCAGCCGGCGCAGGTCGTCCGCCTGCTCGACCGCGTCGCCCGTGCGCAGGCCGCGCAGCGCGCGCAGCTGGAGCAGGGAGAGGGCGTCGACGTACGGGCTGCGCAGCTGCACCGCACGGCCGAGGATGCGCCGGCGGGACAGGATCGCGTCCGACTCGGTGATCGCCAGCACCCAGCGGCGCGTCCGCGCCATCTCGTCGAGCACCAGCTGCGCCAGGTCGTCCCGGTCGCCGAGCGCCAGGTAGCGCGCCGCGATCCGCTCGTCCGTCTTGGCCAGCGACATCTCGACGTTGTCGATCATCGTCGCGAACAGCGGCCAGCTGGCGTACGCGGCCCGCAGCTCGTCGAGGTCGTCGACCGCCTCCAGCGCCGTGCCCAGGCCGTACCAGCCGGCCAGGTTGATGCGCGCCTGCGACCAGGAGAAGACCCACGGGATCGCCCGCAGGTCGTCGAGGCTCGAGACCGACAGGCCGCGGCGCGCGGGACGCGAGCCGATCGGCAGCAGCCCGACCTCCTCGAGCGGCGTGACCTCGGAAAACCACTGCGGGAAGCCCTCGGCGCGGACCAGGCCGTGGAAGTGCGTACGCGACGCCTCGTCCAGCCGGGAGGCCAGACCGGCGAAGCGCTCCGCGGCGTCCGCGTTGCGGCGCTCCACGCTCGGCGCGCCCGCGAGCAGCGTCGCCGCGACGACCTGCTCGATGTGCCGGGCGGCGATGTGCGGGTCGCCGTACCGCGCGAAGATGACCTCGCCCTGCTCGGTCAGCTTGAACCGGCCGTCCACCGAGCCCGGCGGCTGCGCGAGCACGGCGCGGTTGGCCGGACCGCCGCCGCGGCCGAGGGCGCCGCCGCGGCCGTGGAACAGCGTGAGCACGAGGTCGTTGTCCTGCGCCCACTGCGTGATCCGGCGCTGCGCGTCGTCCAGCGCGAGCGTCGCGGCCACGGGACCCACGTCCTTCGACGAGTCCGAGTAGCCGAGCATGATCTCGACGCGCCGGCCGTTGGCCGCGAGCCGCTCCTGCACCTGCGGCAGCTGGAGCGCGCCCTGCATGATGTCGACGCTCGCCTCGAGGTCCGCGAAGGTCTCGAACAGCGGGATCGCGTCGATGACCGGCACGTTCTCCGCGCCGCCGTACGCGAGCTCGGCGAGCCGGTACACGGCCGCCAGGTGCTCGGCGGACTGCGTGAAGGACACGATGTAGCGGCGCGCGGCGTCCGGCCCGAACCGCTTCTGGATGGTGCCGATCGTGCGGAACGTGTCCAGCACCTCGACCGTGCGCGGCTCGAGGTCGCCGTCCAGGCCCTTGGCCTCGATGTCCGCGAGCGCGCCCTCGTGCACCTGCGAGTGCTGGCGCAGCTCGAGCTCAGCGAGGTGGAACCCGAAGGTCTGCACCTGCCACAGCAGGCGCTGCAGGTCGCCGTACGCCTGCCGGGTCGCGCCCGCGTCCGCGAGCGAGCGCTGCACGACGAGCAGGTCCGACTCGAGCTCGGCCGACGTGCCGTACGCCAGGTCGGCGTTGCGGCTGCGGGTCGCGGCGAGCCGCTCGACGACGAACAGCAGCTCGCGCCGGTGCGGCTCGTTCGGCGAGTCCGCCGAGACGCGCGCGGCGATGTGCTCGGAGAGCGACCGCTGGCGCTGCCACAGGGCGTTGAGGTCCGACGAGGGCGGCGTGCCGACCGCGTCGAGCGTCAGACCCGCGGCGGTGCGCCGGGCGGACTGCTCGAGGGCGACAAGCGCCTGCTCGGACGCCAGCTGCGCGGCGGCCCGGGTCACCTCGGCGGTCACGTTGGGGTTGCCGTCCCGGTCCCCGCCGATCCAGGTGCCGAGCCGCGCGAACGGGCGTACGACGGGCGGCGTGGTGCCGGCCTCGCCGTCGAGGAGCCAGTCGTCGAGGCGCCGGTACACCGCGGGCAGGACGTCCGCGAGCGTGGACTCGAAGACGGCGAGCACGGTGCGCACCTCGTCGAGCACGGTCGGCTTGGCCTGGCGCAGCGGCGCGGTCCGCCACAGCGTGTCGATCTCCGCGAGCAGACGGCGGTCGTTCTCCGCGAGCGACATCCCGCCGGTCGACCGCTCGTCGCGCTCGGCGACGAGCTCGGCGATGCGGCGGATCGAGCGGGACACCGCACGGCGGCGCGCCTCGGTGGGGTGCGCGGTCAGCACGGGCCGGAACTCGACCTCGCGGAGCCGGGCGCGCGTCTCGTCGTGCCCGATCTCCCCCGCGAGCTGCACGACGGCGGCCGGGAGCGAGTCGTCGGGCGTCAGGGCGTTGGGGTCGACGTGCGCCTCGCGCTCGCGCAGCACGCGGACGCGGTGGTACTCCTCCGCCGTGTTGGCAAGGTGGAAGTAGCACGTGAACGCGCGCGCGACCTGCTCCGCCCGGTCGAGCGTGAAGCTCTCGACCAGGGCCTCGGCCTGGGCGAGCGCGTCGCTCTCCGGCTCGTCGTGCGCCTGGATCGAGAGCTCGCGCAGGCGCTCGACGTCGGCCAGCAGGTCCTCGCCGCCCGCCTCGCGCAGGACGCGGCCGAGGAACTCGCCGAGCACGCGCACGTCGTTGCGCAGCGGCTCGGGAACCTCGTGGCTCGCCAGACCGCGGGGGACGTCACGGGGAGGGAGAGGTGGGGTCACGGGGGTCAACATAAGCCACCTGTGTTTCGTCGGGGGTTCGTCGTCCAGCGCATGAACGGCTGGACGCGCGTGGGCGGGTGCGGCCGCTCGGCCGCACCCGCCCACCTGGCGGTCAGGCGATCGGTCAGCCGATCGTCTGCACGCTCCCCAGCGACGAGGAGCTGCTCTTCACGACGAGCTCGAGCGGCTTGGTCTTCGTGGCCAGCACGAAGCCCTGCTGCTTCACCGACGCGTAGATGTAGCCCGCGTTGATCTTCGACGAGGTCAGCTTGAAGAAGCCGTTCTTGTCGAACGTCTTGGTGCCGAGGTACGAGTACGACGACGCGCCCTTCTTCTTGAAGAACAGGCTCACCGTCTTGCCCTTGACGTCGACCGCGGGCTGCGCGTAGCCCGTGATGTAGCCGTCGATGCCGGGACGGCCGCCGACGCCGGAGAACGCGACCTTCGGCTTGACGCGCAGGCCGAAGTTCACGGACTTCGCCTGCTTGACGACCGCGCCGTTCTTCTTGAGCGACGCGAGGGCCTTGTAGACGCCCGCCGGGTCGGTCGAGGAGCAGATGTAGCCGCGGACGCGGTTCGCGCCGTTCTTCAGCGAGTCGTACCCGTCGACGAGCGAGCCGGAGACCGGGTCCTCGCCGTTCTTGACGATCTTGGTCGAGATCGAGAAGTTGTCCGGGTCCTGCATCCCGGAGACGTTCAGCGTCCACACGATGTACTGGCAGCCCGAGGCCGGCTTGGTCTTGCCGCTCACCGTGATCGAGATGGTGGCGGCGGCGACCTCCGCGTCGCTCGCCGACGCCGGCGCGGCGACGGCGACCGAGCCCAGCATCGCGGCCCCCGCCAGCACTGCCACCAGCCGCTTGCGTCCCAGCTTGCCCGCCACTGCAGTCGTCACACCCATGCGTCCCACTCCCGTGTTCGTCGGTCTCCGGCACCCCCTGTTGCCGGGGGCGACCGGGCGAGACTAACCGAACGATCCGGACGGATCGCTCCGAGGTCCGCGGATCACCCGATCGACGCACAGGCGCTCGTCGCGCCCCGCGGGCGTCGTCCCGGGCCGCGGCGCCCCGGCCGCGTATCCTCGTCGGGACCAGCCGCAGACGGCATCCGTGCAGGCCCGGACGCCGGGGAGGACCCTCCGCCGTGACCGACGACCCGCCGGACCGGCAGTTCGAGCGCCTGTTCCGGGACCTGGTCCCGCAGGTCCGCGGGTTCGTCCGCCGCAACGTCCCCCCGGCCGCGGTCGACGACGTGGTGAGCGAGGTCTTCCTCGTCGTGTGGCGCCGGTGGGACGCGCTCCCCGGGCCCCACGACGAGCGCCGGGCGTGGGTGTTCACGGTCGCGCGCTTCACCATCGCCCGGGAGCACGACCGGGCCCGGGCCGAGCAGGAGCGCAACCGCCGGTGGTCGCTGCGCGCCGCCACCGAGCCCGTCGAGGACGCGGGCGCGCTCGTCGACGGGCGGGACGCGGTGGCGCAGGTCCTGCGCACGCTGCCCGCCGCCGAGCGCGAGGCGCTGGCCTGCGTGGCGGTGGACGGGCTCTCGATGGCCCAGACCGCGGAGCGGCTCGGCTGCTCCGTCAGCGCGGTGACCAGCCGGCTCGCCCGTGCCCGGCGCCGGCTGGAGTCGGCGCTGGCCCCGGACGGCTCGCTGCGCCCGGACGACGCCGCGACGTCCACCGACCCCCCGCCTGAGCCGTAGAGCCGGCGCCCGCGCCGCGCCCGGCCGTCAGCGGGCGCGTACCCACCACCGCTGGTCGGCCAGCAGCCAGGAGCCCGCGCCCAGGCCGGTGAGCACACCGAGCGAGATCGCGACCATCGTGGTGCCGGCGGTGACCACGGCGGAGATGCCACGGTCGGTGGACACGCCGATCACGGACGTGACGCCGACCAGGCCCAGCGCCCCGGGGACCAGCAGCCAGAACGCCGGTAGGAAGCTGACCATCGCGGGCGGTCCGTCCGGGTGCCGTGCCGCGACGAGAGCGAGCGGCGTCATGGCGAGCGCCCCGACGAACGCCGAGACCGTGGAGCCCAGCAGCACGCCCCCGAGCAGCTGTCCGGCGTAGGCGACGACGAGCACGAGCAGGACCCAGGGCACGGCGCGTCGGTGCGCGCAGTGCCGCACGGTGACGCCCAGGCCGTAGGCGACGACGCCGACCCACGGCCCGGCCCACCCGAGCGCCTGGTCACCTCCCGCGGTCAGGTCGGAGGCGGGGATGCCGACCAGGTTGGCGGCGCCGACGATGCCCAGCGCGAGCAGCACGAGCGTCATCGCGCCCGCCGCGAGCCGTGCCGCGCCGGCGATCATCTGCCGGGTCGCGAGGTCGATCACCGACGTCGTGAGCAGAGCGCCGGGCAGGAAGGTGACCAGCGGGCCGACGAGCGCCGGGAGCAGGGTCACCTGCATCCCGGTGCGGGCCAGCGCGAAGACGACGACCGCGACGGCGAAGGCCGAGAGCAGCACCACCACGCCCTGGTAGAAGGCGGCCCACCGGGACGTGAGCCGCTCGAACCCGGCGACCGCGGTGCCCAGGAGCGCCGCGAGCACGACGTCGAGGAACGAGCCGCCGAGCACGAGCGCGAGGCCGGCCGCGAGCAGCGCGTAGCCCCCGACGAGCTGCCACGGCGTGTACGGCGCGGGAGACGCCAGCGCCCGCCGGACCCGCTCCAGGCCGACCGCGGGCAGCAGCCGGCCCGCCCGGGCCTCGTCGGCGACCTCGAGGACGTCCTGGACCTGGTCCAGGCGCAGCGTCCGGTACCCGGTGGTCACCGCGACGGTGCCGGCCCGCGGGTCGTCGGGCGTCGACAGCAGGAGCGCGGTCGGCAGCGCGACGACCTCGACGCGGGGCAGGCCGTTGACACGGGCCACCTCCTCGACCGCGTCCTGCACCTGGGCCACGGGTGAGGTCGCGTCGATCATCGCCTCCCCCAGCTCCAGGCAGAACCGCACGGTGAGTCCCGGCTCGTCGTCCGTCTCCTCGTCGGGCTCGTCGTCCCGGCCGCTGCCGGCCGCACCGTCGGCACCTGCGGCACCGTCGGCACCTGCGGCACCTGCGGCACCTGCGGCACCGTCGGCCCGGTCCGTGCCGCGGGCGACCGTCGCCGCAGCGGGACCCGCGCCGCCGGCCGCAGCCACCGCCGCGGCGCCGACGCTGCTCGCGGTGCGGTCGGCGTCGTCTCGCGGGGCCGACGCCGGCCCGGACGCACCGGCTTCCCCGATCTCCTCCGTCTCCGCCGTCTCCCGGGCCCCGCCGCCTCCCGCGGCCTCCTCGGCTGTCCCGGCTCCCCCGGCGGCGACCTCCGGCTCGCCCGCGGCCCCGGCGGCGGAGCGGCGCCCGCGGTACCTCCGGTCCAGCAGCACGACGGCGGCCGCCGCGGCCAGGACGACGAGCAGGGCGACGACGAGCATCCCGACGGGCACGTCCGACGTCGTCACGTTCGGGGGCGTGGTCCAGGCGGGCGTGGTGGACGGGCTCGGGACGGGTGACGACGTCGGGCTCGGCGCGGACGTGGGCGCGGTCGACGGCGTCGTCGTCGGCGCGACGGTCGGTCCGGAGGTCGGGGTGGCGGTCGCCGACGGCGTCGCGGACGCGGTCGGGGTCGCCGCCGTCGGCGCGTCCGTGGGCGGCACGGAGGGGGACGCGACGGCGGTCGGCGTCGGCGACGCGGTGGCGGGACCGCCCGTGGGCGAGACGCTCGGCGACGCGTCGGCCGCGTCGGTGGGGTCCGGCGTCGCCCCGGCCGCGGCCGACCGTTGCGCATCCTGCGCGCCGGGAGACCCCACCGCCGAGGGCGCGGCGACCCAGCCCGTCCGCGTCGAGCTCAGCACCTCCCGCGCCACCTCCCTGGTCCGCCTGCGACGAGACCCGCGGCAGAGGGTCCGTGGCCAGGGAACCGCCGCGCCGACGCCGGCGCAACCCCGGTCGGCCGGTGCGGTTGAGGTCGCACTCCCGCCGGCGCGCGCCTAGCGTCGAGGCGGGGACGTGACGTCGCCGTCCCGCACAGCACCGGTGCAACAACCCGCCGGCGCCACACCGCTCACCGAGATGGCCCTCGCGCGCCGTCGGCGGGAGACGGACCGGCACCACCCGTGCGTACCGACGCCCGCGCCGAGCGGGCACGGAGGTTTGCGATGTTCTTCCACCGTCAGGAGCTGCAGCACAAGGCCAAGCCCGACCACCCCGACGCGGTGTACGCCCGCAAGCTCCAGGAGGTGCTGGGCGGGCAGTACGGCGAGATCACCGTCGCCATGCAGTACGGGTTCCAGTCCTGGAACGCGCACCTGCCCGGCAAGTACCGCGACCTGCTCTACGGGATCGGTGCCGAGGAGTTCGGTCACGTCGAGATGCTGGCGACGATGATCGCCCAGCTGCTCGAGAAGGCCCCGATCGGGGCCACCGAGGACGCGATCCAGGCCGACCCCACCGTCGCGGCGGTGATCGGCGGCACCGACCTGCAGCACGCGATCGTCGCGGGCGCCGGCGCCCGCCCGGTCGACTCGATGGGGAACTCCTGGAGCGCGGGCTACATCACGGCGAGCGGCAACCTGCTCGCGGACTTCACCGCCAACGCCAACGCCGAGATGCAGGGACGGGTCCAGGTGGCGCGGCTGTACCACATGACCGACGACGCGGGGGTCCGCGACCTGCTCTCGTTCCTGCTCGCGCGGGACACGATGCACCAGAACCAGTGGATCGCCGCCGCGCGCGAGCTCCAGGAGGAAGGTCTGGAGTCGCTGCCCGTGCCCAGCAGCTTCCCGCTGGAGGAGGAGGCGCGCGAGTCGTCGTACCAGTACATCAACTTCTCCGACGGCGCGGACGCGGACCAGGGCACGTGGGCGTCCGGGCCCACCCCGGACGGGAAGGGCGAGTTCTCCTACCTGGCCGAGCCGCCGGCGGGGGTCCCCATGCCGCGCCCACCCAGCCGGACCCCCGGCTGTACGGGACGACGCCGACCCCGAACCTGGTCGAGAAGGCAGCGGGCAAGGTCAAGGACGCGCTCTCGACCGAGTAGGGGGCGCCGTCCGGCGGGCCGGGCTCCCGAGTGGCGGGGGCCCGGTCCCGCGCATAGCGTCCAAGAAGCCGGTCCAGAGCAGGGCCGAGCCCCCCTTCGCCGTCGAGGGCAAGAAGCGTCGCTCGACGTCACCCCGCGGACCGCAACCGCGCCGCACACCTCCCACACCCACCCCGCCACGGGGTCGGTCGTGCTGCGCCCACGGGGCGCAGCACCGGCGGGAAGCCCGATCGAGACGAGGCACACCATGACAGACGACTTCAGCCGTCCGGCTACCCCGCTGGACGACCCGCTCGACCCGACCGTCGCACGCGAGCCGACCGCACCGCCGCACGACACCCCGGTCGCCCAGGGCGGCGAGGGCGGGGTCGCCGACCGCGCGAAGAGTGCCGCAGGGACCGCGGGCGAGGCCGGCGGCACCCTCCTCGAGCACGCCAAGGAGGGGGCGTCCGACGTCACCGGCGAGGCCCGCCGCCAGGTGGGCGACCTGTGGAGCCAGGCTCGCGGGGAGGTGTCCGACCAGGTGGGCACGCAGCAGCAGCGCCTCGCGGGCGGGCTGCAGACGTTCGGTGGCGACCTCCACCGGATGGCGGGCGCGTCCGACGAGCAGGGCGTCGCCGCCGACCTCGCGCGGCAGCTCGGTGGACGGGCCGACGACCTCGGTCGCTGGCTCGAGGAGCACGGTCCCGACGACGTGCTCGACGAGGTCCGGTCCTTCGCGCGTCGACGCCCGGGCACGTTCCTGCTCGTCGCCGCCGGCGCCGGGCTCCTGGTCGGCCGGCTGGCGCGCGCGCTGAAGGACGCGTCGGGCGACGACGCACCCACGTCGACGACCGGCGGGTCGACAACCGGCTCCTCGAGCGCCGGCGTGCGGACGACGACCTCGTCCCCCGTCCGCTCGTCCACCGCGGGAGCCACGGTCCCCAGGACGTCCGCCTTCCCCAGCACGCCGACCTCCTCCGGCACGTCGACCCCCAGCTCGCCCGTCGGCTCCCCCGGACCGACGACCGGCAGCACGGGCGGCTTCACCGACGTCCCGGGCTACCCGGACGACCCGACGTCGAGCACGCCGGGATCGGTGCCCCCGAGCCCCGGACCACGGCCCGGGTACGACGCCGGAGGGCGACCGTGACCGAGCCGACGCCGAGCAGCGCCTCCGTGGGCGAGCTGCTCGGCGAGGTGACCCGCGACCTGTCCACGCTGCTGCGGCAGGAGGTCGAGCTCGCGAAGGCGGAGGTGCGCCAGTCGGCCCAGCAGGCGACGAAGGGCGCCTCGATGTTCGCCGGCGCCGGCGTGGCGGGGCACATGGTCTTGCTGTTCCTCTCGGTGGCGCTGTGGTGGGGGCTCGGCAACGCCATCGGCTGGGCGTGGTCCGCCCTGGTCGTCGCCGTCGTCTGGCTCGTCGTCGCCGCCGTCCTGTTCCTGCGCGGCCGGGCGGAGTCGCGCCGCGTGCGCGGCCTGCCCCGGACCGCCGAGTCCGTCAAGAAGATCCCGAACGCGCTGCAAGGCCACGAGGAGAAGAACTCATGAGCACCGACCCGGACGACATCCGCGCCGACATCGAGCGCACCCGAGGCGAGCTCAGCTCCGACGTCGACGCCCTGACCGACAAGGTCAGCCCGAGCCAGGTCGTGCACCGGCAGGCGGACAAGGTCCGCTCCGCCGCAGGCGACGTCCGTGACCGCGTGATGGGTGCGGTCTCGGGCACGGCGGAGGCGGCCGGCTCGGCCGCCTCGTCGCTCGGCGACACGGCGGCCTCCGTCGGGGACAAGGCCACGGACCTGCCCGGCCGGGCCCGCGAGCGCACCGAGGGCAGCCCGCTCGCCGCGGGCCTCGTCGCCTTCGGCGTCGGCCTGCTGGTCTCCTCCCTCCTCCCGTCGAGCCGGCGCGAGCGCGACCTCGCCCAGCAGGCGAAGGACCAGGCGGCACCGCTCGTCGACGAGGTGAAGACGGCCGCGCAGGACGTCGCCGAGCACCTGAAGGAGCCGGCCAAGGACGCGGCGACGGCGGTCAAGGACAGCGCCGTCGGCACGGCCACGGACCTGCGGGACGAGGGCCGCGCCGCGGCGCAGGACGTCAAGGACGAGGCCGTCGGCTCGTCGGGCGACGACGAGAGCACGCACGGGGCGCACGCCGCGGGCGGCGGACCGGGGACGCCGGGCCTCTAGCGCCGGACGGGGCTCCGACGAGCACCCACCGAGCACCCGACGAGCACCCGACGAGCACCGACCGGCCGGGGCGCCGTGCAGCACGCACGGCGCCCCGTGCCGCCCGAGCCGAGGAGGACGTCATGAGCGAGGACCAGACCAGCACGCAGAAGGCCGCAGCGCCTGATCCCGACGACCCGCGCAAGCCCGACTCCCCCGCGGACATCACGCGCCCGTCCTGGCTCTACGTCCTGCGCAAGACGGCCCGCGAGTTCAACCACGACCAGTGCACCGACCTGGCGGCGGCGCTGACGTACTACGCCGTGCTCGCGATCGCGCCCGCGGCGCTGGCCGTGGTGTCGCTGTTCGGGCTCGTCTCCGACCCGGAGACGATGGTGAAGAACGTGATGCAGGTGGTCGGTGACGTCGCCCCGCAGTCGGCGGTCGACAGCATTGAGCCGGTGCTGGACCGGCTGACGCAGGCGCCGTCGGCCGGCCTCGCCCTCGTCGTCGGTCTCGTCCTGGCGCTCTGGTCGGCGTCCGGGTACGTCGCGGCGTTCGGTCGCGGCATGAACCGGGTCTACGAGGTCGACGAGGGCCGGCCGGTCTGGAAGCTGCGTCCCGCGCTGCTGCTCGTGACGCTCGTCCTCGTCGTGATCGCCGTGGTGATCGCCGCGGCCCTGGTGCTGTCCGGCGACGTCGCGCGCTCGGTGGGCGAGGTCATCGGGGCCAGCGACGTCGTCGTGACGGTCTGGGACATCGCCAAGTGGCCGCTGATCCTGCTGCTCGTCGTGGTGGCGGTGGCGCTCCTGTACTACGCGACGCCCAACGTCCAGCAGCCGCGCTTCCGGTGGCTGAGCCTGGGCGCGGTCGTCGCGATCGTCGTGTGGCTGGTAGCGTCCGTCGCGTTCGGCTTCTACGTCGCGAACTTCTCGAGCTACGACCGGACGTACGGGTCGCTCGCCGGCGTCATCGTGTTCCTGCTCTGGCTCTGGATCACCAACCTCGCGCTGCTGTTCGGGGCCGAGCTCGACGCCGAGCTCGAGCGCGGCCGCCAGCTCCAGGGCGGCATCCCGGCCGAGGAGACCGTCCAGCTGCCCCCGCGGGACACCCGCGCGAGCGACAAGCGGCAGGCGAAGCACGAGGAGGACGTCGAGCGCGGCCGGGCGCTGCGCGAGAGCCACGGAGCCGAGGCAGACCCCGACGGCGAGCCCCAGCAGCGCGGCTGACTCAGAGCGCGCCGAGCCACCCGCGGAGCAGCCCGTCCAGCGCGACGGGCTGCTCGTGCGGCAGCGCGTGCCCCGCGTCGTCGAGCACGGCGAGCGAGGCGCGCGGGTACACGCCGAGGAGGTCGGCCGCGGCCGCGTACCCCACGGTCGAGTCTCGGCGCCCCGCGACGACGAGGGTCGGGCCGGCGTACGGCGGGGCGTCGACCCGCGTGAGCTCCCAGTGCGCCCCGATCCGCTCCGCGGCGGCCAGGTCGGCGAGCGCCGCACCCGGCGCGGCGTACCGTGCGTACCGCTCGAGCATCGCCGGGGTCTGCACGACGAAGTAGCCGCGGAACTCGTCGTCGCCCAGCTCGTCGTCCCGGACGACGGGGCGGTGCGGCGGGACGTCGCGCACGCCCGCGAGCAGCGGGCAGACGAGCGCGAGCCCGGCGACCTGCGCGGGCCGTCGGGCCGCGAGGCCCTGGGCGTAGTACGCGCCCGCCGAGTGCCCGAGCAGGAGCACGGGGTCCGGTCCGGCGAGCTCGTCGACGAGCGCGAGCAGCACCGCCAGCACGTCGTCGGCGCTGCGGACGTGCGCGGGTGCCGGGGTCCGTCCCGCCCCGGGCAGGTCGGGGTAGATCCGCCGCAGGCCGCCGTGCCGGCCCAGGGCGGGCTCGAAGCACGCCTCGGCCTCGCGGTGGTCCACGCCTGCGCCGTGCAGCACGAGCGCGGGCCGGCCCGCACCGTGCGCGACGTAGTGGACGGCGACGCCCTCGACCCGGCACTCCACTTTCCGACCGTAGCCGTGCCGCGATCGCCGTGCGCGAACAACGGTTGGCACTCGGCGCCGCCGAGTGCTAGATCAGGTGGTGTAGCCGCCCCGGCGGACCAGGTCCGTCGGCAGCGCCCGAGCCCGGACGGTCCGGGCTCGCCACGAAGGAGGTGAGGGTCCGTGGCTACGCGATTCGACCCGTTCCAGGAGCTCGACCGACTGTTCGCCCAGGTGGTGGGCGCGGACCGCGCGTCCGCGTCGATGCCGATGGACCTCTACCGGTCCGGTGACCACTACGTCCTGCACGTCGACCTCCCGGGCGCCGACCCCGGCTCGATCGACGTGGCGGTCGAGGACCGCACGCTCACCGTCCGCGCGCAGCGGACCGGCCACGCCGAGCAGGACGTGCAGTGGCTCGCGAAGGAGCGCCCGTCCGGCACGTACGCGCGCCAGCTCGCCGTCGGGTCGGGGCTGGCGCTCGACCGCATCGAGGCCACCTACACCGACGGCGTCCTCACGCTGACGATCCCGGTCGCCGACGAGGCCAAGCCCCGCAAGATCGAGGTGCAGCACGGGGCCCGCGGCTCGATCGAGGCCGGTCGGACGTCCTGACCGACCCACCTGACCGACCCACCTGACCGACCCGCCTGACCGACCCGCCTGAACGACCCGCCGGTCGTGGCCGCCCGGGGTGCCGGGCGGCCACGCTCGCGGGGGCGCGCTCACACGTACTCGTGCCGCCGGAGCCACCTCATCGCGGCGGCGCCCCACAGCGCCGCCAGGTAGAAGGTCGCCAGCCGGTACGCGAGCGCGGCCGAGACCGCCACCGCGCTCGGCACGCCGACGGCCTGCAGCCCGACGATGTACGCCGCCTCGGTGACGCCGATCCCGCCCGGGACGGGCATCACCCCGGCGAACAGGCTGACCAGGACGTTCACCAGGACGAGCTGGGACAGGTGCACGTGCACGTCGAACGCCGCCAGGCACACGGACAGGATCACCGCCTGGATGAGCTGCTCGGCCACGTTCCCGCCCAGGAGCTGACCGATCTTCGCCGGCCGGCGGACGACCGCCAGCGCCTCCTGCGCCGCGACGGCGTGGCTGGCGACCGCCTCCTTCGCACGCGGCAGCAGGGCCCGCACCCGTCGTCGGCTCGCCGGGACCGCGAGGGTGACGACGGCGGCGACCAGCACGCCGACGACGAGCAGGACGACGAAGGTGGCGATCGAGCCGCCGTCCGAGCCCGCGGATCCGTCCGCGCCGCCACGGATCGGCTCGGTCAGCCCCGGCAGCGCGGTCAGGCCGATCAGCAGGAGGAACAGGACCTGCACGACGAAGCCCGCGAAGCTGTCGAGCATCCCGATCAGCAGCGCGATCGGGGCCTTGACCCCGAACCGCTGGAAGAACCGGACCTCGAGCGCGAGCCGCCCGGCCGCGGTCGGGATCGCGACGGCCACGAACTGCACGGCGTACTGGAACATCAGCACGGGCCCGTAGCGCAGCTCCTTGGCCGTCGCACCGAGCGTCGAGAACGACGAGGCGAGCTGGACGGTCGGCGCGAGCAGGAGCGCGAGGGCCAGCAGCCACCAGCGCGCGGCGGACAGCTCCTCGACGATGCTGGCGTAGTCGACGTCGAGCAACCTGCTGGCGAGGAGCACCGCGAGCGCGGTGCCGGCGACGGCGATCACCGCCGACCGGACCGTGACCCGCTGCAGCTTCTCGAGCGCCGGTGGCTCCACACCCGCCGCGGCGGCGGCCGCGCTGCGCAGCTCGGCGAGGTCCCAGCTCCCCGCCCGCACCGCCTTGCGGGTCGCCCGGTCGAGCGCGGCGCGTTGCAGGTACGGCAGGACCTCGGTCATGCCGCCCGTCCCGAGCACCGAGAGCGCGGCGGCGACGGCGCGGTCGGTCCCGGCGGCCATCGCGGTCGCGACGAGCAGGCGCGCCTGGTCGGTGGTCCGGGCGTCCTCGGTCGTGGCGAGGTCCGCGCCGGCGAGGTCGCTCAGCGCCAGGGCCGGCTCGTCGTCGAGGACCAGGACACGACGCGCGTCGATGCGGCCGTGCACCATCCCCGCGGCGTGCAGGGAGCCGAGCGCGCGCCACCCCGAGGCGAGGTCGACGCGCTCGAGCGCCTCCGGTGGTGCGGCGGCCAGGGGCGTCCCGACCACCTCGGTCACCAGGACGGCGTCGCCGTCGGTCGTGTCGCCGACGACGACCACCGGAGGCGTCGCGACGCCCGCCCGTTGGGCCAGCAGCGTCGCCAGGGCGGCATGCTCCGCCTGGTCGTGGCGCGACCGTCCCAGCCGCGGACGCTCGCCCCGACGCACCAGGGCGTTCCAGATCGAGACCAGGAACTGGTTGTCCCACGCGTCGCGGCCGTAGACCTCGACCAGGACCCGTCGCCCGTCCGCGGCGACCGCGTCGTACTCGGCGACGCCCGGCGTCCGCGCGGCGCGCGGGTCGACCGCGGTGAGCGTCAGGCCCAGACCGGCCAGACCCTCGGCGACCTGGTCACCCGTCAGTCGGCTCTCGGGCGACCCGAGCAGGAGGTGGACGGCGGCACCGGCGACGACACCGATCAGGAGGGCCGCCGCCACGCCGGCGGGGTACGCGACGCCGGAGCCCACCCAGGCCACCGCACCGAGAAGGAGCAGCGACCGCCCCGCGACCCGGAGCGGGCGCACGAGGAACGGCGACGCGGCGGCGACGACCGCGGTCGCCAGCGCGAGCCGCACGGACACGAACGTCTCGGGGGCGACCCGCCCGTCCGCCACCGCGAGCGCCGGCGACGCCGGGTGGCCGGCCGACCACGCCAGCAGGCCCGCCGAGCCGGCCGCGAGGGCACCGGCGAGGAGCCACTCGAGGACCAGCCGCCGCCGTCCCCGCGCGAGGAGCGCCGCGAGCACCAGGAGCAGGGCCCAGATCACCAGTCCGGCGTGCGCCAGCGACCAGAGGAGCTCCCACGCCCCGGTCAGCTCCCGCAGCATCCTCGACACCTCGGCGTCGAGGTGGGTGGGGCCGGGTGCGACCAGCACCAGGGGCACCAGGGCGAGCAGACCGAGCACGACGAGCAGGACGTCCGTGGGCCGTCGCAGTCGCGGCGCGCCGACCGCGGACGCGAACGCCCGAGGCGCGCGGAACCGTCGGCGCGGGTCCACGCCCGCAACCGCCGGTCTCACCTCCGAGCCCATCCCGTCACCGCCTCCGACCGAGCCTGCCGGCGTCCGGACCGCCGCACACCGGCCCACCCGGGCCGCCCCGACGATAGCGAGCGGAGCAGCTCGTCCGCGCGGAACTCGCCCGAGCCCGTCAGCGTGCCAGGTCGCGGCGGCGGAAGCCGGCGAAGCCGACCAGGAGGAAGCCGGCGGTGAACAGCGTGACCCAGCCCAGCCCGGTCCAGTCCGGATCCGGCCCCGAGGCGTGCGGCACGTGCCAGAACGGGCTGATCCCGAGGACCCAGTCGTCGAGGCCGAACGTCGGCCCGAGCAGCGTCAGCACGAAGGAGACCAGCACGCCGAGCCACGCGGCGAGGCCGGCGGCCGGGCGCGCGCCGACCACGGCGACGGACAGCGCGACCACGGTCCAGACGGCCGGCACGGTGACGACCGCCTGCAGCACCACGTCACCGAAGTCGACGCCGATGTCGGCACCGGCCGCCAGCGTCGCGACGAGGGTGCCCGCGACGAGCACGAAGACGGTCGGGGAGCCGAGCGCCACCAGCACGTTGCTCGCGAGGTAGCGCGGCCGCGCGACGGCCCCCGCCAGGACCGGCTCGACGCGGTCCTCCAGCTCCTCGGCGCGCACCCTGAGCATCACCTGCACGCCCGAGATCGCCGCGAGGATCCCGACGAGGCTGAGGATCGTGGTCACGAACGCCGCCGTGAGCTCGGCGGGGGCCGTGGCACCCGAGGCCAGCACGCGCTGCACGGCGCTGTTCGAGCCGACGACGTCCTGCACCGAGGTGGTGAAGTAGCCGAAGACGAAGCCGAGGGCGACGAACGCGACGGACCAGGTGACGAACGGACCGCGGTTGACCCGCAGCGCCAGGCGCCAGGTCGAGCGGGTCGAACCGCGCGCCGGGCCGGGACGGGGCGCGATCGTGCCCTGGCCGAAGTCGCGGCGGCCCTGCAGCCCGAAGGCGACCGCGACCAGCGCGACGGCGAGGACGACGGCGAGCAGGAGCGGCCACCAGTGGTCTCCGGAGGCCGGCCGGGTCTCGTGCATCCAGCCGATCGGGTTGACCCAGATCGTCCATGCGGGAGCCTCGACCGACGAGCAGAACCCGTACAGCACGAAGAGCACGCCCAGCACCGCGACGGCCATCGAGCTCGAGGTGCGCGCGTCCGAGCCGACCTGCGCCGTGACGGCCGCCACCGCCCCGAACACCCACCCGGTGGCCGTGAACGTGGCGCCGAGCAGCAGCGACGGGGTCCAGGAACCCCCGCACAGCACCGTGACGAGGCCGGACACCACGCCCAGGAGCAGGGAGCCGACCACCGCCATGGCGACGCCCGCGAGCAGGCGGCTGGTGCGACCCATCACGCCCGAGGCCAGCAGCTCCGCCTGGCCGGAGTCCTCCTGCGCCCGGGTGGCCCGGGTGACCGCGAAGATCGCGCCCAGCGCGGCGAGGAAGCCGCCGAGCGCCAGGGACCGCCAGGCGTTGAACCCGTCGGCCGTCGTCAGGTCGTACGCCGGTCCGAAGATCAGGCCGATCGCGGGGTTCGCCCCGAGCGCCGCGGAGAGCGCCGCGCGGGACTGCTGGTCGGGGAAGACGATCGGGAAGAGGATCACCGACGACGCCGACAGCGCGGTCGCGATGACGGCCCACGGGGCGAGCAGGCGTCCGTCGTGCCGGAGCGACGCCCGCAGGAGCGGACGCGTCCCGACGGTCGACGACGACCGACCGAGGGGAACCGCCGCCGCGGTCATCGCGGCGCCCCGTCGTCGGGCCCGTCGTCGTACAGCCGCAGGAACAGCGACTCCAGCGACGGGGGCTCGACCGTCAGCGACGCGAGGCCCGCCGGGGTGAGCGCGGCCATCGCCTCGCCGATGCGCCCGGAGTCGACGCTCGCGGAGAACCGGGTGCCGTCGAGGCGCACGTCCTGGAACACCGCCAGGGCACGCGCGTCCGGGACGCGCTCGAGGACCGCGTGAACCGTGGTGAGGGTCTGGCCGCGCAGCTCGGTCAGGGTGCCGGACCGGACCACCGTCCCGTCGCGGATGATGCTCAGCCGGTCCGCGAGGTTCTCCACCTCCGCGAGGATGTGGCTCGAGAGCAGGACGGTCGTGCCGCGCGCCTTGGCCTCGAGGACGACCTCCTGGAAGACGTTCTCCATGAGCGGGTCGAGGCCCGAGGTCGGCTCGTCGAGGATCAGCAGCTCGACGTCGGAGGCGAGCGCGGCGACGATCGCGACCTTCTGCCGGTTGCCCTTGGAGTACTGACGGCCGCGCTTGGACGGGTCGAGCTCGAACCGCTCCACCAGCTCCGCGCGCCGCTGCTCGTGCACGCCGCCGCGCAGCGCCCCGAGCAGGTCGATCGCCTCGCCGCCCGTCATCCCGGGCCACAGCGAGACGTCACCCGGCACGTACGCGAGACGGCGGTGCAGCTCGACGACGTCCGACCACGGGTCCTGGCCGAGCAGCCGGACCGTCCCGCCGTCCGCCCGCAGTAGGCCGAGCAGCACCCGGATGGTGGTCGACTTCCCCGCGCCGTTCGGACCGAGGAAGCCGTGCACCTCGCCCCGCGTGACGTCCAGGTCGAGACCGCGGAGCGCCGGGAACCGCCCGAACGACTTCGTGAGCCCGACGACGTCGACCACCCGTTCCGACCCGTTCATGCGACTCCCCCGCGCTGGCGGCCGGCCCACCCGGCGCCGCCAGTCAACTCTCCGAGCAGGGCGCTCCACAACCATGCCGCGGGCCGTGCCACGGGCTCGAGCTCGGGCGCGTCACCGACAGCCGCGTGCCAGGGAAGCGAAGAGCCGGGACATCGACGAACGATGTCCCGGCTCTCGCACGGTGGAGCTGAGGGGACTCGAACCCCTGACCCCCTGCATGCCATGCAGGTGCGCTACCAGCTGCGCCACAGCCCCGTATCCAGTTGTCGCCCCGATGACGAGGCACCGAGGTGCTCCCGTCGCCCGTGGGCGCTCGGAGAGTCTAGGCCGATCACGGCCTCCGACGCCAATCCGCTCCCGAACCCCGGCGCCACCGCACGCTCAGTCGGGGTCCCGGGTGGAGGCGACGTCGTCCTCACGGTCGGGGCCGGCGTCCCAGTCCCGCGACGCGTCCGTCGGGCCCAGGCCGTAGCCCGCCAGGCGCCAGGCCGGGTGCACGTCTCCCGACGACGGCACCAGCTCGGCCCAGTGCGCGTTGTGCATGCCGGCGATCGCTCGCCAGTCCGCGGGCATGCCCAGCAGCTCGGCGACGGCCGAGCTGATCGCGGCGCCGTGCGAGACCACGACGAGCACCTGCGTGCGGTCCATGGCGCCCGCGAGCTCGCGGATCGCCTCCCCCGTCCGGGCGGCGACGACGCTGCGGGACTCCGCGCCCACGCGCGTCGGCTCGCCGCCGGCCCGCCACACCGCGTGGTCCTCCGGCCAGCGCGCGGCGATCTCGTCGCCGGTCAGGCCCTCCCACTCGCCGAACCCGCGCTCGCGCAGCCGTGCATCCAGCTCGACCGGGACGCCCACCATCCGCGCGAGCGCCTCCGCGGTCTGCGTTGCGCGGCCGAGGTCCGAGCTGACCACGCGCGTCGGCGTGTGCCGGGCGAGCATGGCCGCGGCGGCGGTGCGCGCCTGCCAGCGGCCCACGTCGTCGAGCGGGATGTCGACCTGGCCCTGGAGCCGCGCGCTCGCGTTGTACGCGGTGCGACCGTGCCGCCACAGCAGCAGGCGGCCGACCGTCACTCCTCGGTCTCCGCGCCGTCACCGCCCCGGGCATCCGGGGGCAGCTCGATCAGCGGGCAGTCCTTCCACAGTCGCTCGAGCGCGTAGTACACGCGGTCCTCGGCGTGCTGGACGTGCACGACGACGTCACCGAAGTCGATCAGGACCCACCGCCCCTGCGCCTTGCCCTCGCGCCGCACCGGCTTGGCGCCGAGCGGGAACAGCGCCTCCTCGACCGCGTCGACGATCGCGCCGACCTGCCGCTCGTTGGTGCCGGAGGCGATGAGGAAGACGTCGGTCAGGACCAGCTGCTCGCTCACGTCGAGCGCGATGATCTCCTGCGCCTTGAGGTCGGACGCCGCGCGCGCGGCGGCGACCGCCAGCTCGACGGCACGTTCGGTTGCGGGCACGGGACTCCTCGGGATCAGGGTGGCGTCGGGATCAGACGGCGTGGGGTCAGGTCGGCACGACGAACGCCGGGGGTGCAGCGGCGGATGCTGCGGGCAGCACCGCGGACGTCATGCCCGAGGCGCCGGACGCGCCGTCGTCGGACGCCTTGTTGAGCAGCAGGACGATCAGGAAGCCGAGCACGAACGCGACCACCGCGAGCACCAGCAGGTGCAACCACGTGTAGGGGTGACGCGGGCGCTCGTCCACGTCGTCCTCGTCCTCCTCGAGGATCGCGTCGGCGCCCGGGACCGGTGCGAAGGGCCGCTCGTGCTCGGGGTCGACCGCGCCGGGACCGCGCTGCGCCGCGGCCGCGGACGCGAGCGGGACGGCACCGGGCCGACCGGGTCCCGGCTGGTCGGCCGCCGCCGGATCGAGCCCCGGCTGACCCGGACCCTGCTGAGGCGGACCCTGCTGAGCCGGACCCTGCTGAGCCGGAGCTGGCTGGGCGCCGGACGGCGTGGCCGCGCCGGGCCAGGCGGGTGCGGTTCCGGGCGGTGTCGACGGCTCGGTCGCGGTCCCGGCGACCGACGCGGCGGCACCGGCAGCGCCGCTCGTCGCGACGGGCTGCCACGAGCCCGACGGGGCCCAGGTCTGCGGGCCGGAGCCCGCCGAGCGCTGCTGCGGCGCTCCGGCAGCGCCACCGGCGGGGGCGCTGGGCCGGTCGGTGACCGGCCCTGGCTGCTTCCCACCGGGGACGTGCTGGAACGATCGCGGCCGGCCGGGGGCCGCCGGACCGGGTGCCGGCTGACCGGGAATCGCCTGACCAGGGGACGGCTGACCGGGGATCGCCTGGCCAGGGGCCGCTTGACCGGGCATCGCCGCGGACGGCGAGGCCGACGGCCGAGCCGCCGACCACGGCGACGCGCCGGGCGCCTGCGGGCCGGCACTCGCCGGGGCCGTGGACTCCGGGCGCGCCGAGGTCCGGGGGACGGTCGACCGCGAGGTCGGCGAGCCCGCGGTCGGCGACGCAGCGGCGGGCGAGGCAGCGGCGGGCGGCGGGACCCACGCCGGCGCGGGCGGCGGCGTCGTCGACGGCACGGAGACGGAGCGCGAGCTCGTCGGGTCCAGCATCGTGTCCCGCGCGGAGCGTCGCTGGCGCTCCGGCGCCTGAGGGGACGGCGTCGGCGACGCGGACGGGCCCGACGGCACCGCTCGCGGCGAGGGCACGGGGCGTCCGGCCGACGGGGCCGGCACGGCGGACGGCCCGGCGGACGGCCCGGAAGGCACCGAGGACGACGGAGCCGGCGCGGACGGTCGCGCCGGCGAGGACGCGTCGGGCGCGAGCCCGGGGACGCCCGTGGCGCGGGCCGACGGCTGCCGCGTCGGGACGAACCCTCCGGTCGACGGCCCGGAGGAGGCGGCCGGCGAGCCGCTCCCCCCGCTCTGCTCCCGCAGCGCACGACGCGACGCGACCGCCGGCGAGGACGGCGTCCCGCCACCGGTCGCCGACGTGCTGGGCGGCGCGGCGGCCGGAGCCGGGGTCGTGGGCGGCACCGGGGTCGCCCCGGTCGCCTCGTCGGCTCGGTGGAGGTCACGGCGTCGCGGCCGTGCTCCCGGTTCCGTCATGACAGACCTCGATACAGCTGGTGCTTCGCGATGTACTGGACCACCCCGTCGGGGACGAGGTACCAGACCGGCTGGCCGGCCCGGGCCCGGGCGCGCACGTCGGTCGAGGAGATCGCCAGCGCGGGGACCTCGACGACGTCGACCCGGTCCACCGGCAGCCCCTCGACCGACAGCGTGTGCCCGGGACGGGTGACCGCCACGAACTGCGCCATCTCGAACAGCTCCTCCGCGTCCTTCCACGTGAGGATCTGCTCGATCGCGTCGGCGCCGGTGATGAAGAAGAGTTCGGCTCCTGGACGGGTGTCCTTGAGGTCCCGGAGCGTGTCGACGGTGTACGTCACCCCACCGCGCTCGACGTCGACCCGGCTCACGGTGAACCGGGGGTTCGAGGCGGTGGCGATCACCGTCATCAGGTAGCGGTGCTCCGCCGGCGTGACGTCCTGGTCCTGCTTGAAGGACGGCACGCCCGTGGGCACGAAGACGACCTCGTCGAGCCCGAACCGGGCGGCGACCTCGCTGGCCGCCACCAGGTGGCCGTGGTGCACGGGATCGAACGTCCCGCCCATCACCCCGAGGCGCGTCATCGGCTCGGGACGCCCCTCAGTGGCGCGTACCGACGAGGCGGAAGGCGTAGGTGAACAGCAGCATCGCCACCAGCCCGACGAACGCGCCCACGCCGAACACGACGGGCGGGAAGGGCAGCTCGTGGGCCTTCTCGGCAGCTTCCTCGGCAGCGACGATCAGGGCGGGGTGCACGGCGTTCCTCCGGCTCGTTCGGATGTGGGGTCCCAGCCGGGTCGCGGCGGGCTGGCGTCGATTGTCGCACGACGCCCGGTGCGTCAGGGTCGGACGTGGCCGTCCCCGTGGACCACCCACTTGGTGGTGGTCAGCTCGGCGAGACCCATCGGGCCCCGCGCGTGCAGCTTCTGGGTCGAGATGCCGATCTCGGCGCCCAGGCCCAGCTGGCCGCCGTCGGTGAACCGCGTCGAGGCGTTCACCATGACGGCCGCCGAGTCGACCTCGGCGACGAACCGCTCGGACGCGCGCAGGTCGCGCGTGAGGATCGCTTCGGTGTGGCCCGAGCTCCAGCGGCGGATGTGCTCGATCGCCTCGTCGAGCCCGGACACGACGCGAACGGCGAGGTCGAGCGACAGGTACTCGCGCGCCCAGTCGTCGTCCGTCGCCGGGACCACGGCCGCCTCCTCGGGGGCGAGCGCGAGCGTCTCCTCGTCCCCGTGCACGGTGACGCCCGCGTCGGCGAGCGAGGCGAGCGCGATGGGCAGGAACTCGTCGGCCACCTCGCGGTGCACCAGCAGCGTCTCGGCCGCGTTGCACACGCCCACGCGCTGGGTCTTGGCGTTGAGGAGGATCGGCAGCGCCTGGTCCAGGTCGGCCGACTCGTCGACGAAGACGTGGACGTTGCCCACACCCGTCTCGATGACGGGCACGGTCGCCTCCCGGACCACGGTCTGGATCAGGTCCGCCCCGCCGCGCGGGACCAGGACGTCGACCAGCCCGCGCGCGTGCATGAGCGCGACCGCGCCGGGCCGGCCCCACGCGTCGATGGACTGCACGAGCCGGCCCGGCAGGCCCCGCTCCTCGAGCGCCTCGGCGAGCACCTGCACGATGACCTGGTTGCTGCTGGCGGCGGCCGAGCCGCCCCGGAGGATCACCGCGTTGCCGCTCTTGAGCGCGAGCCCCGCGGCGTCCACGGTCACGTTGGGCCGCGCCTCGTAGATCATCCCGACGACGCCCATCGGCACGCGGAGCTGGCGCAGCCGCAGCCCGTTCGGCAGCGTCTGGCCACGGACCACCTCCCCGACCGGGTCCGGCAGCGCCGCGAGCTCGCGCAGCGCGTCCGCGATCACCTCGATGCGCTCCTGGCTGAGGGCGAGCCGGTCCAGCAGCCCCTGCGACATGCCGTTCGAGCGGCCGCGGTCCAGGTCGGCCGCGTTCGCCTCCACGATCCGGGGTCCGGCGGCCACCAGCGCGTCGGCCATCGCGTGCAGCGCGGCGTCCTTGGTCGCGCGGTCCGCGGTGGCGAGGCGTCGCGAGGCGGTCTTGGCACGCTCGGCCACCGCCCGGACCTCGGCCACGACGTCCGCATCACCACCCGCGCCGCCCGGGGCCGGAGCGGCCGCAGCGGCAGCGCTCACGGACGGGGACTCGAGGGACGTCGTCATGCCACCAGACTAACCACGGCCGGCGGCCCCGGGCGGGGCGTCTCAGCGGCGTCGGCGCACCAGCACCAGGTCGTCGCGGTGCACCAGCTCGCGGTCGTAGCCCTCCCCCAGCTCCTCGCGCAGCTCGTGCGTCGAGCGCCCCAGCAGGGTGGGCACCTCCTCCGACGAGAACGCGACCAGCCCGCGGCCCACGACGCGACCGTCCGGCGCGACGAGGTCGACGGGCTCGCCCGCCTCGAACGTGCCCTCGACGCCGGTCACGCCCGCGGGCAGCAGCGACGTGCGCCGCTCCACCACCGCGCGCACCGCACCCTCGTCGAGCTGCAGGCGGCCCCGCGTGCTCGCCGCGTGCGCGAGCCACAGGAGCCGGATGGACGTGCGCCGGCCGGTCGCGGCGAACCACGTGCCCACGTCCCGCCCCGCGAGCGCGTCGGCCGCCTGCGCGGCCGACGTCAGCACCACGGGCACGCCGGTCTGGGTGGCGATCGCCACCGACTCGAGCTTGGTGACCATGCCGCCCGTGCCGACCGCGGACCCCCGCCGCGACACGTCGATGCCCTCGAGGTCCGCGGGCCCGGTCACGTGGGCGATGCGGCGCGAGCCCGGGAGCGACGGCGGCCCGGTGTACAGCGAGTCGACGTCCGTGAGCAGCACGAGCGCGTCGGCGTGCACCAGGTGGGAGACGAGGGCAGCGAGGCGGTCGTTGTCGCCGAACCGGATCTCGTCGGTCGCGACCGCGTCGTTCTCGTTGATCACCGGGACCACGCCGAGGTCGAGCAGCCGCGTGAGCGCGCGGTGCGCGTTGCGGTAGTGCCCGCGGCGCACCGTGTCGTCCGCCGTCAGGAGCACCTGGCCGACGCGCAGGCCGTGGTCCGCGAACGCCTTCGTGTAGTGCGCGACGAGCAGTCCCTGCCCGACGGACGCGGCGGCCTGCTGCGACGCGAGGTCGCGCGGCCGGGCGCTGAGGCCCAGCGGCCCGATCGCCGCGGCGATCGCGCCCGACGAGACCAGCACCACCTGGCCGCCGGCCGCGCGGCGCGCGGCGAGGACGTCGACGAGCGCGCGCAGCCGGTCCGGGTCGAGCCGACCGTCCGCGCCGGTCAGCGACGACGAGCCCACCTTGACGACGACGCGCGCGGCCGACGCGAGCTGGGCGCGGTCGTGCAGGGCGGCGGCGGTCACGTGCGCATTCTGCCCGTCACCCGCTCGTCGTCGTGCCGCGCGCCCACCCTCCGGACCCGCCGGCGCGGCGTCAGTGCTGCTCGGGGTCCGTCCAGACGCCCTGCTCGCGCTCGGTCCACAGCTCGGCGCGCGCCGCCGCCTTGGCGTCCATGCGCTCCTTGTACTCGGTGCGCTTCTCGCCGCGCGTCGGCCGGCTGTGGTCGTCCAGGCGCGAGTCGCTGCCCCGCGCCCCGAGCAGCTCGGCGCCCGTCATGAGCGTCGGCTCCCAGTCGAACACGACCGCGTTGGTGTCGGGGCCGATGCGCACCTCGTCGCCCGCGACCGCACCCGCGGCGTACAGCTTCTCCTCGACGCCCAGGCGCGCGAGCCGGTCCGCGAGGTAGCCCACGGCCTCGTCGTTGCTGAAGTCCGTCTGGCGCACCCAGCGCTCGGGCTTCTCGCCGCGCACCTGGAACCACACCGCGCCGCCGCCCTCGCGCCGCCGGACGGTGAAGCCGGCGTCGTCCACGGCGCGCGGTCGCAGGACCACGCGCGTCGCCTCGGGCACGGGCGCGTCCCGACGAGCGGTCGCGACGAGCTCCGCGAGCGCGAACGTCAGCGGCCGCAGGCCCTCGTGGCTGGCGGTCGACACCTCGAACACGCGCAGCCCCCGCGCCTCGAGCTCCGGACGCACCAGCTCCGCGAGCTCGCGCGCCTCGGGCACGTCGATCTTGTTGAGCACGACGATCCGCGGGCGCTCGGTCAGCGGCACACGGCCGCCCTCGATCTGCAGGTCCCCCGCGTAGGCGGCGAGCTCTCCCTCGATCACGTCGAGGTCGGAGAGCGGGTCCCGGTCCGGCTCGAGCGTCGCGCAGTCGAGCACGTGCACCAGCACCGCGCACCGCTCGACGTGGCGCAGGAACTCGAGCCCGAGCCCGCGCCCCTCGGACGCGCCGGGGATCAGGCCGGGGACGTCGGCGACCGTGTAGCGGGCGTCGCCCGCCTGCACCACGCCGAGGTTCGGCACCAGCGTGGTGAACGGGTAGTCGGCGATCTTCGGCCGCGCCGCCGAGATCGCGGCGACCAGGCTCGACTTGCCGGCGCTCGGGTACCCGACGAGCGCCACGTCCGCGATGGTCTTGAGCTCGAGCACCACGTCCGCGCTGTCGCCCGGCTCCCCCAGGAGCGCGAACCCGGGGGCCTTGCGCCGCGTCGAGGCGAGCGCCGCGTTGCCGAGCCCGCCCCGGCCGCCCGAGGCGACGACGTAGCGCGCGCCGAGCCCGACGAGGTCCGCGAGCACCTCGCCCTCGGGCGACTTCACCACCGTCCCGTCCGGGACGCCGATGACCAGGTCCTCGCCCGTCGCCCCCGCGCGGTGGTCACCCATGCCCTGGGTGCCCGACGGCGCGTGACGGTGCGGCAGGTGGTGGAACTCGAGCAGGGTGGTGACCTGGGGGTCGACCTCGAGGACGACGGAGCCGCCGTTGCCGCCGTTGCCCCCGTCCGGGCCGGCCAGCGGCTTGAACTTCTCGCGGTGGATGGACGCGCACCCGTGCCCACCGTCACCGCCGGTCGCGTGCAGCACCACACGGTCGACGAACGTCGCCATGGCGCACCTCCTGGGGATGACGGGTCGTGCGGGACGGTGAGGTCGGTCCGACCTCGATGATCACACGACGAAGGGGCGCACCGTGCGGTGCGCCCCTTCGTCGGAGCCCGGGACGGGCTGCAGGGTCTGTGCTCAGGCCTCGACGGTGACGATGTCGATGACCTTGCGGCCGCGGCGCGTGCCGAACTGCACGGCACCGGCGGTCAGCGCGAACAGCGTGTCGTCGCCACCGCGACCCACGTTGTTGCCGGGGTGGAAGTGGGTGCCGCGCTGGCGGACGAGGATCTCGCCGGCCTTGACGACCTGGCCACCGAAGCGCTTGACGCCCAGGCGCTGGGCGTTCGAGTCGCGACCGTTGCGCGAGGAGCTCGCGCCCTTCTTGTGTGCCATGACGAACCTGCTCTCGGGTTGCTCAGAAAAGGGGGCTGCGGGCCACGTCGCCGTGGCCGCGACATCACTTGATGCCGGTGACCTTCAGGCGGGTCAGCTGCTGGCGGTGACCCTGGCGCTTGCGGTAGCCGGTCTTGTTCTTGTACTTGAGGATGTCGATCTTCGGGCCCTTCTCGTCCCGGACGACCTCCGCCGTGACCTTGACCTTCGCGAGCGCAGCCGCGTCGGTGGTCACCTTCTCGCCGTCGACGAGCAGGAGCGCCGGCAGCTCGACCGTCGAGCCCGCCTGGGCGGCGAGACGGTCGACGACGACGACGTCGCCCACGGCGACCTTCTCCTGGCGGCCGCCGGCCTTCACGATCGCGTACACCACGTTGCTGCTCATCTCTGCTCGTCGATACTTCACGTCGAAAACCTGTTCCGTGCCTCAGCGCCCGCCGCAGCCCCCGCGCGCCCACCGCACACCTCGGCCAACCGGCCGTCAGTGAGGGGGTCGCGTCAGCGCCGCGAGCCATCTGCTCGACCAGCTGGTCGAACCATCCGGCACGGGCCCGCACATGTCACGCACGCATGTCACGCACGACGACGCGCACGCGGCGCGCCGACGTCCCAGGGTACGGACCCGTGCGCGCAGGGTCAAACTCCGCGACCCTCCGCGACGTCGCTCTGCGTCACACCCGGGTCCGCGTCCGCCGCCGCGTCGTCGTCCTCCGAGTCGAAGGTGACGAACACCGACGGGTCGACCGGGGTCAGCTCGAGCTGCTCCGCGGGCGCGGGCTCGGTGCGCAGCGTCGCCAGCTCCGCCAGCACGTCGAACGTCGGCTCGCCGTGACCGGTGCGCGCACCCTCGTCGGACGGCGCGTCACCCGCCTCGTCGCTCCCCTCGCCGGCAGGCTCGACCGGAGCCGACCCGCTGACGACGGTCTCGTGGACGTCCTCGACGACGACGGTCTCGCTGACGTGCTCGCTGACGACCGTCGCGGCGACGGCGTCGCCCACGCCCTCGCTCACGGCCTCACCGACGACCGTCCCGCTGACCACGGACGCGCCGGCGGCGGTCCCGTCGACCTCGTCGGAGGACGCGTCGGCGTGCTCGTGGTCGTGCAGCTCGTGGGCGTGCGCGGCCGCGGCGGCGATGGTGGCGAGCGTCGCCTTGACGGCCGAGCGCTCCTCGGGCAGCACCGGCACGCCGGCGTGCGGCGCGGCCGGCGCGGGCTCCTTGGCGCCCCGCTTGCGGCGCGCACGCTTCGGCTCGTCCGACGAGGCCGCCGGGGCCGACCCGGCCTCGGGCCGCGACCCCTTCTCGATCGGCTCGCTGTGCACGATGAAGCCGCGACCGTGGCAGTGCTCGCACGTCTCGGAGAACGCCTCGACCAGGCCCTGGCCCACGCGCTTGCGCGTCATCTGGACGAGGCCGAGCGAGGTGACCTCGGCGACCTGGTGCTTGGTCCGGTCCCGGCCCAGGCACTCCACCAGACGGCGCAGGACCAGGTCGCGGTTCGACTCGAGCACCATGTCGATGAAGTCGATGACGATGATGCCGCCGATGTCGCGCAGCCGGAGCTGGCGCACGATCTCCTCGGCGGCCTCGAGGTTGTTGCGCGTCACGGTCTCCTCGAGCGTGCCGCCCGAGCCCGTGAACTTGCCGGTGTTGACGTCGACGACCGTCATCGCCTCGGTGCGGTCGATCACGAGCGACCCGCCCGACGGCAGCCAGACCTTGCGGTCCATGCCCTTGGCGAGCTGCTCGTCGATCCGGTGGTCGGCGAAGACGTCAGCGGTGCTCGAGCTGCCCGTGTAGACGGAGACCTTCTGCGCCAGGTCCGGCGCCAGGTCGTCGATGTACGACGAGATGGTCGACCACGCCTCGCCGCCCTGCACGACGAGCGAGCTGAAGTCGTCGTTGAAGATGTCGCGGACCACGCGGATCGCCATGTCCGGCTCGCCCTGCAGCAGCGCCGGTGCGGACGCGGTCCTCGACTTCTTCTCGATCGCCTCCCACTGCCCCTGGAGCCGGGCGATGTCGGCGCGCAGCTCCTCCTCCGAGGCGCCCTCCGCCGCGGTGCGCACGATCACGCCGGCGGAGTCCGGCACGACCTCGCGCAGGATCTTCTTGAGGCGGTTGCGCTCGGTGTCGGGGAGCTTGCGGCTGATGCCGGTCATGCCGCCACCCGGGACGTAGACCAGGTAGCGGCCCGCGAGCGTGACCTGCGAGGTCAGGCGCGCGCCCTTGTGCCCGATCGGGTCCTTCGTCACCTGGACCAGCACCGAGTCGCCGGACTTCAGCGCCTGCTCGATGCGGCGCGGCTGCCCCTCGAGGCCCGCGGCGTCCCAGTTGACCTCGCCCGCGTACAGCACGGCGTTGCGGCCCTTGCCGACGTCGACGAACGCGGCCTCCATGCTCGGCAGCACGTTCTGCACACGGCCGAGGTACACGTTCCCGACCATGGACGCCTGCTGCTGGTTCGAGACGTAGTGCTCGACGAGCACGCCGTCCTCCAGCACCGCGATCTGCGTGCGCCCGTCCTTCTCCCGCACGATCATCGACCGCTCGACGGACTCGCGCCGGGCCAGGAACTCGGCCTCGGTGATGATCTGGCGGCGACGGCCCGCGTCACGGCCCTCCCGGCGACGCTGGCGCTTGGCCTCGAGCCGGGTCGAGCCGCGCAGCGCGGTGACCTCGTCACCGCCGCGACGCCGCGGCTCCGTCTCGGCCTCGCCCGAGCGGGCACCGCGCCGGCGCCGGCGCCGGCGGCGGCTCGAGCCGCCCTCGTCGTCGCCGTCCTCGCCGTCGGCGCGCTCGTCGCCCTCGTCGGTGCCCTGGTCCGCGGTCGCGTCCTCGTCCGTGCGCTCGTCCGTGCGCTCGTCGGTCCGGTCCTCGCTGCGGTCGCCCGCGTCTCCGCGACGGCGCCCGCGACCGCCACGACGCCGACGACGCCGCGGCTGCGACTCCTCGTCGACCTCGTCCGCCTCGTCGGCGCCGGCCTCGCTTGCCGACTCGTCGTCGACCGGCTCCACCGGGACGGACCCGGTGGTCGACGTCCCGGCCGGGGCGCCGGCCGGCTCTGCGGAGTCCGCCCCGTCCAGGTCGAGCTCGTCGGTCTGCTCGGCCGCCTCGTCGGTGGCCTTGCCGCGACCGCCCCGCCCGCGGCGGCTGCGGCGACCCCGGCCGCGCGGCTCGTCGGCGGTCGTCTCGCCGGAGGTGGTCGCACCCCTGCCCGATGCCGCCTCGTCGCCCTGACCGTCCGCCTGCTCGGCCGCGGCCAGCGCGGCGGCCTCCTCGGCCTCCTGCGCCTGACGCGCGGCCTGCGAGATCTCCTCGGGCGAGCCGGCGCTGGAGGTCACGCGCCGCCGACGCGGGCGGGCCTGCGCCGGGTCGGGCGCCTGGAAGAGCAGCGCCGTGGTCGCGAGCCGCGGGCTCGACGTCGCGGGCTTCTGCGCCGGCGCTGCGGCCTCGACCGTGGCGGCGGGCTCGGGCGTCGCGGTCTGCTCGTCCTCGACCTCGTCCTCGTCGGCCGCCTCGACGTCCGCGGCGTCGGGGACGGCCACCTCGGCGGGCGGCTCCACGGGCTCCGCGGCCGGCTTGGTGGCGCGGCGCGCACGGCGGCGCGGCGCGGCGGCGGGCGCCTCGTCCTCCGCCGCGGGCGCGTCGGCGACGTCGACGGCGGGTCCAGTCGTGGGCTCGTTCGTGGGCTCGCTCGCCGGCTCGCTCACGCCCTCCGGCGCGGCCACGGGCCGCGTGGCGGCGCGACGGCGGCGAGCCGGCTTGGTCGGCGCGACCTCGGCTGCGGCCTGCTCGTCGGCCTGCGCGTCGTCCTGCACGCCGGTCGGCTCGGATGCCGCCTGCTCCCCGGCCGGCTCAGTGACGGTCTCCTGCGCGGTCTCCTGCGCAGTCACCTGCCCTGCAGGGGCGTCGGCGGACTTCGTCGTGCGCGTGGCACGTCGGCGCTTGGGTGCGGCCGGGGGCTCGACGGCAGCAGCCTCGGCGATCTCGGGCGTGGCCTCGAGGGCCGCGGCCTCGTCGGCGGGGTCGGTGTCAGCGGCGGGCTCGGCGTCAGCGGTGGGCTCGGTGTCAGCGACGGGCTCGGTGTCGGTGGGGGCCGCGGCGGGGCGCGAGGCGCGGCGGCGGCGGACGGGGGACTTGCGCGCGCCGTCAGCGGTGGACGTGGCGTCCTGTGCGCCGGTCTGCTCGACGTTCTGCGCGGCGGTCTCGCCGGTGTTCTGCTCGGAGGTCTTGTCGGTCACGCGAGGCGCTCCTGGGTACCGCGAACCGTCGTCCCACACGCGGGCGGTCCTCGGTCGGTCGGTCGTCGCCCACGCGGCGCGTGGCGACGGAAGTCGTCGGGCGCGGCCGCACACCGGGCCGGCGCGGACCATCGCCTGCCTCGTCCATCCCGGCCCGGTCGGGCCTGCGGGTGGTGCAGCGGCGGCTGGATCGCGCGGACGCAACGGGTGCGAGCTCACGGGTTCTCGGGGCGGTGTGGACGCCCCTCGGACCGCGGTCAGTATCGCACAGCACACCTGCCGAGGCGCGGCACCGTCCCGTGGCCGGTCGGCGCGTGGCGCACCGCCCGGGTTGACGACGCGACGTCAGCACCCGGGACCTTGGTCCTGGGAGCACATCGCCCCTGGTCCTAGCGTTCTTCCCGGATCGCTGCGCGGCCCGCGACCAGCGGCGGCGGCGCGGTCCGGGCCCCCACCCGCTCGCCTCGTACCGTTCGGAGATCTGCGTGGACGTCCTCGACCTCGCCCGGTGGCAGTTCGGCATCACCACCGTCTACCACTTCATCTTCGTGCCGCTGACGATCGGCCTGTCGCCGCTCGTCGCGATCATGCAGACGTTCTGGTACGTCACGGGCGACGAGCGCTGGCTGCGGCTGACCAAGTTCTTCGGCAAGCTCCTGCTGATCAACTTCGCGATCGGCGTGGCGACGGGCATCGTCCAGGAGTTCCAGTTCGGGATGGCCTGGAGCGAGTACTCGCGCTTCGTGGGCGACGTCTTCGGCGCTCCCCTGGCGATGGAGGCCCTCGCCGCCTTCTTCGTGGAGTCGACGTTCCTGGGCCTGTGGATCTTCGGCTGGGACCGGCTGCCCAAGAAGATCCACCTCGCGTGCATCTGGGCCGTCGCGATCGCCACCAACCTCTCCGCGTTCTTCATCCTCGCGGCGAACTCGTGGATGCAGCACCCGGTCGGCACGGTGCTCAACCCGGAGACCGGGCGCGCGGAGATGAAGGACATCGGCGCGGTGCTGACCAACCCGACCGTGCTCGCGGCGTTCCCGCACACGATCACGGCCGCGTTCCTGACCGCGGGCACGTTCGTCGCGGGCATCGCGGCCTGGTGGATGGTGCGCCTGGTGCGCTCGGGCCGGCCGGAGGCGGTCGAGACCGCGCGCACGGTGTACCGCCCCGCGATCATCCTCGGCCTGGTCACCATGCTGGCGGCCGGCGTGGGCGTCGCGGTCAGCGGCGACGCGCAGGCCAAGCTCATGTTCGACCAGCAGCCCGCCAAGATGGCGGCCGCCGAGGGCCTGTGCGACACCACCTCCGGCGCGCCGTTCTCGATCCTCGCGATCGGCGACCTGAGCAACGACTGCGAGAACGTGCGGCACCTCGTCGAGATCCCCGGCGTCACGTCGTTCCTCGCGACGGGCGACTTCGGCGCCACCGTCCGCGGCGTGAACGAGCTGCAGGACGACTACGCCGAGTGGGTCGGCGACTGGGAGGACCAGAACGGCGGTCGGACGTTCGACGAGGACCAGCGCTTCTACCCCGACCTCGGCATCACGTACTGGTCGTTCCGGCTCATGATCGGGTTCGGCGTCGGCTCGGCCGCGCTCTCGCTCGCCGCGCTCTGGCTCCTGCGGCGCCGGGGGTCGGTCACGGGCAAGGCGTGGTTCGGCCGGCTCGGCATCGCCGCGCTCGCGACACCGTTCCTGGCCTCGGCCTTCGGGTGGATCTTCACCGAGATGGGCCGCCAGCCGTGGGTCGTGACGCCCAACCCGAACCCGTCGGGCGTCGACGGCGTGTGGCTGATGACGGCTCGCGGGGTCTCGACCGTGACCGGCACCGGCACCATCTGGACGTCGCTGATCGGGTTCACGCTGCTGTACGGGGTGCTCGCGGTGGCCTGGTACCGCCTGATGCACCGCTATGCCGTCGAGGGCGTCGCCCCGAGCGAGAAGGACCCGAGCCCGGACGCCCGCGCCTCGCGCGGACCGGACGGGCCCGACCGGTCCAGCGACGACGCCCCCCTGTCCTTCGCCTACTGAGCACCCGGAGAACTCACCATGGAGCTCACGACCGTCTGGTTCGTCCTCATCGCCGTCCTGTGGACCGGCTACCTGGTCCTCGAGGGGTTCGACTTCGGCGTCGGCATGCTGCTCGCGGTGCTGCCCCGCCGCGGCGCCTCGGCGCAGGACCGCGAGCGCGAGCGTCGCCTGATGATCAACACCATCGGCCCGGTGTGGGACGGCAACGAGGTGTGGCTGCTCACCGCCGGCGGTGCGACGTTCGCCGCGTTCCCCGAGTGGTACGCGACGCTGTTCAGCGGCTTCTACCTCCCGCTGTTCCTGATCCTCGTGGCGCTGATCGTGCGGGTGGTCGCGTTCGAGTGGCGCGGGAAGATCGACGACGACCGCTGGCGGGCCTGGGCGGACCGCGCCCTGGTATTCGGCTCGTGGGTCCCGTCCGTGCTGTGGGGCGTCGCGTTCGCGAACATCGTGCGCGGCGTCGAGCTCGACGCCGACCACCAGTACGTGGGTGGGTTCTGGGCGCTGCTCAACCCGTTCGCCCTGCTCGGCGGCGCCGTGACGACGCTGCTGTTCCTCACGCACGGCGCGATCTTCCTGGCCCTGAAGTCCGACGGGGACATCCGCCGTCGCGCCGGGGACCTGGCGGCGCGGCTGTCCATCGTGACCCTCCTCGTCGCCGGCGCCTGGGCCGTCTGGGCGCAGCTCGCCTACTCCGGCACGGCCTGGACGTGGGCCGCCGTCGCGCTCGCGGCCCTGGCCCTCGTCGGCGTCGTCGTGGCGACGCGCGCACGCCGGGAGGGTGCGGCGTTCGTCGCGTCCGCGGTCGCGATCGTCGGCGCGGTCGTGCTGATCTTCGGCTCCCTGTTCCCGGACGTCATGCCCGCGCTCGACCCGGCGAACTCGCTCACCGTCGACAACGCGTCGTCCACCGACTACACGCTCACCGTCATGACCTGGGTGGCTGTGGTCCTCACCCCGCTCGTGCTCCTGTACCAGGGCTGGACGTACTGGGTCTTCCGCAAGCGGCTGACCGTCGAGCACATCCCCGCGGCGACGGGCCTGACCTTCCGCGCGGTCGCCACCGACCGGGGCGCGCCGGGCGCGTGAGGCCGCTCGACCCGAGGCTGCTGCGGTACGCGCGCACGGCACGGTGGTACCTCACGCTCACGGTCGCGCTCGGCGTCCTCACCGCCGGGCTCGTCGTGGCGCAGGCGCTGCTGCTGGCGCGGGCGCTCGGCCGCGCGGTCGACGACGGCGTCGCCCTCGGCGACGGCGCGTGGACGGCCGTCGCGCCCCTGGTCGGCTGGCTCGCGCTCGTCGTGCTGCTGCGCGTGGCGGCGACCACCGCCCAGGAGCGCTACGCGCACCGCGCCGCGGCACGTGCGACGGCCGAGCTGCGCGAGGCGGTGGTGGCCCGGTCCGTGGCGCTGGGACCGCGGTGGCTCGGCGACGGGCGAGGTCCCGGCCTCGTCGCGCTCGCGACGCGCGGGCTCGACGACCTCGAGCCGTACTTCGTCCGGTACCTGCCGCAGCTCGTCCTCGCGGCCACGGTCACCCCCGGCACGCTGCTCGTCGTGCTCGGCCTGGACTGGGTGTCGGCGCTCGTGCTCGTCGCGGTGCTGCCGCTGGTCCCGATCTTCATGTGGCTCGTCGGGCGGCTCACGCAGGGCCGGTCGGAGCGCGGGCTCGCCGCCATGCAGCGGCTGTCCGCCCAGGTCCTCGACCTGCTCGCGGGGCTGCCGACGCTGCGCGCCCTCGGCCGCGAGCGCGGGCCGGCGCAGCGCGTGCGCGCCCTGGGCGACGCGCACCGCCGGGCGACCATGGGCACGCTGCGCATCGCGTTCCTGTCCGGCATGGTGCTCGAGCTGCTCTCGACGCTGTGCGTCGCGCTGGTCGCCGTCGGCATCGGCCTGCGGCTGGTCGAGGGCCACCTCGACCTCGTGACCGGCCTCGCGGTGCTGGTCCTGGCGCCCGAGGTGTTCGCCCCGCTGCGGGCCGTGGGCGCGCAGTTCCACGCGTCGACCGACGGCGTCGCCGCCGCGCAGGCCGCGTTCGAGGTGCTCGACGAGCCGGTGCCGGAGCGCTCCGGCGCGGTCCCCGCACCCGACCTGCGCCGCGCGCGCGTCGTCGTCGAGGGCGTCGGCGTGACGACCGCCGCCGGACGCACGCCCGACGGCCTGTCCTTCACGCTGTCGCCCGGCCGCGTCACCGCGCTCGCCGGCCCGCCTGGCGTGGGCAAGTCCACGGCGGTCGACGTGCTGCTCGGCCTCCTGCGGCCCGACGAGGGGCGCGTCGTCGTGGTCGACGGCACCACGAGCGTCACGGTCGCGGCCAGCGGGGACGAGGCGGCGCAGGTCGACCTGCCAAGTCTGTGGGCGCAGGTCACCTGGGTGCCGCAGCGACCGGTGGTCGAGCCGGGCTCGCTCGCCGACGTCGTCGGGGGCGACGACGACGAGCGTGCCCGGGCCGCGCGCGTGACCGGGCTCGACGCGGTCGTCGCCAGCCTGCCCGGCGGGTGGGCGACGCGCGTCGGGCGCGGGGGGCACGGCCTGTCGGTGGGGCAGGCGCAGCGGGTCGCGCTGACCCGTGCGCTGGTCCGCCCCGCGCCGCTCGTCGTGCTCGACGAGCCGACCGCGCACCTCGACGTCGCCGCGGAAGCCGTGCTCCTGCGCACCCTCGAGGAGCTGCGCGCGAGCGGCAGCACCGTCCTGCTCGTGGCGCATCGGCCGGCGCTGCTGGCCGCCGCCGACGAGGTCGTGGTGCTGCGGGCGGCGGACCGGAGCACCACCGCGCCGGAGCCGGTCCGGTGAGCGCCGACCTCGCGACCGCCCCTCCCGCGCGCGGGACGCTGCGCCGCGCGCTGCGCCTGCTCGAGGTCGACCGCGGGCGGTTCCTGCTCGCGGTCCTGCTCGGCACGCTCGCGCTCGGGTGCGCGGTCGCGCTCGCGGCCGTGTCCGCGTGGCTCATCGCGCGCGCGTCGCAGATGCCCCCCGTGCTCACGCTGTCCGTGGCGACCGTCGCGGTGCGCGCGTTCGGCATCGGGCGCGGCGTGCTCCGCTACGTCGAGCGGCTCGTCTCGCACGACCTGGCGCTGTCCGGCATGACGACGCTGCGCGCGACCCTCTACACCCGCCTGGCCGCCGGGCGCGGCGGCGCCGTGCTCACGCTGCGCCGCGGCGACCTGCTCGCGCGCGTCGGCGCCGACGTGGACGCCGTGGGCGACCTGGTGGTGCGCGGACTGCTCCCCGCCGCCGTCGCGGCACTGCTCGGCGTCGCGACGGTGGGCGCGATGGCGGCGTTCTGGCCGCCCGCCGCGGTGGCCCTCGCGCTGTGCCTCCTGCTCGCGGGCGTGGTGGCTCCCGCCCTCGCCGGCCGCGCCGCCCGCACCAGCGAGGAGCGCGGCGCCCGAGCCCGCGCGGACGTCGGCGCCGAGGCACTCGCGCTGCTCGACGACGCCGGTCCGCTCACCGTCGCCGGGCGCGTGCCGGAGCACCTGGCCGCGCTGCGGGCCGCCGACTCCCGGGCGCGCGACGCGGTGGACGCCGGTGCCGGTCCGGCCGCGCTCGCCGCCGGCCTCGGGCAGCTCGCGGTGGGCGCGGCCGTCCTGGCCGCGCTGGTGACCGGCGTGCCCGCCGTGGGCGCCGGGCTGCTGGACCCGGTGCTGCTCGCCGTCGTCGTGCTCACCCCGCTGGCCGCGTTCGAGGCGACCTCCGTGCTTCCCCAGGCCGCCGTCCAGGTGCACCGCTCGCGTGCCGCGGCGGCGCGCATCCTCGCCCTGCTCGACGACGCCGGCCCCGGCGACGCGGGCCTCGACGACGCGTCGTCCGACGGCCCGGCGCGTGACCCTGCCGCACGTGAGCTGCCCGCGACCGACCTGCCCGCGGCGGTGCTCACAGCGCCCGGCGGGACGGCCGCGCTCGTCGCCGAGGACCTCGCGGTGGGCTGGCCCGGCGCACCGCCGCTCGTCCGCGGCCTGGACCTCGAGCTGCGTGCGGGCCGCACGGTCGCGGTCGTCGGACCCAGCGGCAGCGGCAAGACGACGCTCCTGCTCACGCTCGCCGGGCTGCTCCCGCCGCGGGGCGGCCGCCTCGAGCTCGACGGCGAGGCGCTGACGGGAGGCCGGGCGCTCGACCGGGCAGGCGCCCGGCTGACGCTGACGGCCGAGGACGCGCACGTGTTCGGCACGACGGTGCTCGAGAACCTGCGCGTCGCGCGCGGCGACGTGACGCCCGACGAGGCGCGCGCGGCGCTCGTGCTCGTCGGCCTCGGCCCGTGGCTCGACGCGCAGCCCGGCGGCCTCGCGACGCTCCTGGGACCCGACGGCCGCACGCTGTCCGGCGGCGAGCGCCGTCGCCTGCTCCTCGCCCGCGCGCTCCTGTCCCCCGCGCCCCTGCTGCTGCTCGACGAGCCGACCGAGCACCTCGACACCGCGGGCGCCGACGCGGCGCTGCGGGCCCTCCAGCAGGCCGCGCGCACCGGGTCGCGGGGCGTGCTCGTCGTGACCCACAGGCTGAGCGGGCTCGACGCGGTCGACGAGGTGGTGCGCCTCGTGGACGGGCACGTCGCGGCGCGTGGCACGCACGCGGAGCTGCTGGCGCGGGACCCGGGCTACCGTGAGGCCGTGCGGCAGGAACACGAGGACGAGGCATGACCAGCGAGCAGACCCGACGGGCCGCGGGTGCGGGCCTGGTGCCCGCGGTCGGCGTCCCCTTCACCGGCGGCGTCATGTCCGACCACCCGGTCAGTGCGGGGTCGCTCACCGGCGACGCGCTCACGGACCTCCTGGACGCGATCCTCGCGGTCGCGAGCGAGCTCGACCTGCCGGCCGTGCTCAACCGCTTCGTCCAGGTCAGCGCCGAGCTCACGCACGCCCGGTACGGCGCGATCAACGTCCTGGACGCCGAGGGCGCGTCCACGACGTTCGTCTACACCGGGGTGCCGACGGCCGTCGCGCAGATGATGGGCCACGCGCCGCACGCGTTCGGCGTGCTCGGCCAGATCCCGACGGTCGGGGCGCTGCGGCTCGAGGACCTCACCCAGCACCCGGCCTTCCAGGGCTGGCCCGCGAGCCACCCGCCGATGGGCTCGTTCCTGGGCGCGTCGGTGCGCGTGGGCGAGCAGGTCTTCGGCCAGCTCTACCTCTCGGAGAAGCCCGGCGGGTTCACGGACGCCGACGAGCAGACCGTGATCGCGCTCGCCGCGGCCGCCGGCGTCGCGGTCGCGAACGCGCAGCTCTACGCCGAGTCCGCCCGGCGCGAGCACTGGCTGCGCGCCGGCCAGGAGATCACCACGATGCTGCTCGAGGGCATCGACGAGGAGGAGGCGCTCGAGCACATCGCGGCCACCGCGCGCGCCGTCGCCGGCGCCGACACGGCCGCGCTCGCGCTGCCCGGGCTGGGCGGCCAGCTGCTCATCGAGCTGGCCGACGGGCACGGCGCCTCCTCGCTGGTCGGCGCGACGATGCCCGAGGGCGGCCGCGCGTGGACGGTGATGAACGAGGGACGCGGCCTGCTCACGCCCTCGCTGTCCGCGTCCCGCAACGTCAAGCTCGAGCAGATGCGCGCGTTCGGCCCCGCGATGTTCGCGCCGCTGCAGACCTCCGGGCGCGGCGTCGGTGTGCTCATCCTCCTGCGCCGGATCGGCAGCCTCCCGTTCGAGGAGAACGACCTGGCCACGGCCGAGTCGTTCGCGTCGCAGGCCGCGCTCGCCTTCGTGCTCGCGGAGGCGCGGCACGCGCAGGACGTCGCCTCCCTGCTCGACGAGCGCGAGCGCATCGCGCGCGACCTGCACGACCTGGCGATCCAGCAGCTCTTCGCGACCGGCATGCAGCTCGAGACCATCCGCCGCCGCGCCGCGCGCGGCGTCGACCCCGCCGAGCTCACGAGCGTCGTCGAGGAGGCGCTCGACAACGTCGACTCCTCGGTGCGGCAGATCCGCCAGATCGTCCACGCGCTCCGCGACCCCGACGCGGCCACCGCGCTCACCGAGCGGCTGCGCCGCGAGGCGTCGCTCGCGCGGACCGGGCTCGGCTTCGCCCCCTCGCTCGTCGTGACCCTGGACGGCGTCCCGCTGTCCGACGACGGGCTCGACGAGGACCGGCTCGACGAGCGCGTCGGCGACCAGCTCACCGACGACGTCGTCGCCGTGGTCCGCGAGGGGCTCGCGAACGCGGCGCGGCACGCCCACGCGTCCTCGGTGACCGTGCGGGTCGACGTGAGCGGCACGGGCCACCTGGGCACGGTCGACGTCACCGTGCAGGACGACGGCGTCGGTCTGCCGGCGGTGCGCGACCGGCGCTCGGGCACGGGCAACCTGGCGTCCCGCGCGCGGCAGCACGGCGGCACGTTCTCGCTGGGCGCCACGCCCGAGGGGCGCGGGACGCTCCTGTCCTGGCGCGCGCCGCTGGACTGACGGCGCAGGGGGCCGGCCAGCGCGGTTCGCCGGGCGAGCGGCTCGGTCAGTGTCCCGGCTCGGCGCGCCAGCTCGAGTGCTTGCGCGACGCGACCCACGCGGCGACCTGGGTGCGACGCTGCAGGCCCATCTTGGCCAGCAGCGACGTGATGTGGTTCTTCACGGTCTTCTCCGCGACGCCCAGGCGCTCGGCGATCTCGCGGTTGGACATGCCCTCGCCGATCAGGTCCAGCACGCGCAGCTCGCTGGGCGTCAGGTTCTCGGTCGGGTCGTCGTGCCCGGCGCGGCGCCGCGTCACGGTCCGCTCGTCGAGGAGCGAGCGGCCGGCGGCGACGGCGCGGACCACCTCGGTGATCTCCGCACCGCGCACCGACTTCAGCAGGTACGCCGCCGCTCCGGCCTCGAGCGCGGCGGCCACCGCGTCGTCGTCGTCGAACGACGTCAGGACGATCGCGCGCGCGTCCGGGTGCTTCTCCCGGACCTGACGCATGAGGTCGATGCCCGTGCCGTCCGGGAGCTGCAGGTCGACCAGCATGACCTGCGGGTGGACCAGGGTCGCGCGGCGGACACCGTCGGCGACGGAACCCGCCTCGGCGACCACCGTCATCCCCTCGGTGCGTTCCACGACCTCCGCGATCCCGCGGCGGACGACCTCGTGGTCGTCCACGATCATGACCGTGATCGGTCCGGACTTGGCGGCTGAGGCGGCGTCGACGTTCGGCACGGTGGCATCGTAGCGAGCCATGAGGACGATCCTGCTGCCCACCACGCTCGAGGACCCGGTCGAGCTGCCCGACGGCTGGCGCGCCGTGCCCTACGACCCGCAGCTCCCGCTGCCCGACGACACCGCGGGCGCGGAGGTGCTCGTCGTCTGGGGGAACCGCCGCGCCGCCCTCGCGCAGGCCGCCGCGGAGCTCACCGACCTGCGCTGGGTCGCGTGCCTCGCGGCGGGCACCGACGCGGTCGTCGACGCCGGCTTCCCGCCCACCGTCACCGTCACCTCCGGGCGCGGGCTGCACGACGCGACCGTCGCCGAGCACACCCTCGCCCTGGTCCTGGCGTGCGCGCGGCGGCTGCCCGACCTGGTGCGCGCGCAGGACGAGCGCCGCTGGGCCGGCGAGCTCGGCGGGCTGCAGCCGGTCCACGACACCTCGTTCCGCTCGCTCGCGGACGCGCACGTGGTGGTCTGGGGGTTCGGCTCGATCGCCGCGCGGCTCGCGCCGCTGCTCGCCGCGCTGGGCGCCCGGGTCACCGGGGTCGCCACGTCGGCGGGCGAGCGGCACGGGTTCCCCGTCGTGACGCCCGACGAGCTGCCGTCGGTGCTGCCCGGCGCGGACGTGCTCGTCGGGATCCTGCCCGCGACCGCCAGCACGCAGCACGCGATCGGCCGCGACGTGCTGCGCGCGCTCCCGGCGCACGCGTTCGTCGTCAACGTGGGCCGCGGCAGCACGCTCGACGAGGCCGCCCTGCTGGACGCCGTCCGCACCCGGCACCTCGCCGGCGCCGCCCTCGACGTGTTCGAGCGCGAGCCCCTGCCGCCCTCGAGCCCGCTGTGGGGCGAGCCGTCCGTGCTGATCAGCCCGCACGCCGCGGGCGGTCGGCCGCGCGGCGCCGGAGCGTTCCTGGGTGCCGCGCTGCGCGCCTACGACGCGGGCGACGAGCTGCCGAACGTCGTCCCCCGCTGACCGGGTCGCCGCCGCGCCGGCAGCACGCTCGCGCCGTGGCCCGCCGTGGCCCGTAGTGGCCCGCTGGGAGCCGCCGACGTCGTCAGGACCGGCGGGTGCGGGGCGCGGGCTGGCAGCGCGGGCAGTAGGCCGCGCTGCGGTTCATGAAATCGACGCGCCGCACGGGTGTCCCGCAGCGCGGGCACGGCCGTCCCTCCTGCCCGTACACGGCCAGGCTGCGGTCGAAGTACCCCGAGGCGCCGTTGACGTTCACGTACAGCGCGTCGAAGCTGGTCCCGCCCTGCGCGAGCGCCTCGCTCATCACCTCCGTCGCGGCGTCGAGCACGCGCTCGACGTCGACGCGGCGGAGCGCCGCGGCCGGCCGCGCGAAGTGCAGGCGGGCGCGCCACAGCGCCTCGTCGGCGTAGATGTTCCCGACGCCGGAGACGAGGGTCTGGTCCAGCAGCGCCCGCTTGACGCCGGTGCGCCGGGCGCGGAACGCGGTGACCAGCGCGGCGCGGTCGAGCGCCGGGTCGAGCAGGTCGCGGGCGATGTGCGCGACAGGGCGCGGCACCGCCGCGAGCGGGCTCCCCCGGCCGCCCGCGGCGGCGTCGGGCGTGGGCACGAGCTCCTGCACGCTCAGGTGCCCGAACGTCCGCTGGTCCACGAAGTCCAGCGCGCCGCCGTCGTCGAGCCGCAGCCGGACGCGCAGGTGCGGGTGCCGCAGCGTGCCGGGGTCCTCGAGCGTCCCCGGGGCGCGGACCAGCAGCTGACCGCTCATCCCGAGGTGCGCGAGCAGCGCCTCCACGGGCTCGTCGTGCTCGTCGGGCTCGTCGGGCTCGTCGTGCTCGTCGCGCTCGCCGTGGTGCCCGGGCACAGCGGGTCCGTCGTGCTCGAGCGGGAGCCACAGGAACTTCCCGCGGCGCACGGCGGCCGCGAGCCGCGCGCCCTGCAGGCGCCCGACCAAGTCCAGCGGACCCTCGGGGTGCCGACGGACGCTGTAGTCACGCAGCACCTCGGCGCTGACGACGGTGCGTCCGACGACGTGGCGGGCGAGCCCGTCCCGGACGGTCTCGACCTCGGGAAGCTCCGGCACGGCAGGCGGGTCAGTCCCCGGCCCGCAGCCGCTCGTCCTCGGGGCACGGCCCGGGCGCGAGCTCGCGGAGCACCAGGTACGCCGCCTCGGCCGCCTCCTGCTCGGCGACCTTCTTCGCGGGCCCGGTCCCGGTGCCGCGCACCACGTCGCCGACGACGGCGTGCGCGGTGAACGTCCGCGCGTGGTCGGGGCCCTCGCCCGTCACCTCGTACCGCGGCGCGCCCAGCGACAGCGCCGCGGACAGCTCCTGCAGGGACGTCTTCCAGTCCAGCCCGGCGCCCAGGTCACCCGCCGCCTCGAGCGTCGGTCCGACGAGCCCCTCGACGACCTGGCGCGCGACCTCGAGCCCGTGCGTCAGGTACACCGCGCCGAACAGCGCCTCGAGCGTGTCCGAGAGGATCGAGTCCTTGTCCCGGCCGCCGGTGGCGAGCTCGCCCTTGCCGAGCAGCACGTACGCGCCGAGGTCGAGCTCACGCGCGACGGCGGCCAGCCCCCGCTGGGACACGGTCGCGGCCCGCATCTTCGCGAGCGCGCCCTCCGGGTCCTGGGGGCGCGAGCGGTACAGCGCCTCGGTGACGACCAGGCCCAGCACGGTGTCGCCCAGGAACTCGAGGCGCTCGTTGGTGGGGATGCCACCGGCCTCGTGCGCGAACGACCGGTGGGTCAGGGCGAGCACGAGAAGTTCGGGGTCCAGGTGGACCCCGAGCTTCTCGAGGAGTTCGGTGGCCGTCGCCCCCGCTGCGGCGTTCATGCGCGCACCGAGGGCGTCACGACGGCGTCCACCCGCGTCAGCGGGCGTCGTGCTCGCTGCGCAGCGCCTCGGCGTACTGCCGGCCGTTGTAGGCACCGCACGACGGGCACGCCGTGTGGGGCTTCTTGTCGGCCTTGCAGTTGGGGCAGGACGTGATCGTCGTGGCAGTGGTCTTCCACTGCGACCGACGCGCACGGGTGTTGCTGCGCGACATCTTGCGCTTCGGAACCGCCACGGCTAGCTCTCTTTCGTCTCGTCGTCCTGGCTCACCAGCCCGCTCAGGGCGGACCAGCGAGGGTCAAGCGTCTCATGCGAATGGTCAGGGTCGTCCGCCAGGCGCGCTCCGCACTCGGAGCACAGGCCCGGGCAGTCGGGCTGGCACAACGGCTGGAACGGCAGAGCCGGCACGACCGTGTCCCGCAGCACGGGCTCGAGGTCGATCAGGTCGCCCTCCAGCTCGTGCACGTCCTCCTCGTCGTCCCCGGCGTCTGCCGCGGCCGCCGCCCGCTCGGGGTAGACGTACAGCTCCGTGAGCGAGACGTCGACGTCCTCGACGACCTCACCCAGGCAGCGCACGCACTCCCCGACCGCCCGGCCCCGGACGGTGCCGGAGACCAGGATCCCCTCCATGACGGCCTCGAGCCTCAGATCGAGCTCGACGTCGTCACCTTCGGGGATGCCGATCACGTCGGTACCGAGATCCGCGGGAGCAGGCACCGTGCGCTCGTCCGTCCGCATCGATCCCGGACGTCGGCCGAGCTCGTGGGTGTCGAGCACGAACGGCGAGCGGGGATCGAGGTGACCTGGGCGCTGCACAGCCGTCCCCTCGCTTTGCTTGCTTGATCTCGGTACCCACCAGACCGGCAGGACCAACCGCCAACCCTACAGGTCACCCCGGAGGGCGCCCAAATCCCCGCGGCCCTCCCGCGACGCCTCGGGACGTGACGCTCCCCACGTCCGGTCCGTCAGCCGTCCGACGACAGGCGCCCCGCGAGCTTGGCGCGGCCCGCCTGCACCTGCCCGAGCACCTTGCCGAGATCGATCTCGAAGTCGGCGAGCCGGCGGTCGCAGTAGTCGTCCGCGTCCCGGCGCAGCTCGTCGGCGGTGCGCTGGGCGTCGGCGACGATCTGCGCGGCGTGCTCCTGCGCCGCGGTCACCACGGCCTCCCGCGAGACGAGCTCGGCGGCCTCGCGGCGGGCGCGCTCGAGGATCCGCTCGGCGTCCTCCTGCGCCGCGGCCCGGGCGGTGTCCGCGTCGGCCAGCACGCGGTCGGCCTGCGTGAGCTGGTCCGGCAGGACCTCGCGCGCCTGCGCCACGAGGTCGAGCAGCTCGGCGCGGCTGACCAGCACCGACGACGACATCGGCATCGACCGCGCCGCGACGACCGCCTGCTCGATCGCGTCCAGCACGCCCGTCAGACCCTCGGTCCGCTCCTCGGGTTCGGTCACGACCCGCTCCTTCCGTCGGCGTCACGGGCTCTCGGCCGGCGGTCCGCCGGCCGTCCCAGCCTCGCACGCGCACCTGTCACGACGCCGCCAGCGCCGACCGGACCGCGTCGGCGACCCCGCCCGGGACCAGGTCGTCGATCGAGCCGCCGTACCGGGCGACGTCCTTGACCAGGGACGACGCGACGTGCGCCAGCGCCGGGTCGCCCACGACGAACACCGACTCCACCCCGGTCAGGTGCCGGTTCATCAGCGCCATCGGCAGCTCGCCGTCGAAGTCCGCACCGCCGCGCAGACCCTTGACGACCGCGCTCGCCCCGACCTGCCGCACGAAGTCGGCGAGCAGCCCGGGCACCACCTCGACGCGGATCCCGGCGTCCTGCGCGAAGACCCCGCGCGCGAGCGCGACGCGCTGCTCGGCCGCGAGCAGCGGCGACTTGCCGGAGTTGCGCGCCACCCCGACGACCACCTCGTCGAACATCGAGCGGGCGCGGCGCACGACGTCGACGTGCCCGAGGGTCAGCGGGTCGAACGATCCAGGGCAGACGGCGACGCTCACCGGCCCACCCTAGCCAGCCCGTGCGCGGTCGGCGGCCGGGTCACGGGACGTCCTCGGCAGCCGGCTCGGCAGTCGGCTCCGCGAACCACACCGCGGTCTCGCCGTAGCTCCGGTGGTCGAAGCGCGCGAGGCCCTCCGGCCACACCGGCTCGGCCGCGCGCGTCGACCGCTCCACGACCACGACAGCGTCCGGTGCGAGCGCGGGCACCAGGCCCGCCAGGACGGCGCCGAGCGCGTCCTCCGCCAGGTCGTACGGCGGGTCGACGAGCACGAGGTCCCAGGCGCGCCCGGGCTGCCCGGGCTCGTCAGGGCGTCCCCCGGGCCGGTCGACGAAGCGCTCCGCGCGGTCCGCCACGACGACGACGCGGTCGGCGAGGCCGAGCGCGGTCGCGTTACGGCGGCACACGTCCGCGGCGGCCCGCGCGGCCTCGACGAGCGTCACGTCCCGGGCGCCGCGGCTGACGGCCTCGAGCCCGAGCGCACCCGAGCCGGCGAACAGGTCGAGCACACGTGCGTCGGCGACGACGCCCAGGTGCTCGAGGCGGGAGAACAGCGCCTCCCGCACGCGCTCGCTCGTCGGACGCGTGCCCGACCGCGGGACCTGCAGCACCCGACCGCCCACCGACCCCGCGACGATGCGAGTCACGTCCTGTCCTCCCCGTCCTGTCGAACCGCCGTGTCCCGTCGACGAGCGGCCCGGCGCCCTGCCCGGTCCCGCTCGACCCTCCTGGCGCGTCCCACGGCTCCGCCGACGCCCCGGGCACAGCCTGGCCCACGGCGGGCGGCACGCGCGCCGTGGGCGAGCACGGCGTCAGGCACGGTCGAGGAACTCCTCGCGGTCGCCGGCCAGCAGCTGCTCGATCGCGGCGGCCAGTTCGGGGTGCGCGGCGAGCTCCGGGTCCCCCTCGACCACGGCGCGCGCGTCCGCCCGGGCCTGCTCGATGAGCTCGCCGTCCCGCGTCACGCGCAGCAGCCGCAGCGAGGACGACCCGCCCGACTGCGACGCCCCGAGCACGTCGCCCTCGCGTCGCTGCTCGAGGTCGAAGGCTGCGAGCTCGAACCCGTCGAGGGTCCCGGCCACGTGCTGCAGCCGCTCGTCGGCCGGGCTGCCCGGCCGAGCGCCGGAGACCAGCAGGCAGACCCCGGGTGCGGTGCCGCGGCCGACCCTCCCCCGGAGCTGGTGCAGCTGCGACACGCCGAACAGGTCGGCGTCGAGGATCACCATCACGGTCGCGTCCGGCACGTCGACCCCGACCTCGACGACCGTCGTGGACACCAGCACCGGGACCGTCCCCGACGCGAAGTCCGCGAGCGCACGGTCCTTGTCCTCGGGCGCCATCCTGCCGTGCAGCACGCCGACCTCGAGGCCGGCGAGGTCGGGGTGGGCGCGCAGCTCGTCGGCCACCTCGAGGACGGCGCGCGGCGGCCGGCGCGGCGCCTCGCCGGCGTCCGCGAGCGTCGCGGCCTCCTGCGCGAGCAGGTCCGCGCCGTCGCTGTCGTCGCCCGTGATCCGCGGGCAGACGACGTACGCCCGGCCGCCGCGGGCGACCTCCTCCCGCACCCGCCCCCACGTCCGCGCCATCCAGGCCGGTCGGTCGGCCGGCACGACGAACGAGGTGATGCCCGCCCGGCCCGCAGGCAGCTCGCTCAGCACCGACGTCTCGAGGTCGCCGAACACCGTCATCGCGACCGTGCGCGGGATCGGCGTCGCGGTCATGGCGAGCAGGTGCGGCTGCGCGGCGGCCTTGGCGCGCAGCGCGTCACGCTGCTCGACGCCGAAGCGGTGCTGCTCGTCGACCACGACGAGCCCGAGCTCGGCGAACTGCACCGTCTTCTCGAGCAGCGCGTGCGTGCCGACCACGATGCCCGCCGCGCCGGAGGCCGCGTCCAGCAACGCCTGCCGCCGCGCGGCACCCGTGACGGAGCCGGTGAGCAGGCAGACCTGCGTCCCGACGTCCGCCCCACCCAGCAGCCCGCCCTCGGCGAGGTCGCCCAGCAGCGCGCGCAAGGACCGTGCGTGCTGGGCGGCGAGCACCTCGGTCGGCGCCAGGAGCGCGGCCTGGCCCCCGGCGTCGACGACCTGCAGCATGGCCCGCAGCGCGACCACGGTCTTGCCCGAGCCGACCTCGCCCTGCAGGAGCCGCTGCATCGGCACCGGCTGCGCGAGCTCGTCGGCGAGCTGGTCGCCCACCTCCCGCTGCCCCGCCGTGAGCGTGAACGGCAGTCGCTCGTCGAACGCGTCCAGGAGGCCGCCCGGGACCCGGGGCCGGGCCACGGCGGGCTGGCCGGCCGCACGCGCGCGCCGTCGGGCGAGCTCGGCCTGCAGGACGAACGCCTCCTCGTACCGCAGCCGGTGCCGCGCCACGCGCCAGTCACGCTCGTCCTGCGGCCGGTGCACCCGCCGCAACGCGTCGACCAGGTCGCCCAGCTCCCGCGCCGCGCGGACGTCCGCGGGCACCGGGTCCGGGACGTCTCCCGTGCGCAGGGGGCCGAGGACGACCTCGACCGTCGACGCGATCTTGGCGCTGTCCAGCGCGGCGCTCGCCGGGTAGACGGGCAGCGGGCGGGCCGCCTTGTCGAGCGCGGCGTCCGGGTCGTCGTCGTCGAACCACACCATCTCGGGGTTGGCGAGCTGCGCGCGGCCCTTGAACCAGCCGACCTTGCCGGTGAACAGACCGCGCCGCCCGGGCCGCAGCTGGTGCTCGAAGCCCTTGGCCATCGACGTGCGCTGCGCGAAGAACGCGAGGTGCAGCACGGACGTCCCGTCGGTGACCTGCGCCTCGACGCGCAGCTTCCCCGAGGACGGCGACCGAATCACGCCCGAGGCCGACCGGACCTCGGCGACGACCGACGCCTTCTCGTCGACCACGAGGCCCGCGATGTCCGTGAGGCGGCTCGGGTCCGCGTAGCGGCGTGGGTAGTAGCGCAGGAGGTCGCCGGCGGTACGGATGCCGAGCGCCTCGAACTTGGGCGCCAGCCGTCCCGCGACCGTGGCGACCGGCTCGTCGAGCGTCGTCCTCACCGGCGCCGCGCCGTCCGCGTACCGCACACGTACCTCCTCCTCGTCCGTTCCTCCGGCCCGCCGCCCGCGGCCTTCTGTCCGGCCACCGTCCGGCGACTGTCCGGCCACCGTCCGGCCACCGTCCAGTCAGTCGACCGCCACCAGCATGACCGGTCCGGCGGCCCCCACGACGACGGTCGCCTCGAGACCGAGCGCGCGCGCCACCTCGTGCGCCCGCGCGTCGACCGCCGCACGCTCGTCGTCCTCCACCTCCGGGACGACGACCGTGAGGCTCTCCGCCGGCTCCGACCCGGCGACCAGTGCCTCGACCGTCGCCCGCAGCCGGGCCACCTCCGGGACGGGCAGCGCCGCGACGCGGACGCGGGCGGTCGCGAGCGCCGCCGCGTGCACGCCCGCCGCCTCGCCGGTCGCGAACGCGAGGGTGGCCACGAGGGCCCGCGCCTCGTCGTCGGCACCCAGCACCTCCAGCCCTGGGTCGTCGAGCAGCTCCTCGAGCTCGACGCCCGCCACGGCGCCGCCCGGCACCAGCAGGACGTCGGCGGCCCCCGTGTCCTCGACCGCGCGGCGCACGTGCGCCGCGGTGACGGGCTCCTCGCCGCAGCGCACCACGACGACCGCCCCCGCCGTCGCGTACCAGGCGGCGAGCCCCGGCGAGGCCGTCACCACCACGAGTCCCCACCCGGGCACCGGCGCGCCGGAGCCGAGCACGTCCACGATGTCCAGGCGGCGGACGACGACCTGCTCGCGCCGGCCCACCGCGCACGCCTCGACCGCACGCGCGGGCTCGTCGGTGTGCACGTGGGCGTGCCACCACCCGTCCGCACCGACGACCGCGACCGAGTCGCCGATCCGACCGAGCGCGCTGCGCAGCGCGTCGCCGACCTCCGGGCCCGGCGGGGTGCCGTGCACGACGAGCATGACCTCGTACGCCCCGCCGGCGGCCGGCGCCGGACCGTGCGAGCCGGCGCCGCACGGCACCTCGTCGCCGGCCGCTCCGCCCGGGGTCCGGTCGGCCGAGCGCTCGTCCCCCGCGGCGACCTCCCGCCGGGGCAGCCACGACGAGGGTGCGCGGACCGGTGTCCCCGCGAGGGAGGCCGCGAGCGCGTCGACGACGACGAGCAGCGCGCACGCACCCGCGTCGGGGACGTGCGCGAGGCGCAGGACGGGGTGCTGCGCGGAGATGCGAGCCAGCGCCTGGTGTCCCGCCGCCGCGGCCTGCGTCACCACCGCCGCGGGCGAGGCGCCTGCGTCGGCCGCGAGGGTGGCCGCGTCGGCGACCTCGTCCGCGAGCGTCAGGACCGTGCCCTCCTGCGGGTCACCCAGGGCCGAGCGCGCCGCCCGGGCCGCGGCCACCAGCCCGGCCGCGGGCTCCGGCGTCCCGGCCGGGCCGACCGCTCGGCGTGCGAACCCCGCGAGCCACTGGCTGAGGATGACGCCGGAGTTCCCGCGCGCCGCCACCATCGCCCCGCGCGCGAACGTGGCGAGGAGCTCACGGGCGTCCGCGCCGTCGGAGCCGCCGCCGAGCTGCTCCACCGCGAGCGCACCGCCCTGCACGGTGAGCCACGCGTTGGTGCCCGTGTCGGCGTCGGCCACGGGGAACACGTTCACGGCGTCGATGCCGCCGCGGGCGTCGGCCAGCGCGGTGCTCGCCGAGCGCGCCCACGCGGCGACCTGCGCGGCGCGCAGCTCTCCCCGGTCCGTCACCCGCGCCTCCCGTCCGCCGCCGTCGTCACCCGTGCCGGTCGCTCGTCCGGCTGTGCCCGTCCCGCTGTGCCCACCGTGCCCGCCGTGCCCGCCGTGCCCGTCGTGCCCGTCGTGCCCGTCCACATCCTCGACGCGACGCACCTCACCCTGCCCGACGCCACCCACATTTGGGACGCCCGCCGGGCATGGGCTAGTCTTGACCGGTTGCCCGACAGGTTCGGGCACGCCCGGGCAGCCTGTGGCACGACTCCGTGACGCAGCGGCTCCCACCCCAGACTCCGGCCGCGATCCTTCGCGGCTGCCCATGTACCACCCGCCAGAGCAACAGGAGAAGACCGTGGCCGCCACCTGCGACGTCTGCGCCAAGGGCCCGAGCTTCGGGCACAGCATCTCGCACTCGCACGTCCGCACGAAGCGTCGCTGGAACCCGAACATCCAGCGCGTGCGCGCGGTCGTCGCCGGGACGCCCAAGCGCCTCAACGTGTGCACCTCGTGCCTCAAGGCCGGCAAGGTCCAGCGCGCCGTCTGAGCCGCCGCACCCGCTGGTCGCCGGTACCACCGGCCGCCGAGCACCTGCACCACAGCATCACCGCAAGGCCCGCGAGGATTCACCTCGCGGGCCTTGCGTCGTCGTGGGCATGTGGCAGGGTGACCCCATGGCTGAGCAGATCGAGGAGCTGACGATCCGAGCCGCCGGTCCCGGCGACGCGGCCGCCATCGCCACGGTGCACGTGCGCTCGTGGCAGGAGGCGTACGCGGGCATCGTCGCCGGCGACTACCTCGCCTCCCTCGACGCCGCCGACTGGACGCAGCGCTGGGAGCAGCACCTGCGGGACGCGGAGGACGACGAGATCCGCACCTGGATCGCCCAGGACGGCACGCGGACGCTGGGCTTCGCGTCCCTGGGCCCGAGCCGCGACGAGGACGCGGCGCGCGGCGACCTCGAGGTGTACTCGATCTACCTCGAGCCCGGCGCCTGGGGCCACGGCGTCGCCCGGGAGATCATGCGCACGCTGATCAACGAGGCCGGCGAGCAGACCACGCTCACCCTCTGGGTCCTGGCGGCCAACGAGCGAGCACGGCACTTCTACCGACGCCACGGCTTCCAGCCGGACGGCGTCGAGCGGTACGAGCGGGTGGGTGGCGAGGAGCTGCTCGAGGTCCGCTTCCGCCGCGGCTGACCCGCGCCGCCGCGCGCCGGTCTCAGCCCGCGAAGTGGTCCCAGCCGGCACGGACGTGCGGCGGCGCACCGTCGACGGTCACGCGCGCGCTCTCGTCGTCGGCCGCGTGCACCGTGCCGATCGCCCGGAACGGCGCGGGCAGAGCCGCACCCTGCGGGAAGGCGGCCAGCAGGCCGTGGTCCTCGCCCCCGCCCAGCACCCAGTCGAGCGGGTCGACGCCGGCGCGGGCGGCGGCGTCGGCCACGCCGCGCACGTCACCCTCGAGGGCGTCGGACCGCACGTCGAGGCGGACCCCGCTGGCGGCGGCCATCCGTCCCGCGTCCCGCAGCAGTCCGTCGGACACGTCCAGCATCGCGTGGGCACCCGCGCGGGCGGCGGCCGGTCCGCCCGCGAGCGGCGACCCGGGCCGCAGGTACGCCCGGATCGCGGCCTCGTCGCCCGGTCCGACGAGGTCCGCCGAGAGCAGCGCGAGCCCGGCCGCGGACGCGCCCAGCACCCCCGCGTGCGCCAGGACGTCACCCGGGCGGGCGCCGGACCGCAGCACCGGCGCGCGCCCCTCGAGGTCGCCGTGCGCCGTCACGCCGACCACGACGACAGGCCCGCCCGAGAGGTCACCACCCACCACGCCGACGTCCCACGGGGCGCACGCGAGCGCGAGCCCGCGCGCGAGCCCCTCGACCCAGCTCACGGCCAGGTCGCCCGGGACCGCGAGGGTGACCACCAGGCTCGTCGGCACCGCGCCCATCGCGGCGACGTCCGCCAGGTTCTGCACGGCCGCGCGGGCCCCGACGTCCTCGCCGGTCGACCACGCGCGGCGGAAGTGCCGGTCCTCGACCAGCACGTCGGTGGTGACGACGAACCGTCCGTCCGCCGCCGACACCACGGCCGCGTCGTCGCCGGGCCCGACGAGCGTGGCGGACCCGGCCGGCAGCAGGGGCACGATCCGGCCGAGCAGCTGCTCCTCCGTCAGGTCCGCGACTCGCACCCGGTCACGCTAGCGCCGCATCTCACACGCCGCGGTGACCGTCCGCGCGCCGCGGCACCCGCGACGGTGGTTACGGTGGTCCGGTGATCCTGCGCCGTCCGTCCGCCGCCCTCGTCGCGGGCGCGGCGGTCCTCCCGCTCGCGGCGTGCGCCTCGACCGTCGCCACGACGGCAGCCCCGTACGGGACCGACCCCGTGTGCGCCGAGGTCGTGCTCGCAACCCCGGACGAGCTCGCGGACGGCCTGACCCGGCAGGACACCGACGCGCAGGCGACCACGGCCTGGGGCGACGAGGCCGGGTCCGTGGTCCTGCGCTGCGGCGTCGAGCCGCTGGGCCCGACGACGGACCGGTGCGAGACCGTCGAGGCGGCTGACGGCACGTCGGTGGACTGGGTCGTCGTGGCGAGCGACCCCGACGACGAGGCCGCGTCCGACTGGACGTTCACCACCTACGGCCGCGTCCCCGCGGTCGAGCTCGCGGTACCGGCCGAGGTGGCGCGCACGCACCCCACGTCGTTCCTCGACGCGCTCGGCCCCGCGCTGCAGCACACCGAGCGCGAGCGCGGCTGCCTGTAGCCCGCGTCAGCGCAGGCCGGTGGGGCGCTCGAGCGCGAGCTGCACCAGCTCGTCGACGAGCTCGGGGTACGGCAGGCCGGACGCCTGCCACATGCGCGGGTACATCGAGTACGGCGTGAACCCGGGCATGGTGTTGATCTCGTTCACCACGACCTGCTCGTCGGGCGTCACGAAGACGTCGACGCGCGCGAGCCCCTCGCCCCCGACGGCCTCGAACGTCTGCACCGCGATCTCCTGCACGCGACGCGTGACCTCCGGGGAGAGGTCCGCGGGGCACGCGAGCTCGACGCTCGCCTCGTCCAGGTACTTCGCCTCGAAGTCGTAGAACGCGTGCTTGCCGTGGTCGACGACGATCTCGCCCGGCAGCGACGCCCGCGCGCGGGCACCGGCGCGTCCGCCGATCACGCCGCACTCGATCTCCCGCCCCACGATGCCCGCCTCGACGACGACCTTGGGGTCGTGCTCCTGGGCCGCGGCGAGCGCGGCGGGCAGGTCGGCGAGGTCGTCGACCCGGGTGATGCCCAGGCTCGAGCCGGCGCGCGCGGGCTTGACGAACAGCGGCAGACCGAGCGCCTCGACCTGAGCCGTCACCGCCTGCGGGTCCCGCTGGTACGCGCCCGGCGGGACGACGACGAAGGGGCCCACCGGCAGGCCGTGGCCCGCCAGCACCAGCTTCATCATGTGCTTGTCCATGCCCACGGCGGACGCCAGGACGCCCGCGCCGACGTACCGGACGTCGGCGAGCTCGAGCATCCCCTGCAGGGTGCCGTCCTCGCCGAACGGGCCGTGCAGCAGCGGGAAGACGACGTCGACCTCGCCGAGCGGCCGCGGCACCGCGCTGCGCTCGACCAGGTGGACCTCGCGGTCGGTCGAGTCCTGTGGGAGCTGCACGCGGGCGGCGGCGTCCTCGACCTGCGGGAGCCGTCCGGGCGTGATCGCCCACCGGTCCGGGTCCTCGTCGGCCAGCACCCAGCGGCCGGTCGGCGTGATGCCGACCGCCAGCACGTCGTACCGCTCGCGGTCGAGCGCGCGGAGGACTCCCCCGGCGGTCGCGCAGCTGATCGCGTGCTCGCCGGAGCGGCCCCCGAACAGGACCATCACACGGGGCCGACGAGCGTCGGCGGCAGCGAGGGCGGAGGGGAGCTCGGCGTTCATCGGGGACGACCCTACCCGGCCGGGACGCGTAGCCTGACGCCGTGACCGACCCCTCCACCGCGGGGCTGAGCCCCGCCACGCTCGTCGTCTCCGCCGGCCGTCCGCAGCGGGCCCAGGGCGCACCCGTGAACCCCCCGGTCGTCCTGTCCTCGACCTACGTGTCGCAGGGCGTCCCCGGCCCGGACGAGCTGCTGTACGCGCGGATGTCGACCGAGACGTGGCACCCGTTCGAGGAGGCGCTCGCCGCGCTCGAGGGCACGCCCCTGCCCGCCCTGGTGCACGGGTCCGGCATGGCGGCCATCGCGAGCGCGCTCTCGCTGGTGCCGCCCGGCGGCCGGCTCGTGCTCCCGCGGCACTGCTACCAGGTGACGATCGGGTACGCGCGCGACCTCGCGCAGCGCAGCGGGGTCACCGTCGACCTGGTGGACGTCGACGACACCGAGGCGGTGCTCGCAGCCGTCCGCGGGGCAGCCGTCCGCGGGGCCGCCGACCGCGGGGCCGCCGACCTCCTGTGGGTCGAGTCACCGACCAACCCGATGCTCGAGGTCGCCGACCTGCCGGCCCTCGTCGCGGGCGCGCACGAGGCCGGCGCGCTCGTCGGCGTCGACAACACGTTCGCCACCCCCCTGGTGCAGCGCCCGCTCGAGCACGGTGCCGACGTCGTGGTGCACTCCGTGACCAAGTACCTCGCCGGCCACAGCGACGTCGTCCTCGGCGCCGCGCTCACCCGCGACCCCGAGCTGCACGCCCGGCTGCTCACGTACCGCACGACGCACGGCTCGGTCGCCGGGCCGTTCGAGGTGTGGCTCGCGCTGCGCGGGCTGCGCACGCTCGCGCTGCGGGTCGAGCGGGCCCAGGCCACCGCGCTCGAGCTCGCGCGCCGACTGGCCGCCCACCCCGCCGTCGCCTCCGTGCGGCACCCCGGCCTGCCGCAGGACCCGGGGCACGAGCGCGCGACGCGCCTCATGGACGGCTACGGCGCGATCATCGGCCTGCGCCCGGTCGGCGGCGCGGCCGCGGCCGACGCGCTGGTCGCCGCGCTGCGGCTGTGGGTGCCGGCGACGAGCCTGGGCGGGGTGGAGTCGAGCCTGGAGCGTCGTCGCCGGTTCGCCACCGAGTCCGTCACGGTGCCAGACGACCTGCTGCGGATGAGCGTCGGCATCGAGGACGTCGAGGACCTCTGGCGCGACCTGGACCAGGCGCTGGGCACGCTCGTCTGAGGGACGCGCCACGTCGGCGGTCCGGCCGTGGCCCGTCCGGCCGTGGCCAGTCCGGCCGTGGCCAGTCCGGCCGTGGCCCGTCCGGTCGGCGGCGTCCTCAGCGGCGCACGGCCTCCGCACGGTGCGGCCGCGCGAGCAGCATCGGGGCGAGCTGGTCCACGGGCAGCCCCTCGTAGAGCACCTTGACCACGGCCTCCGTGATCGGCATCTCGACGTCGAGCCGCTGGGCGAGCTCGAGCACCGGTCGGCACGACTTCACGGCCTCCGCGGTGCCCCCGGTGGCGGCGATCGCCTCGTCGAGCCCCATGCCGCGGCCGATGTGCCCGCCGAGCGTGTGGTTCCGCGAGTCCGGCGACGCGCACGTCGCCATGAGGTCGCCCATGCCCGCGAGCCCGGGGAACGTCTCCGGCGCCGCACCGAGCGCGAGCCCGAGCCGCGTGATCTCGACGAGCCCGCGCGTGATGACCGTCGCCATGGTGTTGTACCCGAGGCCGCGACCCTGCGAGATCCCGACCGCGAGCGCGATGACGTTCTTCACCGCGCCGCACAGCTCCACGCCGACGACGTCGGGGTTCGTGTACGGACGGAAGTACGACGAGGCGATGGCGCCGGCCACCAGCCGCGCGGTCTCGTCGGACGTCGACGCGACGACCGTCGCGGTCGGCTGGCGGCGCGCGATCTCCCGGGCGAGGTTCGGTCCGGAGACCACCGCCACGCGCTCGTCGGGCAGCCCCAGCGCGGCGGCGACCACCTCGCTCATGCGGCGGTCCGTCCCGAGCTCGACGCCCTTCATGAGCGAGACCGCCACGGCGTCCGACCGCAGGGACCCGGCGAGCGGCGCGAGCGTGGCGCGGGCGACCTGCGAGGGCACGGCGACCGCGACCAGGCGCGCGTCGGCGACGGCGGCACCCAGGTCGGTGGTCGCGGTGACGCCCCGCGGCAGGTCGATGCCGGGCAGGTAGGCCTCGTTGCGGTGCTGGTCCCGGATCTGGCGCACCACCGCCTCGCTGCGCCCCCACACGGTGACGTCGCAGCCGGCGTCGGCGAGCACCGCGGCGAAGGTGGTGCCCCAGCTGCCCGTCCCCAGGACGGTGGCGCGCAGCCCGGACGCGTCGGCCGGTGCGGCCGTCACGGCAGCTCCGGCTCGGCGGCGGGGCCGCCGTCGGCGCGCGGCACGGGCTTGCGCATGTCGAACCGCTGCGCCGGCGCGACCTCGCCGCGCACGCCCTCGAGGAGCGCGGTGATCGCGTCCATCACGCGCTCGGTCGCCTCGCGCAGCGTCGCCGTGTCGTGCGGGCGGTCGTACAGGTCGTCCAGCACCACCGGCGGGCCGGCGACGACCGTGACCCTCTTGCGCGGGATCGGCTTGAGGAGCTTCTGGTAGCGACCCAGGAGGTCCTGCGGCCCCCACTGGGCGACCGGGACCACCGGTGCGCGCGTGGTCAGCGCGAGCCGGGCGACGCCCGTCTTGCCGACCATCGGCCACAGGTCGGGGTCCCGCGTCAGCGTGCCCTCGGGGAAGACCGCGACCACGTCGCCGCTGCCGATCGCCTCGACCGCCGCGTGCAGGGACTCCCCCGCGGCCGCCGTGTTCCGGTAGACGGGGATCTGACCCGTCGCGCGCAGCACCGCGCCGACGACGGGCACCTTGAACAGCGACGCCTTCGCCAGGATCTTGGGCGCGACGCCGTTGTCCCACAGGAAGTGCGCGAACGTCAGCGGGTCCACGTTGGTCATGTGGTTCGACGCGACCAGGTAGCCCCGGTCGGTCGGCAGGTGCTCGACGCCGTGCCAGTCCGGGCGCGTGGACGCCATCAGCAGCGGCCGCACGATGCGCGCGACGTTGCGGTAGGCACGGTTGGAGCGGGCAGGGGAACGCACGACGAGCAGGCTACCCGTTGCCGTCACCGCGGCGGCCCGGCCGCCGCGGGTCAGTCGCGCGAGAACTCGGCGCCGAGCGCGTCCAGCTTGTCCATGAAGTGCTCGTAGCCCCGGTCGATGAGGCTGATCCCGCGCACCTGGGACGTGCCCTTCGCGGTGAGCGCCGCGATGAGGTGGCTGAACCCGCCGCGCAGGTCCGGTACCTCGATGTCGGCGGCCGACAGGGGCGTCGGTCCGCTGATCACGGCCGAGTGGTAGAAGTTGCGCTGACCGAACCGGCAGGGCCGTCCGCCCAGGCACTCCTTGTAGACCTGGATGGTGGCGCCCATGCCGACGAGCGCGTCGACGAAGCCGAACCGGTTCTCGTACACGGTCTCGTGGACGATCGACAGGCCCTTGGCCTGCGTCAGCGCGACGACGAGGGGCTGCTGCCAGTCGGTCATGAAGCCCGGGTGCACGTCCGTCTCGAGCTGGATCGAGCGCAGGTCGCCACCGGGGTGGAAGAACCGGATGCCCGCGTCGTCGACGACGAACTCGCCGCCGACCTTGCGGAACGTGTTGAGGAACGTCGTCATCTCCGGCTGCGTCGCGCCGCGGACGTAGATGTCGCCGCCCGTCGCGAGCGCCGCCGAGGCCCAGGACGCGGCCTCGATCCGGTCCGAGAGCGCGGTGTGCTGGTAGCCCTCGAGCCGCTCGACGCCCTCGATGCGGATCACGCGGTCCGTGTCGACCGAGATGATCGCGCCCATCTTCTGCAGGACGTTGATGAGGTCCATGATCTCGGGCTCGATCGCCGCGTTCGCGAGCTCGGTGATCCCGTCCGCGCGGACCGCCGTCAGCAGCAGCTGCTCGGTCGCCCCGACGCTCGGGTACGGCAGCGCGATCTTGGTGCCCTGCAGGCGCTTGGGCGCGCTGAGGTAGATGCCCTGTGGCCGCTTGTCCACGACCGCGCCGAACTGGCGCAGGATGTCGAGGTGGTAGTTGATCGGCCGGTCGCCGATCCGGCAGCCGCCCAGGTCGGGGATGAACGCCTCCCCCAGCCGGTGCAGCAGCGGGCCGCAGAACAGGATCGGGATCCGGCTCGAGCCCGCGTGCGCGTCGATGTCCGCGACGTGCGCGGTCTCGACGTCCGTCGGGTCCAGGTGCAGCGTGCCGGCCGCGGCGTCCGCGTCGACCCGCACGCCGTGCAGCTCGAGCAGGCCGGTCACCACCGCGACGTCCCGGATCTGCGGGACGTTGCGCAGCACGCTGGGCGTCTCTCCCAGCAGCGCGGCGACCATGGCCTTCGAGACGAAGTTCTTGGCTCCGCGGACGGTGATGTCGCCCTGCAGCGGGGTGCCACCGTTGACGTACAGCAGATCGTTCACGCGCCCATCCTCGCCTACCACCGGGACCTGGCGTGCCGGCGCGCGCACCTGCCCGCGCCTCCGCACGACACCTTCACAGACCACCCGCCGCACGCCGACCTCGCGGCCGCCGCGTGACGGGCGGATGACTACTTCTTGCCGGAGTGCTTGCCCGACTTCTTGCCGGACTTCTTGTCAGACTTCTTGCCGGCCTTCTTGTCCGAGTTCTTGCCGACCTTCTTGTCAGCCTTCTTCTCAGACTTCTTGTCAGGCTTCTTCGCGGTCTTCGCGTCGGACGTCTTCCGGGCCGTCTTGCCCGCCTGCTCCGCGAGCTCCTGGGCGGCCTTCGTGCCGTCCGTCCTGCCGGCGCTCGCCGCGGTCGCGACCCGCCGGCTCCCGCTCGTCCGCTCGACGGGGACGACCTCGGTCACCGGCCCTGCCGAGGGCACGGGCCCCCCGCCGACCGCCGTCCGCAGGGCCGCACCGGGGTGGAACCGCACCACGCGCGCGGCAGCGACCTCGACCGAGGCCCCCGTGCGCGGGTTGCGCGCCGTGCGGGCCGCCCGCTCGACCGGGTCGAACGAGCCGAACCCCGTCAAGGTGACGCGCTCGCCCTCAGCCAGGAGGGCCGTCACCTCGGCCAGCACGGCGTCGACCGCCGCGCTCGCGGCAGCACGGCTGCTCCCCCTGGCGACGATCCGGTCGATCAGCTGCGTCTTGCCTGCCACGTCCGCCTCCCCTGGCCCGCGCGTCTCGTCGGACGTACCCGCGCGGTCCCCGGCCCACCGTAGCGCGCACCTCGCCGGACGCACGCGCGCCCGGCCCGGACGTCGGTGACGTCCGCGCCGGGCGCGTCGCGCTCGTCGTGCGCGTCAGGCGGGACGACGACCCAGCTCGACCTCGACGGGGCGCGCGGCCTTGATCTCCACCGGCGGCAGGTGCTTGGCCGGGAGCGTGGCGGGCCGCCACGGCTCGCGCCGGTCCTCGAAGGCCTGGATCTCGTCGACGTGCTGGAGGGTCAGGCCGATGTCGTCCAGCCCCTCCATCAGGCGCCAGCGCGTGTAGTCGTCGACCTGGAACGGCACCACGACGTCGTCGCACGTGGCCGTGCGCGCCTCGAGGTCGACCGTCACCTCGGTGCCCGGCCGGGTCTCGAGGATCTTCCAGATGAGCTCGATGTCCTCCTGCGCGACCTGGGCGGCCAGCAGGCCCTGCTTGCCGGAGTTGCCGCGGAAGATGTCGGCGAACCGCGCCGAGAGCACGACCTTGAAGCCGTAGTCCTTGAGCGCCCAGACGGCGTGCTCGCGCGAGGAGCCGGTGCCGAAGTCGGGACCGGCGACCAGCACCGAGCCCGCGGAGTAGGCCTCCTGGTTGAGCACGAACTCCGGGTCGCCGCGCCACGCGGCGAACAACGCGTCCTCGAACCCCGTGCGCGTCACGCGCTTGAGGTAGACGGCCGGGATGATCTGGTCGGTGTCGACGTTGCTGCGACGCAGCGGGACGCCGACGCCGGTGTGCTGGGTGAACTTCTCCATGGGTCTGCCTTCTCTCGTCTCTCGTCGTCCGGTCAGACCGTCTGGAGCCGGTCGGCGGGCGCGCCCGTCAGCGGCGTGCCGTCCGGCGCGGGCTCGCCCGTCGCCAGGTCGCCGTACGACGAGAGGGTGCCGCGGATCGCCGTCGCGGCGGCGACCAGCGGCGAGACCAGGTGCGTGCGGCCGCCCTTGCCCTGGCGCCCCTCGAAGTTGCGGTTCGACGTGGAGGCCGAGCGCTCGCCGGGCGCGAGCTGGTCGGGGTTCATGCCCAGGCACATCGAGCACCCGGCGTTGCGCCACTCGGCGCCGAAGTCGAGGAAGATCTGGTCCAGCCCCTCGGCCTCCGCCTGCAGGCGGACGCGCGCGGACGCCGGCACGACGAGCACGCGCACGTCGTCGGCCTTCTTCTTGCCGCGCACCACCTTCGCGACCGAGCGCAGGTCCTCGATGCGGCCGTTGGTGCACGAGCCGATGAAGACGGTGTCGACCTTGATCTCGCGCAGCGGCTGACCGGGCGTCAGGCCCATGTACTCGATCGCCCGCTCGGCCGCGACGCGCTCGTTGGCGTCGGCGATCTGCTCCGGCACCGGCACGTTCGCCGACAGCGGCAGGCCCTGGCCGGGGTTGGTGCCCCACGTGACGAACGGCTCGAGGTCGGCGGCCTCGAGCACCACCTCGACGTCGAACTGCGCGTCGTCGTCGGACCGCAGGGTGCGCCAGTACTCCACCGCCGCGTCCCAGTCCGCGCCCTCGGGCGCGTGCGGCCGGCCCTGGAGGTACGCGAACGTGGTCTCGTCGGGCGCGATCATGCCCGCGCGAGCGCCGGCCTCGATCGACATGTTGCAGATCGTCATGCGCGCTTCCATCGACAGCGCCCGGATGGCCTCGCCGCGGTACTCGAGCACGTAGCCCTGGCCGCCGCCGGTGCCGATCTTCGCGATGATCGCCAGGATGATGTCCTTGCTCGTCGCGCCCGCGGGCAGCTGGCCGTTCACGGTGATCGCCATGGTCTTGAACGGGGCGAGCGGCAGCGTCTGCGTGGCCAGGACGTGCTCGACCTCGGACGTGCCGATGCCGAACGCGAGCGCGCCGAACGCACCGTGCGTCGAGGTGTGCGAGTCGCCGCAGACCACCGTCAGGCCGGGCTGCGTGAGCCCGAGCTGCGGGCCGACCTGGTGCACGATGCCCTGGTCCGCGTCGCCGAGCGAGTGGATGCGCACGCCGAACTCCGCGGCGTTGTTGCGCAGCGTCTCGATCTGCGTCCGGCTCGTCGTGTCCGCGATGGGACGGTCGATGTCGAGCGTCGGGGTGTTGTGGTCCTCGGTCGCGAGCGTCAGGTCCGGCCGGCGGACCGGCCGCCCGGCGAGGCGCAGGCCCTCGAACGCCTGGGGGCTGGTGACCTCGTGGACGAGGTGGAGGTCGATGTAGAGGAGGTCGGGAGCTCCGTCCGTGCCACGGCGCACGACGTGCGCGTCCCAGACCTTCTCCGCCAACGTGCCGGCCATGTGCTGCGGTCCTGTTCTGCTCTCGCCCGGGTGGGGGTGGTCCCGGTTCTTGGGCCAATCGGGGCTGTCTTCGGTGTCGGTACTTGCATCTCAGCCTGCGAGACGCCAATATCGGCCTATGGACAACTCTAGCGGAGTCGGCGTCCTGGACAAGGCCGCATCCGTTCTCAGCGCTCTCGAGGCCGGGCCGGCCACCCTCGCCCAGCTCGTCACCGCCACCCATCTTGCTCGCCCGACCGCCCACCGACTCGCGGTCGCGCTCGAGCACCACCGCCTCGTGGCACGCGACATGCAGGGGCGGTTCGTCCTCGGCCCGCGCCTCTCGGAGCTGGCGACCGCCGCGGGCGAGGACCGCCTGCTCGCCGCCGCCGGCCCGGTCCTGGGCGCGGTGCGGGACCACACGGGCGAGAGCGCGCAGCTCTACCGCCGGCAGGGCGACCAGCGCATCTGCGTCGCCGCGGCCGAGCGGCCGATCGGCCTGCGCGACTCCATCCCGGTCGGCGCGACGCTGACCATGCAGGCGGGCTCAGCCGCGCAGATCCTCCTGGCCTGGGAGGAGCCGGACCGCCTGCACCGCGGTCTGCAGGGCGCGAAGTTCACCGCGACTATCCTGTCCGGCGTGCGGCGCCGCGGCTGGGCGCAGTCGGTCTCCGAGCGCGAGGTCGGCGTGGCCTCCGTGTCCGCGCCGGTCCGCGGGCCCTCGGGACGCGTCGTGGCCGCCGTGTCCGTGTCGGGGCCGCTCGAGCGTCTGACGCGCCAGCCCGGCCGCCTGCACGCGTCCGCCGTGGTGTCGGCCGCCAACCGCCTGACCGAGGTGCTCCGCCGCACCGCCGACTGACGCCCCCCGTCGACCGACATCGCCGGTCGGCCGACATCTGCGGTCCCGCCCGACCGCGACGACCCCGACGAGGCCCGGCCGCCACGAGGCGGCCGGGCCTCGTCGACGGATGCACCGTCGTCCGGAGGTCCGTCGTCGGCGCGTGCGCATGTCCGCCGGGTGCGCAGTCCGCCGGGAACGACGAAGGCCCGGTCACCGTGGTGACCGGGCCTTCTGACGTACCCCCGACCGGATTCGAACCGGCGCTACCGCCGTGAGAGGGCGGCGTGCTAGGCCGCTACACAACGGGGGCCTATCAGCCTGCGGGACCCGGAGGTCTCGCGGACGAGTGAACACTCTACCCGATCCTCCGGAGTGCTCCGGACGTGCGGGTCAGCGGTGCTCGCGCTGGGGTACCAGGACTCGAACCTAGACTAACTGAACCAGAATCAGTCGTGCTGCCAATTACACCATACCCCATGGGGGTATGACCTCCGGTCCCGGAAGCCGTCACGACAGGTCCCGGAGGGCCCGCCGAGCGACCGTTTCCGGACGTCGTACCGGGCGAGAACGATACCCGGTCGCCACCGCTCGACCAAACCCGGCGCGGGAGACGGACGTCACCCACCGGGCGCGACCGCGGCCGCCGACGACTCAGGCGCGCGGGATGTCCCTGAGCTCCGAGACGTCGTACCAGAGGAGGTCGGCCTCCTCGAGCCGCTCGACCGCGGCGTCGTCGCCGGCGAGCGCCGCCCGCACGTCGGACGCGGTCGCCGGCTCGTCGACGTGCACGCAGGCCACGCGCGACCACGCGACCGGTGCCGTGACCTCGACCTCGCCGGGGGTGCCGACGTCCCCCGCGTCCGCGCCCGGCGGCGGCACGTCCAGGACCCTGACCGCGGCGTCGTCGAGGTCCGCGGTGACCACCAGGCGCAGGGCGGGCGCGTCGGGTCGGCGCGCGAGCAGCACCAGGCTGTCGTCGGCGGCCGCGAGGTGTGCGGCGAACTCCCAGCCCTCCTCGTCCTCGTCGGGCAGCGCGGCACGCAGGGCGGCCGTCACCGCGTAGCCGCGGCGCGGCGCCAGGTCGGTGGACCCGTCGAGCTCGTCCAGGGTGGCCGGGAGGTACGTGCGCATGCGGTCAGTGTGCCCGCCGCGGCCCGGCGGCGCCGTGCACGACGCACGACGGGCCCGGCGGACGTGGCAGGCGGCTCGAGAGCTCGCGCCCGGCCCGGCTGGTCATCGACGGGCACCCGCGGTCTGCAGCGCCGGTGAGGCCGCCGTCGCACCCCCGCGCCGTCCCGCGTCGGCCACGTGCGCGACCAACGGCTCGAGCGCACGGCGCACCGGCGAGCCCGGCGCGATCTCGCGCAGCGTCCGCGCCTCGAGCAGCGCGGCGTCCAGGCTGGCCGGGTCCTCCGGCACGAGCACCGCGTCGGTCACGCCCGCGTACCGCTCGAGCGCGCGTGCGACGGCCCGCCCCGGGTTCGGCCCCGCGACGGACGCCCGGACCCGGTTCACGACCACACGGCGCGGTGCGTCCACGCCGAGCTCGGCGAGGTCGGTGAGCGCACGCACCAGCCGGTGCACGCCGACCGGGTCGGCCGCACCGACGACGACCACCTCGTCCGCCGTCGCCAGGGCACCGAGCGTGGCACCGTTGCGGCGCGGGGCCCGGGTGTCGTAGCTCAGCACCTCGTCCTGCTCGACGCAGAAGCCGCAGTCCACGACCGTCACGGCCGCGAGCGAGCGCGCGACCTGCCACACCACGTCGAGCGCGGGGCCGGGGAGCTCGGGCCACCGGTCGGCCCGGGCGATGCCGGACAGCAGGCGCAGGTCCGGCGCGACGAAGGGCGCGAACCGCGCCAGCGTCGCGACGTCCAGCGCGCCCTGCCCCGCCGCCCGTGCCGCGGCCGCGAGCCCGGGGGCCTCGTCCAGCAGCCCGAGCAGCTGCGCCTGGCAGCCGCCGTAGGTGTCGGCGTCCACGAGCAGTGACGGGACCCCGCGTGCGGCGACCTCCGCGGCGAGCTGCAGCGCCACGATGGACCGTCCGGGCGCCCCCGTGGGCCCCCAGACCGCCACGACCCTCCCCCGGTCCCGCACCGGCTCCGGTGCGGGCTCCCACGGGTCGGGCGGCATCGCGCCGTGCGCGGCTGCCCCCGAGGGCGCGACGGTCGTCATGCCCGCGACCCGCTCGGCGACGGCCCGCGCACCGGCCTCGTCCGCCGGCGCGTCCAGCAGCAGGTCCGCCGCCGCCACGCGGCTGCGGTCTGCCGTGGTCGACCGCTCGGGGTCGAGCAGCACGACGACCACCACGCCGACGGCCCGCAGCGTCGCGACCGCGGTCACGTCCAGCAGGTCCAGGTCTGCCGAGACGACCGCGACGCGGCCGAGGCCCGCCTCGGCCGCGGCCTGCAGCTCCGCGAGGTCCGCGCAGCGGCGCGTGACCTGCAGCGCCCCGTCGTCGTCCAGCGCCCGCACGACGAGCACCTCGGCCGAGCCCCGCACCGCGCACAGCACCCCGGTCGTCGTCGCCACGTCAGGCTCCCGAGCCCGGCACGGGCACCGCGTCGAGCGAGCCGTCCGCCGAGAGCGCGGCGAGCAGGTCCGGCAGGGTCCCGGCGGGCACCAGCACGTGCACGACGCTCGCTCCGCTGCCCGCGAACGCCCCGTCGGGCCGCTGCACCTCGGCGACGGTGACCGCCTCGGCGAGCACCCGCGGCGCGGTGTCCGCACCCTCGTCCGCCGCCCGCGAGTCCTGCGCCGGGGTGAACCACACGTCGACGACCGCGCCCGGCACCACCTCGTCGGACGGCGCCGACCGCACGGGCACCGCGACCGGTCGCAGCGCGACGTCCCCGGCGTCCCCCACCGCGGCCCGGGGCAGCAGCTCGCCGGCGCCCACCGTGCGCAGCACCACCACGTCCTCCGGCAGCGGCTGGTCGGCGGACAAGTACCCGTCGAGAGCTGCTGCCGGGAGCCCCGCCTCGACGACGAGGAGGTCGTCGGCACCGACCGCCTGCCCGGGCACGACGGTGTCCCGGACGGCGTAGACGCCGACGGTCGCCTGCGCGGTGCGGACCGCCCAGGCGCCGAGCGCCACGGCGACCGCCACCATGGCGACCCCCGCGAGCAGGCGTGGGTCGCGCCATCCCGGTCGGCGCAGCCGCGCCGCCGTGGGCGCGGGAAGGTCGAGCGTCGACGTGTCCACCGGATCCCCCTCGTCGTGCCTCGTGCCGTCGGAGCGCCGCGGCGTGCGACGACCGCTGCATCCTGCCCTACCGGGCGAACCGGACGTACCGGGCGGGAGCAGGATTGTGGATAGCGGGGAACCCGCGCCACCGCGTGCCACACTTCGGGCATGCCGCAGCAGTACCTGTCGCTCGCCGACGTCGCCGAGGTCCTCGGGGTCTCCGTCGGCCAGGTCCGCTCGATGGTGACGAGCGGTGAGCTCGAGGGCTTCCAGCTCGGGGGCCGCAAGATCTGGCGCGTCGGGGTCGAGGACCTCGACGCGTACGTCGAGCGCCAGAAGGCGCGCACCCGCGAGCGGATCGCGAGCGGCGCGACGTTCGAGGACGAGTGACCCGGCTCACCGCGGCCTGACGAGGGGCCTCTCCGGCTCGTCAGCTCGACCGGACCACCAGCAGCGTCCCGAACGGGAGCGTCCAGGCCTGCGCGCCCGCGGCGGCGTCCTGCGGGGCCACGTCCACGTGGTCCGCTCCCACGCGCGCCACGCGACCGGTGACGACCGCGCCCTGCGCGTCGACCCGCACGACCGTCCGGTCCCGCGCGAGCGCCCGCAGCGCGTGACCGAGCGAGAGCTTCCGCTCGACCGTCCCGGCCGGCGGAGCCGCCTGCGGGCCCAGCCCGACCACGCCGGCGATCGCCGCGGTCGGCACGAGCGCTCGCCGGAACGCGTCCGGCGCGAGCAGCAGCCACTGCGGCGCCACCTCGAGCGCCGTCCCGTCCACCGTCTGGCCGTCGCGCAGCAGCAGGCGTAGCCCGTCCCCTCGGGCAGCCCGCAGGCGGTCCGTCAGCGCCACCTGAGCCCGCTCCGCGCGCGTGAGCTCGGCGACCTCGTCGCGCAGCTCCTGCGCGCGGGCCGCGACGAGCTGCGACTCCATGTCCGCGAACAACGACTCCCAGCGCACCCGCTCACCGTAGGGCTCACCCGGGTGGCACGGCGGGCGTCGTCCACCGCCGGACCGCGACGGACCCCGCTGGACAAACCCGCGCGGACTCGGATACACCTAGCACCCTCACACGGCACCAAACGTCATCATCAGCAACTTCAGGGGGTCGACATGGATCGAAGGAGATCGCGAGCGCAGCTCGCCGGCGGTGGGCTGCTGCTCGGCGGCGTGGCGGCGGCGGCCGGCGCCGCCGCTCTCGGCCTCGCCGCGGTCCTGCCGTGGCGGACGGCCGGAGCCGTCCAGGTCGACGACGTGGTCGTCTCGGCCGTCGCCGGTCTCGGCGCCGCCGTCTGCGCGTGGTTGGCGCTCTCGTGCGCTCTCGGCACCGTCTGCGTCGCCGCGCGGGTCCTCGGCACCGGCTGGCGGGGTGGCGAGGCCGCCGTCCGGCGCTGGGCGCCGCACGCGGTCCGCCGGGTCGTCGCCGGCACCGTCGGCGCCGGCGTCGCACTCGGCCTCGCCGCCACGGGCGCCACCGCGGCACCGGCGACCTCCGTGGAGCGCCCCGCCGCGGTCGCGGTCTCGACAGGACTGCCCGCGGGGGACGCGCCGCCGCTCGCCTGGACCGTCACGGCGCCGGGCCCCGACACGCGGCACGAGGACGGCACGCACGAGCACGACACGCACCAGGACGGCACGCACGACGACGCGAGCGACGACCGGGAGGCGGACGGCAGCGACACCGCCGAGCGCGTGGCACACGGTGCCGACCCGGCGTCGGACCGGTCCGGCACCGGCACCGCACCCCGGTCCGGCGCCCGGGACGCGCAGCGCACGGTCGTCGTGCGGGCGGGCGACTCGCTGTGGACGATCGCCGCGGGCGAGCTGGGGCGCTCCGCGACCGCGGCGGAGGTCGCCGCGGCGTGGCCGGCCTGGTACGAGGCGAACCGCGAGGTGATCGGGTCGGACCCGGACGTCATCCGCGCCGGCCAGGTGCTCGTCGCCCCGCGGGCCACCCGATGACCGCGCTGACGGTCGCGGAGAGCGCCGACCCCACCGCGCTGGAGCAGTCGTTCGCGCACGGCCTCGGTGCGCGCCGGACGCGCCCCGGTCCGGGTGCGGCACCGGCGGTCCCCCGGGTCCGTCCCCTGCGCGACCTGCACCCGCCGCGCGTCCCGCACGCGCCCGCGCGTCCCGAGCAGGGCACCGAACGTCGACGCTCCGACGGACGCCCGCCCAGCCTGCGCTCCCGTGTCGCCGTGCTCCGTGCCGCCGACGCGGAGACGCTCGGCGATCCCGACGTCGTGGACACCGAGCGCCCCGAGCAGGACCCACGCTCGGTGACGCACGCCCTCGCGCTGGCCAGCGTCGAGGCACTGGTGGGCCGCCGGTCGGTGGCCCAGCTCGCGCGATGGCTCGCGCCCGGCGTCTACGAGGCACTGCGCGCCCGCGCCGGCGCGACGCTCCGCGCGGTCGGACCCGGTGCCTCCGGGCGGGCCGCGGTCGTGCGCTCCCTGCGGCTGTGCCCGGTCGAGCCGCACGTCCTCGAGGCGTCCGCGGTCGTCGACGACGGGCGTCGCGTCCGGGCCGTCGCGCTGCGGCTCGAGTCGCACCGCCGCACGTGGCGCGTCACCGCCCTGGAGATCGGCTGACGCGGGCGGGGGCGCCGCACGCCCCTGGCGGAGATGGCGGCGTGGGCGGAGCGGGCGGCACGCACAGCGAGACGGAGCGGTCCCGAGGGGCCGCTCCGTCTCGTCGTGCTCCCGTCCGCCGCGGCGGACGCGTCGGTCAGCGCTTGCGCTTGGCCGCGCGACGGCGCTCCTGACGGTTGCCCGCCTGCGCGTCGTCCGCGACGGGCGCGTCCTGCGGGTCGGCGGCGTTCGTCACGACGCCCGCGTCACCGTCGACCGACGGGGCCGAGTACTGCAGCGGCACGCGCTCCTGCGGTCCGTCGATGCCCTTGGCGACCAGGCGAGGCCCCGAGCCGGCAGTCGCCGCGGCGGAGTCGGCGCTGACCACGGGTGCGTCCTGCGTGCCGCCCTCGGCAGCCTCGCCGTCCTGCACCTGCACCTGCAGGTTGAACAGGAAGCCGACGGTCTCCTCCTTGATCGCGTCGGTCATCGCGTTGAAGAGCTGGAAGCCCTCGCGCTGGTACTCGACGAGCGGGTCGCGCTGCGCCATCGCGCGCAGCCCGATGCCCTCCTTGAGGTAGTCCATCTCGTACAGGTGCTCGCGCCACTTGCGGTCGAGCACGGACAGCGTGACGCGCCGCTCGAGCTGGCGCATGTTCGCCTCGCCGATCGTCTGCTCACGCTCGCGGTACGCGACCTCGGCGTCGGAGAGCAGCTCACGCTGGAGCAGCTCCTGCGAGAGGCGCGTCGGGCCTCCCGCCTCCTCCACGACGTCGTCGGGCTCGATCGTCACGGGGTACACGGCGCGCAGCGCCGTCCACAGCGCGTCGAGGTCCCAGTCCTCCGGGCGACCCTCGGCCGTCGCGCCCTCGATGTACGCCCGCAGCACGTCGGACCGGAAGTGTCCGACCTGCTCCTGCAGGTCCTCGCCCTCGAGCACGCGGCGACGCTGCTCGTAGATGACCTCGCGCTGCCGGGACATCACGTCGTCGTACTTCAGCACGTTCTTGCGGATCTCGAAGTTCCGCGCCTCGACCTGCGACTGCGCGGACTGGATGCCGCGGGTCACGATCTTGGACTCGAGCGGCATGTCCTCGGGGAAGCCCGCGCGCGTCATCATCGACTCCGCCAGGCCCGAGTTGAACAGGCGCATCAGGTCGTCCTGCAGCGACAGGTAGAACCGGGACTCGCCCGGGTCGCCCTGACGACCGGAGCGGCCGCGCAGCTGGTTGTCGATGCGGCGCGACTCGTGGCGCTCGGTGCCGAGCACGTACAGGCCGCCGAGCTCGACCACCTCGTCGTGCTCCGCCTTCACGGCCTCGCGCGCCTTCTCCAGCGCGCCCGGCCACGCGGCCTCGTACTCCTCCGCGTTCTCGGCCGGGTCGAGCCCGCGGTCGGCGAGGTCCGCGACGGCCATGAACTCGGCGTTGCCGCCGAGCATGATGTCGGTGCCGCGGCCGGCCATGTTGGTCGCGACCGTCACAGCGCCCTTGCGGCCCGCCTGGGCGACGATCGAGGCCTCGCGGGCGTGGTGCTTCGCGTTGAGCACCTCGTGCGGGACGCCGACCTTGCGGAGCTTGGTGGACAGGAGCTCCGACTTCTCGACGCTCGTCGTGCCCACCAGGACCGGCTGGCCCTTGGCGTGACGCTCGACGATGTCCTCGACCACGGAGTCGAACTTGCCGTCCTCGCTCTTGTAGACGAGGTCCTTCTGGTCGATGCGCTGCATCGGGCGGTTGGTCGGGATCGGCACGACGCCGAGCTTGTACGTGCCCTGGAACTCGGCGGCCTCGGTCTCGGCCGTACCGGTCATCCCCGCGAGCTTGCCGTACAGGCGGAAGTAGTTCTGCAGCGTGATCGTGGCGAGCGTCTGGTTCTCCGCCTTGATCGCGACGCCTTCCTTGGCCTCGATCGCCTGGTGCATGCCCTCGTTGTAGCGACGGCCGGGCAGGATGCGGCCCGTGTGCTCGTCGACGATGAGGACCTCGCCGTTCATGACGACGTAGTCCTTGTCGCGCTTGAACAGCTCCTTGGCCTTGATCGCGTTGTTGAGGAAGCCGATCAGCGGCGTGTTCAGGGACTCGTAGAGGTTGTCGATGCCCAGGTAGTCCTCGACCCGCTCGATGCCGGGCTCGAGCACGCCGATCGTGCGCTTCTTCTCGTCCACCTCGTAGTCGCGCTCGGCCTGCAGGCGCCGCACGACCTTCGCGAACTCGCCGTACCAGCGGTTGGCGTCGCCCGAGGCCGGGCCGGAGATGATCAGCGGGGTGCGCGCCTCGTCGATGAGGATCGAGTCGACCTCGTCGACGATCGCGAAGTTGTGGCCGCGCTGCACGAGCTCGTCGGTGCTCCACGCCATGTTGTCGCGCAGGTAGTCGAAGCCGAACTCGTTGTTGGTGCCGTACGTGATGTCGGCGGCGTACTGCTCGCGGCGCTCCGACGGCGTCTGCGAGGACAGGATGCAGCCCGTGGTCAGCCCCAGGAACCGGAACACGCGGCCCATGAGCTCGCTCTGGTAGCTCGCGAGGTAGTCGTTGACCGTGACGACGTGGACGCCCTTGCCCGACAGCGCGTTGAGGTACGCGGGGGCGGTCGCGACGAGCGTCTTGCCCTCACCGGTCTTCATCTCCGCGATGTTGCCCAGGTGCAGCGCGGCGCCACCCATCAGCTGGACGTCGAAGTGGCGCTGGCCCAGCGTGCGGCGCGAGGCCTCGCGGACCGCGGCGAACGCCTCCGGCAGCAGGTCGTCGAGCGTCTCCCCCTCGGCCAGGCGGACCTTGAACCGGTCCGTCTCCTCGCGCAGCTCCGCGTCGGAGAGCGACTCGAAGGCGTCCTCGAGGGCGTTGACCTGCTCGGCGATGCCCGACAGCTTCTTGAGGACCCGGCCCTCACCGAGCCGCAGGACCTTCTCGAGGATCGCTGACACTCATGACTCCTGGTGTAGACGCCCCGGGCGCTGGCCGCTCGGGGTGGCGCGGAAGCCCGGCGGCACCGCCGGGCCCGACCATGGTAGGCGAGGGATCGGCGCGTGGGCGCAGGACGACCACGGCCAGGACCAGCAACGACGATCCGAGCACGCCCCAGGGCCCGAGCCTCTCGTCGCGCAGGGCGGTCGCGAGGACGGCGGCGGTGAGCGGCTCGAGCAGGGACAGCAGCGTCGCGGTCGTCGCGGTCACGGTCCGCAGGCCCGTGAAGTACGCGCTGTACGCCGCTGCGGTGGGGACCACCGCGAGGAAGAGCAGCCAGCCCCAGCCCGCGCCGTCGGCCGGGAGCCCGAGCCCGCCCGCGACCGCCGCGAACGGGACCAGCAGCAGGCCGCCGAGCGTGAACGACAGCGCCGTGACCGCCAGGCCGTCCAGGCCCGGCACCGGCCGGGCGTTGACCGCGGTGAGCGACGCGAAGGCGGCCGCCGCGACGAGCGCGAGCACGATCCCCCACGCGTCGGTGGCCGCCGCGTCGGTCCGGCCGAGCACGAGCAGCAGCAGTCCGCCGAGCGCGAGCACCAGCGCGAGCAGGGTCCGGGGCGGTGGCCACGAGCGCGTGCGGAGCGACGTCGCGCCGGCGACCAGGAGCGGCGCCGTCCCCAGGGTGACCAGCGTCGCGACCGCCACGCCCGCCCGCTCGACCGCCTCGAAGTACGCTGCCTCGAAGGCCGCGATCAGCACCGCCGTACCGAGCACCCGAGCGGCCACGTCGCGCCGGACGCGACCCGCGACGAGCACGCCGCGGAGCCGCCGGAGCGCGACGAGCACGACCAGGAGGAGCCCGCCCCCACCCAGCAGCCGGTAGCAGGCGACCGCGGCGGGGTCGATCCCGGCGGCGTCGCCCAGCTCGGCCCCCGCGAGGCCCCCGGTGCCCCACAGCACGCCCGCCAGCGCGACGAGCAGGAAGTCGGCGCGGCGGGTCACCCGCTCTGGCCCGACGCCAGCGCACGGAGCACGGGCGCCATCAGGTCCCCGCCCAGCGCGTCGGGCCCGGCGACGACGTCGTCGAGCGCGAGCCACTCGGCGACCAGGCGCAGCTCCCGCGCCAGTGCCTGCGCCACCTCGTCGTCCGACCGGCGGCCGCCCGGCCTCCCGCCGTCGGCCGTGTCGGCCGCCGGGGCCCGGTGCGCCGCCTGGACGAGCAGCCGCCGGGAGGCGCGGTCCGCCTTGAGGTCGACGAGCGCGGCGATCTCGTCGCCGAGCAGGAAGGGATGCACGTAGTAGCCCCAGCGGCGCTGTGCCGCGGGCACGTAGATCTCGATCCGGTAGCGCAGCCCGAACAGCTCCTCGAGACGGCGCCGCTCGAACACCAGCGGGTCGAACGGGCTCAGCAGGGCCACCCCTCCGGCGGTGCGCGGGAGCGCCGCCTGCGCGTGCCGGACGACCGGCCGGTCCCAGCCGACGACGCGGACGCGCTCGAGCACCCCTTCCTCCACCAGCTCCCCCACCGCCTGCCGGGTGGCGGCCTGGCCGAGCCGGAAGTAGTCCGCGAGGCAGCGCTCGGTGCCGATGCCGTGGGCGCGCGCCGAGATCTCGACGAGCCCGCGGACCGCGTCCGCGTCCGACGGTTCCGGCAGCGCCTGCACGTCGGCCGGGAGCACGCGCTCCGCGAGGTCGTACCGCCGCTCGAACGCCGACGTGCGCCCCGCGACCGCGGCGTCGCCGACGATGAACAGGTACTCCAGCGCGCTCTTCGCCACCGTCCAGTTCCAGCCCCACTCGGTGCCGGTCCGGGGGAAGCGGTCCTCGAGCAGCGCATGCACCTGGGCGGAGGTGACGGGACCGCGCTCGGCGATCAGCGCGCGGACCTCGCCGAGCACGGCCGAGGACCGCAGCGGCACGCCGTCGACGAGCCGCCCGCCCAACCGGTCGCGGTCGGCACGGCGCCGCCACTCGAGCAGCCGGTACGTCGTCGGAGGCACGTACGACGCCACGTGCGCCCACGCCTCCATGAGCCGGCGCGGCGGGCGGCCCGCCGCGCGGTCGAGGAGCGCCGGGTCGTACGGGCCGAGGCGGGAGTACAGCGGCAGCAGGTGCGCCCGGGCGAGGACGTTGACCGAGTCGATCTGCAGCAGCCCGATGCGGTCGATCACCTGCTGCACCTGGCGGATGCCGACCGAGCCGCGCTCGGGCCGCGCCCGGTGCAGGCCCTGCGCGGCCAGCGCGGTGCGACGCGCCTGCGGGATCGTCAGCTGGGGCGTGGTCACGCACCCCATCCTGCCCAACGCCACCGACACCCGGACCCCGGGCCGCTCTGCGGACGCCCGCCCTGTCACGTCCAGCGGTCGGCGTGGTCGGGGTCCGCACGCGGCGACGCGCCCGGCCGGGGTACCGACCGGGCGCGTCGCCGTGGACAGGGATGCCCTGACGAAGGGCCGGCGGTCAGCCGACGCGTGCCGCCTGCGACTCCTCGGAGGGGACGCCGGTCACGGGCGTGTCGAGCTTGATGACGCCGTAGCTCCAGCCCCGTCGGCGGTAGGCCACCGCGGGCTGCGCGGTCTCGGCGTCGACGAAGAGGTAGAAGTCGTGCCCGACGAGCTCCATCTCGTACAGCGCGTCGTCGAGCGTCATCGGCAGCGCCTCGTGCGTCTTCTCCCGGATGACGACCGGTGAGTCCCCGAGCGTGGTCTCGACCGTGCCGTCCGCGTCGGTGGACGACGCGGCCTCCGGCTCGGCGGCCATCTGCTCCGGCGGCCTCACGTCGACGGGCGTGAGCGGAGTGTGGTTGCGGTGGTCCTTGCGGCGGTCCCGCGTCCGGCGCAGGCGCTCGAGCAGCTTGGCGAGCGCGAGGTCCAGCGCGGCGTACCTGTCGTCCGCGCACGCCTCGGCGCGGATGACGGGTCCCTTGTCCACGACCGTCAGCTCGACCCGCTCCGAGCTGTCCGCCTGACGAGGGTTGGCCTCGTGCGACACGAGGACGTCGATCCGCTGCGCGCGGGGGGCCAGCTGCTCGATCTTCGCGAGCTTGTCGGTCAGGTGCGCCCGGAACTTCGACGACACCTCCGTGTGCCGGCCGGCAACCACGATCTCCATATGAGCCTCCTCCGAGGTGAGGGACGGCCGTGGCCGCCCGGTGCGATCGGTCGGGGCCCGCGAGGGCCCGGTCGGCACCACCTCCTCATCCGCCGGCAGGACGGGCCCGGTTCGCACCGGTCCCGCCGCCCGACGTCGTCGGCTCGGATGCCCACGCTAACGCCGTCGGCTGCGTTCGACCACCGTGCCCCCGGCGCGCGGCGCGTCGGTGGGTCCCAGGTCCCGCCCGTCGCGGCGCGCGCGGCCCGGGGCCGGTGTCGCGACGAGCGTCGCGCCCGCGACGACGAGCGCGCCCGCGACGGTCAGCGCCGCCGCCGCGGCGGCGAGCGTCGCTCCGGTGGTCAGGACGTCGTCGACGAGCACGACGGGACGGCCGCGCACGGCGGGAGCCGCACGGCGCGCCACCTCGACCCGCACCGTGGCCCGCGCACGCACGCCGAGGCCGACCTGCTCGCCGGAGCGCCGACGCAGCGCCGCCACCCGCACGGCGGGGACCCCGGCCGAGCGCAGGCCGGCGGCGACGCCGTCCGCCAGCGCGTCGGCGTGGGCGAAGCCGCGGCGGCGGCGCGCGGCGGCGGTGGACGGCGCCGCGACGACGAGCACGGGCCCGCGCGGCGACACGCGCACCTCCGCCAGCGCGAGCGCCGCCACGACCTCGGGGACCAGCCCCGCGCCGAGCCGCGCCGCCGCGGCGACGACGTCGCGGGTCAGGTCCCGACGCCCCCGGTCCTTCCACGCGACGACGACGGCGCGCACGGCACCGACGTTCTCCGCGAGCGTGCGCACGGGCAGGGGGTGCCCGTCGACCGGGTCCAGCCGTCCCGCGCGGTCCTCGCACCGCCACGGCGGCGCCGCGAACGGCGCCCGGCACCCGCCGCACCACGGCTCGTCGTCCCGGCCGCAGCCGGCGCAGCCGACCGGTAGGACGAGCCCGGACAGCTCCCCCACCAGCACCCGGACCAACGCTCGGAGGACGCCGCCGCCGTCACTCGTCGCCCCTCGCACGGCGCCAGCATCGCGCGCCCCCTCGTCGGGCGGGGCGCGCGCGACGAGACCGTGGACGGGCGTGCGGCGCGCGGGTGCCGGGTCAGCCGGGGTACGCGGGGTCGCGCACGTCCTCCACGCCGCTGACCGCGACCCACGTCGCGTTCCCGACGAGCTTGTGCAGCACGCCGTCCCCGGACGCGGCGTACACCACCTTCCCGCCAGCGAGCGAGACGAGGTCCGGCACCTCGGCCAGCGCGGTCGTGGGGCCGGAGACCGGGACGCGGTGCACCGCCGTCGCGCCCGTGCTGCGCCCGATCACGCCGAGCATCGACTCGTCGAGCCACACCACCTCGCCCGCCTCGGTGAGCACCGCGCCCGCGCGGATCGGCTCGCCCGTGCGCTGCGGCGTGCCCGACGCGTCCCGCACCACGGCGCACACGTCCACCGAGAACCCGTCGGTACCGCGCGAGACCACCGCCAGCCGCGTGCCGTCGCGCGCCATCCGCACCGAGACCACCGTCCGCCCGTCGAGCCAGTCCGCGGCGACCGCCACCGGGTCGCCCTGCGTGCTCGCGGCGATCAGGCCGCCCGTCCCCCGCGACGTCCAGACCCAGCCGAACCGGTCGACCGACGGCGCGACGAGCGTCCCGCCCTGGAGCAGCGCGACCGGCGCCTCGCCGGACGCGGGGACGGTCACCAGGTCGCCCGCGCCGTCGATCACGACCCGGACGTCGCCGGCCTCGTCGCGCGCGGGGTCGCGCGACCCCGCGGGCAGCGCGTCGACCCCCTCGACCTGCGTGAGGGCGTCCACGTCGAACGTCATCAGCCGGTCGCCCTGCAGCATCTCCACGGGACCGTCCGGGAGCCCGCCGCGCTCGAGCGTCGCCGGGCCGTCGACCAGGACCCCCTCGGTCTGGACCTTGACGCTGCGCACGCCCGGCACCGCGAGCAGGCTCTGGTCGAGCTGGGCCAGGAGCTCGGGCAGGTCCGCCGCGAGCACGGCGCTGGCGGGCTCGAGGTTCACCTGGGCCACTCCCTGGTCGTCGAGCACGACCGTCTGCGCGGTCAGCGTCACGCCCTCCGGGAAGGCGGTCGTGACGGCGTCCCGCAGCCACGGCGAGGGACCGGCGATCAGGGCGCGCGACACGGACGTCTGCAGGTTGCGCGCGGGGAACCACCGCGTCTCGGGCACCAGGAAGTCGCCGTCGGCCGAGACGAAGTAGAGCGGCGTCGCACGGAACTGCTGGTCGAACACCGACTGGTCCAGCACCAGGCCCTGCGGCGCGCTCGAGATCCGCCACTCGCCGCCGTCCTGCTCGAGCTCGAACGTCACGGACTCCTGCGCGGCCGCGGGCGCCTCGACGTACCGGCCCTCCGCGTCGACCCGCGCGACGACGGGCACCTGCAGCGTCACGACCCGGCCGTCCTGCGACACCTCGGGCTCGACCGACGGGCTGTAGACGATCACGCCCGCACGGGGCTGCCAGTCCTGGCGCACGGGCCCGGTCAGGTACTCGCGCGCGGTCGCGAACTCCCCCAGGAAGCCCGCGCCGCCGGCGAGCATGAAGCCCTCGACGACCTGCTCGGGCGTGGCGCCGGGCCGGGGCCCCTCGGCGAGGACGTCGATGCTGCCCGCGTCGACGACGGTCCCGTCTCCCGGCGCGACCGGCCCCGACGTCGGCACCGAGACGCACCCCGCGAGCGCGAGCACCGCCGCGCACGCGACCAGTGCCCGGCGCAGTCGTCGTGCGGTCATCGGACCTCCTGCGGTGCGTGCGCGTCGGACAGGTCCGGCAGCGCGGCCGGGTCCGTCGCCGGCCGGCCGGCCGCGACCGTCACGGGCTCGGCGGCAGCGGGCTCGTCGGGCACCAGCGGCAGCGGCGAGTCCGTGAGCCGGATGCCCGCGCGGCGCGGCAGCGTGAGCCGGAAGCACGCACCGCGTCCGGGCCGACCCCATGCCTCGAGCCACCCGCCGTGCAGGTGCGCGTCCTCGAGCGAGATCGCGAGACCGAGACCGGTGCCGCCCGTGGTGCGGGCGCGTGCGGGGTCGGCGCGCCAGAACCGGTCGAAGACGTGGCTCGCCTCCTGCTCGGTCATGCCGACGCCGTGGTCGCGGACCGTCACCGCGACCGCGTACCGGTCCGCCCCCACCGTGACCTCGACGGCGCTGCCCTCGGCGTGCTCGACGCCGTTGACCAGGAGGTTGCGCAGCACGCGCTCGACGCGCCGCGGGTCGACGTCCGCGACCGTCGGTCCCTCGGGCAGCTCGACGTGCAGCCACGAGCCCCGCCGGCCCGCGAGCGCGAACGTGTGCTCGACCGCGGCGAGCACCACGTCCCGCACGTCGCGGCTCTCGGCGTCCAGCACCGCGGCGCCCGCGTCGAACCGGCTGATCTCCAGCAGGTCCGCGAGCAGGTCCTCGAACCGGTCGAGCTGAGTCGCGAGCAGCTCCGCGGAGCGCTTCACCGCCGGGTCGAAGTCGTCGCGCGACGCGTGGATGACCTCGCCCGCCATGCGGATGGTGGTGAGCGGGGTCCGCAGCTCGTGCGACACGTCGGAGACGAACCGCCGCTGCAGCGCCGAGAGCTCCTCCATGCGGCGGATCTGGTCCTGCAGGCTCGCGGCCATCTCGTTGAACGAGCTGGCGAGGGTCGCCATCTCGTCCTCGCCGTGCACGGCCATGCGCTCCTCGAGGTGGCCGTCGGCGAGCCGCTCGGCCACGTGCGCGGCGCGGCGCACCGGCCGCACGGCCTGCCGCGTGACCATCCACGTCATGCCACCGAGCAGCAGCACCAACGCAGCGGCGGCGAACGCGAGCGTCCGCAGCAGGAAGTCGAGCCGGTCCTGCTCGGCCTGGAGGCTGTAGAGGAAGAACAGCTGGTAGGTCCCGACCACGGGCACGGTGACGTTCTGCCCGACGATCACGGCGGGCTCCTCACGGTCGCCCACCTGCCACGCCACGGGCTGCCAGAACTGGCCGCCCTCCGCGGCCGCCTCGCGCAGGTCCTCGCCGACGAGGTCGACGAGCGAGCCGTCCGAGGCGGCGTAGCCGACCGAGACCGACGAGGTGGCACCGGGGGCGCGCAGCAGGAACACCTCGCGCTCGCCCGACCCGCCCTGGCTCTGCGCCGTCGCGACGTCCGAGAGGAGCTTGCGCACCTCGACGGCCGTGTCCGCGGTCGAGGAGTCGAACGTGTCCTGGGCCTGCTGCGTGCTGCGCGCGCTCTCCTCGAGCAGCTGCTCGACGCGGCCGGCCGTCAGCCCCTCCTCCATGCGCGCACCGACGTAGGCGCCGATCGCGATGAACGCGACCAGGCCGATCGCGAGCGTGGAGGTGATGACGCGGAACTGCAGGGAGGACCGCCATGCGTGCCCCCAGCGCCGCACCCGCCGGCCGACGCGGGCGCGGACCAGGCGCCCCGTCCCGCTCAGGCGCACCACGGCGCGCTCACGGGCATCACGACGTCGGGACGCCGGCCTTGTAGCCCACGCCGCGCACGGTCACGACGATCTCCGGCTGCTCCGGGTCGTTCTCGATCTTGCTGCGCAGCCGCTGGACGTGGACGTTCACGAGCCGGGTGTCCGCCGCGTGCCGGTAGCCCCACACCTTCTCGAGCAGCACCTCACGGGTGAACACCTGCCAGGGCTTGCGGGCGAGCGCGACGAGCAGGTCGAACTCGAGCGGCGTCAGCGAGACCGGCCTGCCACCCCGCTCGACCCGGTGACCGGGGACGTCGATGCTGACGTCGCCGATCGTCAGGTGCTCGGGCGCAGGCTCGTCGGACCGCCGGAGGCGTGCCCGCACGCGCGCGACGAGCTCCTTGGGCTTGAACGGCTTGGAGATGTAGTCGTCCGCACCGGACTCCAGGCCCAGCACCACGTCGACCGTGTCGCTCTTGGCGGTCAGCATGACGATCGGCACGCCCGACTCGGCGCGGATCTGGCGGCAGACCTCGTTGCCGTCCTTGCCCGGGAGCATGAGGTCCAGCAGGACCAGGTCCGGCTGGGTCTGCCGGAACACGCCGAGGGCCTCGTCGCCGTCCTCGCAGAACACCGGGTCGAACCCCTCGGACCGCAGCACGATGCCGATCATCTCGGCCAGCGCGATGTCGTCGTCGACCACCAGCACGCGTCCCCTCATGCGCGCCATTGTCGCACCCGCGACCGTGCGGACCGGCACGTACGTGCTCGTCGGGCGGGTGAACGACGACGCACCACGCCGGCGCGGCCGCACGGCGGGGGTTCGCCCGACGAGCGAGGCCGTCATGGCACGATGAGGGCGCCCGCACCGGGTGACAGGGGACGACGACGTGGCTGCACGCCCGTCCGACGCGAGGGAGTGCCGCTCGATGACGGGCCCGCACGACGCACCGCAGGAGCCGACCTGGGCCGCGCCCGGCTCGGCACCGAACCCGGCCGCGCCGGCTGCCGCCCCGCCGACCCCGCCCGCCGCGCCGCCCGTCGCGCCTCCGGTCGCGCCTCCGGTCACCCCCGCCGCCCCGCCGGCGGGCTGGGGCGCCGCGCCGGGCTGGGGCACCCCGCCGGCACCGGGGCCCCAGGCGCCCGGCACAAAGGCGCCCGGCACACAGGCACCCGGCACACAGGCACCCGGCATGCAGGGACCCGGCGCACCCCCGCCGGGCATGCCCGCGGGACCGGGCTACGGCCCCGGCTACGCACCCGCCGCGTGGCGGCCACCGGCCCTCCAGCCCGGCATCATCCCGCTGCGCCCGCTGAACGTCGGGGAGATCCTCGACGGCGCCTTCCGGGCGGTGCGCGCGAACCCCACGGTCATGTTCGGGCTGTCGCTCCTGGTCATCACCGTGATGGTGGCGGTCCAGGCCGTGCTGGTCTGGTACGTCGGCGGGCTCGTGAGCGGCGAGGTGGCGACCTGGCTCGACGAGGCCTCGGGCTCGGGGCTCGACCCGGCCAGCACCACCGAGCTGGCCGACACGTTCAGCGCCGGGATCGCGAACCTGGCCACCACCCCGCTCGTCAGCCTCGCGACCACCTTGCTGACCGGACTCCTGATCGTCTCGGTGAGCCGGTCCGTGCTGGGCCGGACGGTGTCGGTGGGCGAGGTGCTGCGCTCGCGCCAGGTGTGGGCCGTCGTCGGCTTCACGGTGCTGCAGGCGATCGCGGTCCTCCTCGCGGTCGCGCTCCTCCTCGCGCCGCTCGTGGTGGCGGCGCTCGCGGAGCAGTGGGCGGCCGCCGGGGTGCTCGGCGTCGTCGGCGGGCTCGCCGCGGTGGTCGTCCTGCTGTGGTTCGCCGTGCGCACGCTGCTCGTGCCCGCCGCGCTCATGCTCGAGGGCCGGGCGTTCTGGCGCACCGTGGCCCGGGCGTGGCGCCTCACGCGGGGCTCCTACTGGCGGCTGCTGGGCATCTGGCTGCTGACGCAGATCATCGTCGGCTTCGTCGCGTACATCATCCAGGTCCCGGTGCAGCTCGTCGTCACGTTCGCGTTCCAGGAGGCGGTCCCGACGAGCTTCGGCGCGATCGCCGCGACGTCGGTCGGCCAGATCCTCGGGTACACCGTCTCGACGACCTTCACCGCGGCCGTCGTCGCGCTGCTGTACATCGACACGCGCATGCGCCGCGAGGGGCTCGACATCGAGCTCGCACGGTCCGCGCAGCAGCCCGCGTGACCGCTGCCGTGCCGTCGCTGGTGACCGGGCGCCTGCTCGGCCTGCTGCCCGGCGCGGCGCAGGAGCCGCCGGTGGTGCCGGACGCGCCGACGGCCCGCCGGTGGGCGGTCGACGAGCTCGCCCGGCCCGAGTACCACGTGCAGCGCTCGCTGCTCGGACGGCTGCTGGACTGGCTGACCGAGCAGTTCGACCGTGTCCAGCAGGGTGTCCAGGTGGACGGCCGGGTCGCGGCGCTCGTCATCGCCGTGGCCGTGCTGCTCGCGCTGGCCGTCGCGTGGTGGGTCGCGGGACCGGTACGGCGCGGCAGCGCGTCCGCGTCGCGTGCGGTCCTGGCCGAGGACGACGTCCGCACCGCTGCGCAGATGCGTGCCGCCGCCGACGCCGCCGCGGCGCGCGGCGACTGGACGCTCGCCGTCGTCGAGCGGTTCCGCTCCGTGGTCCGCGACCTCGAGGAACGGGCCGTCCTCGACGAGCGGCCCGGCCGCACCGCGCACGAGGCGACCCTCGAGGCCGGCACCCGGCTCGCGGGGGTCGCGACCGCGCTCGACGCCGGTGGCCGGCTGTTCGACGACGTCGCCTACGGCGGCCGCGCCGCCACCGACCGCGACGACGCCGCGCTGCGCGAGCTCGCGGCGCAGGTGGCCGCGGCGCGGCGGATGGCCGCGACCAGGTCGTCCTCAGCACCGGCGGTGCCGCGATGAGCACCGGGCCGGGCGGGGACACGACCACGGTCGCGGGCACGGCGACCACCGACCCGCAGGTCGGCGTCGTCGGCGACGGCACGACGACGCGCTCGCGCGCGACCTCTCGCTGGCGCCGCCTGCGGGTGCCGCTGGCGATCGTGGCCGCGCTCGTCGTGATCGGGCTCCTGGCCGCGCTGCCCGAGCCGCGGCGGTCCGCGCTGCCCCTCGCGCCGGACAACCCGCAGCCCGGCGGCGCGCGCGCCGTCGCGCAGATCCTGGGTCGGCACGGTGTCGACGTCCACCTCGTGCGCCGGTTCGACGACGTCCTCGCGGCGGACGCACCGGGAGTCACGGTCCTCGTCGTCGGCGACCGGGACCTCGGCGACGCGCAGCTCGACGCGCTGCCCGGTCTGCGCTCGGACCTCGTCCTGCTCGAGGCCCCGTGGGCCGCCGAGGCGGTCGCCGGGATCACGTCCGCCTGGTCCGGCTCGACCGCGGGCCCACGCACGGCCCAGTGCAGCGACGAGGACGCGCTCGCCGCCGGCGAGATCGTCTCCTCCGGGTCGCTCGCCGCACCGCCGGACGCGACCGTGTGCTTCCCCGCCGTCGAGGGGCTGCCCGACGAGGGGACCTACGTGGTCACCGAGGCGGACGGACGACGGGTCGCCGCCCTCGCGGGCAGCGACCTGCTGACCAACGAGCACCTGGCGACGGCCGGCAACGCCGCGCTCGCGCTGCGCGTGCTCGGTCGCACGCCCGAGCTCGTCTGGTACATCCCGTCGCTCGACGACCCGTACGGCGGCCCGGGGTCCGACGAGGCCGCGCTGACGTCGACCATGCCGCCCTGGGTCGGCCCGCTCGCGTGGCAGCTCCTGCTCGTGGTCGTCGTCGCCGGCGTGTGGCGCGGCCGACGGCTCGGTCCCCTGGTCACCGAGCACCTGCCCGTCGTGGTGCGCGCGGGCGAGGCGACCCGCGGCCGGGGCCGGCTCTACCGGCGGGCGCGCGCGCACGGTCACGCCGGGGCCGCGCTCCGGGCCGCCGCGGCGACGCGCTGCGCGGCGCGGCTCGGGCTGCCCCGCGCGGCGGCGGCGCCCGAGGTCGTCACCGCGATCGCGCACGCGACCGGCCGCCGCGAGGACGCGGTCGAGGCGCTCCTGTACGGACCCCCACCCGCTGACGACCGCGGGCTGGCGCTGCTGGCCCGGGACCTGGACGACCTGGAGAGCGAGGTTCACCGACCGTGACCGACGACGCCACCCCCTCCCCGCCGCCGCCGCCCGCGAGCGGTGCGCCCGACGTGCCGGCGCCCCCAATGCCGTCTGCGCCGTCGGTGCCGCCCGTGCCGTCGGTGCCGCCTGTGCCGTCGGTGCCGTCGGTGCCGTCTGTGCCGGCACCGGCCGCGTCTGTGCCGGCACCCGGACCGGACCCGACGACGGCGCCGGCACCCGCCGACGCGCCGTCGCCGTCGCACGACCTGCGCGTCGCGCTCGCGGCCGTGCGCCAGGAGGTGGCGAAGGCCGTCGTGGGGCAGGACGCCGCGGTGTCCGGGCTCGTGATCGCGCTGCTGTGCCGCGGCCACGTCCTGCTCGAGGGCGTGCCCGGTGTCGCGAAGACGCTGCTGGTGCGCACGCTCGCGCAGTCGCTCGACCTGCAGACCAAGCGCGTCCAGTTCACCCCGGACCTCATGCCCGGCGACGTCACGGGCTCGCTGGTGTACGACGCACGGACGGCGGAGTTCTCCTTCCGCGCGGGGCCGGTGTTCACCAACCTGCTCCTGGCCGACGAGATCAACCGCACGCCGCCCAAGACCCAGTCGTCGCTGCTCGAGGCGATGGAGGAGCGCCAGGTGTCGGTGGACGGCGAGCCGCGGCGGCTGCCGGACCCGTTCCTGGTGATCGCGACGCAGAACCCGGTGGAGTACGAGGGGACGTACTCGCTCCCGGAGGCCCAGCTCGACCGGTTCCTGCTCAAGCTCACGCTGCCGCTCCCCGAGCGGGACGACGAGGTGGAGGTGCTCGCGCGGCACGCGGCGGGCTTCGACCCGCGCGACCTCGCCGGCGCCGGCGTGCGGCCGGTCGCGGGCGTCGACGTGCTGGAGCGCGCCCGGGCCGAGGTCGCGCGGGTCCAGGTCTCGCGCGAGGTGCTCGGCTACGCGGTCGACGTGTGCCGCGCGACCCGGCAGTCGCCGTCGCTCTCGCTCGGGGTCTCCCCGCGCGGGGCCACCGCGCTGCTCGCGACCTCGCGCGCGTGGGCCTGGCTCTCCGGCCGCGGCTACGTGACGCCGGACGACGTCAAGGCGCTCGCGCACCCGACGCTGCGCCACCGCGTGCAGCTGCGGGCCGAGGCCGAGCTCGAGGGCGTCACCGCCGAGTCGGTGCTCGACACGGTGCTCGCCTCCGTGCCGGTCCCGCGCTGACCGCCCGTGGCACTGACCTGGCGGGCCGTGCTGCTCGCCGCGCTCGGCGTCCCCGTCGTGCTCGTCGTCCCGCTCACGGGGACCGTGCTCGTGTGGGCGCTGTTCGTGGTCCTGACGTGCGCGGTCGACGCGGCGCTCGCCGCCTCGCCGCGGCAGGTCGGCGTGCGCCGGGGCGTGCCCGGCTCGGTCCGGGCCGGTGAGCGCGCCGACAGCGTGCTCACCCTGACGAACCTCGGTCCGCGGCGGCTGCGCGCGCTCGTGCGCGACGCGTGGCCGCCGTCGACGCGCGGCGGCCCGGACCGGCACGACGTGGACGTGCCGTCCCAGGAGGCCCGTCGGGTGCGGACGGTGCTGGTGCCCACGCGTCGGGGCGACGTGGCGGCGGACCGCGTGACGATCCGGTCGTTCGGCCCGCTGCGGCTCGCCGCGCGCCAGGCGTCGGTCGTCGCGCCCGCGCGGCTGCGGGTCCTGCCGCCGTTCCACTCCCGGCGTCACCTGCCCGCCCGGCTCGCGCTGCTACGGGAGCTGGACGGCCGCGCCGCGGTGCAGGTGCGCGGCGCGGGCACCGAGTTCGACTCGCTGCGCGAGTACGTGATCGGTGACGACGTCCGCTCGATCGACTGGCGCGCGTCCGCGCGACGGGCGGACGTCGTGGTGCGGACGTGGCGTCCCGAGCGGGACCGGCGGGTCATGATCGTGCTCGACACGGGCCGCACGTCCGCGGTCCGGGTGCAGGACGAGCCCCGGGTCGACGCGTCGATCGAGGCCGCGCTGCTGCTCGCCGCGCTCGCCAACCACGCGGGCGACCGCGTCGAGCTGCTGGCGTACGACCGCCGCGTGCGCGCCCGGGTCCTCGGCTCCTCGGGTCCCCGCCTGATGCCGGCGATGGCGGACCAGCTCGCGGGCGTGGCGCCCGAGCTCGTCGAGACCGACTGGCCGGGCGTGGTCGCCCAGGTGCGCGAGCGGACCTCCCAGCGCTCGCTCGTCGTGCTGCTGACCACGCTCGAGCCCGCGGTCGTGGAGCACGGGCTGCTGGACGCCGTCGCGCCGCTCGCCCACCGGCACCAGGTCGTCGTCGCGTCCGTGAGCGACCCCGAGGCCGCCGCGCTCGCGCGCGGACGCCGCGACGCCACGGCCGTGTTCGACGCGGCCGCCGCGGAGCGCGCCGAGCTCGAGCGCGCCGCGGTGGCGGTGCGGCTGCGGCAGTCCGCGGTGGAGGTGGTCGAGGCGCTGCCCGAGGAGCTCGCACCGCGCCTCGCGGACACCTACCTGGCGCTCAAGGCGGCGGGGCGGCTCTAGCTATCCGGCCGTCGCGAGCACGTAGCCGCCGCGGTCCGCCTCCAGGTCGCCGGTCTCCCCCGACCGCACGGCGCGGCGGCCGAGCACGATCGTGTAGACCCAGAACGCGGCGAGGGCGGCCGCGCCGATCGCGATCTTGACCCACCACAGCAGGGTCGAGCCGGTGACGAAGCCCTCGACGAGGCCCGAGACGGCCAGCACGCCGACGAGCGCGAGCGCGGCGGTGAACAGCGCCCGAGCCTCCTCCGCCAGCGCCCTCGCACGGGTGCGCGGCCCGGGGGCGACCCACGCCCAGAAGACCTTGAGCCCCGCCGCTCCGGCGACGAACACGGCCGTGAGCTCGAGCATGCCGTGGGGCAGGATCAGGGAGAGGAACACGTCCAGCGCGTCGTGCGCCGCCATCATCCCGCCGATGTTCCCGACGGCGACCGCGTTGGAGTAGAGGAAGTACAGCGGCCCGATCCCGGTGATCCCGGTGCCGATGCAGATCGCGGTGAGGAACGCGTTGTGGGTCCACACCGTCGCCGCGAAGCCCGCACCCGGGTCGTAGTACTCCGCGAACGCCTGCTCGACGTACTGGTCGCGCTCCGCAGGCGTGCCCATCGCGGCGAGCGCGTCCGGGTTCGTGGCGACCCAGACGCCGGCGACGACGCCCGTGACGACGAACGCGACCATGACCGCGACGGTCCACCACCGCAGCCGGTACAGCGCCGCGGGGGCGGTCACCACGACGAACCGCGTGACGTCCCGCCAGGCCGGCTCGTGGGTGCCGGCGATGGCGGCCCGGCCCCGCGCGACGAGCTGCGAGAGCCGGGTGATCATCTCCGGGTCCGGCGCCGCCGAGCGGATCGCGGACAGGTCCGTGGCCGTCGCCTGGTAGAGCCGCACGAGCTCGTCGGACTCGGCACCCGTCCGACGGCGCGCGCCGGCGAGCTCGTCGAGGCGTCGCCACGCGGGCTCGTGCACCGCCTGGTAGGCGTCCAGATCCATGCGCACAGCCTGCCACCTGCGACGCCCCGGCGGGCGGACCGGCTAGGGTCCAGTCGGGACGCGGCCGAGCGCGGTGCCGAGCGCGGTGCCGAGCGGGGTACCGAGCCGGTCCCCCGCCGCCGCCCCGCGGCCGGCGGCGACGAGGACGAGGACGAGGACGGCGACCAGTGGACACGATCGTCACGGGCGAGGGCGTCGTCCTCGACTCGCGCGCGGCCTCGGTCCTGTCCCGGGTCCTCGCCGCCCTGATCGACCTCGTCGTCCTCGGGGCCGTCGTGGTCGTCGGCCTCATCCTCTACGCCAACGTCGCGGCGCGCAGCGCGTCCGAGGCCGTGAGCAGCGTCGGGGCGACGCTGCTGCTGGCCGGCGTCCTCGTCGTGCTGCCCACGACCGTCGACACGCTGACCCGCGGGCGCTCGCTCGGCAAGCTCGCGCTCGGCATCCGCGTGGTGCGCGACGACGGCGGACCGCTGGTCTTCCGCCAGGCGTTCGTGCGCGCGCTCACCGGGGTGGTCGAGCTCTGGCTCACCCTCGGGTCCGTCGCGATCATCTGCTCGATGGTGAACCCGCAGGGCAAGCGCGTCGGGGACATCCTGGCCGGCACCTACGCGGTGCGGGTCCGGGGCGCGGTCACGCGCCGCACCGCGCTCGTCATGCCCCCCGGCCTCGCGGGATGGGCGCACCACGCCGACGTCGCCCGGCTCCCCGACGGGCTGGCGCTGTCGGTGCGGCAGTTCCTCGCCCGCGCGACCGTGCTGCACCCCGCCTCGCGCGTCGAGCTCGGCACGTCGCTCACGCAGCAGGTGCAGCGGTACGTCCAGCCGCTGCCGCCGCCCGGTACCCACCCCGAGGCGTTCCTCGCGGCGGTGCTGGCCGAGCGGCGCGAGCGGGAGCTGGCGGCCGGCCGGGCGGCGAGCGCCCGGCGCGCGCAGGAGGCCGCGCTGCTGCACCGCCTGCCGCACTCGGTACCCGACCCGCCGTCCTGACGGCCGACCGGCTCCTGACGGCTGACCGGTTCCCGACGACCGGCTACTGGCGGGCGGCCAGCGCCGCGACCACTCCGGCGAGCCGCGAGGGCGTGAGCGTGCGCGCGTACGTCGCCGACAGGTGGTGCGTGTCCCGGTAGACCAGCACGTTGCCGACCGCCACGTGGCAGGTCGTGGGCGCGCAGACCAGGTTCGTGGAGTCGACCAGGACGCTGCCCGGCACGCGGGCGTGCGCCGCGACCAGGGCGTCGCCCTTCGCGAGCGCCTCCGCGCGGGGCATCGAGCACGCCTCCACCTGCGCGACGGTGCTCGCACCCGTCGCGCACGCGAGGAGGTCCTCGCTCACCATCGGGTTGTCGCCCACGGCGACGACGAGCGAGCCGGCGTCCTGCAGCCGCCGCCACGCCTGCGCGATCCCCGCCGGGGTCGCGGACGACTTGCGGTAGGACGTGACGAGCACGACGTCGTACCGGGCCGCGACGAGCCGCCGGAGCAGGTCGCTGCGACGGAAGTGGCAGGGGTCGTCGCTCGGGCCCGGGGCGGCGAGCACGCAGCCGCGCGAGACGTACGTGCTGACCCGCCAGTTGAGCTTCCCGGCCGCGGCCTTGATGCCGGGCAGCAGCATCGCTCCGTGCGAGTCGCCGACGACGGCCACCCGCAGCGCGTCGGTCCGCCCCGACCCGTACTCGCACGACGGCACCGGCACGTCGACCTCGCCCACGTAGCAGGCGAACGCCCCCTGGGTGTCGCTCTCCCACGCCGAGCCCGTGCGCGGGTCCGGGGTGAGCGTGCCGGCGAGGTCGGGGTTCCGGCACGGCTGGGTGCGCGGGTCGAGCGCGGCGGCGCCGAGGCACTCCACGTCGCCCGAGAGCACCCTCGTCAGGACGGCGCGCACGTCGCCGTACGCGCCCACGTCGCGGGGCCGGCTCGCCGTCGCGCGCAGCCCGTGCCACCCCGGCGCGACGACGCGGTACCGGGCGTTGCCGTAGGTCGTCGTGCGCGCGCGCAGCGCGAACCTGCCCTCGGCGCCGACCGAGCCCTTCGCGACGCGGACCCAGCCGTCGGCGGTGCGGCGCTGCACGGTCACCGGGCTGCCCGTCGTGGCGCCGACCACCCGGCCGGTGAACGTCCTCGTCGTGCCGGGCGCGCCCCTACCGGTCACCCGCAGGTCCGTGACGTAGCGGGTCGTCCCCGACGAGCCCGCACCCGCGGCGGCAGCCGGGGCGGAGGCCGGCGCCGCGACGGCCGGTGCGGCGAGACCGGGCGCGACGAGAGCGGGCACGAGCAGCGTCAGGACGACGAGCGCGACGCCCCACGCACGGCGCGCGCGCCCGCTCGAGCGGCCGGCCGCGGTGCTCACGGGCGCCTCAGGTCCGGCTCGAGGTAGATGACGCGCGCGACCGGGACCGCCGCGCGCACGCGCGCCTCGGCGGAGTCGATCGCCGCGGCGACCTCCGTGGCGGTCGTCGCGGCGGGGACCTCGATCTTCGCGGCGACCAGGACCTCGTCGGGGCCGAGGTGCAGCGTGCGCAGGTGGATCACGGACGTCACGCCCTCACCCACGAGCGCCGCGCGGATCCGCTGCACGGACTCCTTGGTCGCGGACTCCCCGAGCAGCAGCGACCGGGTCTCGACGGCCAGGACGACCGCGATGACGACCAGCAGCACGCCGATGCCCGCGGTGCCGACGGCGTCCCACCGGCCGTCCTCGGTGACGAGCGTCATGGACACGCCGAAGAGCGCGAGGACCAGGCCGATCAGCGCGCCGAAGTCCTCGAGCAGGACCACGGGCAGCTCCGGCGCCTTGGCGGTGCGGATGAACGAGACCCAGGACTGCTTGCCGCGGACCTGGTTGGACTCGTGGATGGCGGTCCGGAACGAGAAGCCCTCGAGGCCGATGGCGACGACGAGCACCAGGACGGGCACCCACTTCCACGACTCGATCGGGTGCGGGTCCGCCCACTTGTGCCACGCCTCGTACAGCGCGAACAGGCCACCGAGCGAGAAGAGCACGATCGACACGATGAACGCGTACAGGTACCGCTCGCGGCCGTAGCCGAACGGGTGCTCCTCGTCCGCCGCGCGGCGCGCCCGCTTCCCGCCGACCAGCAGCAGGAGCTGGTTGCCCGAGTCCGCGAGCGAGTGCACGGACTCCGCGAGCATCGAGCTCGAGTGCGTGAGCAGGTACGCGACGAACTTCGTCACCGCGATGCCCAGGTTCGCGGCGAGCGCCGCGACGATCGCCTTGGTGCCGCCTTCGTGCGCCATGTGGTCGCCCCTTCAGTCCGTCGGTCCGGCGCACACCCTAACGGCGTGCCGCGACACCGGCCGACCCGGCCGTGGGCCGGACGCTCAGGCCGGCTGGGCCTCCGCCTCGAGCAGCACGGGGATGCCGTCCCGGACGGGGTAGCGCAGCGGGCGCCCGAGGTCGGTCGACACCAGCCACACCGAGCCGTCGGCGTCGGTGCGGTCCACGAGCTCGGCTCCCGTGACGGGGCAGCGCAGGAGCGCGCGCGCCCACGGCTCGAACGTGAAGGGAGCGCCGCCCGCCGGGGTGGTCGCGGGGTCCTGCGTCATGCGTCGGCCTCCTGCCGGACGAGCGCGAGCACGTCGTCGCGCACCTTGACCATGATGTCCTCGTCGGCCGCCTCGACGTTGAGCCGCAGCAGCGGTTCGGTGTTCGAGGCGCGCAGGTTGAACCACCACTGCGGCTGGGCGTCCCAGTGCGAGACGGTCAGCCCGTCGAGCTCGTCGACCTCGACCGGACCGGCGCCCTGGCGCGTCACGTAGGCGTCGACCACGCGCTCGCGCGCCTGCGCCACCGACGCGACGCGCGAGTTGATCTCGCCCGACGAGACGTACGGCTGGTACTGGTCCGCGAGCGCGGACAGCGGGTGCGCCTGCTCGCCGAGCGCGGCCAGCACGTGCATCGCCGCGAGCATGCCGGTGTCGGCGAAGAAGAAGTCGCGGAAGTAGTAGTGCGCGCTGTGCTCGCCGCCGAACACCGCGTCGTGCTCGGCCATCTGCCCCTTGATGAACGAGTGGCCGACGCGCGTGCGCACGGTCGTGGCGCCGGCCGCCGTGAGCAGGTCCGGCACCACGCGCGACGTGATGAGGTTGTGGATCACGGTCGACGGGCGACCGGCGGCCGTCTCGCGGGCGACCTCACGCAGCCCGACGAGGGCGGTGATGGCGGACGGGGAGACGGGGTCGCCGTTCTCGTCGACGACGAAGCAGCGGTCCGCGTCGCCGTCGAACGCCAGGCCCAGGTCCGCGCCGTGCTCCACCACCGCGCGCTGCAGGTCGCGCAGGTTCTCCGGCTCGAGCGGGTTCGCCTCGTGGTTCGGGAACGTGCCGTCGAGCTCGAAGTAGAGCGGCACCACGTCGAGCGGCAGCGCCGGGAGCCCGGCGCCCGTCCCGAGGACCGCGGGGACCGTGTACCCGCCCATGCCGTTGCCCGCGTCGACCACGACCTTGAGCGGCCGGACCCGCGAGAGGTCGACGAGCGAGCGCAGGAACGCGGCGTACTCGCCCAGCATGTCGCGGTCGGTGACGGTGCCCCGCTCGTCCCCCGCCACCTCCGGCCCGGGCTCGCCCGCCGCCAGCAGGTCGCCGGCGAGGTCCCGGACCGCCGTCAGGCCGGAGTCCTGCCCGACCGGGCGCGCACCGGCCCGGCACAGCTTGATGCCGTTGTACTCGGCCGGGTTGTGGCTCGCCGTGAACATCGCGCCGGGGACGCCGAGCAGCCCGGACGCGAAGTACAGGCCGTCGGTCGAGGCCAGCCCGATCCGCACGACGTCCACCCCGCGGCTCGTCAGCCCGGCCGCGAACCCGGCGACCAGGTCGGGTCCGGACGGGCGCATGTCGTGCGCCACGACGACCGTGGGGCGGGCGCCCGCCGGAGTCTCGGGCAGGACGACGACGTCGGCGAAGGCCGCACCGATCGCGCGCGTGACGGCGGCGTTCAGCTCGCTGGGGACCAGGCCCCGGACGTCGTACGCCTTGATGAACGCGGACAGGTCGACTCGTTCGGGGGTCACCGCTGCATCCTAGCGGCGGGCCGGCCACCGCCCTGCGGTCCCGCGTCGGCGTCAGTCCTGGCCGGTGACCTCGCGCCGGCTCAGCGGCGTGCCGTCGCCGTCGAGCGCGAACCACGCGGTGTGCTCGCACGACGCGCAGGACACGAACGTCGCGGGCCGGCCGTCCGGGAGCGCCATCCGGATCCGGGTCAGCTGCGTCTCGCCGCACCGCACGCACGCCGCCGTCCCCGCGGGGAGCGGACCGGCCGGCTGGCTGATCGAGCCGAGCGGCACCTGCTGCGCCGCGGCCCTCCCGCGGGCCGACTCCCCCCTGCGCCGTGCCATCAGCCCTGCTCGCCCGGTCCGTCGGAGCCCGACCCGCGCAGCACGCGCAGGTGACCACGACGCGGCGCCTCCGCCAGCTCGGCGGGCTCGGCGACCGCGACGGCCGCCGAGCCCGCCGAGCTGGCGGCGGGCGGGCGGCCCGCCTCGCGCACCGCGTCGGCGAGCGCCAGCAGGTCGTCGCGGCTCGGGGCGAGCTGCTCGAACTCCGGGAGCAGGCGCACGACCTCCCAGCCGCGGGGCGCGGTCAGACGCTCGGCGTGCTCGACGCACAGGTCGTACGAGTGCGGCTCGGCGTGCTGCGCGAGAGGTCCGAGCACGGCGGTCGAGTCGGCGTAGACGTAGGTCAACGTCGCGACCGCGGCGCGGACGCACGCCGTGCGCGAGCACTGCCGAACGGATCTCACGCGCCGCAACCTACCCCCGTCGGCCCCCGGGCGTCGCCCCTGGCGCGCCGTCCGCCGCCGTAGAGTGCGCGTGTGAGCTCGTCGGGACCCGTCCAGCCGGTGCGTCGCCGCGACCGTCGGGGCCGCGGCCCGCGCGGTCCCCTCATGCCGACGACGATGCCCGCGTTCCGCACGCGCGCGCAGCGGTTCGACGACCTGGTGCTCGACGCGGTCGAGCACCTCGAGCGCCACTGGGGCCGGCAGATCGAGGGCACCGAGTTCGCGGTCGAGGACGTGCCGCCGTCGAACCCGGCCCCCTGGGAGCACGGGGGCGTGCCGCTCGGGCGGTACTTCCCCGCGGACGCGGGGCTCCCGCCGCGCATCGTCGTCTACCGCCGGCCCGTGGAGTCGCGGGCGGCCGACGCCACCGACCTCGCCGACCTGGTGCGCGACGTCGTCGTGGAGCAGGTCGCCCACATGCTCGGCCGCGACCCGCAGGAGATCGACCCGACCTACGGCGACGAGCCCGGCCGCTGACGCGCCCGGGGTCGTCGGGTCGCCGTCAGGACCCCAGACGCGGGTCCTGGCGCACCACCACGCCGTCCGCGACGTCGGGCTGCTGGGCCGGGACCAGGACGGAGAGCAGCGTGCCGTCGCTCTGCGGGACGCCCGCGACCAGCCCCGTCGCGAGCCAGGTGCCGCCCGCCCCGTCCGCGTCGTCGGGCACCACCTGGACGCCCGCGACGACGGCGCCCGCGGGCGCGAGGTCGGCGACCGTCCACCGGTCGGTGCGCCCCGTCCGGACCTCCACGTGCGTGCGGGCGACCGTCGAGCCGTCCGTCCCGACCAGCCGGAGCGTCGCGCCCACGCGGGCCTCGGCGTCCGCGGCGAGGTCGTCCTGCGCCGCGACCGCGCCGAGGATCAGCGAGCCGGCCGCGCCGTCGGGCACGGCCACCATGCCGCCGGACGTCGCGACGGACGCGATCCAGCCGCGCTCGCTCGTCGGGACCGTCGGGTCCTGCTCGGTGGGGTCGCCCTCGCGCAGGAGCATGGCGCCCGCGACGACGGGACGGTCCGCGTCCACGACGAACGTGTAGGCGCCGGCGGGCAGCCCGCCGAGCGGCACGTCCGTCACGGTCCCGGGCGGGAGCTCGAGCGCCTCGGCGCCCGGCAGGTCCTGGACGCCGTCCGGGCCGAGCAGGCGCACGCGTGCGGTCGCCGCTCCCCCGCCCGGCGCGAGCAGGCGCAGCACGCCCGCGTCCGCGCCGTCGACCTCCGTCGCCGGCAGCGAGACCGCCGGCAGCACCTGCCGCCGCGCGGCGGGCGCGCCCGGCACCACGAGCTCGGTGCCCGTCGGCGTGAAGCCCTCGAGCGTCGAGTCCTGCACGTGCGCGGCGACCCGGCCGCCCGTCGCCGTCACGTGCACGGCGATGCGGCGCTGCTCGGGGGCGAGCCCGCCGAGCACGACGACCCGCTCGCTGCCCGGTGCGACCAGGTACTGCTCGGTGTCGAGGTCGACCTGGCCGGTCGGGCCGAAGACGTCGAGGTGCACCACCGCCGGCGTGGTGCCGGGGTTCTGCAGGACCAGCAGCGCGGTGGCGCCGAGCTCCGTGGATCCCCCGACGAGCCACGCGTCGGTGGTCGCGACCTGGCACGACGCCGCGGCGAGTCCGCGCAGGTCCCCGCGGCTGACGACCGAGCCGCCCGCGGCGGCGACGGCGGCGCGCTCGTCGGTCGGCCGGGCCAGCACGACGAGCGGGTCGTCCGCGGGCGCGACCGTCGCGGCGTCCGTGCCGGTGCCCAGCGTCGCCTGCTCGTCGGTGCCGTCGAGCGTCGTGACCTCGGCACCGCCGCTCGACGTCGCTGCGACGACGACGGAGGTGACCGGGTCCACGGGGACCGGGTCGAAGTCGTCGTCGCCGCCGTCGTCCTCGGGCAGCACCAGGGGGCCCGGGCAGACCAGGCGCGTCGGCGAGGGCGGGACCTGCACGAGCGTGCCGCCGCCGGGGACGTCGGAGGCCGCCGCGTCGGGGGGCGTCGTCCCCGTGCTGCCGACGACGACCGCCGCCGCGAGCGCGAGCACGGCCACCCCCGACGCCGCGCGCGTGAACCGGGCCACGTTGGCGCTCATCGTCCCCTCCGTCGTCGGACCGGCAGCGCGAGCAGGAACGTCAGCGCCAGGACCAGCACCTGGGCCGCCTGCAGCGGCCGGCGCAGCGGCGGGTCGTGGACCACGACGAGGTGACCGCCCTCGGCGCCGAGGTCGAACGTCTGCCGCCAGCCGTTGTCGACGGCACGCAGCGAACGCCCGTCGAGGGTCGCGCGCCAGTACGGGTCGGTCCGCTCCGCCAGGACGAGCAGCCGCGAGGACGTGCCGGCGCCGACGCGGGTGTCGACCCAGCGACCGCGGGCGGGGACGGGCTCGGCCGGCGTCGCCGGGTCGGCGAGGTCGTCGCCCTGCGCGACCGTGCGGGCCCAGGACCGCACGACGACGGGAGCCGTCTCCCCGGCCGCGGCGACGCGCCAGAGCACCCCCGAGCTGTTCTGCGTGACCCGCTCCAGGCCCGCGGTCGCGTCCAGCTCGGCGACCAGCGCGTCGCGGGCGCGACGCGACGCGGCGCGGTCGGTGGCGGCGTCGCCGGGGTCCCCGCCGGCGGCGACACCGGTTCCGGTGCCGGTGCCGGTCGTGGTGCCGGTCGTGGTGCCGGTCGTGGCGCCGATGGATGGCACGAGCACGTCGGACACCGCGAGCGCCGCGAGCGGGCCGGCGACGTCGCCGGTCGCGCCCTGCGAGATCCGGGCCACGAGGGCGGCGACCTCCTGCGTCGCCGGGTCGTCGGACGCGACCTGCGCGGGCTCGCCGGGCGCGCCGTCCGCGAGCCGGAGCGTGCCGACCGCGGCCGCGTCGTCGACCAGCTGGGCGCCGTCCGCGCGCAGGAGCTGCCAGGAGACGACGAGGTCGCCGGCCGACCCGTCGGGCGACGCGGCACGCTCGACCGCGAGCGCCAGGACCCGCGACGCGTCGGGCGACTCCTGCGACTGACGGCCGACCGCGGGCACGACGGCGCCCTCGGCGGTCGACAGCGCGAGTGCCGGCCCGTCGTGCGCCTGCACCGCCCAGCCGACCGCCCACAGCGCAGGGACGCCGACGGCCACGACCGTGACGGTCCCCACGACGAGCTGCCGCCAGCCGAACGACGAGGCCGCGAGGCGGCGGCGCACGCCGTCGGCGCCGAGCAGAGCCGCGGTGAGCAGGCCCAGCAGCGTGAGCGAGAGCGCGGTTCCGGTCCACCCGTACGCCACCTCGCCGTCCTGGACGCCGACCGGCAGCAGCGCGGTCCCGGTGGCGGCGGCCAGACCCGTCGCGGCGACGACCCAGCCGAGCCGGACCGCGCGCGCGCCCGGGCCACGCAGGAGCGCGAGCACCGCGATGCCGAGCACGACCGCGACGAGCGCGTACGGCCAGGCGCGGGTCACCGCGTCCGGCACGGACTCGGGCACGAGGGCGGCCGCGTCGGAGGGCGTGCCGAGCAGCCGTTCGAGCGCGCCCGCCGGCTCGGTCGCGAGCGTGAGGCCGGGGTCCGCGACGAGCAGGCGCAGCCCGGACACCCCGCGGCCCACGGCCGCCACGAGCAGGGGCGCGCTCACCAGCAGCGCCGGCAGCAGCGCCGCGACCAGCCGACGCCGGTGGCGCGGTGCGCACAGCGCCGCCACCAGGGTCGCGACAACAGCGGGCACCAGGAGCGCGGGGGCGGCGGCGACCGTGGCCGCGAGGGCGAGCGCCGCGGCGGCGGCGGCCGTGACCGAGCCGGTCGGGAGCGGGGCGCCGACCCAGCGCGCCGCCTCGTCGTCCTCCTCGACCGTCTCGACGACCTCGCGCACGGCATCCGGGTCGTCGGCCTCGTCGGGCGGCAGCGCGCCCGTGGGGTCGTGGGGCGCGCCGTCGCCGGCGGGCTCCTCGTCCCCGTGCTCAGCTGTCGGGTGCTCAGGGGTCGGGTGCTCGTCGGGCACGTGCTCGGTGGTCGAGGCGACGGGTCCGTCGCTCGCGGGCTCGACGACGGACCGCAGCTGCTCCTGCTCGGGCGAGCGCTGCGCGGTGAGCACGCCGGACACGACGCGGTCGACGCGGTGCACGCCGACGGCCCGCGCCATCCCGAGCGCGACCCACGGCAGCAGCACGTGCGCGAGCACCGGACCGAGGCGACCCTGGCCGACGCCGAGGAGCAGCGCGGGAGCGAACGCCCAGACCACGCCGGCCCACGCGCGCAGGACCACCGACCGCGTCGCGGCACCGGCCGCGAACCAGGCGGACACCCCGGCGAGGAGCACCGACCCGAGCACGACGAGCCCGGCCGCGCGGTCGGGCCCGCCGAGGAGCACCGAGGGGACGGTCATGACCTGCAGCAGCGCGTCGGAGGGGCCCGGCGCCCCGAGCCCGCCGGACACCCACCAGGACATCGCCGCGTCCCAGAGGTCGCCCAGGTCGCCGGCGAGCGGCAGGAGCGCCCCGCCCACCAGCCGCGCGCCGCCCGCGACCGCGGACACCAGCGAGCCCGCGGCGAGCACGACGAGCGCGAGCAGGGCGACGACGAGCGCGGCGAGGCCGGCGCGGCGGCGGGTGGCGAGGGCGGCGAGCTCGCTGAGCTCGAGCTCGGACGGCGCGCGCACGACGCGGCGGGCCTCGGCGCGCGCGAGGCGCCGGTCGCGCGCCTGGCGCCACACGTCTCGCCAGCCGGCCTGGAGCGGCCACAGCGCACGCCGGGGCAGCCGCCGCGTGCGTGCCGCCCGGCGCCGCGCGGCGGTCACGGCGCCCACGCTGAGCAGCGCGCGCAGCGGACCGCGCAGCTCGTCAACGGCGAGCCCGGGCTGCTTGGCCGAGACCTGCACGAGCGCGCGCACCACGGAGCTCGCGAGGACCAGCAGCACGACGACCGGCAGCAGGGGCAGCGCCGCGGTCGCGAGGCGCTGGTGCGTCACCGCACGGCGCCGGGCGCGGAACGAGCGCGCGGGGTCGCCGTGGTCGTCCTCGCCGTCGCCGTCGGCGTCCACCGGCGGCAGCGCGACGCCCCGCAGGCCCAGGTAGCCCGCCTGCGCGTGCCGCACGACGGCCGCGGGCACGACCACGACGCGGTGGCCGGCCAGCCGCGCCCGGCGGGACAGGTCGAGGCCGTCGCCGAACGGTCCGAGCGCGGGATCGGGCCCGCCGAGCTCGTCCCAGACGTCGCGGCGCACCAGCGCGCCGGCGAGGCCGACGCCGAGCACGTCGTCCCGGGCGTCGTGCTGGCCCTGGTCCAGCTCCCCCGGCTCGACGTCGGTCATCCGCCGCCCGGAGCGTGAGGTGCGCAGGCCGACCTCGAGCAGGCGCTCGGGATCCGTCCAGGTGCGCTGCTTCACGCCGGCGACCACGACCGAGGGCGCCCGGCCGACCGCGCGCACCAGCTCCGCGAGCGCCGAGGGCGCGGGGGCGGTGTCGTCGTGCAGCAGCCACAGCCAGCCCGTCGTCGGACCCTGGTCCGCGCCCAGCGCGTCGCGGACGGCCGCGCCGAAGGTCCGGGCGCCCGGCGCGCGCACCACGTCGACCCGCGGCTGCGGGCCCGGCACCGCCGCGAAGGCGCGCTCGACCTCGAGCCGCAGCGCGTCGTGCGCGCCCGGGCCGTCCTCGTCCCCGGCGCTCACGTCGACGACGAGCACGCGCGGCGGGCGACGGACCTGGCCCGCGAGCGCCGCGAGCGACGTCCCGAGGTAGGGCGTGCTGCCCTGGGTGACGACGACCGCGGTCACCGACGTCGTCGGTGACGGGTCCACGGGCAGGCGGGTCTCAGTCATGCTCGGGCCATGATGCACGGGTCGGCGCAGCCCGTCGGGAGCGACACTCGCCTGCCGGCGCGCGGCCGCACGCCGGCAGGCGCTCCGAGCAGCACCGGGTCAGACGACCCGGCGCTTCAGCTTGCGGCGCTCCCGCTCGGACAGGCCGCCCCAGATGCCGAACCGCTCGTCGTTGGCGAGCGCGTACTCCAGGCACTCGCCGCGCACGTCGCAGCCGGAGCAGACCTTCTTGGCCTCGCGCGTCGAGCCGCCCTTCTCGGGGAAGAACGCCTCGGGGTCGGTCTGGGCGCACAGCGCGCGCTCCTGCCAGCCCATCGGGCCGTCGTCGTCGGGCGACCCGAACAGCGACAGCACGTTGGAGCTCGGCGCGGCGACGGGCGTGTGCGCGTCGGAGGGGAAGTCACGGGTCAGCGGCAGGGGCGTGGGCCCGGCCGCACCAGGGAACGCAGAGCGCTCGGAGGTGGTCCCGTCATCGTCGAGCAGGTGCCACATGGTGCCTCCGGTCGGTGCAGGTGATGCTCGGTCGAGACGGGCGGGCGGGGCTCGGCTCGGGTGCGGTGTCCCCGGCGGGGTTCCCGCGTCGGTCCCGTCTCGGTCCCGCGCGGCTGGTGACGCTCGGAAAGGATTCGGACACCATGAATTACACGCGTGTCGTTCCGGACCGTCAAGCGGAGGCGTGGTAGTTGTCCCGATTTGTCGGGTGAACTTCACCGAACAGGTCGCGGTGAGGACGGCGCGGCGCCTCGACGGGGCGCCGCGAGGCCGTCGCGCGGGCTCTGGCCCGCCGCAGCCCGTCGCGGTCCGTCGTCGCCACCCTAGGGTCGTGGCATGGCACCCGACACCACCCCGACCCCCGACCCCGCCTCCGGGCGGCGCGACGACAGGACGCACGCCCAGACCCCCGTCCGCCCGGCGCCCGCCGACGTGGCGGCCCTCCTGCGGGCGCTGCTGCGCGAGCCGGGTCGCCCGCGCGTCACGTGGTACGGGGACGAGGGCGAGCGCGTCGAGCTGTCCGGGGCGGTGCTCGAGAACTGGGTGAACAAGACCACGAACCTGCTCGTCGAGGAGCTGGACGCGGGGCCGGGCACCGTCGTGGCCCTCGACCTGCCGGCGCACTGGCGGACCGTGCCGTGGACGCTCGCCGCCCTGCGCGCGGGCGCGACGCTCGCGCTCGGCCCGTCCACCGACGCCGACGTCGTCGTGACCGCCGCGCCCGACGACGCCACCGTGCCGGCGGGGGCCCAGCTCGTCGTCGTCACCCTCCCCGCGCTCGCGCGGCGCGCCGCCGGGCCGCTGCCGGCGCACGCGCTCGACGCGGCCGCGTCCGTCATGACCTACGGGGACGCGCTCGGCTGGGTGGCACCCGCCGACCCCGCGAGCGCGGCGCTCGTCGGCCCACTCGTCGGCGCCGACCTCGACGCGGACCCCGGGTCCGGCGCGCAGCACGTGCCGCACGTGCCGCACGTGCAGCACGGCGCGCTCGGGTCGTGGTGGGCCGGGCTGCCGTCCGACCGCCTCCTCCTCGCACCGGACGGTGCCGCGGTGTGGCTGCGCCGTGTCCTCGGCACGCTCGCCGCCGACGGCTCGCTGGTCCTGCTCAGCGCCGGGCGCGCCGACGAGCTCGGCCGTGACGGGGCCGCGCTCGACCGCCTCGTGGCCTCCGAGCGGATCACCGCGAGCACCGGGCTTCCCGGTCGGCTGCCCGGTCCCGTCACCTGAGCGCCGGCACGCGACCCGACGCCGCGGGTCCGGTACACGCCGTGCCATGTCGTCGACGAGCGGGCCGCGCGCGGTGAGACTGGGCGCGACCTGCCCTGGGCAACGAAGGCGGCACACATGCGCTCCACCCACCTGACGACCGCTCCCGCGCGCCGACGCGCGACCTCCCTGCGCCGCGTGGCGGCCGCCGCGCTCCCGCTGGCGCTCGCCGTGGCGGTGCTCCCCGCGCCCGCGGGGGCCACCGTCGCGACCGACGCCCGCGCCGTGGCACCTGCGGTCGTGCCCGCCGCCACGGCCGACAGCCGCCCCGGGAGCACCCGCACGCTCGCGCTGGCGGCGTCCGCGGGCGACCCGCGCGTCGCGACGCGTACGGCGTCGGGCTCGCGCTTCTACCTCGCGGCCGTGACGTGGGACGCGGGCGCGGCGGCCGACCTCGACGTCCGCATCCGGGTGCGGACCGCCTCGGGCTGGTCGCCGTGGGCGACGCTCGCGGCCGAGGACGACCACGCCCCGGACGCGGTCGCGGGCGCGAGGTCCGCCGAGAAGCGGGCCCGATCCGGCCAGCCGTCCGACGAGCGGCCGGGGCGCGCCGGCACCGAGCCGTACGTCACCGCCGCCGCGGACGCGGTCCAGGTCCGGGTGCACGGCGACGGCCCGCTCCCCCGGGGCCTGCGCCTCGAGACCGTCGACCCCGGCATAGCGGCCCCGGACGCCGCCGCCGGCGGCACCGAGCCGACCTCCGCGTACGTCACCGACGCGCAGGCGGCCGGCCCCACGGTGGGTGCGGCGACGACGAGCGGCGCGACGACGGCCGCGAGCCAGCCGCAGCGGCTGGTCCCGCAGCGGCCCGCGATCCTGTCCCGCGCCGCGTGGGGCGCGCAGGAGTCGATGCGGGGCAACTACGGCGAGGACGTCTGGTACGGCGAGATCAAGGGCGGGTTCGTGCACCACACCGCCGGGTCGAACAGCTACTCGGCCGCCGAGGTCCCCGCGATCATCCGGTCCATCTACCGCTACCACGTGGTCAGCCGTGGCTGGGACGACATCGGGTACAACTTCCTGGTCGACCGGTTCGGTCGCATCTGGGAGGGCGCGTACGGCGGGGTCGGCCGGCCGGTCGTCGGGGCGCACACCAAGAGCTACAACTCGTCGTCGTTCGCCATGTCCGCGATCGGCGACTTCACGAGCGTGGTCCCGTCCTCGAAGGTCCTCGACGCGTACTCGGCGCTCTTCGCGTGGAAGCTCGGCCTCTCGGGCGTCTGGGACGCCCAGGGCACGTCGCACTACACGTACCCCGGCTCGCGCGACCAACGGACCATCGCCGGTCACCGCGACACGAAGGCCACGGCGTGCCCGGGGCAGATGCTGTACGACCGCCTGGGCACCATCCGGTCGGGTGCGGCGCGCCGGCTCGCCGCGGTCCCGGCCCGGCTCACGCTGGACGGCCCGTCGACCGCCGTGGCCGGCCGGCCGACGACGCTGACCGCGCAGTGGGTGCGCGGCGGCATCCCGGTCGACGGGAAGGTCAACCTCCAGCGCCGGTCGGGCTCGTCGTGGGTGCACGTCCGTCAGCTCACGGTCACCGGTGGCCTCGCGACGGCGGACGTCACGCCGACCCGCAGCACGGCGTACCGGTTGCGGGCCTCCTCGAGCACACGGCCGGTCAACGTCGCGCTCGACGGGTCGCCCGGCACCAGCAACACGCTGAGCACGAGCGTCCGCGCGACGACCGGCACGCCGTCGCTCCGGCTCGACGGCGCCGCCGTGGCACGCGTCGGCGACCGCGTCGAGCTCGCGATCGTCTGGCGTGCCCCGGGCGGGCTCGTCGACGGACGCGTCAACCTGCAGCGCCGCTCGGGCTCGTCGTGGGTGCACGTGCGCCAGCTCGCGGTCGTCGACGGTCGCGCGACGACGACGCTCACGCCAGGCGGGTCCCACGGCTACCGGCTCCGCGCGTCGAGCGCGACCTGGCCGCGGGACGTGCCGCTGGCGCACCCGCGGGGCACCTCGAACACCTACTCGGTGACCGTCTACCCGCGGGCGTCGGCGCCGTTCGCGTGACGGCGCGCGGCCGGAGCGCGAACGGGCACGGTCAGCCGGTGATCGAGGAGATCCAGGCGCCCTTGAGCCCGAGCACGCTGCGGAAGGTCTGACCGCCGAGGCTGCGGGTGGCGCCGCTCGACGAGGTCGCGCGGACCACGTCGGCGGAGCCGCCCGCGGTGCGGGAGGTGACGCTCACCTGCGCGACGTCCGGCAGGCCGAACACCGAGCGCATGGTGGACTGGCTGACGCTCGCCGACCAGCGCCAGTTCGGGTTGACCGCCGGGTCGGAGCTCCAGTGGTCGTCGACGCTGCGCGTGTACGACAGCGCGGCGCTCCAGACGTCCTCGCTGTTCTCGGTACGGCCGCCGGACGACGAGAAGAAGTACGCCTTGACCCGGCTGCCGTTGGCGGTCAGGACGCGCGCGCCGGCCGCCCCGATGGTCGCGTCGACCGCGGCCTTCCACCGGGCGCCGTAGTACGGCTCGGCGACCTTGTCCCAGCCGCGGAACACCTGCGAGCGCGTGTCGTCGTACAGGTGGCAGTCGCACGAGCTGCTCACCGAGCCGAGGTCGGCCCACGCGTAGGACCGCGCCGCCACCACCTGCGCGCGCAGCGCGTTCATGGGCCACGACGAGGGCACCTCCGCGAGCCCGTACAGGTACTCGTCGCCGAGCTGGACGACGTCGACCGCGTTGACGTACCCGCCGAGGTTCTTGATCTCCATGCGCCCCCAGCGGTACGCGTTCGCGTCCGCGCCGGCCACCTTGACCGTGACGTCGCCGGAGCCCGCCCAGTACCGCGTGCTCTGCCACTCGACGTGCACGCCGCCGTTCGCCGACGCCGTGGTCCACGTCCGGGAGCCCACGGTCACCTTGAGCCGGCCCGACGAGGCCGCGACGGTGATCGGGGTGCCCGCCTGGGCCTCGGTCGCGATCGCCCCGTTCAGGCGCACGCGGGACTTGCCGGACGACGAGGTGAACGACGTGCTCGTCGTCCCCGTCCGCACCTGGACCCGCACGAGCTGGTCCGTGGGCGTGCTCGCCAGCTGGGAACCCGAGTAGTAGTGCTGCAGGATCGTGGTCGGCCCCGCGCCGTCGAGCGCCATGCCGTACGCGCCGTACTGCGACATCCCGACCCCGTGCCCGTAGCCGGCGCCGACGACACTGAACGACGACGGGATCCGCACGGCCCCGGGTACGAACCTCAGCTCCTCGCTGAGCCCGTAGGGGCTGGTCACGACGAGACCGGGCACGTCCGCGGACACGGCGCGCAGCCGCAGCAGCGCCGCGCCGGGCACGCTCGTCGTGATCGACGCCGCGCCCTTCGTGATCGTGACGCGCTTGACGTGGACCCAGCCGGCGCCGTCGTTGCGCTGCAGGTTCGCCGTGCCCGTGACGGCCCGGCCCGCGTACGTCCACGTCGCCGCGAGCCGTGCGGTGCCGTCGTCGAGCTGCACGGTGGACTGGCTCAGGTGCGGCGCGCCGGCCCGGAGCGGCTGCCCGACCACCTGCACCGTGACGGTCGCGCTGGTCCCCGCCGTGCCGGTCGTCGGGGTGCCGGGCGGCTCCGTCGCGGAGCTCGCGCGCAGGCGGTAGGACGTGGTCGACGTCGGCGCCACGGACGTGCGCGCGACGCCGTCGGTCACGGCGACCTGCCGCACGTGCACCCACGTCGAGCCGGACCGGCGCTGCAGGTTCACGCGCCCGGTCACGGGAGCGCCCTGGTGCACCCAGCTCACGGCGACCGGCACCGCACTCCCGGACGTCGTCGCCGCGACCGCGGACGCGACCAGCGCCGAGGTGGGCGTCGCCGCAGCCGCGGGTGGTGCCACGAGGAGCACCGCCGCGAGCCCGACGAACGCGATCAGGGCACCGATCCTGTGACGCATGGGCGTCAGTGTGACAGATGTGACTCGTCGCCCCGAGCGCCCGTCGTCGTCTTCACCCGCTCGCTAGCTCGCCAGGCGGGCACGCGCGCGGTCGCGCGCCGCGAGCCAGCGCTCCTGCAGCGCCACGTACTCGGTGCGCCAGGGCTTGAGCCACCCCGCCCAGTGGATGAGGCGCGGGTCCGTGACGACCTCCTGCGTCGGCAGCGCGTTCCACGCCTCCGGCAGCACCGCCCGGTCGGCCCCGGCGTACACGTTCAGCAGCTCCTGGTCGTTCATGCCGAACCGCTCGACCCACGGCAGCATCTCCTCGCCGAACCGGTCGGCACGCATGCGCTCGAGGTCCAGCACCAGGATGCCCGCGTTGAAGGCCACGAAGTCGAACGCGTGCCGCTGGTACGCCAGCCGCAGGAGCTCGTTCGCCGCCGTGGGGGACGTCCGCAGCCGCCGCGCGGTGCCGTGCAGGTTGCCGAACCCGGACGCCGCGCTGCGGGCCTCCGCGCTGCGGGCCGCCAGGGGCGCCCCGCCGAGGTCCCACCCGGCGAGCTCGCGCACGTCGCCGCACGGCAGCGTGTCGATGTCGACGTACGTGATCCGGGTCAGCTCCGGCAGCAGGTCCGGCAGCAGCAGGCGGTCCATCGTGGCGACGGTGATGTGCCGCAGCATGCCGAGCACCGGCCCGTAGTCCACGTGGTCGCACGGCAGCCAGGTGACGTGCACCTCGGGGAACTGCGCCGCCACGCGGTCGAAGTCCTCCTGGTCGTGGTCCCGGCACAGCACCCAGAGGTGCAGCGCGGCGTCGGTGTTCTCGACGAGCCCGGTCACCACGACCGCGAGCTCCTCCTTGAGGTTCCCGTCCAGCGCCAGCGCGATGTCGAGCTCGTCGCCGGCCCGCGGCTCCCGCGCCGGCACGTCGTGCGCCTCGGCACGGACGGTCGCGCAGGCCGCGGCGAGGTCGAAGGACAGCGCGGGCGCCTCCCCCGGCTCGGCCAGGCGGCGGCGCGCCTCGGCGACCTCGGGCTCGCACAGCTCCGCCCAGGCCGCACGGACCGTGGCCTCGTCCTCACCCGCGAGGATGCGGGTCGTGACGGCCTCGAGCAGGCGGCGGATCCGCTGCTGGATCGCGCGGCGCCCGTCCTCGTCGGCGTCGAGCAGCCCCGCGAACCGGACGTCGGCGCGGTTGTGCGGCTGGAAGTCGACGTCCGCCCCGATGGCCCACGCGGGCAGGAAGCAGTGCAGCCGCGACGTCACGACCGTGCCGAACTCCGACCGGTACCGCTCGAGCAGCGCGAGCGCGTCGAGCAGGTTCGGACCGGCGGCCGTCCACCGGACGTCGTCGCTCGCCTGCGTGATGTACTCGCCGCCCGCGGGCGCCTCGACGTCGACCCAGACGGGCGGGCGCTCGGGCGCGTCCGCGGCGCGGGGCGCGAGCGGCTCGTAGTACGCGTCGATGGTCGTCGTCAGGCACCCCGAGAAGAAGGCCGGGACACCCAGGCTCAGGAGCAGGTAGACCGTGTTCCAGTCCCGGCACCCCACGGGCGCGTTCGCCTTGAGGTACTCGACGGCCTCCGGCGTGAGCATGTCGCGCCGGTTGCAGTGGAAGGACACGAAGATCGGCCGGACGTTCTCGTGGAACGGGAAGTCGTAGCCCGTGCCGAACTGGCCGTGCATGTACCAGCCGAACGCGATCGTCCACGTCGCGGCCGGCACCGGGTTGTGGTGCGAGGCGTCGCGGTCGATGCGCACCAGGCGGACGGTGCGCTCGGCGGTGTCGAGGCGCAGGTCCTCGCGGACCCGGCCGTGCATCTGGGTCACCGCGTCGACGAGCTCGGGCTCGTCGCCCGTGATCGTCAGGTCGCGGTGCCGCAGCCAGTGCCCGAAGGCCGCCGCGGTCTGGACGTAGTCGCCGAGGTTGCTCGACGTGTTCTTGAGGTCCGGCTGCTTGTAGTCGATGACGCCGAGCGCCACGACGCCCTCGGGCGACGGCTCGGGCTCGACCACCGGCTCGAGCCACGGCTGCAGCCAGCGCACGCGCCGGGCGATCTCCTCGTCGCCGTCCGCCGCGGCCTGCGCCGCCGCGAGGAGCTCGCGCGCGACCTCGGTGCGACCGGTCGCCAGGCAGATCTCGGCGACGTGCAGCACGCCGGCGGCCGGCGCGTCGTCGTGCCGAGCCGCGACAACGGCACGGTCGATCATCGCCTCGTCCCGCGTCCGTCCCGCGACAGTGACGTACTCGACCAGGGCGTGGGTGCGCCACAGGTCCTCGGGGACCTCGGCGAACCGCGCCGCGGCGAGCTCCTCGAGGTGCTTCGCGGTGGCGACGACGGCTTCGCACAGCCGGCCGACGGCCGCCGTGGACTCCCGCTGTTGCAGGGCGTGCGCGAACGCGCGCACCTGCGCGTGCTCGGCCTCGGGCCGGCGCAGCAGGGCTCGCACGTGCGCCACGGCGGCGTCCTCGAAGGTCGCGCCGCGCTCGATCGACCGCACCAGCTCCGCGTCGCGGTGCAGCGCCTGCACGGCGCGGCGGTTGAGCGTCCGGGTCGCGAGGTCCGGCGCCGCGAGGGGCACCGGCCCGAGGTCCGCCGACCGTGCCCCGGCCGTCGCCGCGACGAGGCCGCGGTAGGCGTGCACGAGCTGGCGCAGCTCGGCGCGCGTCGCCTCGAGCCGCTCGGCGTTCCGGTCGACCACCGGCTCGGGCGGCGCCGGCGGCGCGACGGGCTCCGGACGCCGGCGGCGCACCTCGAAGGGCAGCCGGGCGGTGACCGCACGGACGACGCGGCGGCTGGACGAGCGCGGCCGGGACGTGGCCATGGTGGTTTCCTCCTGGGACGTGCACGCGGGCGCACCGACGATAGTGGACACCGTGGTGGCTCCGGCCCTCCGGAGGTCCCCCACGGCTGTGACGTTCACCGGGCGGCGGGTCAGCCCGCGACGGGTCCGCCGGACAGCACCGAACGGTAGAAGCGGTCCGCCCCGGCGGCGAGCACCGACCAGTCGCGGTCCTGACGCACCCACTCGCGCGCCGCCGCACCCAGCCGGTCCCGCTGCGCGGCGTCGTCGACGAGCTCGTCCAGCACGTCGGCCAGCGCGCCCGCGTCGCCCGCGGCGAACGTGCGGCCGGTGCGGCCGTCGTCGACGATCTCCGCCAGCGCCTCGACGTCCGAGGACACGACCGCGCGCCCCATCGCCATCGACTCGAACGGCTTCATCGGCGAGATCAGGCGGCAGACGTCGAGCGGCAGCCGCGGGAACGGCGCGATGTCCGTCAGGGACAGGTAGCGCGGCACCTGGGTGTGCGCGACGCGTCCGACGAACCGGACCTGGTCGTCGAGCCCGAGGCTCGAGGAGAGCGCCCGCAGCGCATTCTCCGCGGGGCCGTCGCCGACGACGACGAGCGCGACGTCCGCCCGGTGCCGCATCCGGGTCAGCGCGCCCAGCAGCAGGTCGAGCCCCTCGTACTCGACGAGCGAGCCCGCGTAGCCGAGCACGACCTTGCCCTGCACCCCGAGCTCGGACGCCAGCTCCTCGTCGCGCTCGAGCGGGGCGAACTGGTCGGCGTGCACGCCGTTGGGCAGCACACCGATCCGCTCGGCCGGCACGCCGCGCCGGATCATCTCGTCGCGCAGGGCGCCGGTCAGCGTGAGCACGCCGTCCGCCGCGAGGCACACCTGGGTCTCCATCTCGGCAAGGAACCGCCAGCCCTGGGTCCCCTTCACCTGCGGGCGGTTCGCGGTGACCATGAGGTCGCCGAGGCCACGCATCTCGTAGACGAACGGCAGGCCCGCCCGCCGCGCCGCGACGGCCGCGCCCGCTCCCGCGGAGTAGAACGACGACGCCTGCACGAGCGCGGGCCGATGCCGCTCGATCGCCTGCGTGACGTGACCGGCCTGCTGCTCCGTGTACACCGCGAGCGGGTGCTGCGGGTAGCGCCGACGGGCGTCGAGCGCGCGGTGGTACGGGATGCCGTCGACGACGTCGACGGTGGGGACGCTGCGGTCGTCCGACGCGGACCAGCGGTCGTAGGGGAAGCCCAGGCGGGTGAGGGCCTCGACGTGCCAGCCCTGGGCGGCGAGGCCCGTGAGGATGCCGTGCGAGCGGGTCGCGTAGCCCCCGGAGCGGATCGGCAGCGACTGCGACAGCACCGCGAGCAGCGCGTCCGGCCGGCTCTCGACGCTCGTCGTGGCGCGCGCCGGTGCCTGCCACGGCTCGGCCAGGTACGCGAGCCGGTCCGCGGCCTCGACGCGCACGCGCGCGATCTTCTCGCCCGTCGCGCCCGCCCGGGCGGCGAGCCGCGCGAGGCCCTCGGCCGCGGCGAGGTTGCCCTCCGTCATCTGCACCGACGCGGTGTGCGCGAGCGTCCGCGCGCTCGGCCACTGCAGGTCGGAGCGGTCGGCGAGCGCGGCCAGCTCGATCCCGAGGAGGTCGGGGCGCTCGACCGCGACGAGCACGCGGGTCAGCACCAGCGGGGCGTCGCTCCCCTCGCGCAGGCCGGCGAGCATCGCCTGCTGCTCGGCCGGGTCCTGCGGCCACTCCGCGACCGCCGCGAGCATGAGGGCGGTGCGGTCCAGCTCGGCGCGGCGGGACGGCCGCTGCCGGCCCGCGTAGGCCCGGGTGCGCTCGAGGTCGCCGAGCTCGGCCAGGACCTCGGCCACGCGCTCGCGCTGCGACCGGAGCGCGGGCGCCGGCTCGGCGAGCAGCACGTCGAGCGCCGCCAGGGCCTCGTCGCGCCGGTCCGCGGCGGCGAGCTGGCGCACCAGCGCCAGCCGCGGGCCGAGCCCGCTGACGTCCGGGACGCGCCCGGCGCGCAGCTGCGCGCGCACCCGGCCCGTGTGCACCCGGTCGACCGCGTCCTGCAGGCGGGTGGGCCCCAGCCCGGCGGGGACGCGCGCCAGGACGCGTCGGACGGTCAGCTGGGCCTGCTGGGTGAGTGCCACGGGTGTTCCTGCTCCTGCGTCGGGTGGTGAGGCGACTGGTGGTGCGACGAGCGTGGTCGTGCGACGAGCGTGGTGGTGCGACGAGCGTGGTGGTGCGACGAGCGTGGTGAGGCGGGTGGTGCGACGGGCCGGTGCCCGGGTGGGCCTGCGCGGGAGCAGGGCTCCGCTCAGACGTCCACGTGCGTGCGCGGGTCGCCGAAGAACTCCAGCCTGCCCGCTGCGGTGAGGAACGTCTCGTCGGAGACGGTCCAGGTGTGCCCCATGCGGTCCGTGCCGCGGACGCTGACGTACCCGAACCGGTCCGCCGAGAAGATCGGGACGCCGGCCGCCGCCGAGCGGTCGAGGATGTCGGTGTCCACGGCGCGCGGCAGGTGGTCGCCGAACCGCAGCTCCCGCACGACGTCGCCCTCGAACAGCATCGAGCCGCCCTGGACCCGCGTGCCGAAGCGGTTCTCGTGGTCCGGGTAGCGCAGCACGACGGCGCCCGTCGAGCGCAGCCAGACGTAGTGCGCCCACTTGCCCGCGAGGCCCGCGCCGCTGGACCGCAGCGCGTCCGCGAGGTCGGTGAGGTAGTGCGGCCCGTAGTGGTTGTCGTCGTCCATCTTCGCGACCAGGTCCCCGCTCGCGCGGTCGACGCCGAGGTTCATGCACCGGCCCAGCGTCGCCTCGACGGGCGCCTCCACGACCTCGAGCCGCAGCCCGAGCTCGCGCGCGCGGCCGGACAGGCGGTCGCCCTGACCGGTGATGCCGTGCAGCACCAGCACGAGCTCGAGGTCGACGTCGCGCTGCGTCGCCAGCTGGTCGAGCACGTGGTCGAGCTGGTCGGGCCGGTTCGTCGGGACCACGGCGGAGACGCTCCGGCCCCGCCGCGACGCCTCGAGCCCGGCCGCGTGGGCGAGCTGCTGGGCCCGCTCGTCGAACCCCTCGCGTGCGCTCGCGCGGCGCAGCAGCACCGCGTCCCGGTCCCGCAGCTCGGGCTGGGCGGCCCGCGCGCGCACCGAGTGGCGCGCGTCGCGCACGTCGCCCTCGACCAGCACGACGAGCCGGGCGACGGCGTCCGGCAGCCCGGCCGGGACCGCGCCGAGGACGTAGGGCGTGGTGCCCGCCCGTGCCGCGTCCAGGACGGTCTCGGCCGCACCGCGGACCCGGCCGTCGACGACGAGCGCGGCGTACCGGGCGAGTCCGCCGACGTCCAGCGTCGCGGCCTGCGCCGCGTCGACCGTCACCGGTGCCAGGTCCTTGCGTCCCGCGGCACCGCCCACGACGAGCGCGCGGTCGCCGCGCGGCTCGCCGTCGCGCGCCACCCACGAGCCGGCGACGGGCAGCACCGCGACCTCGCGCGGCGCCCACGCGCCGCACTGGCGCTCGTCGGCGACGAGCACGGCCGCCGCCCGCTCGAGCCAGGCGACGTCGCCGGGGCCGCCCGAGGTCGACCACACCACCAGGGGCGCGCCCGCCGCGAGCGCGCGCTCCACGAGGGCCCCGAGCGCGGCGCCGTCGGCCGTCCACCCCGCGGGGCGGCCGTCGACGACCTCGACGAGGAGCAGCGCGGGCGGCTCTCCGGCGGGCGCGGCGTCGGTCGCGCGCGCCTGGTCCCACTGCGCGGCCAGGCCGGCCGCGGTGCGGTCGCTCGCGACCACCCACGTCCGCAGCCCGGGCAGGGCCGGGCCGGGGCGGACGTCGGCCGGGGCGTCGGCCGCCGCGGCAGTGGGCCGGTCGGGCCGAGCGGACGGCGCGGCGGCGGGGCTCACCGAGCCCGGGGCGGGTGCGGGCCGCAGGCGCGAGGCCAGCCCGCGCAGACGTTCGTTGACCACGATCAGCTCTCCTCGGTACCGGCGGCGCCGATCGCCGCGACCAGCTCGTCCCGCAGCATCGTCGCGGTCGAGCGCACGTACGTGTCGGTGATGTGCGAGCCCTGGCGGTAGACCAGCACGTCGCCGATCACCGGGGCGCAGACGTCGGTCGGGCACACCCACCGGGTCATGTCGGCGACGCCCACGGTGTCGCCCATCGCCTGCGCCGCGGCCGTCTGCTCCGGCGCGGCGCTGTCCTCGATCCCCTCGGACCGGTCGAACGCGCACGTGGTGAGGGACTCCAGGTTCTCCGCCACGCACTCGTAGACGTCGTCCGGCGGCGCGGGGTTGTCGAGCAGCACGACGACGCGCGTGCCCAGGTCGGTGACCTCCTGCCAGCGCCGCTCCAGCCCCTCGACCATCGCGTCGGAGGACGAGTCGCCGCCCTCGGGGGGCATCGCGCTCGTCGAGCGCTGCGACGTGACCAGCACGTCCGGCGGCGCCGCGCGGAGCTCCGCGAGGACCGCGTCGTTCCACTGCGTGCACGTGTCGTACGGCGCGCCGTCCTGCGTCTGCACGACGTCCGCGAACGCGCACGCCGACTTGGTCCAGGTCGTGACGCGCCAGCCCTCGGTGCGTCCCACCTCGTCGAACGCCGACGTCCACTGCAGCGCCTTGGAGTCGCCCACCACGGCCACGTCGAGCGTGCCGTCGGGGTCGCCCCACGAGCACGGCTTCGGCTCGGCGCCGTCGGACTCGACCTGGCACTCCTGGTCGTAGGCCTCCGGCACGTCGTCCACCGCGTCGACCGGCGCGGGCGTGATGAACCGGGACGTGTCCTGCGGGGCCCCGGCCTGCGGGCCGTCGGCCACCAGCACCTCGGCACCCACGCGCGAGGTCGGGTCCTCGGGCTGCAGGTCCGGCGGCGCCGGCGGCGCCTTCGGCACCGCCAGCAGGATGGCCACGCCGGCGAGCACGCCGACCACCGTGCACGCGACGCCGACGACGAGCGCGTGCCGGGCGCGTGCGCCCACCCACGTCGAGAACCGCACCGGGTTCTCGACGAGCTTCAGGCTCAGCCACGCCGGGACGAAGGCCGCCGCGGTCACCAGGAGCCCGCGCTTGGCGCCGAGCTCGCCGCCCGCGGCGAACGTCGCCGCCACCACGAGCGGCCAGTGCCAGAGGTACAGCGAGTAGGACATGCCGCCCACCCAGACCATCGGCCGCCACGCGAGCAGCCGGGCCGGACCGCCGCCGCGGAAGCCCGCGACGACGACGGCCGCCGTCCCGAGCGTCGGCAGCAGCGCGGCCGATCCGGGCCACGGCGTCGTCGCGGACAGCACGAAGGCGCTCGCGACGATGGCCCCGAGCCCCGCCCAGCCGAGCACCGCGGACGCGAGCGCCGGCAGCCGCGACCACTGGGTCGCCCCGATGGCCACCGCAGCGCCGATCCCGAGCTCCCAGAGCCGGGTCGTCGTGACGAAGAAGGCGACCGCGGGCTGCGTCGAGGTCAGGTGCACGGACCACGCGAGCGAGGGCAGCACGATGAGGGCGAGCGCGACCGCCATGGTCGGCCGCACCTTCGCGCGCGTCCGCCGCACGACGAGCCCGACGAGCAGGAGCAGCAGCGGCCAGACGATGTAGTACTGCTCCTCGACCGCGAGCGACCAGAAGTGCTGCACGGGCGAGGCGCCGGTGCCCTCCGCCAGGTAGTCCACCGAGCGGTCCGCGAGCCGCCAGTTCACCACGTAGAGGGCCGCGGACACGATGTCGCCGCCGAACGCGCGCCACTGCGTGACGGGGATGAACCACCACGTCAGGAGCGCGGTGACGACGAGGACGACCGCGGTCGCCGGGAGCAGGCGCTTGGCCCGCCGCGCGTAGAACCGCGGCAGGGAGACCCGCCCCGTGCGCTCGAGCTCGCGCACCAGCAGGCCCGTGATCAGGAACCCGGACAGGACGAAGAAGATGTCGACGCCGACGAACCCGCCGGGGATCTGGTCGACCCCGGCGTGGTAGACCAGCACGAGGCCGACCGCGATCGCGCGCAGGCCCTCGATGTCGGGCCGGAACGCGGCCCCTCGCTGTCCGGCCGGCGCGCCGGCGCGCGCGAGGACGGTGTCAGACCCGGCCATGCGTCACCTCCGGCCTCGCGCTCGGCACGCTGTCACGCTCACACATCGGCGTACTCCCAGGGCTCTCCGTAGAACAGCACGCGCGACGGCTTGGCCAGCAGCTCGGCGTCGCTCACGCGCCACGTGTGGCCCGCGGTCCGGGCCGACCGCACCGAGACGAAGCCGAACCGGTCCGTCGCGTACACCCGCCCCCCGTGCGCGCGCACCTTGTCGAGGAAGGTCGTGTCCACGCGCCGGGGCAGGTCCTCGAACCGCAGGTCGCGCGCGACCTCGCGCTCCACCAGGATCGTGCCGCCCTGCACCAGGCGGGAGTAGCGCTGCTCGACCGCGGGGAACCGCAGGAGCACCGTGCCCGTCGACTCGAGGTAGGTCAGGTGGGCCCACTTGCCGACGACCTGCGCCGACGTCCCGCCGAAGGCGGCGACCAGGTCCGCGAGGTAGTGCCGGCCGTAGAAGTTGTCGTCGTCCATCTTGGCGACGTACGTGCCGTCGGCCGCGTCGACGCCGAGGTTCATGCACGCGCCGAGCGTGAGCGCGGAGTCCGCGGGCACCGCACGCACGTGCTCGAGGCCACGCTCGGCGCTCAGCGCCGCGAGCTCCGGGGCCGGGACCTCGAAGCCGTGCGTGACCAGGACCAGCTCGACCTCGGGGTGCGTCTGCCGGGCGACCGCGTCCAGGACGTCGCGCAGCCGGTCCGGGCGCATGGTGGACACCACGGCCGACACGCTCGCGGGCGGCGTCGCGCCCCGCCCCGCCGCCTCGAGCACCTGGCCCGCGCGCACCGTCGAGCTCCAGCCCGCGAGCGCCGCGCGCCGGGCGCGGTGCGCGGTGCGGTCGCGCAGCTCCGCGTGCCGCGCGAGCGCGGTCACGGTCCAGCGCGCCTGCTCCTCGTCGGGCACCGCGACGACGCCCGGGACCTGCTCGGCGACCCGCTCGCTCGTCGTGACGACGACGCTGCCCGCGGCGACGCTGCGCAGGAGGCCCGGCGTGACCCGGCCGTCCGCCACGTCGCCCGTCAGGACAGTGGTGTCCCAGGTGCGCGCGTCGGCGGGACGCGGCCGGGGCACGTGCAGCGCGGCCGCGGCGGCGCTCAGCACCGCGTCCTGCGGGCGGACCGCGCCCTCGTGCCGGTGCGCCGCGCCGCGGCGGCGGCGGGCACCGGGGCCTCGGCGGCGCGCGGAGAACGTCGCCCCGAGGACGCGCGCGTCGTCACCGCGCGCGACGTACGCGGCGCACCGCACCTCGTCGTCGACGCGGACGGCGCCCGCGCCCTGCGGACCCAGCGGTGCCGCGGGGTCCCGCACCGTGTCCCACAGCACGCTCGGCACGCCCGCCGTGGCGGCGGCCGCGAGCGCGGCGGCGGCGGCCTCGGGCGTCAGGTCGTGCGCGGTCCCCGCTCCTCCGGTCCACTCGACCAGGACGACGTCGACCGCACGCACGTCGAGCGTCCCGGCGTCGGCACGGCGCTGGGTCCACTCGTCCGCCAGCAGCTCCGCGAGCCGGTCCGAGGCGAGCACCGCGACGACCTCGCGACGCGGCGCCGGGCCGACCCGGTCAGCGCGTGCGGGCAGCGCGACGTCACGGCCCGCCCGCCGCTCGCCGACGCGGCGCGCGGCGTCGTCGCGCCAGCGCCGCACCGGCCGCAGGAGCGCGCCGCGGCGCCCGCGGGCCTGCGTCACCCGCGCGCCCGCAGCTCGGCGACCAGGACGTCGGCGATGCGCTCGCCCGCGTGCCCGTCCCACAGCGGCGGCACCGGCCACGCCGCCGGCCGGCCGGCGGCCAGCGCGTCCGCGACCGCCTGCGGCAGCGCCTCGCGCGTGACCAGGCGGTTGGTGCCGTGCGTGATGGTGACGGGGCGCTCGGTGTTGGGTCGCAGCGTGAGGCACGGCACGCCGAGGACCGTGGTCTCCTCCTGCACCCCGCCCGAGTCGGTCACGACGAGCTGCGCGCCGTCGACGAGACCCATGAAGTCGAGGTAGCCGAGCGGGTCCGTCACGGACACGCCCGCGTGGTCGAGCAGCCCGGCGTCCTCGAGCCGGCCGCGGCCACGCGGGTGCAGCGGCAGCACGACCCGCACCTGGTCCGCGACGGCGTGCACGGCCGCGACGAGCGCCGCGACGTCCGCCGGGTCGTCCACGTTGCCGGGCCGGTGCAGCGTGGCGACCGCGTAGGGCTCGTCGGGCAGCCCCAGCGCGGCCACCACGTCGGGGGTGAACCGGTCGCGCGCCGCGAGCAGCGTGTCGATCATCGGGTTCCCGACGAGGTGGATGCGCTCGGCCGGGACGCCCTCGTGCGCCAGGTGCGCGATCGCGTCCGGGCTCGTCGCGAGCACGACGTCGGAGAGCCGGTCGGTGACGACCCGGTTGACCTCCTCCGGCATCGTCCAGTCGAAGCTGCGCAGACCCGCCTCGACGTGCGCGATCGGGATCTGCAGCTTCGCCGCGACGAGCGCCGCCGCCACGGTCGAGTTCACGTCCCCGTAGACGACGACCATCGCGGGCCGGCGCTCGAGGAAGACCGTCTCGAGCGCGGTCATGATCGCGGCGGTCTGGCCCGCCTGCGTGCCCGAGCCCACGCCGAGGTTGATGTCGGGGCGCGGCAGGCGCAGGTCCCGGAAGAAGACCTCGGACATCTTGTCGTCGTAGTGCTGACCGGTGTGCACCAGGACCTGCTCGACCTGGCGCGCACGCAGCGCGGCGACGACGGGCGCGGCCTTGGGGAAGTTGGGACGGGCACCGGTGACGTGCAGCACGGCGTGGGACATCCGCAGGGGTCTCCTCGACGACGGGAACGGGGGCGCAACGGCTTCGCGCCGGCCCGACCGCGCAGGTCGCGCACGCAGGTCGCGTGCGCAGCCGGTGCCGCGGGGCGAGCCGGCACGACGTCCGCGGTGCGGCTGCGGGATGCGCCTGCGCGACGCGGGTGCGGGGCGCAGGTGCACGTGCAGGCGCGAGCGGGTTCGTCGGGCGCACGCCGGGCGCGAGCGCCCGGAGCATCTGCATCATGCCAGACTCGGGAGCCGTGCCACCTGCCAGCGACCCGGTCCCCGACGAGCCCCGCGCGGCCGGGGCGGAGCCCGCGACGGCGTCCGGTACGTCCGGACCCGCACCGCTCGCGCGGCTGGGCCGGCTCGCCCGCGACGTCCTGCCCGCGCTCAGCGTGGCGCGGGCGCACCTCGGTCGGCACCGCACGGTGGCCGCGACCCGGGCGCTGCGTGCGCTCCCCGCGCCGGTCCGCCGCCGGCTCGCGGGCGCGGTCGGCCGCACGCCGGGCGTGCTGGGCGCCCTGTGCCTGGGCGCCGACGGCCGGACGTCCGCCGCCGCCGACGCGCTCGACCGGCTCGCGGTGCGCGACGGCGGCCGGCACGCGGGCGCCGCCGCGGTCGCCGCGGTCGCGCTGCACCGGGCGGACGTCGCCCGGCGCGCGCTGGCCGAGGTCCCCGCCGACGCCCGCGGACGTGCGCGGGTCGCCGCGCTCGTCGCCGCGGAGGAGGGGCACCTCACCGAGGCGGTCGCCGCCCTCGAGGACTCCCGCAGCCCGGCCGAGCGCCGGCTGCACGCCGACCTGGCCGCCGAGCTCGCGGTCCTGACCCCCGGCCGGCTGTCCGCACGGGCGCCGCAGCACGGTGCGCCGCGCACCGCCCGGCCGGCCGCGCGGGTCCTGCACCTGGTCACCAACGCGCTCCCCGAGGTCCAGGCGGGGTACACCACGCGCACCCACGGCATCGCCACCGCGCAGGCCGCGCAGGCCGGGCAGGCCGGGCAGGCCCAGCAGGGCGAGCAGGGCGGGCGGGGCGAGCAGGGCGGGTCGGTGCACGTCGCGACGCGTCTCGGCTTCCCCGTCACCGCCGGGCACCTCGGCGCCCCCGAGCGCGTCGAGCGCGACGGGGTGACCTACCACCGTCTGCTCGGCGCGCGCCCGCTCCCCCGCCGGGCCGACGAGCGACTGGCCGCGGACGTCCGCGCGACGACCGCGCTCGCCCGCCGGCTGCGCCCCGACGTCCTGCACGCGCACAGCAAGTTCCTCAACGCGGACGTCGCGCTGCGCGTCGGCGCGGACCTGGGGGTCCCGGTGGTCTACGAGGTGCGCGGGTTCCTCGAGGAGACCTGGCGCAGCCGCGGGGGCGACCCGGCGGCCGACCTGTACCGGGGCGCCCGGGCGCGGGAGACCGAGGTCATGCTGGCGGCGGACGCGGTCGTGACGATCTCCGCGGGCATGCGCGACGCCGTGGTCGCCCGTGGCGTGCCCGCCGACCGCGTCCACGTGGTGCCGAACGCGGTCGACGACCGGTTCGTCGGCCCGGTGGCCGACGGCCGCCGGGTGCGCGGCCGGTTGGGCGTGCGGGACCACGAGGTCGTCGTGGGGACCGTCACCACGGTCAACGACTACGAGGGCGTCGACGTGCTGGTCGCCGCGGTGGCCCTGCTGCGGGAGCGCGGGCTGCCGGTGCGCCTGCTCGTCGTCGGTTCCGGCCCGGCGCTCGCCGGCGTGCGGGCGCTGGCGCAGGAGCTCCTGCCGGGCGCGGCGGACCTGCCCGGACGCGTGCCGTTCGCCGAGGTCCCGGCCTGGCACGCGGCGATCGACGTCTTCGCGGTGCCCCGCCGCGACCTGCCGGTCACCAGCGCCGTGACGCCTATCAAGCCGCTCGAGGCGCTCGCGAGCGGGCGGCCGGTCGTCGCGAGCGGCCTGCCCGCGCTGCGCGAGATCGTCACGCCGGCGTGGGGCGGGTTCGCGACGCCCGACGACGAGACCGCGCTCGCCGACGCGCTGGAGACGTACGTCACGGACCCCGACGCCCGGCGGCGGGCCGGTGCGGCGGGCCGCGCCTGGGTGCTGGCCGAGCGGACGTGGCGCGGGGCGGCCGACCAGTACGCGGCGCTGTACCGCGGCCTGTAGCCCGGCCGGTCGGCACGCGTCGGCCCGACGAGCACACGACGCGCACACGACCGGCACACGACCCGCCCGGGACGGGACGAGTCACCCCGTCCCACGGGGCGCGTCAGGTTGTGGTGGGGGCCCCTCGTCGCAGAAGATGCGGAGCCCGCGCGCGATATGCTGCCGCGCGGTTCACCTCCGCCCATGGGAGTCACGTTCGTGTCCATCGACGTCGTCATCATCGGTCTCGGTTACGTAGGCCTGCCGCTCGCCCAGGAAGCCGCACGATCGGGACTCTCGGTCGTCGGGTTCGACGTGAGCGACGCCGTCGTCGACGGCCTGAACGCCGGACGCTCGCACGTGGACGACCTGTCCGCCGACGACATCGCGCAGATGCTCGCCGCCGGGTTCCGGGCGACCACCGACACCGAGCAGATCGTCGGCGCGTCCACGTACGTGATCTGCGTGCCCACGCCGCTCGCCGAGGACGGCGGACCCGACCTGGGCGCGGTGCTCGCCGCGACGCGCACCGTGACACCCGCGATGCGGCCGGGCGCGCTCGTCGTGCTCGAGTCGACGACGTACCCCGGCACCACCGAGGAGGTCCTGCTGCCGATGCTCGCGGAGAGCGGGCTCGCTGCCGGCACGGACTTCCACCTCGCCTTCTCCCCCGAGCGCATCGACCCGGGGAACCCGGTCTACGGGATGAAGAACACCCCCAAGGTGGTGGGGGGGATCGACGAGGAGTCCACGCGCCGGGCCGCGGAGTTCTACGGCCGGTTCGTCGACCGCGTGGTCCCCGCCAAGGGCACCCGCGAGGCCGAGATGGCCAAGCTCCTCGAGAACACCTACCGGCACATCAACATCGCGCTGGTGAACGAGATGGCGCGGTTCTCCCACGAGCTCGGCGTCGACCTGTGGGACGTCATCGAGCTCGCGAAGACCAAGCCGTTCGGCTTCCAGGCGTTCTACCCCGGTCCTGGCGTCGGCGGGCACTGCATCCCGATCGACCCGAACTACCTGAGCTACAGCGTGCGCAGCCGCCTCGGCTACCCGTTCCGGTTCGTCGAGCTCGCCCAGGAGATCAACTCCACGATGCCGACGTACGTGGCACGCCGCGCGCAGGACCTGCTGAACGAGGCCGGCCAGGCGATCAACGGCTCGCGCGTGCTGCTGCTCGGGGTGACCTACAAGCCGGACATCGCCGACCAGCGCGAGTCGCCCGCCGTCCCCCTCGCCAAGCAGCTGGGCCTCCTGGGCGCCGACGTGCGGTTCCACGACCCGGCCGTGAGCAGCTGGCGCGTGGGCAGCCGCACGCTCGAGCGCGAGGCGGACCTCGACACCGCGATCGCCGAGGCCGACCTCGTGATCCTGGTGCAGAACCACAAGAGCTACGACGTGGACGCGATCGTCGCGGCCTCGCGGCGCCTGCTCGACACCAAGGGCGCCACGACCGACCCGCGAGCGCACCGCCTGTGAGGATGCGCCGCACGTCCACGGAGCCGCCCGCGCCGGAGGTCCCCGACAGCGAGCTCGACGCCCCGGCCCTCGCCGCGCGGCACGGGCTGCACCGCATCGGGGCCCGTCCGCCGCTCGGCCAGTACCTGCGGGACATCTGGCAGCGCCGGCACTTCCTGTGGACGCTCGCGTCGGGCCGCGCCTACACCCGCAACACCGACAACTACCTGGGCCAGGTGTGGTCGGTCCTCAACCCGCTGCTGCTGGCGGGCACGTACTTTCTGGTGTTCGGCGTGCTGCTCGACACCCGGGGTGGCACCGACAACTACGTCGCGTTCCTCACCATCGGCATCTTCATCTTCAGCCACATCTCGAGCGCCATCACGGCGGGCTCCACCGCGATCACCAGCAACCTGTCGGTGGTGCGCGCGCTGCACTTCCCGCGCGCGCTGCTGCCCCTGTCGGTCGCGGTCGCGGAGCTCATCGCCCTGCTGCCCGCCCTCGGCGTGATGGTCGTGATCGTGCTGCTCAGCGGCGAGCCCGTGACGTGGAGCTGGCTGATGCTGGTGCCCGCCATCATCGTCATCACGGTGTTCAACACCGGCTGCGCGCTGCTGGCCGCGCGGATCGTGGCGTCGGCCCGTGACCTGCGCAACCTCATCCCCGTCGGGACGCGGCTCCTGCGCTACTTCTCGGGCGTGTTCTACTCGATCGACCACTACACCAGCGGTGGCGTCGCCGGGCTGATCCTGCAGTACCAGCCGGTCGCGATCTACCTGCAGCTGGTCCGGTCCTGCCTGCTGGAGGAGACGCCCGTGCAGGCCAGCCTGTGGTGGTGGGGCGCGGGCTGGGCCGTGGTGTTCCTGGTGGTCGGCTTCGTGCTCTTCTGGCAGGCGGAGGAGCGCTATGGCCGGGACTGACCCTCGCGCGTTCGACGAGATCGACTTCGAGGCGGACGACACCGACGTGCCCGGCGGCCCGGAGCCCGTCGCGCACGACGACGCCACCATCGGGCCGCCGTCGCTGATCGTCGACGACCTGCACATCCGCTACCGCATCATCGGCTCCGGCAAGCGCCAGGCCGTGACGGACGGCCCCGCGCCGGGGCGCGTGCGGCGCCTGCTCAACCGTGGCGGGCAGCACGTCGGCACCACCGAGGTGCACGCCGTGCGCGGGGTCTCCTTCGTCGCGCACCACGGCGAGTCGATCGGGATCGTCGGCCGCAACGGGGCGGGCAAGAGCACGCTCCTGCGCGCCATCGCCGGCCTCATCCCGCCCTCGCAGGGCACGGTCTACGTCCGCGGCACCAGCTCGCTGCTCGGCGTCAACGCCGCACTCATGGGCCAGCTCTCCGGCGAGCGCAACATCATGCTCGGCGGCCTCGCGCTCGGTCTGACGCCGGACCAGGTCCGCGCGCGGTTCGAGGAGATCGTCGAGTTCGCGGGCATCGGCGACTTCGTCTACATGCCGATGAAGGCGTACTCGTCGGGCATGGCGGCGCGCCTGCGGTTCGCGATCTCGACCGCGGCCATCCCGGACGTCCTGATGATCGACGAGGCCCTGGCCACGGGCGACGCGGAGTTCCGCGCGCGCAGCTCCGCGAAGATCCGCGAGGTCAAGGAGCACGCCGGCACGGTCTTCCTGGTCAGCCACTCGAACAAGGCGATCACGCAGATGTGCGACCGCGCGGTGTGGATCGAGAAGGGCGTGCTCGTCATGGACGGCCCGTCCGACGAGGTCGTCGCCGCCTACGCCAAGTCGCTGAAGAGGTAGCGCGTGCGCGTCCTGGTGAGCACCGTCGTCCACGACCCGCAGGACGCACGCATCCGTTTCCGGCAGATCGCCGCGCTGCTCGACGCCGGTCACCAGGTCACCTACGCGGCTCCGTTCACGGCCTACGACCGGCAACCGCCCGAGGGCGTCCGGCCCGTCGACCTGCCCCGCGCCGCCGGCCGCAACCGGCTCGGTGCCGTGCTCGCCGCGCGGCGGACGCTCGCCCGGCTCGCGCCCGAGCACGACCTGGTCCTGCTCCACGACCCCGACCTCCTGCTCGCGGTCATGGGCCGGACCCCGCTGCGCCGCACGGTCGTCGTGTGGGACGTGCACGAGGACACCGCCGCGGCGGTCGGGATGCGCGCGTGGGTCCCCCGGCCGCTGCGCGGGCTCGCCCGCACGGGTGCACGCCGCGTCGAGCGCTGGGCGGAGCGGAACCTGCGCCTCACGCTCGCCGAGCACGCGTACGCGGACCGGTTCACCCGGCCCCACCCGGTCGTGCCGAACTCGGTGGTGGTCCCGGCCCAGGTCGTCGGGACGACCGTGCCCGACGAGGCCGGCAACCTCCGGGTCGTCTACCTCGGCCGCGTCACCACGGCCCGCGGCGCCCGCGTGCTCCTGGACCTGCCCCGGCTGCTGCCCGACGGCACGGTGCTCGAGGTCATCGGCCCGGCCGACGACGACGTGCGCCCGGCGCTCGAGGCCGCGCGCGGCGCGGGGACGCTGACCTGGCGCGGGTTCGTCCCGAACGACGAGGCGCTGCACCTGATCGACGGCGCGCTCGTCGGGCTCTCGCTGCTGCGCGACGAGCCCAACTACGCCCACTCGCGCCCCACCAAGGTCATGGAGTACATGGCGCACGGGGTCGCGGTCGTCACGACGCCCAACCCCGCGTCGCGCGAGCTCGTCGAGCGCGCCGACGCGGGTGTGGTGGTCCCGTTCGACGACGCGTCCGCGGTCGCCGGGGAGGTGCGCCGGCTGGTCGAGGACGAGGAGCTGCGCACGCGGATGGCCGCCGCCGGCCGCGAGACCGCGCAGTCGGAGTTCGACTGGACCGTCGACGCGCAGCGCTTCGTCGCGACGCTCGAGGCGTGGGTCTCCGCGGGCCCACCGCGGTCCCGCAAGGCCTGAGGACGCCGCAGCGGCCTGCCCGTGCCGTGCCGTCGGCTCGCGCGCTCCGGTGCCGTCAGCCGCGCTCGCGCCGGACGCCGGCCAGGAAGCCGGCCCCCCAGGACACGTGCATGGTCGCGACGACCGCCGGGAACCAGGCCCGGGCACGGGCGTCGAGCGAGCGCCCCTCGGACACCGTGGCGACGCCGAGGATCGCGGCGTACCCGGCCGGCGCCAGCAGGCCGAGCCGCAGCCACGCGGGCCCGCCGACGAGGCCGACGACGCCCGCCGCGGTCCCGACGCCCAGCCCGAGCACCGCGACCGGGGCCGCGAGGTAGCGCACCGACGCGGTGTCCGGGTACGTGCGCACGACCTCGCGCCGCCACCGGCCGGAGCCGTGGAACTGCTTCGCGAGCGCGCGCAGCCCCGAGCGCGGGCGGTACGCGACGCGCATGCTCGGCTCGAACCACACCGTCTCGCCGGCGGACCGGATCCGGTGGTTGAGCTCCCAGTCCTGGGCGCGCGTGAAGTGCTCGTCGAACCCGCCGAGCCGCTCCAGCACGTCCCGGCGGAAGACGCCGAGGTAGACGCTGTCCGCCGGACCGGCCTCGCCGCCGACGTGGAACGGCGCCCCGCCGATCCCGACGCGGCTGCTCATCGCGCGCGCGACCGCCTGCTCGAACGGCGTGACGCCCTCCGGCACCATGACGCCGCCGACGTTGGCGGCGCCGGTGCGTGCGAGCGCCTCGACCGCGGTCTCGATGTACCGCGGCGGGAGGAACCCGTGCCCGTCGACCCGCACCAGGACGTCGTGCTGCGAGGCGGCGATCGCCGCGTTCAGCCCCGCCGGGGTGCGGCCGGTCGGGTTCGCGACGACGACGACGCGCGGGTCCGCGGCGGCGAGCTCGTCGGCGATCTGGGCGGTCCGGTCCTGGGACGGCCCCACGGCGAGCACGATCTCGAGGTCGCCCGCGTAGCCGTCCGCCAGGATCCGGGCGACGGAGTCGGCCAGGTAGGGCTCCTCGTCGCGCACCGGCATCACGACGCTCACCGGCGGCAGGCTCGCGGGCGGGACAGGGACGTCGCGCGTGGTGGGTCGCGAGGCGTGCGGGTCCGAGATCACCGGCCGGATGCTATCCCACCGGCTGCTGCAGGACGGCGTCGACCGCGGCCTCGAGCACCGGCGCGAGCGCACGCGAGTACTCGGCCGTCACGTGGTGCTCGTCGCGCATCACCAGCGTCCCGTCCACGACCGCCGGGCACACCTCGTCGGAGCACAGCCACGGGGTCAGGTCGATCACGGGCGTCCCGGTGGCCTCCGCCGCGGTCGCGATGTTCTCCTGCCCCGACGCCGCGAGGGCCTCGTCGGTGGGCGTGTCGCACTGCGCGGGGTCGTCCGGGTGCGCGCCGACGCAGTCACCCAGCTCCTGCGCGAGCCACGGGGTGTCCTGCACGACCACCACGCGCACGCCCGCGTCCTCGAGCCGCGACCACGTCCGCTCCATGGACGCGCGCAGCACCTCGTCGGCCTCCGCGCCGGCCGGGACCATCTCGCCGTCGACCACCACGTCGTACTCCCCGCTCAACGACGTCACGACGAGGTCCGGCGGGTCCGCGAGGATGCGGTCGACGACCGCCTCGCCCCAGTCGAGGCACGCGTCGTACTGCGCGTCGCGGGCCCGGATCCAGACCAGCTGGTCGATCACGGGGCACGCGGTCTTCGACGAGACCTCGAGGTGCCAGCCCGCGTCCTCGGCCGCGACGCGCAGCCCCGACAGCCAGTGCGCCGCGTGCGAGTCGCCGACCAGGAGGACGTCGGTGCCCGCCTCCTTGTCACCGTAGGAGCAGCGGTACGGCGTGTCGCCGTCGATGTCCTGGTGGCACTTCTCGTCGTAGTGGTCCGGGTACGAGTCGCGCGCGTGCGCGGGATCCGGCACGTAGGTCGGCGACGGGACGCTCGGTCCGAGCTCGGGCGCGAGCGCGGCGAGCACCTCCGCCACGTCCGGCGGCGGCGCGGGCGTCGGGCTGGGGGTCGGGCTGGGCGTCGGCTCGGCCGCGGTCCCGGCGGTCGCGGCGGGCGTGACGGCCGAGGACGGCGCCGGGTCCGCCTGCCGGGCCGAGGCCTCGTCCTGGCCGGCCGACGGGCTGCAGGCCGCCAGGACGGCGACGAGCGCGACGAGCGCGAGCCCGGTCCGCGCGGCACCGCGAGCGCGCGTGCGGCTGGCCTGCGGGGGGACGGCTGGCGGGGGGACGGCCTGCGGGCGGGCGGCCCGCGGGCGGGCGGCCTCCGGGCGGGTGACCAGCCGGTCCGGGCGGTGCGCGGCGGCGCTGCGACGAGCCATGCGGCGATGCTACGTGTCGTTGCCTCAGACCACCGGGGGGCGTCCATGGCGTGTCATCCGGGCGACGGTGCGCCAGCGCAACGGGCGCTGCGGCGGCGGTGCCGTGCGCCACCCCTCCCACCAGCCCGCGAACCACGCGCGCAGGACGACCGGCCGGCGCCAGGTGCGCAGGACCTGGATCGCGGTCCACGACGCGACGTACACCGGCCGCAGCACGGCCGGCAGGTTGCGACGCGCGAGCCAGACCCGGTTCCGCGCGTTGAGCCGGTGGTGGTACGGGTGCCGGCTCTCCTGCGCGTGGGCGCCGTGGTGCACGACGACGTCGCCGGCGTACCAGACCACCCGGTCCGCCTCCCACACGCGCCAGGCGAGCTCGATGCCCTCGTGCGCGTAGAAGAACGCCTCGGGCCACCGCCCGGCCGCCTCGAACACCGCACGCGGCAGCGCGACCGCGCCCTCCCATACCGAGAAGACCGGACCGGGCCGGTCCGGCGCCTGCTTCCGGATCCGCGGCACCCAGCGTCGCGGCGCGGGGCGGCCGTCGGGGTCCAGGACGCGCGGCTGCACCAGCCCGACGTCGCCGGCCAGCAGCGCCACGAGCTGCGCCACGACGTCGTCCGTGGGCAGCGACGCGTCGTCGTCGAGGAAGAACAGCACCTCCCCCGTGACGGCGTCCACGCCCGCGTTGCGTCCGGCGGGGATCCCGACGTTGTCGGCGAGGGCAAGGGCACGCACGTCGGGCGGCAGGCCGTGCGGCTGCCAGCCGTTCCCGACGACCACGACGTCGAGCCGCACGCCGCGCTGCGCCCGCAGCGAGGCGAGGGCCGCGTCGAGGCGCCCCGGGCGCTTGCCCTGCGTCAGCACGACGACGCCGACGCGGGGCTGCGGGGCCCGCGGGGGCGCCGGCCGGTCACCGGGCGCGATCCGGCTCGTCGGGTCCGTCGGGTCCGTCGGCTGCTCCGTCGTCATCGCAGCCGCGTCGACGTCAGCACGGCGGCGACGTGCCCGACGAGCACGAGCGCGACGACCGGCACCGCGACGACGACCAGCCACGCGGTCGCGGGGACGTCGGCGACCGCCGAGACGAGCGCCGCGACGAGCGCGAGCAGCGTGAGCTCGACCGAGTGCAGCACCCGGTGCACGGGCAGCGCCCGGGCGGCGGACCACGCGCGTCCCCAGCCGCGCCGGTCCGGCTTGTGCGCCACCTCGGCGGTCAACGGCGGCAGGCCACCCACGGCGCGGGACGCGTGCACCATGTCGTTCACCGCACGGTTCGCGACGATCCCCAGCGCCAGCAGCGCTCCGGCGGTCATCCCCCAGGCCAGGTCGTCCTCGAGCGCGGCGCGCGCACCCAGCGCGAGCGCGAGCGAGGTCTCCGCACCGTAGTGGCCGAGCTTGTCGAGGAACACGCCGCGCGCGCTCGAGGTGCCGCGGTACCGCGCGACCTCCCCGTCGCAGCAGTCGAGCAGCATCTGCAGCTGCCCCAGCCCGACGGCCAGCAGCGCACCCGTGAGCCCGGGCAGCAGCAGCGCGAGCCCGCTGAGCACGCCCGTGCCGACCATGAGCCACGTCACCGCGTCCGCGCTGGCGCCCCACAGCAGGAAGCGCCGGGTCAGGTAGGGCGAGACGGCCCGGAGGTACACGTCGGCGGTCCAGTGCTCCGCGGGACGCGCCCGCACGTACGGCGGCTGGACCAGCGGCCGCAGCGCGGCGACCGTCGGCACCTGCGCCGTCGCACCCATCGTCACTGCCTCCTCCCGTCACTGCCTCCTCGCGGCCCGTCCGGCCGTCCGGCCCGTCCGGCCCGTCCCGGCAGGGTAGTCGCCGAGGGCCGCGTCCTTGCTAGCGTGCCCCCGGCGCGCCAGCACGAGCCGGCGCGGACAGGACGGTGCGAGGAGCGGTCGGTGGGGTTCGTCCGGGGTGCCAGGGCGCTCGTCGTGCTCGGGGCGGGGCGCGTGCGTGGCGCCGTCGCACGCCGCGCCTTCACCCGCGAGCAGGAGCAGCGGCCCCCCGTCGTGCCCGGGACCTTCCGCGTCGCGGTGCACTTCCCGGACGCGCCGGTGAACCTCTACCAGCTCGAGCAGTGGTACGCCCCCCTGCGCGCGCTGGCCGCCGAGCTCCCCGTCGTCGTGCTCGCACGGCAGGCGACCACCGCCCGCACGGTGGCCGCCGCCTCGGGACTGCCGGTGCTGCTCGCGCGCTCCATCGGGCAGGTCGAGACGCTGCTCGCCGAGCACCCCGTGCGCGTCGTGCTCTACGTGAACCAGAACGTCCGCAACTTCTCGGTCCTGCGCTACCGCGACCCCGCTCACGTCTTCGTGTCGCACGGCGAGAGCGACAAGGACTACATGGCCTCCAACCAGATGAAGGCGTACGACCGCGCGTTCGTCGCGGGTGACGCCGCGCGCGAGCGCCTCGCGGCCATCGCGGAGTACGACGTCGCGGCGCGCACCGTCCCGATCGGCCGCCCCCAGGTGGACGCTCCGCCACCCGGACCGGCGCTGCCCCGGGACGGGCGCACGACCGTGCTCTACGCCCCGACCTGGGAGGGCGACCGGCCCTCGATGGCCTACGGGTCGCTCGTCAGCCACGGCGACGCGGTCGTCGACGCGCTCCTCGCGGACCCCGGGGTGCGCCTCGTCGTCCGCCCGCACCCGCGGTCCGGCACGTCGGACCCGGCGACCGCGGCGGCGCTGCGGCGGCTGCGCGCCCGGGTGCATGCCGCGGCGCGTCGGCACCCCGAGGCGGGGCACCTGTGGGACGACGAGACCGCCTTCGGCTGGCACCTGAGCGCGTGCGACGCCTGCGTGACCGACATCTCGGCCGTCGCCTACGACTGGCTGGCCACGCGCAAGCCGCTCGTGCTGACCCGGCCCGCCTCCCCCGACGCGATCGTGGAGCCGGCCGGGCTGGGCGGCCGGCTGCCGCTGCTCGACGCCGGGGACGCCGGCCGGGTGCGCGACCGCCTCACGGCCGCGGCCGAGCCCGACGAGGTCGCGGCGCGGTCCGCGCTCGTCGAGCGGTACTACGGCGACATGACGCCCGGCGCGTCGCTGCGGCGCTTCCTCGACGCCGTCCACGCGCTCGTCGTGGAGCGGGACGAGCGCGTGGCGGGCTGACCGCGACGCCCTCAGCGCTCGACGAGCGTCGCCGCCAGGGCCGCGTCGGCGCGCGCCAGGTCCTCCGGGAAGTCGACCTCGACCGCGAACAGGTCGCTGACGTCGACGGGTCGCACCCGCAGCGCGTCCAGGTCGATCGCGAGCTCGACCGCCCGCTCGAAGTAGTCCCCGTCCGCCACCTGCTCGAGGCGGCGGCGCAGGACGTCGCGGTCGCCCGCGGCGACCAGGTTGACGCCGACGGCCTCGCCCAGCGCGGGCGCGACCTGCTTGCTGAGGCGCCGCACCCAGCCCTCCGCGTCGAGGTCGTACTTGACCTCCTCCTCCCCCACGGCCGCGGTGTCCACCGCGATCGCGGTGCCCCGCTCGGCGAGGAGCCGGTCCACGACTCCCGGGTCGCACACGACGTCGCCGTTGAGCCACAGCACGTCGCCCGGCGGGCACGCGTCGAGCCCGATCGCGAGGCTGCGCGCGGTGTTGGTCGTCGCGAACCGCGGGTTCGGCACCGCGACCACGGACGGCTCCGCGGCCACGACGTCCTGCGCCCGGAACCCCACGACGACGTGCACCCGCGCCGTGAGGACGCGCGACGCGAGGATGTCGAGCTGCTGCCGCAGGATGGTGCGCCCGTCCCGCAGCCGCGTCAGCGCCTTGGGGGCGCCGGTGCCGAGCCGCGAGCCCAGGCCGGCCGCCAGGATGACGACGTTCAGCGGCTCGTCCCCCGCTCGTGCGCCGACCACGGCGTCAGTAGCTCGGGTAGACGTAGTACATGGGCTGGCTCTTGGACCGGACCTTGTAGTAGACGCCGCGGCCGCCGCCGGTGGCCGGGTTCGTCGTGTTGCCCTCGATCACGTAGATCGAGCTCCCGCTCATGCCGTACACGAGGCCCGAGTGCGTCGCGGCGTAGCGACCGTCGGTGGTGTGGGTGTCGAAGAAGGCGATCGCGCCCACGCGGGGCGTCGACTGCTTCCGGTACCTGCTCGTCGCCCACGCGTGGAAGTCCGTGAACCGGCCGTAGGTCGCGATCGACGAGCTGTGGCCGGACGCCGCGCCCACCCAGGACAGGAAGATGCTGCACCAGGCGTAGTCGGTGCCGACCCAGTCGTTGTAGCGCGAGATGTTGTTCGACGGCGCGGCGTAGCCGACCTGCGACTTCGCGACCGCCAGGACCTCGAGCCAGTCGTAGTCGGTGCCGAGCAGCACCACCGGGCTCTTGAACGCGTTGTCGTAGACCACGCCCTTGCTGAACCGCTGCAGGCACCCGCTGTCCAGCAGCCGGCACCGCGCGTCGCCGAGCGGGACGCCGAGCTCACCGCGGGCCGAGCCGCGGGACACGTAGGCGTCGCGGATGTCGCCCTCGACCGTCCACGTGCGCACCTTCGTGGACTGGGTCACCTCGACGAGCAGCATCGTGGACCGCGAGTTGTAGCGGACCTTCGTCGTCCCGGGCACGGACACCGTCTTGGTGCCCTTGCTGGTGCCCGCACGCCAGCCGAGCACGTCGACGCGGCGGTCGATCGTCCGCGGGCTCCAGGAGAAGGTCAGGTTGATGTACGGGCTCGACGCACCCGGCGTGGACCCCCACGCCTTCGACAGCGCGCGGTACTGGTAGTTCGCGTCCGGGCGGAACCGGTAGGCCCACGCCCCCTTGGACCGCGAGACCGTGCTGCCCGCGGTCTTCCACGACGACGCGCCCTTCTTGCGGTACTGCAGCGTGATCGACTTGCCCGAGCGCCCGGTCCCGCCGACGGACCACTTGCCCGAGAACCAGACGGACTCGCCCATCCGCGGCGACCGGTCCGCGGTGAGGGTCAACGAGCTCGTCGCCGCCTGCGCGGGCGGTACGACGACGAGGGCGAGCGCGGCCGCGAGGAGCACCGCGAGCACGCGGCGCAGGCTCCGTCCCGCCCGCGCATCGGGAGCGGACCGGACGGGGACGAGGGAGCCCGTGGCGGGCGTGGGAGCCGTTCGCATGGCGAAGAGCGTGACACGACTCACAGGGTTCGCGACAGTCGTCCGCCCCGCGAGTCGCGAACCCGGGCAACTGTTCGTCATCCGGACGCGCCGGTCCGGCCGTGCGCGGCGCGCCTGCGACCTGCACATCTTCTCCACGGACCATCACCGCATGCTCCGCCCGCGGCACCCGGCCGCTGCCTAGTATCGAGCCCGTGCCAGCCCGACACGCCTCAGCAGAGCGCCCCACGACCGTCCGCCACGCCCGTGAGCACCGCAGCGGGCGGGTCCTGCGCGGCACCGCCCTGGTCACCGTGGCGCTCCTGGCCTTCGGCGGCACCGCGGTCTACGCGACGTACCAGCGCCTGAACAGCAACATCCACCGCGTCGACGTCTCGGCACTGCTCGGTGACCGGCCGACGCGCGCGGCGGTCGAGCCCGGCGAGGACCCGAACGCGGGCAAGGACGTGAACATCCTGCTGCTCGGCTCGGACTCGCGGGAGGGCGAGAACGGCGACATCGGCGGGCGCGTCGCGGGCGGCATGCGCTCCGACACCGCGATCGTCATGCACGTCTCCGCCGACCGGAAGCGCGTCGAGATGGTCTCGATCCCGCGCGACTCCATGGTCGCGATCCCGACGTGCCGGACCACGAGCGGCGCCGAGACCGCCGCGAGCGACTACGCGATGTTCAACGAGGCCTTCGCCCGTGGCTGGGACGCCGGGCTCGACCTCGAGTCGGCGGCCGCGTGCACGTGGCGCACCGTGGAGGCGAACACGGGCATCGTCATCGACGACTTCGCCCTGGTCGACTTCGCGGGCTTCGAGGACATGGTGGACGCGCTGCAGGGCGTGTGGCTCTGCATCCCCGCGGACATGGACGACCAGCGGGCCAAGCTGCACATCACCGCGGGCAACAAGCTGCTCGACGGCAAGACCGCGCTGGCCTACGCCCGCTCGCGGCACAGCCAGGTCAGCGACGGCTCGGACATCGGCCGCATCGGCAACCAGCAGCGTCTGCTCGCCGCGATCGCGGACCAGACCCTGTCCAAGAACGTGCTCACCGACTGGAGCGAGCTGCTCGGCGTGCTCTCGGCGGCGACCCGCTCGCTGACGACGTCGATGGGCACGACCGACATCGCCGGCCTCGCCTACAGCGCTCGGGGCATCGGGACTGGCAACATCACGTTCATGACGATCCCCTGGGGCGCGGCGCCCGACGACCCGAACCGGGTCGTGTGGACGGATGAGGCCGACGTCATCTGGGCCAACGTGGCGCGGGACGTGCCGATGCTCACGGGCACCAAGGACGACCCGGGCACCGCCGCGACCAGCGCGCCGACGTCGGGCGCGACCTCGACGCCGAAGGCCGGCAGCACGCCCAAGGCGAACACGACGCCCAAGCCGCGGGCCACCAAGAAGGCGGGCCGCGACGCCTTCACCCTCGACGACAACACCGGCAGCTGCTGACGATGCGCGGAGACCGCCCCGGCGACGACGGCGCACCGCCGAGCTTCGCCCCCGGCGGCGCGGGCGCGCGTCCCGACCCGCAGGACGCCGTGGTCGTCGGTCGCCAGAGCGCCGCGTCCGCGGCACCGCCGGCCGCACCGCGCACCGCGGGCCGGACCCCGCCGCCGGCCCGACCGGCGCGTCCGGTGGGTGCGTCCGCCAGCTCCGCCGCGGGTCCCGGTCAGGCGGCGGCGAGCGGTGCGGACGCCCCGCCCTCGTTCAGCCCCGGCCAGCCGGCTCCTGGCGGCCGCGCCGCCGGCGCCGCTGCGACTGGCGGCGGCGCCGGGTCCGCCGGCGCCCGCCGCGCAGGACCCGCGGCGCCCCGGTCGGCCTCCGGGCGTCCGACGACCGCGCGGCCGGCCTCAGGCTCCTCCCCCGGCGGCGGCGCGGGCGTGGCGCCCTCGGGACGTCCGGCCCGGCCCGGCCCGTCGGGGCAGTCCGGGAAGGCGGCACCGGGGCAGGCCGGCACCGACGCTCCACGCAAGCGCCACCGGCTGCGCTGGACGCTGGTCGTCGTCGCCCTGGTGCTCGTGCTCCTGCTGGCGTGGCCGATCGGGCTCGTCGTCTGGGCGAACGGCAAGCTCAACCGCACCGAGGCGCTGTCCGGCGCCGCGGGGACCCCGGGAACGACCTACCTGATCACGGGCTCGGACTCGCGCGCCGACGGCGGGGTCAAGGACGACGGCACGGCCGGCGAGCGCAGCGACACGATCCTGCTGCTCCACGTGCCGGAGAGCGGTCCGACCGCCCTCGTCTCGCTGCCGCGCGACACCTACGTGGACATCCCCGGTCACGGCGACGGGAAGATCAACGCGGCGTACGCGTACGGCGGCGCCCCGCTGCTCGTCGAGACCGTCGAGGGGCTGACGGGGCTCACGGTCGACCACTACGCCGAGATCGGCATGGCGGGCGTCAAGGACATCGTCGACGCCGTGGGCGGCGTGCGGCTGTGCTACGACACGGACGTGAACGACCGGGACTCCCACCTGAAGTGGAAGGCCGGCTGCCACACGGTCGACGGCACCGTCGCGCTCCAGTTCGCCCGGATGCGCAAGGCGGACCCGCTCGGCGACATCGGCCGCGCGCAGCGGCAGCGTCAGCTCGTCGGGGCGGTGCTCGAGAACGTCGACCCGAAGTCGATCGCGGTGCGCCCGGCCCAGCAGGTCGCGCTGATCGACGCCGCGACGGCCTCGCTGACGGTCGACGAGTCGGCGGGCATCATCGACCTCGCGCGGCTCGCGCTCGCCTTCCGGTCCGCCAACGGGTCCGACGGGATCACGGGCACCCCGCCGATCGCGGACCTGGACTACCGGCCCGGCGGCGTCGGCTCGACGGTCCTGCTGGACCCCGAGGAGACGCCCCACTTCTTCGAGCAGATCCGGGACGGCGAGCTCCCCCCGGGCAAGGTCAACGGCCTCGACTGACCGCCGGCGAGCCGCGGCCGGGCGTGCGGCCGATCGCCGCGCACGCCGGCACGACGAGAGGCCCCGCCCGAGCTCGACGCTCGGGCGGGGCCTCTCGGGTGCGGGACGTCAGTCGTTGCGGGTCGTGGTGACGATCCCCGCGCCGACGGTCCGGTTCGTGGACTCGTCGATCAGGATGAACGAGCCGGTCTCCCGGTTGAGCTCGTACTGGTCGACGAACACCGGCGTGCTGGTGCGCAGCCGCACGCGACCGATGTCGTTGAGGCCGAGCTCGTCGGTCTCCAGGTCGCGGTGCAGCGTGTTGATGTCGATGCGGTACTCGACGTCCGTGACCTTCGCCCGCGTGGAGCGCGTCGTGTGCTTGAGGCCGTAGACGCCGCCCTTGCGCAGCGGCGCCGTCTCGTCCATCCAGCAGATCTGCACGTCGAGGTCCTGCGTCGGCGTGGCCGCGTTCGCCGGGCGGCAGATCATGTCGCCACGGCTGATGTCGATCTCGTCGGCCAGCCGGACGACGACGGACATCGGCGGGTACGCGACGTCGACGGGCTCGCCCGCCTCCTCGATCGAGGCGATCGTGGACTCGAACCCGGACGGCAGGACGACGACGGGGTCGCCGGCCCGCATGACGCCGCTCGCGACCCGGCCCGCGTAGCCGCGGTAGTCGCGCGCCGACTCCGACTGCGGCCGGATCACGTACTGCACCGGGAACCGCACGTCGATGAGGTTGCGGTCGCCCGCGAGGTGCAGGCGCTCCAGGTGGCCGAGCAGCGTCGCGCCGTCGTACCACGGCATGTTGGTGCTGCGGTCGACGACGTTGTCGCCGAGGAGCGCGGACACCGGGATGAACGAGATGTCGTGCGTGCGCAGGCGCGCGGCGAAGTCAGTGAAGTCGGCGCGGATCTGCTCGTACGCCTCCTCCGACCAGTCGACCAGGTCCATCTTGTTCACGCAGACGACGAGGTGCGGCACGCCCAGGAGCGTCGCCAGGAACGCGTGCCGCCGGCTCTGCTCGATCATGCCCTTGCGGGCGTCGACGAGGATGAGCGCGACGTCCGCGGTCGAGGCGCCCGTCACCATGTTGCGGGTGTACTGGATGTGCCCGGGGGTGTCCGCGATGATGAACTTGCGTCGGGGGGTCTGGAAGTAGCGGTACGCCACGTCGATCGTGATGCCCTGCTCGCGCTCGGCGCGCAGGCCGTCCGTGAGCAGCGCCAGGTCGGTGTAGTCGTCGCCGCGGTCGGCGCTCACGCGCTCCACGGCCTCGACCTGGTCGCTGAACAGCGACTTGCTGTCGTACAGCAGCCGTCCGATCAGGGTGGACTTGCCGTCGTCGACCGATCCGGCGGTCGCGAACCTCAGCAGATCACTCATGGCTTAGAAGTACCCCTCGCGCTTGCGGTCCTCCATCGCGGCCTCGCTCACCCGGTCGTCCCCACGGGTGGCCCCGCGCTCGGTCAGACGGGCGGCGGCGATCTCGGCGATGATGTCGTCGATGGTCGCGGCGGTCGACTCGACCGCCGCGGTGAGGTTGGCGTCCCCCATGGTCCGGTAGCGGACCGTGCGCGTGCTCACGGTCTCGCCGGGCCGGGGCTGGATGAACTCGTTGACGGCGTAGAGCATGCCGTCGCGCTCGACGACCTCGCGGTCGGCGGCCAGGTAGAGGTCCGGGATGGCGATGTCCTCGGCGCCGATGTAGGACCAGATGTCCAGCTCGGTCCAGTTGGACAGCGGGAACACGCGGATCGACTCGCCCTGGTGGACCCGGCCGTTGTACAGGCTCCACAGCTCCGGGCGCTGGTTCTTCGGGTCCCACTGGCCGAACTCGTCGCGGAAGGAGAACACGCGCTCCTTGGCGCGCGCCTTCTCCTCGTCGCGCCGCGCGCCGCCGAACAGGGCGTCGAAGCCGTTGGCCTCGGCGGCCTCGAGCAGCACGGGCGTCTGGATGCGGTTGCGCGAGCCGTTCTTCTCCTCGCGCACCATGCCGCGGTCGATCGCCTCCTGGACCGAGGCCACGATGAGCCGGACGCCGAGCGCCTCGGCCGCGTCGTCCCGGAACTGCAGGACCTGCGGGAAGTTCAGGCCCGTGTCGACGTGCATCACCGGGAACGGGATGCGTGCGGGCGCGAAGGCCTTCATCGCCAGGTGCAGCATGACGATCGAGTCCTTGCCGCCCGAGAAGAGCAGGCAGGGCTTGCGCATCTCGGCGGCGACCTCGCGGAAGACGTAGATGCTCTCCGCCTCGAGCGCCTTGAGGTTGCTCAGCTGGTAGGTGGAACGGGTGGTGGTCACGGCGCAGCATTCTCCTTCGCCGGTGCGGGGCTCGCGTCACCGGTGCTGGTGGCGCGGGTGATGAGGTCGAGCAGGTCGGCGGCCCGGTGGGTCTCGCACACGACGAGATCGGGCAGCCACGGGTTCTCGCGGTTGTACTCCAGCTCGGAGCCGTCCAGCCGCGAGCAGAACAGGCCGGCGGCCGACGCGACGGCCACGGGAGCCGCGGAGTCCCACTCGTACTGGCCGCCGCCGTGCACGTACGCGTCGCACTGGCCGGTCAGCACCGACATCGCCTTCACGCCGGCCGAGCCCATGGGCACGAGCTCTACGTCCGTGAGCTGGGCGAGCTCGCCGATGAGGGCCGGCGGGCGGCTGCGGCTCACGGCGAGGCGCAGCGGGCCGGACGGCGTGGCGGGCCGGGTGGCCGGCTCCGCGGTCGAGAAGACCTCGTCCCGCCCGGGCAGCGCCACCGCGCCGGCGGTCAGACCGGCCCCGCGCTCCCACAGGGCCACGTGCACGGCCCAGTCGGTCCGCCAGGCACCGTCCTCGTCGCGCTCGGAGAACTCGCGCGTCCCGTCGAGCGGGTCGACGATCCACACCCGGTCGGCCGCCAGCCGGGCCGGGTCGTCGGCGCCCTCCTCGGACAGCACGGGGTCGTCCGGACGCAGGCGACCGAGCTCGGCCAGCAGGTGCTCGTGGGACGCCGCGTCGCCGCGGTCCTTGAGCTCGGCCGCGGGGACGTCGGCGATCTCGTCGCGCAGCGCGAGCAGCACCCGTCCCGCGCTCACGGCGAGCTGCGCCGCGAGCTCGTGGTCGGTGGTGGTCATGGCACCTGCTTCCTGGTCTGGGTCGTCGTCGTGCTCGGTGCGCGGGTCCGCGCGCTGGTCGTGGCGTGCGTCAGGGACTGCGTCGCAGCCTGCGGCGCACCCCGCGGGCGACGCGGCGCGGCGCGCGGGCGGCACGCGCGCCGGCGGCGCGCAGGAGCTCCGCGGTCGAGGCGGCCGCGAGCGTCGCGCTGCGCTCCGACGCCCGTTCCCGCGCGGGCTCGTCGACGGCCACGACCGCGGGACCCGTCGTCGTGCCCGTCGACGGCCCGGCGGGCGTCGGCTGCGGCCGAGGGCTCGGAGAGGGTGAGGCGCCCGGGTGACCGACGCGCGCGAGGGGGTGGCTCGCGTCGAGCTTGGTCTCCACCGGCTTCATCGTCACGGGGCGGTCGAGCGCGCCCGCGAACATCCCGATGAGCGCCTGCGCCGCCGCGTCCGTCGGGAACAGGTCGCGCGCGTCGTCGGGCAGCTCCGCCAGCGTCGGGACCGGCGCGCTGAGCACGTCGAGGTCACCGTGCACGCGCACGCCGCGGGCGCGGATCTCGTCGGCCATCCGCAGCCCCGCCTCCTGGCACGGCTCGAGCGCCCACTGCGGGATCGCGACCTTGCCCTCCTCCCGCGTGGGGACGTGGGTCTTGAGCATGCGGTCGACGGCGCCCTGCCAGACGAGCCGGCGGTGCTCCGGACGCGGCGCCCCGCGGGCGCCGAGCACCTGCTGGTTGAGGCGGCGGGTGAGCTCCGCCTCGGCGAGCGACATGCTGCGGTTCGCGGCGTGGCCGTCGCTCGGAGCGGAGTCGAGCAGGCCGGACGGGAGGCCGAGCATCCCCTCGAACGCGTCGAACAGCAGCGACCGCCGCGACGGGTCGAGCACGACGACCGTCACGTTCTCGGGTCCGAGGACGCGCGCCCAGCGCTCGACCAGGTGGAGGCCGTCGGACCGGTGGAACGCGTCCGAGTAGCGGATCCGCACCGCGTCCAGGTCGGCCAGCGCCTCGCGCAGGAAGCCGGACAGGGGCTGCGACAGGCCCATCTTGACGCGCTGCTGCCACATCGAGGGCAGGAGGGTGCCGAAGCTGCGCACCACGAGCACGGCGTGGGTCTGCGGGCCGAGCGCGTCCGCGAACCGCTGGGTGGCCGCCAGGTCGCCCTGGCAGATCATCTCGTAGCTGACGAGCACGCGACGCTCGGTCTCCGCGTCGATCTCCGCCTGCAGCTCGTCCCACCACTCGTGCGGCGGGAGCGCTCCGCCCCACGCCGGCGAGCGGCGCTGGAGCAGCACGGACGCGCCGTACTGGTGGTGCAGCGTGGTGCCCGGGTACCGGACGCCGTGCTCGAGCAGCGGGTCGCGCAGGCGGGACATCGCGTTCTGCAGCGCCGTCGTCCCGGTCTTCGGGGACCCGATGTGGAGCAGGCGCGCGTGCTCAGGCAGGAGCAGGTCCTGCGGGTCGTCGACCTGGCTCATGCGCCCGCCTCCTCACCGCGGGGCGCGTCGTGCGGGGTCGGCGCGTCGTCGCGTGGCCGGACGCGGCCGCGCAGGACCCGTCGGCGCAGCTCGCCCAGCACCGCACGGCCGGGCAGGTCTGCCAGCCGCACCGGCGCCGGCGGCGCGGGAGCGGCGGTCGGCGGCGCGGGCGCCACGGGTGCCGCAGGTGCGGGCGGCTCGGGAACCACCGGCTCGGGCATCCGGACCGCGCGGTCGAACAGGCCCAGGAGCGCGGTCTCGACGGACGAGCGGTGCAGCCCCTCCCCCGAGCCGGCGTTCGAGCTCTCACCGGAGCCCACGTCCGCGCCCTCGCTCGAGCCCGCGGACAGCGCCGCCAGCGCCGCGAGCGGACCGACCACGACGACCCCGCTCTCGGTGACCTGCTCGCGCACCTGGTCCGCCAGCCGACGGCCGGCGGCCCGGGCACGCGTCGCGGCCCACGACGGCAGCACGACCGCGGCCTCGTCGGGCGCCGGCGTGGCCTGCAGCGCCGCCACCGCGCCGCGGTGGACGTAGCGCCGACGCTGCGCCGCGGGCACCGTCCCGCGGTACGGGAGCGTGGCGTTGAAGGCCCGGAACATCTCGGTCTCCGGGGCGGTGAGCGCGCGGGCAGCCGGGCCGGGCGGCACGGTCCGCGGCGGGATGCCGGCGAGCGACGCCAGGACCGCGAGCGTGTCGCGCCCCTCGGCGCGCTCGACCACGACCGTCACCGCGCCGGGGCCGGCCGCAGCCGCCCAGCGTGCGACGAGGTTGCTCCCGTCGTCCTCGCGGAACGCGTCGACCCCGCCCATCCGCACCACCGCGTCGTCGTCCAGGGCGTGGCGCAGCCAGGACTCGAACGTCTGCACGCCGCCGTTGGCGACGTGCTCCTGCCACGCCGCGACGAGCATCTCGGGGACGCTGCGCAGGGTCACGACCACGTGGACGGGCTCGCCGGCTGTCGAGCGCAGCGCCTCGACGACGCGGGCGGCCTGCTCAGCGTCGAGGAGCGCGAGCCGCTCGGCGGCGAGCACCGTCGTGGTCCCCGCCGGCATCTCGCTGGCCCAGCCGGCCAGGACGTCCTGCAGGCTCGGGCCCGTCTCGTCGGCCCGGTTCGCGGCCGCCACCAGGGCGTCGTGCCCACGGGCCGTGCCCGGGTACGCGACCGCCCGGCGGGCCGTCCGTGCCTGCGCCCCGCGGGTGGCCGCGAACGCCTCCTGCGCCACGACGGCGCCGGTGACGGGTGCGCCCACGTGCAGGATGCGCGTGCCGGCGGGCAGCGCGCGCGCCCGCGCGGTGGACGGCTGGACGCGCCCGCGCCGCTCCGCCGCCTCGACCGCCTCCCGGCCGGCGACGAACATGCCGTGCAGGAGCGCCGCGGCGGCCTCGAGGTCGAGCTCGGGCGCGGCGCCGGGGTCCTGGACCGGTGCGGGCTCGCTCGTCTGCGGGACGAGCCTGCCCGCCTCCGGCCCGGCGAGCGCGTCCAGATCACCGACGACGTGCGCGCCCGTGGCGCGCACGGCGAGCGCGGTCGCGCGGCCGAGCTCCGCCGCGCGGGCCGTGAGCGCGGCGTCGAGCACCGGCCGCAGCGCGTCCGGGCCGGGGTCGACGTCGCTCAGCAGGCGCGCGGTCGCTCCGTCGAGGAGGCGCGTCGTGAGATCGGCGGGGGCGGGCTCCTCTTCCGCGGCGCGACGTGCCCAGACGTCCGCGACGACCGCCGTCTCGGCCGGCGTCAGGCCACGGACGGCGGGCTCCGCCGGCAGCAGACCCGCGGGCAGGCCGAGCAGGTCCTCCACCACCCGGTGCAGCCGCGCGGGCTCGGCGGGGTCGTCGACGACGACGGTCACGTTCTCCGCCCCGAGCGTCGCGCACCAGCGCGCGACCACGCCACCGTCCTCGAGGCCCAGGAACGGCAGGGAGGACGGGTCGTCGAGCACGTCACCCGCCCACTGCGCGAGCGGGGCCGCCTCACCCCGGCGCAGCCGCTGCTGCCACACCGCGGGTAGGAGCGCGGCGGGTGCGCGCAGGCACACCAGGACGTGCGTGCGCGGGCCGAGCAGGCCGCGGACGTCGCGGAGCTGGTCGTCCGGCGCCGCCGCGAGCAGCTCGTCGCTGAGGACGACGCGCTGCACGTCACCGGCCTGCGTGAGGTCGCGCGTGATCGCCGTGGCGTCGGCTCCGCCGCGTCCCGTGACCAGCGCCCGCACCGAGCCCGGGCCTGCGGCGGGCGCGAGCGTCCCGTGCTCCGCCAGCTGCTCGGCCCGGGTGCGGAGGGCGACCTGGAGGGACCTCGTCCCCGCCTGGGGCAGTCCGACGTGGAGCAGCCTGGTCCCCTCGGGGAGCCGTCGGCTCTCCTGCGGGTGGACGGGCATGGCTGTCTGCGGCCTTCCTGGGCTGGGGGTGCGGGAACCCCGGAAGCCTAGTCGATCGACCGCTGCGCCGGTCGGGGAGCTCATCGGCACCTCACGCGGCGCCCGACCCGCGCCGGCGCTGCACCATCGTCGCGGTCCGACGCAGCATCCCGTGCGCCGCCGCTGCGACCGCGCCCGCAGGCACCGACGTCACCGCGGCGTTCTCCCCGACCCGGACGCGGGACAGCTCCGCGAGGTCCCCGACCACCCGGACGCCCGACGCCGTGACGGCGTCGGCGAGGCGCTCGCCCTCCGCCTCGACGGCGGACGCGGCCCATGCGGGCAGCCGCGGCTTGGGCTCGTCACGGTCAGGCACCCAGTCGAGGGTCAGGCCGGAGACGGCACCCAGGTGCACGAACGACCGGACCGCGTCCGCGTCCGCCTCGCCGCGGGCCGCGAGCACGTTGAGCGCGCGGACGACCTGGGCCTCCCGCCAGGTCAGCCCGCGGTTCAGCTCCGCGACGTCGAGCGTCCCCTCGGGGAGCGCGCACAGCGCCTCGAAGACCTCGAAGAGCCGGCCGGGGCTGGACCGCTCGAGCACGACGACGGTCACGCGGTCCGCCCCGAACACCTGCGCCCACCTGCTCGCGACGTCGAGGCCGTCGTCTCGGCGCAGGAAGTTGTACTCGTCGATCCGCCGCAGCCGGTCCTGGAGCCACTCGTCGAGGTCACGGACCTCGCCGTTCTTGATCCGCTGCTGCCACAGCGACGTGAGGAAGTCGCCGATGCTGCGCAGGGTGAGGACGACGTGCGCCTGCTCGCCGACGAGCTCGTGCACGGCCTGCACCTGCGGGAGGAGCTGGGTGGACAGCTTCTCCGCGCTCACGACCACCCGGTGGTCCGGATGGTCGGCGAGCTCGGCGCGCAGCCGGTCGAGCGCCGCGCCGCCGCCGTCGAACAGCTGGTCCGTCTCCCGCTTGTGCTTGGTCTCCGTGCCCGGGTAGAGCACCCCGAGCTCGGGCAGCCGCGCGCGGACGGCCGCGAACGACCCCTGCACCGAGGTCGTGCCCGTCTTCGGCGCGCCGATGTGCACCAGGCGCGTGCCAGGGGCGAGCGCGTCGACGCCCGGAGACGTGCGCACGGCGTCGCTCACTCCACGCCCGCCTTGCGCAGGGTCGCCAGCACCGCGTCGACCGCAGCCGCCAGGTCCAGCTCGGTGGTGTCGATCACCAGGTCGGCGTCGTGCGGCTCCTCGTACGGCGCCGAGACGCCCGTGAACTCCGGGACCTCGCCGGCACGCGCCCGCGCGTACAGGTGCTTGCGGTCACGGGCCTCGCAGACCTCGAGCGGCGTCGCGACGTGCACGAGGACGAACGTCGCCGCGGCCTCGGTCCGGTGGCGCACGTCCGCGCGGTCCGCCTCGTACGGCGCGATCGCCGCGGCCAGCGCGATGCCGCCGGCGCCCGCGACGAGCGAGGCGACGTAGCCGATCCGGCGCACGTTCTGGGAGCGCGACTCGCGGTCGAACCCGAGGCCGGCGGACAGCATGTGCCGCACCTCGTCGCCGTCGAGCACGACGACCCGACGCGCGCTCGAGACCTCGAGCCGCTGGGCCACCGCCTTGGCGACGGTCGACTTCCCTGAGCCGGACAGCCCGGTGAACAGCACGACGGCGCCAGGCCCGACCCCCGCGGTCGCCGCACCCGAGAGCTCGCGCGCCGAGGCCGCGGGAAAGCTCTCGGCGAGGACCGCGTCGCGACGCCGGACGGCCTCCGCGAACTCCTGGCGGCCCGCACCGGGCCGCGCCGACAGGTCGAGCACGTCCGTCGCGCCGTAGGCCCGCGCGATGTCCTCGAGCGACGGCGCCTTCTCCCCCGGCCACGCCAGCCGGTCCAGGCCGGCCTCCGCGGCCCACGGGACCGCGACGGTCGTCGTCGCGGCACCGGCCGTGCGCGTCAGCTCGTCGGCCAGGGCGACCGCCGCGCGCACCACGCCCGCGCCGGACACGTCCGTCGCGTAGGACGGGCGAGGCGTCCCGACGAGGCAGAGCAGCACGACGTCGTCCGCGCCGGCCGCCCGCGCGGCGATCCGCTCGAGCTCGTCGGTGCCGGCGACGTCGTCGAGCAGGACGCCGAGCACCGAGCGCCCGCCCAGCCGCGTGCGCACCTCGAGCGCGGGGACGCGGTAGCGGGGGTCGGCGTCCTCGCCGCCGCGCACGCCGCGCGGACGCAGCGCCTCGAGCGGCGCGTGCGACTCGGACCGGACGGCCAGCGGCGTGTTCTCCTCGTCGAGCAGCACCACGGCGCCGAGCGGCGAGGAGGCCACCACGGGCTGCTGCGAGACCGTGAGCGCACCGCCGAGGGCGAGCTCGACGGCGTCCGCGTCGGGGTCGGCGAGGACCAGGTGTGGCAGCGCGCTCCAACGGGACCAGTCGTCGCTCATGGTGCCTCAGCGTAACGACGACAGGCCGGTGGGCCGAACCTGCTGCGCAGGACGACGGTCAGTCCAGACCCTGCTCGGCGAGGCCCCGGCCCAGGACGTCGGTCAGGGACTGCGCGAACGCCGTGCTGATGTGGGAGCCCTGGCGGTAGGCCAGGACTCCGCCGATCACGCTGGGGCACCGCGCCGCCGGGCAGATCCACGGGCGGACGTCGGTGACGGGCACCTGCGCGTCCCGGGCGGCGAGCAGCAGGGTCGGCACGTCGTGCGCCTTGCGCGGGAAGGTGCACGCCGCGGGGTCCTCGTCGTGCGCCGCGAGGCACTCGGGCACCTCCATCCCGGGTGACTGGTTGTCCGCCACGACGATGACGCGCTTGCCCGCCGCCTCGAGCCGGCCGAAGACGTCCACGAGCGCCGACCGCATGGCCGGCGCCGTCGCCGTCCGGCACCGCGCGTCGGTGCACGCCGTCTGCTTGACCTGCGAGGTCAGCACGACATCGACGTCCGGGTCGTCCACCACGCTCGGCACGCGGGCCTCGTTGAGCGTCCGGCAGCTCGGGTACGGCTTGTCGTCGTGCTGGACCGGGACCGCGACGAACGGGCAGTCCGCCTTCAGGTTGGTCTTGAGGAACCAGTCGTTGCGGTCGGCGAGCTCGGTGAGCGCCGGCATCCACTGGTACATCTTCGAGTCGCCCACCACCGCGACGACGGTGCCCGCGTCGGGGTCGCCGTACGTGCACTCGACCGGCGCGGACGCGTTGACCTCGGCGTTGCAGTCCTTGCCCGCCACGAGCGGGAAGTCCTCGAGCGCCTCCTGCGGCGACGGCGAGAACGCCGAGGTCTCCGGCGCCTGCGGGACCCACTCGACCGGCGGCGTCACGGGCAGCACGGCAGCACCGGGGTGCTCGGCGGCCACCACCACCTCCGCGCGCTGGTCGGCCTCCCGCTGGGCCGCGTACGCCAGCGTCCCGGCCGCGACGAGGCCGACGCCGATGCACACGAGCGCGAGCCACCCCGACCGGCTCAACCGCGCCGACAGGAAGCGGGACTGGTGGAACGGACGCTCGACGAGGCGGAAGGCGAGCCAGGCGACCGGCACCGACGCAGCGACGGCGGCGAGGCCGACCGGGAGCGGCAGGCTGCCGTCCGCGCGGCCCCAGACCGCGGTCGCGAGCACGATCGCGGGCCAGTGCCACAGGTAGAGCGAGTACGACCACGCACCGAGGTGCTGCATCGGCGCCGGGTCGAGGACCCGCAGGCGGCCCTCGCCGTCGCCGCAGCCCGCGGCGATGACGGCGGCGGCGCCGAGCACGGGCAGCAGCGCGGCGACGCCGGGGAACGGCGTGCTCTCGTCGTACAGGACGACCGCGGCGACGATCGCCGCGAGGCCGACCCACCCCACGGTGCGCCGCGCCGCACGCGGCAGCGCGCCGGCACGGGTGGCGCCGATCGCCAGGATCGCTCCGACCGTCAGCTCCCACAGCCGTGTCGTCGTGACGAAGTACGCCGGCCCGGGTTGCGTCGAGGTCAGGTGCACCGACCAGACCAGCGACGGCACCGCGATGACGAGCAGGCCGCCGAGCATCCGGCCGTCCGACACGGACCCGCGACGACGGCGGGCCCACCAGGCGAGCGCGACCACGACGAGCGGCCACACGACGTAGAACTGCTCCTCGACCGCCAGCGACCAGAAGTGCTGCAGCGGGCTCGCGGCCTGGTCCGAGGCGAGGTAGTCGACGGAGTCGGCGGCCAGACGCCAGTTGACGACGTACAGCGTGCTCGCGACGAGGTCGCCCGCGATCGACTCCCACCGGGTCCACGGCAGCACCAGCAACGTGCCCACCGTGACGGCGACGAAGACGACGGCGGTCGCGGGCAGGAGGCGGCGGGCTCGGCGCGCGTAGAAGGAGAGGAGCGAGAGCCGGCCGGTGCGGCGCACCTCGCGCACGATCAGCCCCGTGATGAGGAACCCGGAGATGACGAAGAAGACGTCGACCCCGACGAACCCGCCCTCGAGACCCGGGACGCCGGCGTGGAAGAGGAGCACGATCCCGACCGCGACGGCGCGCAGGCCCTGGATGTCGAGCCGGAGCCCACGGCGGTCGGTCGCCGGGGCCGCCTCGCGCGCGAGCGTTGCCGACGTCACGTCCCGACTCCCCCGTTGCCACCGCTGATCTGGTGCTCGCCGGGCCGCCTCACGGCGCACGCACGGCGTGTCCGCAGGCCCGTCGACGACGGCCCGCGATGCCGGTCATGCTAACGGTCGCCCCGGTCATCCGGTCTCACCCGTCCGGAGCGTGGATGGACCCGCCGCACCGGAGCGGCGCCCGCGCTCAGGCGACGGCCGCGCTCAGGCGACGGCCGTAGCCGCCAGGAGCTTGCCGAGGGCGGTCCCCGCCTGGCGCGGCGCCTCGCCCTTCGTGACGAGCCGCCACCGGGCCTTGGCGAGCAGCTCGGCGTAGGCGACCCGGACCTGGGGGTCGACGATCGCCTCGACGCCGCGGTCCGCGACGGCGAGCAGGCTGTGGACGTCCGCGCGCCCACCGAACCCGTTCGCCTCGGCCACGCCGATGCCGAGCGCCGAGGGGCCGGCGGGGACGTCCTGCGGCAGGCCGGTGATGGAGAGCGGCTCGTCCGCCGCCGCGCCGAGCGGCCCGCCGAGCGCCTCGAGGTGCGCGGCGACCACCGGCGGGGTGAGCGTCTTCTTCTCCATGTCGTACGGCATCACCGCGAGCTCGGGGTGCATGAGCGCGAGGAGCGAGGCCATCACGTCCACCTGCGCCCCGCGCACCGTCGCGGTCCCGCGGTCCTCGCGCGGCGCGCGTCCGTCGACCCGGCGGTGGCCCAGCCGCGCGATGCCGAGCTGGTGCAGCGGTCGCAGACCCGTCATGCCGACCGCGATGTGCGGGCCGGCGCCGTGGATGCCGTTGCGGTAGCCGCAGTACAGGATCTCGCTCGCGTCGGCCCAGTCCGGGTCCCCGCCGCACGCGCGCACGCCGGCGGACACCTGCGCGACGAACGCGTCGCGTCGTGCGTCGGCGACGCGGTAGTGGTCGGCCAGCGCCTCGACCGGGCGCCAGCCCCAGTTGCCCTTGTACAGCTCGGCTCCTGTGCCGTTGATCCCGACCGCACCGGTGCGCACGGTCCCGCGCAGGATCGACAGGTCGTAGAAGCCGAGCGTGGAGGACGCCAGGACGGCGAGGGCGGGGCCCGCGGGCGTCTCGGGACCGGTGAACCGGCGCGGCCCGTTCACGGTCAGCCCGAACCGGTCCGCCAGGGTGCGGACCACCGCGACGTCCGCCGCGTTCTTGGGTCCGTTGTCGTTGCACTCGATCACCAGCCGGTGCGCCGTCCCGGCACGCAGCGCGCCGCCCAGCAGGACGCGTGAGTCCTGGCCGCCGGAGAGCATGAGCCGCACGTCCATGTCCTCGCGCGTCGCGAGGGTGCCCATCGCCCGCGCGAGGAAGGTCGCCACGTCCCGCGTCTCCGCGACCTCGTCGACCTCCACGTCGACCACCCGGTCCGTGAGCAGCGCCCCGTCCACCACGGGGACCGGTCCGGGGACGTCGACCCGCAGCCCGCGGCCGGCGGCGGTGTACGCGATCTCGACGACGTGCGTCCGCTCGCCGGTCTGCTGGCCGCTGACCCCGTTGGCGGCGCTGCGGGCCAGCAGGTGCTCCGCGTCCTGGGTCACCGGCAGGCCCAGCCGGCGCCGCAGGTCGACGAGCACGAGCAAGGAGTCCGACGCGGCCACGACACCCGGCCCCGCGGTCCAGGCCAGCGACACGGCCCCGAAGACGTCCCGGCGGACGGCGACCTGCTCGTCGTCCCACTCGACCAGCACGAACTCCCCCGCCACGCCGTGCGGGTCGGCCCGGACGGACTCCGGCATCGACCGCCAGCCGTCGACCCCGAACCCGATCGCGCCGTGCTCCGGGGAGACCGCGACGCCCTTGAAGAACCGGCCGGGCTCGACGCAGCGCGCCACGTCGCGTCCGACGAGGACGAGCTCGTGCCCCTCGCCCAGCGGCGCGACGTGCACCTCGTCTGCCGGCGCCCCCCGCTCGGCGAGCCAGCCCCGCACCCGCGGGCTCAGCTCGGCGGCCACCACGACGGCGAGGTAGTTCGACACGGCGGGGACCCTACCGGCGCGTGGGGGGTCCGAGCGACCGCGCCTGCCGCGGGCGGGCCCGGCCGGGGCTCAGACGCCGGTGGCGGACCGGATGCGCTCGACCACGATCGGGCCGAGCGTCTTGCTGTAGGTCGCCGTGGTGTGCCCCGCGGTGTCGCGGTACGCGAGCACGCCACCGATCACGACCGGGCAGGTCTCGGGGCGGCAGTACAGGTCGGTGACGTCGACGAGCTCGGCGTCCTGCGACTCGCGCACGGGCTCCCGCAGCGGGTCGCGGACGGCGAACGCCTCGTCGCGCGGCATGCCGCACGTGTCCAGGTCGGCGCCGACGCGGGCCGCGCACGCGAGCGCCTCGTCCGTCACCATCGGCGCGTCGGAGATCGCCGCGACCGCCGTCCCCCGGGCCGTGACCTGGTCCATCATGTCCCGCATCCCTGGGACGCGGGCCGGGTTGTCGGCGCCGGAGGTGGACCGGCTCGACGTGGTGACGACCAGGTCGTAGGGCTCGTCGTGCAGCAGACGCTGCTCGATCTCGGCGCTCGTCCCGGGGCACGCGGGGTTGGGGGTGGTGGTGAGGTTGCAGCCGAACCCGACCAGCACGTCGACCTTCCAGCCGAGGCGCTCGGCCTCGGGCAGCAGCCCCGGCAGCAGGGCCGCCGCGTGCGAGTTGCCGACGACCGCGACACGCACGTCGCCCTCGAGGTCGCCGCGGGTGCAGGGCTTGGCCGGGCCGTCCTGCGCGCTGTAGCACTCGTACGCGCCGCCCATGTCCGACTCCGCGTCCTGCGGGTCGGGCGTGACGGGGTCGGTGAACACCACGCCGTCGCACAGCGCGCGGTGCGCGAGCGTCAGGGCACCGAAGCACTCCTCCTGCGAGCCGACGGGCGAGGCCTGCGCGGGCTGCCGCGCGTTCTCGAGCACGGCGACCGTCGCCCCGCAGCCGCCCACGACGACCGCGGCCATGGCGACGGCGGCGACGGACGCGTTGCGCAGGGGGTGCCGCCGGCGGCCCTGCGCGTCGTGGCCCGGGTGCGCGCCGCGCGCCGGGTTCTCCACCAGGTGGTACGCCGGCAGCGCGAGCGCGACCCCGATCGCGACGGCGAGGACGCCGAACCACGCCGAGTCCTCGGGCAGCAGGGCGGGCAGCAGGACGACGACGGGCCAGTGCCACAGGTACAGCGAGTACGACGCGTCGCCCACGTAGTTCATGGGACGGTTCGTCAGCAGCCACGGGCCCGAGGTCCCGGCGCCCTCCCCGGCCATGATGACGAGGGCCGTCGCCGCGACCGGCAGGAGCGCCCACGGCGCGGGGAAGCCGTGGTCCGACCTCACGACGAGCAGCGACACGGCGATGGCGGCGAGCCCGGACCACGCGAGCACGGGACGCCACCACCCGGGCCGCGCCGCGAGCCAGCGCGCGACGCGTGCCGCCCCGATCGCGGCGAGCGCGCCGACGCCCAGCTCCCAGACGCGCGTCAGCGTGGAGAAGTAGGCGAAGGACGGCTGGTCGGCGGTCTGGTGCAGGGCCCAGGCGAACGAGACGACCACGACGACGCCCATCGCGATGCCGAGGACCCAGGTCCGACGCACCCGGCCGGACCGCGCGGACGCGCGCCGGGCCGCGAGCGCCAGCAGCCCCAGCATGAGCCACGGCCAGACGAAGTAGAACTGCTCCTCGACCGACAGCGACCAGAAGTGCTGGACGGGCGAGGGCGGCAGCCCCTGCGCGAAGTAGTCCGTCCCCTGCACGGCGAACCGCCAGTTGACGACGGTGAGCGCGGCCGCGACCGCGTCCTTGACGGTCGCGACCAGCCGGTCGCCGCCGATCAGCACGGCGGTCGCGCCGACGGTCACGACGAGCGTGAGGATCGCGTTCGGCATGATGCGCCGCACGCGCCGGGCGTAGAAGCCGCGGAACGAGATGGAGCCCGTGCGTGCGTGCTCGCGCAGCAGGAGGCCGGTGATGAGGTAGCCGCTGATCACGAAGAACACGTCGACGCCGACGAACCCGCCGTGCGGCCAGCCGAGCACGTGGTCCGCGATGACCGCGAGCACCGCCACCGCCCGCAGGCCCTGCACGTCCCGCCGCAGCTGACGGGTCCGGTGCCCGGGCCGGCCGCCGGAGGGTGCCGGCTGCTGGTCCAGGAGCGATCCCGCTGACGTCATGCCCTCATCCTTCGTCGACCGCCACCCCGCCACCCGGCGACGCCCGGCCGACCGGACGACCGGGGCGACGCGCTGTGTGCCGGAGGGACGATACCCCGTGCCACTGCGGGCTCCGGCCCCGGCGGCCGGTGCGGGGGGCTCGGGTACGCTCGGCTGCCGTGGACCAGCCCGGCGACTTCCTGCGACGCATCGGCGGCGTGCACGCGTACCAGTGGAACCCGCTCCGGGAGACCGACGGGACCCCGCTCCTCCTGAACAACTTCGGTGACCTGCTCGGACCGCTCGTCGTCGAGCTCGTGCACGCGGCCACCATGCCGGAGGCCCGGCTCGAGACGCCCCCCGAGCGCCGCGTCTTCTCCGTGGGCTCGGTCATGCACTTCGCGCGGGCGCGCGACGTCGTGTGGGGCACCGGCATCAACGGCAAGGTCACCAACGCGGGCGTGCACAAGGACCGCAAGCTCGACGTGCGCGCCGTGCGCGGGCCGTTGTCGGCCGCCTACATGACGGCCCGCGGCATCGAGGTCCCGCGCGTGTACGGCGACCCCGCGCTCCTGCTGCCCGACCTCATGCCGGAGCTGCGCGCGTGGGCGCGGGTGTCCGCCGTCGACGTCCTGCTCGCCCCCAACTTCAACGACCTGGTCCGCACCCCCGAGGACACCCCCGAGGAGGAGGGCGCCCCCGGGGTGTGGACGCCCGACGAGGCCGCGGGCCAGCGGCTCCTGGTCCCCACGGACCCGCTGCGCTCGGTGCTGCGGACCATCGCGCAGTCGCGGTTCGTCGTCGGCTCGTCGTTGCACGCCGTCGTGATCGCCGACGCGCTCGGCATCCCCGCGCGGTTCGTCGTCTCCCGGAACGAGTCGGCGTTCAAGTACCGCGACTACCTCGCCGGGACCGGCCGCCCGCTCACGCAGGTCGCCGGCTCCGTCGCGGAGGCGCTGGAGCTCGGGCCGCACGAGCCGCCCGTGGTCGACCTCGAGCTGCTCCTGGAGTCGTTCCCCCGGGACGTCTGGGGCGTCGGGACGCGGGTCCGCCGCCACGCGGGCCGGCCCATCGAGGTCGCCACCTTCCCCGAGGTCGTGACCCAGGACCTGCGCAGCGGGTTCGCGGGCGAGATGACGCCCGACGAGCAGCGCACCCGCTGGCTCGACGAGCTGGTGCCGCAGGCGGTCGCCGCGGCGTCGGTCGCCGACGGCGCCGACCCGGCGGCCCACGTGGCCGTCGACGCCGCGGCCACGTACCGCGAGCTCGTCGTACCCACCGCGACCACCGACGACCTCGACGCCGACGCCCGAGAGGTCGTCGCACTCGTGGAGCGTCGCGACCCCGTGCGGATCGCGGTCGCCACCCGCGTGCACGGCACGGCCCCCCGCGCCGAGCTGCGGCGGCGCCGGGCGGCCGCCGACGGCCTCGTCGTCAGCCTGTCCGTCCAGACCCCGCGCGTCCTGGGCTCCGTCGAGCAGATCACGCTCGTGCTCGTCGCCCCGGACGCACGCATCGAGGTCCCGGTGCCAGTCTCGCCGTTCCACCAGCGGCAGTGGCACGTCGACGTGGACGCCCTGGTCAGGACCGCGGACCTCACGCCCGCGCCGGCCGACGGACGCTGGGCGGTCCACGTCCGGCTCACCGACGACGCGGGCACGCACCACGAGGTGCCGCTGGCCCCGCGCGGCACGTGGGGCCTCGGGCTCGCGGGCGCCCCGGCGGCCGACGACGACGCGACCATCGACCCCTGGGTGCTCGAGGTCGCACCCCAGGCCGTCCCGGCCTGAGCCGGAGAGGACCCCGATGCCCACGCTGCTCGCCTTCCCCGCCTGGCGGGACAACCCGTACCTGAACCTGCTGTACCTGGCGCCCCGCGGCGCCGGCTGGGACGTGCAGGGCACCACGGCCTACGAGGAGCTCGTGAAGCGCACGCGCGGCCTGGGCCGCGGCGACGTGCTGCACGTGCACTGGACGCAGCCGATCTGCCAGACGGCACCCGACGAGGCGACCGCCCGCGAGCGCCTGGAGACGTTCGTCGACACCGTGACCTCCGCACGCGCGTCGGGGGTGCGCCTGGTCTGGACGGTGCACAACACGCTCCCGCACGAGACCGCGTACCGCGACCTCGAGATCGAGCTCGCGGAGCGGCTCGGCGAGCTCGCGGACACCGTGATCCAGCTCAACTCCCACACCGTCGAGGCGGTGGCGGACGAGTACGCCCTGCCCGTCGGCAAGGTCGTCACCCTGCCCCACGCGTCGTACACGGGCATCTACCCGGAGTCGGTGACACGGCGCCAGGCACGCGAGCACCTCGGCGTCCCGCTGCTGTCGCCCACCATCGGGTTCGTCGGGCAGATCCGGCCCTACAAGGGCATCACCACCCTGCTGGCGGCGGCGGAGGTGCTGGGGTCGCAGGTCGAGGACCTCACGCTACTGCTCGCCGGCAAGACCCGCGACGACGTGCTGCCCGAGATCGACCGGCACCTGCCGCGCGACGTGCGCACGGTCCGGCACCACGACTTCCTCTCCGACGCGGAGATGTCGGTGTGGTTCAGCGCCGCGGACGTGATGGTGTTCCCGTACGCGCGCGTCCTGAACTCGGGCTCGCTCCTGCTGGCGGCCACGCTGGGCCGGCCGTGCGTCCTGCCGCGCGAGCCGCACCTGGTCGCGGAGTTCGGCGACGAGAGCTGGGTGTCCTTCTACCGCCCGAGCGGCGACGTCGTGCAGAACCTCGCCGGTGCGGTGCGCCGCGCCCTGGTCTCCTCGCGGCGCACGGGGCACGACGCCGCGTCGTACGCGCGGCGCTACACGCCGTACGCGATGAGCCGCGACTTCCTGCGCATCCTCGACGGCGGCAGCCCGTTGGGGCCCACGTCCGGCGAGCAGGGACCCCCGTCCGCCGAGCAGGGCCCGACGTCCGCGGAGCAGGGCCCCACGTCCGACGAGCAGGTCGCGGCGAGCGCCTGACCGTCCGCTCTCGTCAGCGCCGACGACGCCGCAGCGCCCGCACGGCCCGTCGGGCGGCGGACGCACGCCGGAAGACCGTCAGCGGCACCTGACCGTCCTCCTTCCCGCGCACGGTCAGCCGGCCGAGCCGGCCGTGCTGGAGCGAGATCGAGGACCGGTCGATCACCAGCGGGACCTGCACGGGCACGCCGTCGACCGCGGTCAGCAGCTCGAGCGCCCAGGTGCCCTCCGTCGGCAGGGCGCTCGCGAGCACCGTCCCGCGCCACACGCCGTCCCGGGACCGCAGCCGCGAGACCCCGCGCTGCGTCTGCGGCCGTCCGGGCTTGAACGCGCGCAGCGTGATCTCGTCCGCGCGGGTCATCGACACCGGCAGCCGCACCGAGACCACGGCACGGTCCGTGCGCACGGTCAGGTCCGCGGCGACCACGGCGTCCGCCTGCACCACGACCTCCCGCAGCGCCTCGAGGTCCGCGTCGTGCAGCGCCTCACGGATCCGGGTGTCCTGCGGACGCTCGGCGCCGCCGACCGGGTCGGCGAACCACGAGGTGCGCTGCCCCGCGAGCGCGACGAGCGCGACCGCGTCGTCCAGCGCCAGGGGCTCGGTCAGCCCCGCGACCGTCTCGACGACGTGCGAGAACACGAACCGCCGCATCGCCTCCGGCTCGACGAGGCCGGTGGGGTCCGCGGCCAGCGCGGCCCGCAGCGCCTGGGCCGGGTCCATCGCGACCGGCGTGACGCCGCCGTCGCCGAACGCGTCGAGGACCGCACGGGCCCAGCCGGCCTCGTCGAGCGTCGCGAGCGCGTAGACGACCTGCTTCTCGGGCCGCAGGCGCGACCACGACCGGTCCCGACGCAGCGCCAGGAGCTCGCCGACCATCGCGGGGATCGGCGACGGCTCGCGGTCCTCGGCCGCGGCGCGCTCCCGGACGAACTTGCGCAGGTGCACCCAGGCGTCCGAGTCGAGCACCATCTGCCAGTACGTGGCCGCGAGCTGCTCGCCGTCGACCGGCCCGAGCAGCCGCGCGCACAGGAGCTCCTGGCTCAGGTAGCTGGTCACGCCGACCTCGGCGCCCGCCTGGGACGTCATCGACGTGCCCCCGGGACGCTCGCGGTAGAGGTACACGAGGTCCGGGACGACGTCGATGGAACGGGCCGCCACCAGCGCGGTCACCATCGGCACCACGTCGTTCGAGCGGGGCACGCTCGGGAACGCGATCGCCTCCTCGCGCCAGAAGTCCCGGCGGAACAGGCGGTTCCAGCACGCCCGGTTGCGCACGAGCTGCGGGCGCTCGACGAGCGTGGTGCCCTGGACGCGGTCCGCGAAGCCGGTCCAGCGCGCCGTGGGGCTCCACGTCTGCAGCGCGGAGAACTTCACGAAGTCGCCGACGACCATCTGCGAGCCCGACTCACGCGCGGACGCCAGCATCGCGGCGTAGGCACCCCGCGGCACCAGGTCGTCGCCGTCGACGAACGCGAGGTACTCGCCGCGCGCCATCTCGACGCCGAAGTTGCGCGCCTGACCGCCGCCGACGCCCGGCGCCTGGAACGCGCGGACGCGCGGGTCCCGCGCCGCCCACGCGCTGACCCGGGTCCAGGTGTCGTCGCGGGAGTCGTCGTCCACGACGACCACCTCGAGATCGACGTCCTGGTCGTGGAGCAGGCTCGTCAGGCACTCGTCGACCCACGCGCCGACGTCGTGCGTCGGCATCACGACCGAGATCGCGGGCGTGCCCTCGCCGTCCGTCACCGTGTCCTCCATCAACCCGTCCCAGCCGCTCTGCCGCCGGTTCCTACGCTCCTACGCGGCCGGTCCCCGCGAAGCGGACCTCGCGCCCCCGGCCACGGCCCGCGCCAGCATAGGCGGACCTCCACCACCGACCGGCCTCCGCCCGGGGCACGGACGCGAGCCGGCGGCCGGTCCGGACCCGCCCGGCCCGGCACCCCGCCCCCGTCAACGGGCACGGCGGGTGGTCGCCCCGACGACGCGCGGGTCCCGCACGTCCCGCGCCGCCCGGGCCAGCACGCGCCGCTCCCACACGCGGCGCAGGAGCCGGTCGACGCGGCGCCGCAGCGCACCGCGCACGCGCCGGACGCCGAGGACCAACCGGGCCCGTCCCGCGGCGCCACGGCGCCGGCGGGCGGCCCGCGCCGCCGCGGCGGACCAGCCGCCGAGCTCCTCGAGCCCGGGCCGACGGGCGGCGGCGCGCAGCCTCGCCCGCGCCCGGGCGAGGTCGGCCGCCGCAGGCTCACCGGGCACGCCGTGCCGGCCGGCGGCCAGGACGCCCACCGCGGCGAGCAGCGCGTCACGGTCGTCGGCGGACATCGGGTGCGTCGCGGGTGCCCCGCCGCTCGTCGTCCCGGGACCGTCCCCGCCGCACGCGCGACGGGCGGCCGCGAGGTCCGACGCGGCGTCACCGGTCCGGGCCGGCGCCGTCCAGCGCACGGCGGCGCGCGCGCTCCCGTCCCGGCCGGGGAGCCGGTCCGCGGGGGCCAGGGGCGCCAGGTCGGCGTTCGTCACGACGTCGGCGTCGGGCGACCCCGTCGTGCCCGAGCGCAGCAGCGCGACGTCGAGCAGGTCGCCGACGAGCAGCACCTCGCGCGCCGCGGGCAGCAGCAGCGGGAGCACGGGCGGGCGAGCCGCGCCCGCGGGCCGGACCACGCGGTCCACGCCGCCGAGCGCCGAGCGGGCACGGTCCGCCCCCTCCGCGAGGTCCCGCGCGTCCCACGCGGCGGGGTGCTGCGGCGCGACGAGCGCGTCGAGGTCGTGCACCTCGTCGAAGCAGGCACGCCCCGCGCGGTCGAGCCGCGTCAGCAGCGAGTCCTGCACCTCCGGCACGGGGTCGAGCGTCGCGACGACGAGCAGCACGGGCGCGTCGTCGGCGAACGCGCCCGCCGCGGCGGCGGCGCGCACGGCCTCGAGCTGCCACGGGTCGGTGGCGACGACCGCGGTGGTCATGCGGCCGCCCCCGCGTCGGCCGCCGCGCCGACCTCCCGGAGCCCGCGTAGCACGCGCCGCCCGGACGCGGGCACGCCCGCGACACCGGCCGCGAACGCCTCGTCCGACCCGCGCGCCAGCAGCAGCGCGGCACCCGCGAGCAGCTGCCGGCGCAGGCGCGGCCGGAGCCGGTCGCGCTTGGCCACGTGGAAGTCGACGATCCGGCACGCGCCGTACACGGCGCGCCGCTCCACCACCAGGTCCCCGTCCGCGAGCGCCTGGTCGAGGATGCGGTGGTACGCCGGCAGGAAGTCGAGCAGCCGGTCCTCGCCGGACTGCGTCAGCGAGCCGGAGCCGGCGGAGCGCCGGTAGAAGTAGCCGGGGCTGTCGACCACCGCGCACGTGACGTCGGCCAGGTGCAGGCGCCAGAACCACGGCCGGTCCGCGGCGGTGCGCAGGTCCTCGTCGAACCGCAGGAGCCCGGGTGCCACCTGCGTGCGGTCGAGGACCGCGGCCCACAGGTAGGGGTAGTCGACGAGCGCGCGACCGCCCGCGTCGCCGATGCCGGCGCGCCCCGGGACCACGACGCCGCGCGGTCCGTCCCAGGGTGCGCGCTCCGGCGTGCGGCGCAGGCCGTCGACGCGCACGTGGTCGGTGCGCAGCATGCCCGCACCCACCCGCTCGGCATGCGTCAGCAGCGCGGGCAGGTGCCCGGGTGCGCACCAGTCGTCGACGTCGACGAAGGTGACGAAGCGCGCGTCGCACCGCTCGAGGGCGACATTGCGGCTCGCGGCGACCCCGCGGTGCTCGGTGCCGCGCACCACGTCGAGCGGCAGGTCGTCGGCCGCCTCGAGCACGTCCGCGGTGCCGTCGCGCGAGGCGTCGTCGACCACGACGAAGCGGATCCCGGGGGCGACGTTGCGCCGCGCCGAGGCCAGGAAGGTCGGCAGGTGGGCGGCTCCGTCCCGCACCGCGACGACGACGTCGAGACCGCCCGTCATCGCACCTCCCCCGTCCCGCCGTGCAGGTCGCCTGCGGGTTGCCCGCGCCCCGACAGCATAGGATGGCCGGGCCCACCGGGTGCCCGCGCACGTCAGGACGTGATCGCACGGGACTCGCACGGACGCAGGAGGACGCGCCGCGTGAGACCGTCGCGCGACCTGCGCAGGTCCGCGCCCGGCCGCTCACGTCTTCGGAGGACGACCTGGACCGCACCGCCGCGACGCGCCCTCGGGCCGTCGCCGTGATCCCGGCGCGCGGGGGCTCCAAGGGCGTCCCGCTCAAGAACCTGCAGCGCGTGGGCGACGAGTCGCTCGTCGCGCGGGCGGTCGCGGCCTCCGCCGCCGCCGTCGACCTCGTCGTCGTCAGCACGGACCACCCGGGGATCGCCGACGAGGCGCGCCGCTGCGGCGCCCGGGTGGTCGACCGACCGGCCGCGATCTCGGGTGACACCGCGAGCTCGGAGTCCGCGGTGCTGCACGCCCTCGACGTGCTCGCGGCCGAGGGCGTCGAGCCCGAGGTGACGGTGCTCGTCCAGGCCACGTCCCCGTTCATCGACCCGGCCGCGCTCGCCCGCGCGGTGCGCCGCGTCCTCGACGGCCACGACGACAGCGTGCTGGCCGCCGCCCCGACGCACGTGTTCACGTGGCGCGAGGTCGACGGGCGGGCGGTCGCCGTGGGCCACGACGCCGCCACGCGCCCGCGCCGCCAGGACCGCGAGCCGCTGTACGCCGAGACGGGCGCGTTCTACGCGATGCGCACGTCCGGGCTGCGCGCGGCGGGCCACCGGTTCTTCGGGCGGACCGGCCTGGAGCGGGTCGACGAGGCCACCGCGATGGAGATCGACACCCCGGACGACCTCGTCCTGGCGCGCTCGCTCGTCGCGGGCTCCGCAGCACGGGACGCGATCGGGCCGACGAGCCCCGCGGCGCTGCCGGGTGCGGGCGTCCTCGACCCCATCGACGTCGACGCCCTGGTGACGGACTTCGACGGCGTGCACACGGACGACTCGGCGCAGGTCGACGCGGCGGGCCACGAGTCGGTGCGCGTGCTGCGCGGCGACGGTCTGGGCATCGCGCGGCTGCGCCGGGCCGGTGTCCCCGTGCTCGTCCTGTCCACCGAGACCGACGGCGTGGTGGGTGCGCGCGCCCGCAAGCTGCGGGTCGAGTGCCTGCAGGCGGTCGAGGACAAGGCGGCGGCGCTGCGCGCGTGGCTCGACGAGCGCGGGCTGGACCCGGCGCGGGTCGCCTACGTGGGCAACGACGTGAACGACCTGCCCGCGCTGGCCCTCGTGGGCTGGCCGGTCGCGGTCGCGGACGCCCGGCCGGAGGTGCTCGCGGTCGCCCGCGTGGTGCTGCGGGCCCGGGGCGGCCACGGTGCGGTACGCGAGGTCGCGGACCGGGTCCTCGCGGCGCACGACGAGCGTGAGAGCACGGACCAGGGCGGCCACCCGGCCGTGGCACGATGACGGGTACGACGACGGTGCACGCCCCGCGTGACCACCGGAGAGGACACTGATGACCACCTCCCCCACGAGCACCCCCGCCGGGCCGACGGTTGCCTTCGGCGAGCACCCGGTCGGTGCCGCGCAGCCCGTCTACGTGATCGGCGAGATCGGGCTCAACCACAACGGTGACGTCGAGATCGCCAAGCAGCTGATCGACGTCGCGGCCGAGGCGGGTGCGCAGGCGGTCAAGTTCCAGAAGCGGACGCCGGAGATCTCCACCCCGGCGGCGCAGCGCGACCAGATCCGTCAGACGCCGTGGGGCGAGATGACGTACCTCGAGTACCGCTACCGCGTGGAGTTCGGGCGCGAGCAGTACCAGGAGATCGGTGCGCACGCCGCCGCGCGGGGCCTGCAGTGGTTCGCGTCGCCGTGGGACGTCCCCTCCGTGGAGTTCCTCGAGGAGCTCGACGTCGTCGGCCACAAGGTCGCCTCCGCCTCGATCACGGACCTCGAGCTGCTCGGTGCGCTCGCCGCGACGGGCAAGCCGATCATCCTGTCCACCGGCATGTCGACGCTCGAGCAGATCGACGCCGCCGTCCAGGTCGTGGGCACCGAGCGCCTGGTGCTGATGCACGCCACCTCGACCTACCCGCTGCCGCCCGAGGAGGCGAACCTGCGGATGATCACGACGCTGCAGGAGCGCTACGGCGTGCCCGTCGGCTACTCGGGTCACGAGCGCGGCCTGCAGATCTCGCTCGCGGCGGTCGCCCTCGGCGCGGTCGCCGTGGAGCGGCACATCACGCTCGACCGCACGATGTGGGGCTCGGACCAGGCCTCGTCGCTCGAGCCCACCGGCTTCGCCCACCTCATCCGGGACATCCGGATCATCGAGCAGGCCATGGGTGACGGCGTCAAGCGCGTGTACCCCGGCGAGCTCGCGCCGCTGTCCCGGCTGCGCCGCGTCGGCGCGTGAGAGCGGGCTGCCCGTCATGACCCCCCTCCCCACGTCCCGCACCGGCGCCGCGTCGCCGGTGCGTGCGTGGGTGGAGTCGCCGCTGCAGATGATCTCCGCGCTCGAGGCCGCCGCCACCGGGCTGCTCGGCCCCCGCGTGGACGTGGTGCACCGCATGGGCGTCACCGCGGTCGACGAGCTCGCGCTGCGGCTGCGGCGCGTGGCGCTGCCGCCCGGCGTCCGCCTGGTCCCCTCGAGCCCGTGGGGGCTGTGGCGCCACGCCGCGCCGGGAGCCGTCGGCGACCCGTTCTCGGGCGCCGTCCAGGCGCGCAGCCTGGCGAGCCGTCGCTCCCCCTACGTCGTGCTCGACGACGGCCTGGCGACGCTCCACCTGCTCGACCTGCTGACCCGGACCGGCACCGGCGGCATCACGCGCCCGCGCGCCCACCCGGGCAACGCGCGGCGCTCGCTCGCCGTCGCCGCGCGTTCGCACCTGCTCGGCCTCGCCCGCGACCACCGGCTCGTCGTGTTCACCATGCTGCCGGTGCGGCCCGAGGTCGAGGTCGCGTTCGTGGCGCTCGGCGGGGAGATCGTCGCGCACACCTTCGCGTGGAGCAGCACCCTGCGCGAGCCGGAGCTGCACGGCGCGAACGAGGTCGTCGTCGGCTCGGCGATGGCCTCCGACGGGCTGGTCGACGCGGGCGCGTACGCCCGCTGGGTGCACGACGTCGCGGCGGCGGCCGACGGCGAGGTCGTCTACATCCCGCACCGCCGCGAGGACCCCGCCCTGACCGCGCAGGTGGCGGACCGGGCGCAGATCCGCGTCGAGCGGGGCCCGTGGCCCGTCGAGGTCAGCCTGCGCTGCCTCGCCCCGGGTGCCGTCGTGCACTGCCTGCCGTCCACCCCCCTGCTCTCGCTGCGCGGCGTGCTCGCCGCGGCCGGCGTGAAGCTCGTGGGTGTCCCGGTGCCCGACGACTGGTGGACGCCCGCGGCGTCCCCGCGCTTCCGCGCGGGCCTGCCGCGCGTGGACGCCCCGTCGTGACGGCCGTCCGCGTCCTCGGCGTCGCCGACTCGGACTCGTACCTCAAGTGGGCGGGCACGACGCTCGAGCGCCTCGCCGCCGATCCCGCGCTGAGCACCGAGCCCGCGCTCGTCGTGCTGCGCTCCCCCGTGGAGCCGACCGAGGGGCAGGTCGCGTCCGCGCTCGCCCGGACCCGGTGGGCCCACCACCCGCCCGCCCGCGTGAACCTGGGCGCGCTGGGCCGCACGCTGCGCTCGGTGCGTCCCGACGTCGTGCTGGTCGCCACCACGGGTCCCGCCGCCGAGCACGTCCTGCGGCTGCTCGCCCGTCTCCCGTACCGCCCGGTCGTCGTGACCGGGCTGCCGGGGATGTCGCTGCCGGCGACGCCGACCGCGCTGCGCTACCGCTCGACCGCGGACCTCTTCGTGGTGCACTCCCACCACGAGCGGACGGCGTTCACGAACCTGGCCGACGAGCTCGGCGACGGCGTCCAGGTGCGGAGCCGGTTCGTCGTGTGCCGGTTGCCGTTCCTCGCGCCGGGCAGCCCGGTCCCGGACACGGCGCCGCTGCACCGCGTCGTGTTCGCTCCCCAGGCCAAGTTCCCCGTCGACGAGCCCGACCGCGTCGCGATCCTGCGCGCGCTCGGGGAGCTGGCGCTCGCGCGTCCGGACCTGGACGTCGTCATCAAGCTGCGCGGCCTCGCGGGCGACGCGCAGACGCACCGGGAGCGCTGGCCGTTCGACGAGCTGGCGCGCGAGCACGCCGAGGTGCCGGGCGTGCCGGCGGTCCGGGTGGCGACCGGCCCGCTCCACGACCACCTGACGCCGGGCACCGCGCTCGTCACCGTCAGCTCGACGGCGGTGCTCGAGGCGCTCGCGCTCGGCCTGCGCGCGCTCGTGATCGGCGACTTCGGGATCGGCGACGAGAACCTCACCGGCGTCTACGCCGACTCCGGCCTTGTCGGGTCGCTGGCCGACGTGGCCGCGGGGCGGGTCGCCACCGCCGACCCGGCGTGGGTCCGCGAGAACTACCTGCAGGCGGAGCCCGACGAGCTCGGCGCGGCGCTCGCCGCCGCCCTCGCCGTGCCCGCGCCACCGCTCGGCACCCCGGCACCGGTCGGCGCGCTCCCCTCCCGGCTGCGGCGCCGGGCCCGGCTGGTGTGGCCGGCCGGTGCGCGGCGCGGGCGTGCGGTGGCGGACGTGCTGCTGCGCCGTCGCTGACCGCCGCCTCCCGCGAGCGTCCGCCGCGACGGCACCCGCCCGCCGCGCGTCAGGCCTGGAAGCCCGTCGTCGGACGGCCGGACGACTGGGCCCGCAGGCGCTCGCCCTTCGCGTCCGCCTGCGCCCGCAGGTCGTCCTGGAAGGCGCCCATCGCGGCGGCCAGGCGCGCGGCCTCGTCGTCGCCGCCCGAGGCGAGGATCCGGACGGCCAGCAGCCCGGCGTTGCGCGCACCGCCCACGGAGACCGTCGCGACCGGGACGCCCGCCGGCATCTGCACGATCGAGAGCAGCGAGTCCATGCCGTCCAGGTAGCGCAACGGCACGGGCACCCCGATCACGGGCAGCGTCGTGACCGCGGCGAGCATGCCCGGCAGGTGCGCGGCTCCCCCGGCCCCGGCGACGATCACGCGCAGCCCGCGCGCGGCGGCCTCGCGGCCGTACGCGACCATCTTGTCCGGCTGGCGGTGCGCGGAGACGACGTCCACCTCGACCGCCACGTCGAACTCCGCCAGCGCCTCGGCCGCCGCCTGCATCACGGGCCAGTCCGAGTCGGAGCCCATCACGATGCCGACGCGGGCGCCGCCGGCCGCGGTCTCGTTCGTGGGCACGTTCGTGGGCGCGTTCGTGGGCACAGCAGGGGGCACGGTCACGTCACTCTCCGTCCGTCGGGGTCGCCGGGTCCTCGCCGCGCAGGACGGCGGCGGCCGCGAGGGCCCGTGCCCGCACGTCCGCCAGGTCGTCGCCGCTCACGTTCACGTGGCCCAGCTTGCGCCCGGGCCGCACGTCCTTGCCGTACAGGTGCACCTTGGCCCCCGGATCGAGCGCGGCCACGCGCGGCAGGGCGTCGGTCAGCTCGTCGAGCGCGCTGCCCAGCACGTTCGCCATCACCGTCCAGCGGGCGCGGGGCGTCACCTCGCCCAGCGGCAGGTCGAGCACGGCCCGCAGGTGCTGCTCGAACTGGCTGGTGACCGCGCCGTCGATCGTCCAGTGCCCCGAGTTGTGCGGGCGCATGGCGAGCTCGTTGACCAGCACCCGCGGCGCGCCGCCGTCGGCGCCCGGGACCTCGAACAGCTCGACCGCCAGGACCCCAACCACGCCGAGCCCCTCGGCGACGCGCACGGCGACGTCGAGCGCCTCGTCGCGCGTCGCGTCCGCCAGGTCCGGGGCGGGCGCGACGACCTCGGCGCACACCCCGTCGCGCTGCACCGACTCCACGACGGGCCACGTCCGCACCTCGCCCGACGGACGCCGCGCGACCAGCACGGCGAGCTCGCGCGTGAAGGGCACCTTCTCCTCGACGAGCACCGGCACGCCACCGGGCTCGGCCGCCGCGGCGAGCCAGTCGTCGGCCTCGTCGGCCGCCCGCACGACGCGCACGCCCTTGCCGTCGTAGCCGCCGCGCGCGGTCTTCACCACGGCCACGCCGCCGACGTCCGCCAGGAACTCGCCGAGCTCCGCGCGCGAGGACACGGTCGACCAGCGCGGGCACGGCACCCCGAGCTCGGTGAGGCGGCGCCGCATGACGATCTTGTCCTGCGCGTGGACCAGCGCCGGCGCGCCGGGGCGCACGGCGACGCCCTCGTCGGCGAGGCGCTCGAGCAGCGCGTTCGGCACGTGCTCGTGCTCGAACGTGAGCGCGTCGGCGCCCTGCGCGAGCGCGACGAGCGCCGCCTCGTCCGACGCGGCCCCGACGGGGGCGTCCACGACGACCTGGGCCGCGGACACCGCCGGGCCCTCCACCAGCACGCGCAGGTGCACGCCCAGAGCGGTGGCCGCCGGCGCCATCATGCGGGCCAGCTGCCCACCACCGACCACGGCCACCACGGGAGCGCTCACGGCGGCCCACCTTAACCGAGTAGGGCCGTCGGCCCCGCCCCCGTCCGGCCGCCGTGCCCGGGGGGCCGGGATATCCTCGCGACGTGACGAACCCGGCGACCGCGCTCGGGCCGGCCCGCTGGGCGCGGCTCGTCGAGCTGACCCGCTTCCTGACGGTCGGCGGCGTGGCGTTCGTCGTCGACGTGGGGCTCTACAACCTGCTGCGGTTCGGCCCGGGAGAGCTGCTCGAGGCCAAGCCGATCACCGCGAAGGTGGTCGCCACGCTCGTGGCCACGCTCGTGTCGTGGGTCGGGAACCGGCTGTGGACGTTCGCCGAGCAGCGCACGCGCCACCGCGGCCGCGAGCTCCTGCTGTTCGGCGTGATCAACGGCCTCGGCCTCGTCATCGGCGCCGCACCGCTCGCGGTCTCGCAGTACGTGCTGCACCTCGACGGCCCGGTCCCGGACAACGCCGCGAACCTGCTGGGCATCGCGCTCGGCACCGTCCTGCGGTACGTGGGCTACAAGCGCTTCGTCTTCACGGGGGCCGACGAGGACGAGCGCGACGAGCTGGCGCTCGTCGAGAGCGCCGCGACACCGTCCCCCGTGCCGGCCCACGAGCCCTCCGCCGAACCGGGCCCGGACCGCCGCTGAGGTCCCGTCAGGGCACGTCCGCCTGGACGAGCCGGCCGTGCCCGCTCGCGAGCAGCGGCCCGTCGGCCGCCGGCACGAAGGCCGCCTGACCCGCCGCGAGCTCCAGCTCGCCGTCGCGCTCCCCCCGCACGTGCGCGGCGCCGTCCAGGCAGAGCACCACCCGCGGCCCGCGGCCGGGCAGGCGCGCCTCGACCTCGGAGTCCAGGTGCGTCACCGAGAGCTCGAAGTCGTCGACCGGCGCGTAGAAGATCTCGGTCGAGGTGAAGACGTGCTCGGGGGCGATCCGGATCGGGGGTGCCGCGACGGTGTCGAGGTTGTCGAGGAGCTCCGGGACGTCGACGTGCTTGGCCGTGAGACCGGCCCGCAGGACGTTGTCGGAGTTCGCCATGAGCTCCACCGCGAACCCCTCGAGGTACGCGTGCACGGCTCCGGCCGGCACGAACAGCACCTCGCCCGGCTGCAGCGTCACCGGGTTGAGCAGGACCGACGTCACCGCGCCGGGGTCGCCGGGGTAGTGACGGTTCAGCCGGATCACTGTCCGGTCGGTGCGCGGGGACGGCGACCCCGCGTCGAGGCGCCGCTGGCACGCGGCGGCGAGCTCCGCGACGTCCGTGGCGTCGGGACGGGTCTGCGGCGCCAGCAGCCACTCGAACGCCGCACGCACTCCTCGCGGTGACGGGTCGGCCGTGAGCAGGGCGTGCAGGCGCTCCGCGAGCGACGACTCGAGCCCGGCCAGGAGCTCGGCGGCCCGCCGCGGCGCACGGAAGCCGACCATCGCGTCGAGCCGGGTCAGCGCGAACACGAGCTCGGGCTTGTGGTTGCGGTCCCGGTAGCTGCGGTGCGGGGCGTCGCGCGGCACCCCGGCCGCCTCCTCCCGCTCGAACCCGGCGTTCGCGCGCGCGAGCGACGGGTGCACCTGGAGCGAGACCGGCGACTGCGCCGCGATGAGCTTGAGCAGGTAGGGCAGCTGCTCGCCGAACCGCGCGACGACGTCGTCGCCCAGGACCGCGTGCGGGTCGGCCGCCACGAACGCGTCCAGCGTGCTGGCGCCCGGGTCGTCCAGCCGCGCCGGAGCGAGCGGGTGCGCCCCGAACCAGGCCTCGGAGACCGGGCGCGCGTCGACCGGGAGACCGAGGAGCTGCGGGATCGCGGTCGTCGAGCCCCAGGCGTAGTGCTGGAACGCGGGTGCGAGGCGGTGCATGCAGGTCCTTCGGGTGGTCGGCTCGGTGATCGGCTCAGTGGTCGGCTCGGTGGTCGGCTCGGTGGTCGGCTCGGGGCGCGATCGCTGCTGGGCAGGAATCGGCCCCCCACAGTACCGAGCCCGCTCACCCGCGGACGACGCGGCCCGCTGCGGGGCTCAGCGGCGCCGGCGGTCCGGTCGCGCCGACACCACGGCTCCGAGCGGCAGGACGACGTCGGGCCGCAGCGAGGCCGGGACGCCCGAGAGGAAGACCGCGAACACCGCGGGCCGCCGCTGCGCGAGCTCGAGCCGCCCGCCGTCGGCGGAGACCAGGTCGCGCGCGAGCGCGAGGCCGAGGCCGGTGCCCTTGCCGGAGGTCACGTCCCGCTCGAAGATCCGGCCGGCCAGCTCGTCGGGCACGCCGTCGCCCTCGTCGGCGACCTCGAGCACGACGGCCCCCGAGGCGCCCCCGGTGCGCGACCGCACGGTCGTCGTGCCCCCGCCGTGCCGGAGCGAGTTCTCCAGCAGCGTCGCGACCACCTGCGCCAGCGCGCCCGGTGTCGCCAGCGCCTGGGTCGACGGGTCGACCTCGACGACGAGCGCGCGCCCCGCGGCTTCGAACGTGGGCGCCCACTCCTCCTCCTGCTGGTGCACCACCTCGATGAGGTGGACCGGCTCGGTGGTCCCGCCCTGCGCGCGGCGGGAGGACAGGAGCAGGTCGTCGACCACCCGGACCAGCCGCTCGACCTGCTCGAGGCTGATCCGCGCCTCCTCGCGCACCTCCGCGTCGTCGGACGCGAGCATGATCTCCTCGAGCCGCATCGACAGGGCCGTCAGCGGCGTGCGGAGCTGGTGGGAGGCGTCGGACGCGAACTTGCGCTCCGACGCGAGGCGCCCGGCCATGCGGTCCGCGCTGCGCGCGAGCTCGGACGCGACCAGGTCGATCTCCTCGACGCCCGAGGGCTCGAGCTGGGGGCGCACCTGTCCCGAGCCGAGCTGCTCGGCCGACGCGGCGAGGTACACCAGCGGGGCGGCCAGGCGGTTCGCCTGCCAGATCGCCATGGCGATGCCGGCCGCGAACGCGACGATCGCGGCGACCACCACGAGGGCGATCACGCGCGCGCTGAGCCAGAACACGTCCCACCAGGAGACGTACAGCTCCACGACGGCGCCGTTGGCCGAGATGGTCTCGACCGACAGCGTCCGCCCCTCGACGCGGGTGCCCGCCTGGAACACGGTGCCGTCCGGCACGCGCACGACGACGGAGGCGGGCAGCTCCCCTTCGCCGGCCTCCGCGTACGGCTCGAACATCCGGTCGGTGATCTCGATGCCCTGGTCGATCCGGAAGTCGACCGCGCGGGCCGCGGCGGTGGTGCGTGCCTCGAGCCGCTGGACCTCGTTCTCCCGCACCAGCTGGGCGCCGAGGAAGGCGAGCGGGAAGCCGAGCAGCACGACGGCGACCGTGACGGCCGCGATCGTCGCCTGCAGGACGCGACGACGCACGTCGCGCCCGCCCTAGACGGTCTCGCCGACGGGCCGCGTCGCGCCCGTCTCGAACCGGAAGCCCATGCCGCGCACCGTGGAGATGTACTGCGGCGCGTTCGCGTCGTCACCGAGCTTGCGGCGCAGCCAGGACACGTGCATGTCCAGCGTCTTGGTGGAGCCGTGCGGGTCCGAGTCCCAGACCTCGCGCATGAGCGTCTCGCGCCCGACGACGGTGCCCGACGACGCGACGAGCACGCGTAGCAGGTCGAACTCCTTGGCCGTCAGGTGCAGCTCGCGCTCACCCTGGAACGCCCGGTGGGCCGCGACGTCCACCCGCACGTCCTGCGCGTGGAGCTCGTCCTCGTCCCCCGCCTCGCTCGCGGTGCGGCGCAGCAGCGCCCGCACGCGCGCCAGGAGCTCGGCGAGCCGGAACGGCTTGGTCACGTAGTCGTCCGCGCCGGCGTCGAGGCCGACGACGAGGTCGACCTCGTCGGCGCGCGCGGTCAGGACCAGCACGGGGGTCGTCAGACCCTGGTTGCGGATCGCGCGCGCGACGTCGAGGCCGTCCATGTCCGGCAGGCCCAGGTCCAGCACGACGAGGTCGGCCGCGGCCGCTCCGTCGATGGCGCCTTGACCCGTTCCTTGCACGCTCACGTCATAGCCTTCACGTCCCAGCGCGCGAGCCAAAGGCTCGGCAATCGCGGGGTCGTCCTCGGCCAGCAGCACCTGGGTCATTGCCCCATGCTAGGTCACGCCCTGGTCACCGCCGCCACCCCTGCGGCCGTGTCGACCTCGTCGGGATCCCGTCACGGCTGCCCCCGCGCCCGCCCGGGGGACGACGCCGCGCGCGCACCGTCCGCCCCTGGGCGGACGGACCGGCGCGTCCGCGCCGCCTACGCTCGGGGGATGAGCACGTGGGAGCGGCTGCTGCGGTGGGAGGAGCGCCACCAGTGGCCGGTCGACGCCATCGGCACCGCCGTGCTCGCGCTCGTCGTGGTCCCGGTCTCGGCGTTGGTCACGGGCACGTCGACGACGGGCGAGGGCACCGGGATCTGGGCCGCGCTGCTCATCGGCCCGCTCGCGTGGCGGCGCACCCGGCCGGTCGCGAGCGCCGCGACCATCTACTCCGTCGCGCTCCTGCACCAGCTCGCCGGCATCTCGATCATCTTCCCCGCCGACCTCGCCGTGCTGGCCGCGCTCTACTCGATCACCGTGCACGGCCCCCGCTGGGGTCACCGCGTGGCGATCGGCGGCGCGCTGCTCGGCGCGCTCGTGCTCGGGATGCAGGTGTGGGTCGGGGACGAGCCCGCGGCGGTCGTCACCGTGGTCCTCGTCGCGACCATGGCGCTGGCGGCCTGGGCGTTCGGCCTCGCGCGCCGTGCCCGCCGCGAGCGCATCGAGGCGCTGGTGGACCGGGCCGACCAGCTCGAGAAGGAGCGTGACCAGCAGGCCGTGATCGCCACGGTCGCCGAGCGGTCCCGCATCGCGCGCGAGATGCACGACATCGTGGCGCACTCGCTCTCGGTGGTGATCGCCCAGGCGGACGGCGGCCGGTACGCCGCGCAGGCGGACCCCGCGGCGGCGAGCCGCGCGCTCGAGACGATCGCCGAGACCGGCCGCGCGGCGCTGACGGACATGCGGCGCCTCCTGGGCGTCCTGCGCTCCGAGCCCGACGGCCGGGCCCGCACGGACGCCGACGGCCCCGGCGTGCTCCCGGCCCAGACCACGCCCCAGCCCGGCGCCTCCGACATCGCCCAGCTGGTCGAGCAGGTCCGCGGCGGCGGGGCGCACGTCTCGCTGGTGCGCATGGGCACCGCGCGCACGCTGCCGCCGGGGGTCGGGCTGGCCCTGTTCCGGATCGCGCAGGAGTCGCTGACCAACGTGCTCAAGCACGCCGGTCCCGGACCGCGCGTGACGGTCGTGCTGCAGTGGCACCTCGACGCGGTGGAGCTCGACGTGACGGACGACGGCCGCGGCGCGGCCGCCGACTCCGACGGCCTGGGCCAGGGGCTGCGCGGCATGCACGAGCGCGCGAGCATGTTCGGCGGCACCGTGACGGTCGGGCCGCGGGCGGGCGGCGGCTACCGTGTCCACGCCCGGCTGCCCATCCCCGCGAGCGCCCCGCGCGCGGACGACGCCGAGCCCCCGGGCGCGTCCCCCTCCCCGGGGGCTCCGGACGGCACCCCCGGCCCAGCACCGCGCACCGCACCCGAGACCCTCGCCCAGGAGCAGCCACGATGACCGACCCGAGCCCGATCCGCGTCGCGCTCGTCGACGACCAGCAGCTGGTGCGCGCCGGCTTCCGCATGGTCATCGACTCGCAGCCCGACCTCGAGGTGGTGCTCGAGGCCGGTGACGGCGCGCAGGCGGTCCGTGCGCTCGACCCGGCCGCGCGCACGGCGCTGGGCCGCGTCGACGTCGTGCTCATGGACGTGCGCATGCCGAACATGGACGGGCTGGAGGCCACGGCCCGGATCGTCGGCCGCCCGGCCGACGGCGCGCCCGCGGACCCGGCGGCGCCGCCCGCCCCGCGCGTCATCGTGCTCACGACGTTCGACCTCGACGAGTACGTGCTCGCCGCGATCCGGGCCGGCGCGAGCGGGTTCCTCCTCAAGGACGCCCCGCCGGAGGAGATGCTCGCCGCGATCCGCACGGTGCACCACGGCGACGCCGTCATCGCGCCGTCGTCGACCCGCCGGCTCATCGAGCACCTGGTCACCGCGCTGCCCCGGACCGCGACCGACGACGGCCCCTCGCCCGCGCAGGAGGCGGTCGACGACCTCACCGAGCGCGAGCGCGAGGTGCTGGTCCTCATGGCGCGCGGCCGGTCGAACACCGAGATCGGGCAGGACCTGTTCGTCGCCGAGGCGACCGTCAAGACGCACGTCGGCCGCATCCTGGCCAAGCTCGGCGCCCGCGACCGCGTGCAGGCCGTCGTCACGGCGTACGAGGCGGGTCTGGTCCGGCCCGGGTCCTGAGCGCCCGGCCCTCGTCGTACCCGCGTGTCATGCCACGGGATGACGTGCGGTCCCGGGTTCGCGACCGCAGGCCGACGAGGGCGGACCGGTCCGCTGCCTAGCGTGGAGCACGCAACGTCCCGCGCAGACAACGTTCCGCGCACGACCGAGGAGCACCCGTGAGCACCGTCTCCACCAGCCCCAGCCAGCAGCCCGCCGCGAGCGGCCCGCAGCACCGCACCGCCTCGTCGGCGCGCGGGCTGCGCAAGACCTACGGCAGCGGAGCGTCGGCCGTGCAGGCGCTCGACGGCGTCGACGTCGACTTCGCGGCGGGCGCGTTCACCGCCATCATGGGCCCGTCGGGCTCGGGCAAGTCCACGCTCATGCACCTGCTCGCCGGGCTCGACCTGGCCACCGCGGGCACCGTCCTGCTGGGCGACACCGACATCACCCGCCTCGACGACGACGCGCTCACGCGCCTGCGGCGGGACCGGGTCGGGTTCGTCTTCCAGTCCTTCAACCTGCTGCCGATGTTCACCGCCGAGCAGAACGTGCTCCTGCCGCTCGAGCTCGCCGGGACCAGGCCGGACCGCGAGTGGTTCGACCTGCTGGTGACGACGCTCGGGCTCAGCGGCCGGCTCACGCACCGGCCGAGCGAGCTGTCCGGCGGACAGCAGCAGCGCGTCGCGATCGCCCGCGCGCTCGTCACCCGCCCCGAGGTGGTCTTCGCCGACGAGCCGACCGGCAACCTCGACTCGCGCTCGGGCGCCGAGGTGCTGTCCTTCCTGCGTCGCTCGGTCCGCGAGCTCGGCCGCACGGTCATCATGGTCACCCACGACCCCACGGCCGCCGCGTACGCCGACCGCGTCGTCCTGCTCGCCGACGGCCGCATCGCGGGCGACATCGCCGACCCGACCCCCGAGTCGGTGCTCGCCGGTCTCGAGGCGCTGCGCCAGCTCGAGGCGCCCGTCGTCGACGGGGTGGGTGCCTGATGCTGCGCCTCACCCTCGCCCAGATGCGCCGGAGCCTCGGGCGCCTGACCGCGGCGGCCATCGCCATCGCGATCGGCACCGGCTTCGTCGCCGCGACGCTGCTCACGGGCAACGTCATCACCCGCTCCAGCTACGACTCCGTGACCGCCACGTTCGCCCGCGCCGACCTCGTCGTCGACGGGGACGTCACCGGGCAGCTCGACGCGATCCGGGCGGTCGACGGCGTCGCCGCCGCGGACCCGATCACCTGGAGCGGCATCGAGCTGCGCCACGGGGGCCAGCGGTCCTGGCAGGTCGTCGTGCCCGTCGCGTCCGCGCCCAGCCTCTCGACCCTGACCGTCCCCACGGGCGACGCGCCCACGCGGGACGACGAGATCGCGCTGCCGGCCGACGCGGCCGAGCGCATCGACGCGGAGGTCGGGGACACCGTCTCGGTCTCCTACTGGACCTACGACGAGTCGACGGGCGACAGCACCGAGGAGAAGGCGGACCTGCTCGTCACGGGCCTCACGGCGGACCCCGGGGGCGCGTGGACCGGGTACGGCGGCGCCGCGATGGCGACGCTCGACTCGGTGGTCACCTGGTCCGGCGGCGGCGAGGACGCGCTGGGCAGCGACGGCGCACTCGTCGCGACCGCGACCGGGGCGGCGCCCGGCGACGTGCGCGCGGCGCTCACCGCCGCGGTGCCGGACGCCGACGTGCTGACGCGCGACCAGGCGGCCGAGGCGAAGATCGAGGAGCTCGGCGGGGGCGAGAACTTCCTGATCGCCGCCGTGCTCGGCTTCGCCGCGATCTCGCTCGTCGTCGCCGCGCTCGTCATCGCCAACACCTTCCAGGTGATCGTCGCGCAGCGGACCCGCACCCTCGCGCTGCTGCGGTGCGTGGGGGCGGTGCGGGGGCAGCTGCGCCGCTCGGTGCTGCTCGAGGCCGGGATCCTGGGGCTGGGCGCGTCCGTGCTCGGCGTGCTGCTCGGCACGGGCGTCGCGCAGGGGGCGCTGTCCGTGCTGCGCAACGTCCAGGACGACATGCCGCTGCCGCGCTACGTCCCGATGTCGGTGGCGGTCGTGGTCGCTCCCGTCGTCGTCGGCGTGATCGTCACGGTGCTCGCCGCGCTGGTGCCGGCCCGGGCCGCGACCCAGGTGAGCCCGGTCGCCGCCCTGCGGCCGATGGACGCGCCCGCGGTGGCCAGCCGGGCGGGCCGGGTCCGCCTGGTCCTCGCGCTCCTGCTGGGCGTCGGCGGCACCGCGGGCCTCGCGCTCGCCGTCGTCGGCTCGCTCGTCACCCGGACCGCGACCGAGCTCTGGCTCGCGCTCGGCATCCTGTGCGGCGCGGTCTCCTTCGTCGGCGTGCTCGTGGGTGCCGTGTTCTGGGTGCCACGTGCGGTCGGGCTCGTCGGGCGCCTGCTGGGCCGCTCCGGCCCGGCGGCCCGGCTCGCGGCGGCCAACACCGTCCGCAACCCGCGCCGCACCGCCGCGACGAGCACCGCGCTCCTGATCGGGGTGACCCTCGTGGCCCTCATGAGCACGGGCGCCGCGAGCGCACGCGCCTCGCTGGGCTCCGAGCTCGACGAGCAGTACCAGGTCGACATCGCGATCACCCCGGCGAGCGACGACGTGCTCGCGGCGGACGTGCTGGCGACGGTCGCCGACGTGCCGGGCGTCGCCCAGGCGGTCGACGTGCCGAGCATGCAGGTCGACGTGGGCGGCTCCTGGTACACGGCGCACGCCATGACGGACGACGTCGTGTCGGTCCTGCGCGACCGGACGGTGGCCGACGCCGTGACGTCGTCGAGCGTCGTGGTGCCGAGCGCGCCCGCCGACGAGTCGGGGAACGACCTGGCTCGGGCCACCGTGACCGGGCTCGACCCGGCGACCGGGGAGCCCCTCGCGGGCGGTGCGACCCCGGAGCTCGACGTGGTCGTCGCGCCGAGCGCCGCCTTCTCGGACGTCTTCCTCGACCCCCGCACGTTCGACAGCGTGGCGGGCGGCGACGTGCCGACGACGACGGTCTGGGCGCGCATCGCGCCCGACGCCGACGCCGTCGCGGTGGTCGACGAGGTCCGCGAGTCGCTGGGCGACGAGTCCGTGATCATCGAGAGCCCGGTGTCCTCGCGCGTGCAGTACGAGCAGGTGATCGACACGCTGCTGGCGATCGTGGTGGCGCTGCTCGGCGTCGCGGTGCTCATCGCGCTGGTCGGTGTCGCGAACACGCTGTCGCTGTCGGTCATCGAGCGGCGCCGCGAGTCCGCGACGCTGCGCGCGATCGGCCTCACCCGCCGCCGGCTGCGGATCTCGCTCGCGACGGAGGGCGTGCTCATCGCCGGCGTGGGGGCCGTGCTCGGTGCCGTGATCGGCGTGCTCTACGGCTGGGCCGGCTCCGCCGTCGTGTTCGGCGGCCTCGGCAGCGCCGAGCTGGCCGTCCCGTGGCGGGACCTGGCGATCATCCTGGTCGTCGCGCTGGCCGCCGGCCTGCTCGCCTCGGTCCTGCCCGCCCGCTCGGCGGTCCGCACTCCCCCGGTCGCCGCGCTCGCCGTGGACTGACCGCAGGGACGCGCCGGTGGCGCTGCCGGGTGCCGGAGGGGGCACCGGGCGGCGCCATCGGCGTCCCCGGCTCGATGCCGGAGGGCGCGGTGCACGGGCGGGCGCGGTGCACGGGCGGGCGCGGTGCACGGTCGGGCGCGGTGCACGGGCGGGCGCGGTGCACGGGCGGGCGCGGTGCACGGGCGCGCGGGCGTGCCGACCCGGCGGGCGGCCGTCTGCCCGCTAGGCGGCGGGGTCGGCCTCCGGCGCTCGCCCCTGCGTGGTCGCCGCCACGACCGGCGGCAGCAGCAGCCCGATCCCGACGGCCAGCGCGACGACGAGCACGGCGACGGCCCACGGCGTCACCTCGGCACCCAGCCACCCCACGGCCAGCACGACGAGGAGGATCTGCCACGTCATCACCGGCGACCGCGCCCAGCGCCGCCCGCGCCACAGCCCGCGCGCGCACGCCCCGAGCAGCAGGGCGATGCCGAGCGCGAAGACGGCGAGGAAGGCCGTGGCCGCCGCGGCGTCGGCCCGTCCGGTCACGAGGTCGACCAGCCACGCGATACCGAGGCCCGCGGCGAGCGCCGCCTCGAGCAGCGTCAGGAGGCACACGACGACGAGCGGGAGCGGCGCGCGCGTGCGGGGCGCCGGCCCGGGGGCGGAGGTGCTCACCCGCGTGAGCCTACGACCCGGCGGGTCGCGCCCACCGGCGCACCGTGACCCATACCACGCTCCCGGAGCGCCCCTGTTGGACAAGTGACCAGTTCAGCGCGGTGTTCGAGGTCCGCCCCGCTCCACACGGCGTGTCGCGCCGTGTCAAGTGTGACGAAGACCTCATCCGTTACGGAGTCGAAACGTTCCCGTAACCCCTTGTGCGAACGCGGGGACGGTGTGACAGTGGATGTCAGCAGTTCTCGCTCACCCCCCTCACGCCTCGTCCCGTGGACCCGCCCTGGGCCGCGACGGGGCAGCCATCGACTATGACCGCGACGTCGCGTGCGCCCTCACCCCGGGCGCCGCAGTCGTCGTGCGCCCAAGGAGAGATCTCATGGATTGGCGCCACCGCGCAGCGTGTCTCGACGAGGACCCCGAGCTGTTCTTCCCGATCGGCAACACGGGCCCGGCCCTCATGCAGATCGAGGAGGCCAAGGCGGTCTGCCGTCGTTGCGACGTCGTCGACACGTGCCTCAAGTGGGCCATCGAGACGGGTCAGGACGCGGGCGTCTGGGGCGGGCTGTCGGAGGACGAGCGGCGCGCGCTCAAGCGCCGCACCGCGCGCCAGCGCCGCGCGAGCTGAGCGCTCCGCACCACGATCTCCCGGAAGGGGCCGCCCGCCAGGGCGGCCCCTTCCGCCGTTCCCGGGCACGCGAGGGACTCCATCACCCCGGGGCGGCGCGGCACCGGTCAGCCGAGGACCGCGGCCTCGCGCGCGCCACGGAGCTGGACCGTCACGCGGACGGACGTGCCCGCCTCCTCGCGCGGCGCCCAGGTGATGGTCCCCCGCAGCTCGTTGGTGACGAGCGTCTGGACGATCTGCGTGCCGAGCCCCGAGCCGGCGCCCCGCCCCTCGGGGATGCCCGCGCCGTCGTCGTCGACCCGGACCTCCAGCTCGTCGCCGTCGCGGTGCACCACGATCTCGACGTTGCCCTGCTCGCGGCCGTCGAACCCGTGCTCCACCGCGTTCGTCACCAGCTCGGTCAGCACCAGCGCGAGCGCGGTCGCGTCCTCGGCGGGGATCGACCCGAACGTCCCGGCGACGGTGGTGCGCACGTGCGCGCCGGCGGACGCCGCGTCGGCCGCGAGGCGCAGGCTGCGCCCGACGAGGTCGTCGAACGGCACCGACTCGTCGATCGTCTGCGAGAGCGAGTCGTGCACCAGCGCGATCGTCGCGACCCGGCGCATCGCCTCGGCCAGCGCGTCCCGCGCCTCCGGCGAGGTCATCCGCCGCGACTGCAGGCGCAGCAGCGCGGCCACCGTCTGCAGGTTGTTCTTCACGCGGTGGTGGATCTCGCGGATGGTCGCGTCCTTGGTGATGAGCTCCCGCTCGCGGCGCCGCAGCTCCGAGACGTCACGGCACAGCAGCACCGCGCCCGTGCGGTGGCCGCCCTCGGTGAGGGGGACGGCCCGCAGGGAGAGCGCGACGCCCCGCACCTCGACGTCCGTGCGCCACGGGGCACGGCCCATCAGCACCAGCGGCATCGACTCGTCGACGGTCGCCCGCTGGTCGGGCAGGAGGTCCGCGGTCACCTCGACGAGCGACCGCCCCGTCAGGTCCCCGAGTGCCCCGAGCCGGTGGAAGCAGGACAGCGCGTTCGGGCTCGCGTACATCACCTCGCCCTCGGAGTTGAGGCGCACCAGCCCGTCCCCCACGCGGGGGGCGCCGCGGCGGGGCCCGGTCGGGGCGTCCGGCGCCGGGAACTCCCCGCGCGAGATCATGCCGAGGATGTCGTCGGCCGCCTCGACGTAGTTCAGCTCGAGCCGGCTCGGCGTCCGGGCGCCGCCGAGGTTGGTCTGCCGGGCGATCACCGCGATCGGCCGGCCGTCGCGCACCACCGGGATGGCCTCCTCGCGGACCGCGTACGACCCGAACCACCGCGGCTCGCGGGACCGCTGCGGACGCCGCTCGTCGAGCGAGCGCTGCAGCTGGGGCCGCTGCCCCTCGGGCGCGGTCGCGCCGACCACGTCGTCGTAGTGCACGGTCGCCCCGGTGGACGGGCGGCACTGGGCGACCGCCACGAAGTCGCCGTCGGTCGTCGGGAGCCAGAGCACCAGGTCCGCGAACGCGAGGTCGGAGACGACCTGCCAGTCCCCGACGAGCAGGTGCAGCCACTCGAGGTCGGCGGAGGACAGCGGGCCGTGGCGTTCGACGAGGGTGCTCAGCGTGGACACGGCCCCAGCCTAGGTGCGCCCTAGGCTCGTGCGACGACGACCGCGGGCGCGAGCGTGACCACGCCGTGGCACGGCGGCGAGACGACCCGGCCCCGAGCCGGGAGGCCCGTACGAGACGGAGGAACCCGGGTGCGCCTGACCGAGATGCTGCTGCTGTCGACCGACCCCCGGTCGGCGGCCTCCCTGCTCGCGGACCCGGCGTTCGTGGCGCGGTGCGTGCGCGCGAGCGGGGCGACGCCGGACGAGGTCGACGTCGCCGGCGCAGCCCCCGGCGCGTTCCGCATCAGGACGCGGCGCGGCCTGACGAGCGACCAGGTGCCGGCGCCGCTGCGCGCGTTCGCCCGGGGCCGCCTCGAGATCACGCAGGTCGAGGAGTGGGGCGCGCCGGACTCGGACGGCGACCGGGCGGGCACGGTGGCCGTCGACGTCACGGGTACGCCCGTCCGGCTGCGCGGCACGGTGACGCTCGTCGCGCACGGCCCCGGGACGAGCGCCCTGCGGTACGCCGGCGACCTGCACGCGGGCGTCCCGGTGTTCGCCGAGGTCGTCGAGCGCGCCGTCGCCGAGGCGGTGCGCACGGCGCTCAGCGCGACGGCGGAGGTCGCCGAGCTGACCCTGCGTCCAGGATCGCGTCCGGGTCCGCACAGCGCCTGAGGTGGACCGGTCTCGGGCGACCGACGCGGCCCCATAACGGAAGCGCTTCCACGCCGTAACGATTCGGTAACGTGGGAATCGTGGGAACAGTCTCTGACCTGCATCGATGCCGGTGTGGGACCGCTACCACGAACGTGACCGGACGAACCGTCCTTGACACCCGGCCCGCCGCCGACGACAGTTCCTCCCAGCGCGTGGGAACGCTCCCGCAGACTGCGGAGGGGAGCGCTCCCAAGCCGGGTCCCCCAGACCCACGTCGAGGCCGCACCCGGGCAACGGGCCCGGTCGCGGCGCCCAGGTGCGGCACAGCAGCCGTCCGACTGACAAGGGAGTCACAGTGCGCAAGACCACCCGCAAGTTCCTGGCCGTCACGGCCGGGGTCGCGAGCGTCGCCCTCCTGGCGACCGCCTGCTCCGGTGACGAGGACCCGGGCGACGCCACGTCCGGCGGCGCCACGGGCGACTCGAGCAAGCCGATCACGCTCACCGTCGCGACGTTCAACAACTTCGGCTACACCGACGAGCTGCTCGCCGAGTACAAGAAGACGCACCCGAACGTCACGGTCAAGCAGACGGTCGCCGCCAAGTCGGAGGACGCCCGCACCAACCTCACGACGAAGCTCGCCGCCGGTGGCGCGGGTCTCGCCGACGTCGAGGCCATCGAGATCGACTGGCTGCCCGAGCTCGTGCAGTCGGGCGACAAGTTCCTCGACCTGAACTCCGACGAGGTCAAGGACCGCTGGCTCGAGTTCAAGACCAAGCCGGCCACGACGGCCGACGGCAAGCTCATCGGCTACGGGACCGACGTCGGCCCCGAGGCCATCTGCTACCGCTCCGACCTGTTCAAGGCCGCCGGTCTGCCGACGGACCGGGCCGAGGTCGCCGAGCTGCTCGGTGGCGAGAACGCCACCTGGGACGACTACTTCAAGGTCGGCAAGACGTTCGCCGACAAGTCGGACTCGGCGTGGTTCGACTCCGCGGGCGCGATCTACCAGGCGCTCATCAACCAGCAGGAGTTCGCCTACGAGAACGCGGACGGCTCGGTCGTCCCGCTCGCGGACAACACCACCGCGCAGGAGGCCTACAACACGGTCACCTCGGACGAGGTGCAGGCGCTCTCGGCGCACCTCGGCCAGTGGTCGGAGGACTGGACCGCGGCCTTCCAGAAGGACGGCTTCGCGACCATGCTGTGCCCCGCCTGGATGACCGGTCCGATCGAGCAGAACTCGGGCGGCATCACCGGCTGGGACGTCGCTGACGTCTTCCCCGGTGGCGGTGGCAACTGGGGCGGCTCGTACCTGACGGTCCCGGCCGCCGGTGCGAACGCCGAGGCCGCCAAGGAGCTCGCGGCGTGGCTGACCTCGCCCGAGATCCAGATCAAGGCGTTCGAGAACGCGGGTACGTTCCCGAGCCAGACCGAGGCGCTGCAGGACCCGGCGCTGACCGGCGCGAAGAACGCGTTCTTCAACGACGCGCCCGTCGGTGAGATCTTCGGCAACCGCTACGCCGCCATCAAGGTCACCCCGTTCAAGGGCCCGAACTACTTCTCGGTCCACACGACGGTGACCGACGCGATCACCAAGGTCGACGTCGAGCAGTCGGCCGACGCGCAGACCGCGTGGCAGGGTGCGCTCGACGCGTTCGGCGCGCTGGGCCTCTGACCCGGTGACGGTCGGGCGGGGCGCCCCGGTGCCCCGCCCGACCCGCCGCGAGGCCGGTCCGCTGACCGGCCCCCGGACCCGAACGGCGTTCGGCGGGAGTCCTGACTCTCGTACCTGCGAGAGCAGCACTCCCGCCGAGCGCCGTGCCCACATCCCGCCGTCATGAGGTAGTCATGCCCGTCAAGTCACCTGTCGCTCCGGAGGACGAGCTCGACCCGCTCCCCCCGAAGACCCGCCGCGTGGGCTTCTCCCAGACGTTGAGCCGCTGGGACGTCAAGGTCTCGCCCTACCTGTACATCTCGCCGTTCTTCATCCTGTTCCTGATCACGGGGCTGTTCCCGATCCTGTACACCGGGTACGTCTCGGTGCACCAGTGGCAGATGCTGCAGGGCCAGGGCGACTTCGTCGGGTTCAAGAACTTCACCGACGTGTTCGGCCAGCCCGACTTCTGGAAGTCGCTGCGCAACACGTTCTCGATCTTCCTGCTGTCCTCGATCCCGCAGGTGATCGCCGCGATCCTCATCGCCGCGCTGCTGGACCAGAACCTGCGCGCCAAGACGTTCTGGCGCATGGGCGTGCTGCTGCCGTACGTCGTGGCCCCCGTCGCCGTGGGCCTGATCTTCGGCCGCCTGTTCGCCGACCAGTCCGGTCTCATCAACAGCTGGCTCACCGCGATCGGCCTGCCCGCCGTGCAGTGGCACGTCTCGCCGCTCGCGAGCCACTTCGCGATCGCGACGATGGTCAACTTCCGTTGGACCGGCTACAACGCGCTGATCTTCCTGGCCGCGATGCAGGCCGTCCCGCGCGAGCTCTACGAGGCCGCGATCATCGACGGCGCCGGCCGCGTGCGGCAGTTCTTCTCGGTCACGATCCCCCAGATCCGCGCGACCGTGATCTTCATCGTCATCACGTCGACCATCGGTGGCCTGCAGATCTTCGACGAGCCCCGCGTGTTCGACAGCACCGGCCAGGGCGGCGCCTCGCGCCAGTGGCTCACCATGACGCTCTACCTGTACAACACCGGCTGGAGCGGCCAGTACAACCTGGGCCGCGCCGCGGCCATCGCCTGGCTGCTGTTCCTGCTGATCCTCGCGATCGGGATGGTGAACTTCTTCGTGACCCAGCGGATCGCGACCGGGTCCGGTGCACCGTCCAAGCGGGAGATCAAGGCCGCCAAGCAGCGCTACGACGCACAGAGGAAGTCGGCATGAGCTCGATCCCCGCCATCCAGCAGAGCGCCGGCAAGGGCGCAGCGCGCGCAGCCGCGCGCCGGGCCAACCGCAAGGTCGGCGGCTACGACCGTCGCCCGCACGTCGTCATCTACGTGCTGCTCGCCCTCGTCGTCCTGATCGGGCTGCTGCCGCTCTACTACACGCTCGTGATCGGGTCCTCCGACCCCGTCGCGATCGCGCAGAAGGCGCTGCCGCAGCTCTTCCCCGACCTGAGCATCTTCGACAAGTTCAAGGAAGTCGTGAACGCGCAGTCGTTCAGCTTCTGGCAGGCGGTCTGGAACTCGGTCATCATCGCGGTCGTCGTCTCGGCGTCGACCGTCATGTTCTCGACGCTCGCGGGCTTCGCGTTCGCCAAGCTGCGCTTCCCCGGGCGCCGTGGCCTGCTCGTCTTCGTCATCGCGACGATGGCCGTGCCGACCCAGCTCGGTGTCGTCCCGCTGTACATCGTGATGTCCAAGCTCGGCTGGATCGGGCACCTGCAGGCGGTCATCGTGCCGTCGCTCGTCGGGGCGTTCGGTGTGTTCTGGATGACGCAGTACCTCGAGGAGGCGCTGCCCTACGAGCTCATCGAGGCCGCCCGCGTCGACGGCGCGTCGATGTTCCGGACGTTCTGGGCCATCGCGCTCCCGGCCGCCCGGCCGGCCGCCGCGATGCTCGCGCTGTTCACGTTCGTCGCCCAGTGGGTCAACTTCTTCTGGCCGTCGATCGTGCTCAACAACCAGAACCCGACGCTGCCGCTCGCGGTGCGTCTGCTGCAGCAGAACTACTTCGTGGACTACTCGCTGATCATGGCGGGCGTGTTCCTGATGACGCTGCCGCTGCTCGTCCTGTTCGCGTTCGCCGGCCGCCAGCTCGTGGCGGGCATCATGGCGGGCGCTGTCAAGGGCTGACGTCCTGCGGTCCGGACCCGGCGGCAGCCGGGTCCGGACCGGGGGCCGCACGCCCCGTCTGTCACCGACCGGCACCCGTCCGGCCGGTACGCCGAAAGGGAACGGACCAATGGTGGTCGAGAACTCCTCCGTCGTGATCGACGACGACGAGCGCCCGCTGGCGCCGACGCTCGAGCAGGTCGCGTCGCGTGCCGGTGTCTCACGCTCCACGGCGTCGCGCGCGATCAACGGCGGGCTGCGGGTCTCCCCCGACGCCCTCGCCGCGGTCGAGGCGGCGGTCGAGGAGCTCGGGTACACGCCCAACCGCGCCGCCCGCTCGCTGGTGACCAAGCGCACCGACTCCATCGCGCTGGTCGTGCCGGAGCCCGACGAGCGCGTGCTCTCGGACCCGTTCTTCGCCGGCACGCTGAACGGCCTGAGCACCTCCTTCGCGGAGTCCGACATCCAGGTGGTCCTCGTGATCGCCCGGCCGGGCGAGAGCGAGCGGACCGTGCGCTACCTGCGCAACGGCCACGTCGACGGCGCGATCGTCGTCTCCCACCACCGCACGGACGACCTCGACCGGGCGCTGCTGTCCTCGCGCGTGCCCAACGTCTTCGTCGGCCGTCCCCTGTCGGTCGACCCCGCCGACGTCCACTACGTCGACACCGACAACTTCGCCGGTGGCGAGCTCGCCGCGCGGCACCTGATCGAGCGCGGCTGCCGCCGGCTCGCCACCATCGCCGGACCCGAGGACATGTCCGCGGGCGTCGACCGCCTCGCCGGCTGGCGCTCCGCCGTGCGCGCCGCCGGCCTCGCCGAGGAGGCCGTCCTGCACGGCGACTTCACGCTCGCCTCCGGGGCGACGACCGCGCGCGAGCTCGTCGACCGGTTCCCGGACGTGGACGGCGTGTTCATCGCGTCGGACCTCATGGCCGCGGGGGCGCTCAGCGTGTTCGCGGAGATGGGGATCGACGTGCCGGGCGACGTCGCGGTCGTCGGCTACGACAACATCGGCGTCGCGGCCTCGACGACGCCGCCCCTGACGACGGTGGTGCAGCCGGTGGTGTCGATGGCACGCGCGGCCGGGCGGCGCCTGCTGGCGCAGCTGCACGGGGAGCCCGTCACGCGCGAGCCCCTGATCTTCGCCCCCGAGCTGATCGTGCGCGCGTCCGCCTGACCCCGCGCGCGGGCGGCGGGGATGGCAGAGTGGTCGGCGTGACGTCACCGTTGACCACAGCCCAGGCCCAGCTCGCGTCCGCCGTCGACATCCTGGGGTACTCCCCCGGCCTGCACGAGATGCTGGCGACCCCCCGCCGGGAGATGAACGTCGCGGTCCCGCTGCGCCGGGACTCCGGCGAGATCGTCCTGTTCCGCGGGTACCGCGTGCAGCACAACATCTCCCGCGGCCCCGGCAAGGGCGGGCTGCGCTACGCGGCGTCGGTGGACGTCGACGAGGTGCGCGCGCTCGCGATGTGGATGACGTGGAAGTGCGCGGTCGTCGACGTCCCGTACGGGGGCGCCAAGGGCGGGGTGACGATCGACCCCCGCGGGTACTCGGCCGACGAGCTCGAGCGGGTCACCCGCCGGTACACCAGCGAGATCATGCCCATCATCGGTCCCGAGCGGGACATCATGGCACCGGACGTGGGCACCGACGAGCAGACCATGGCCTGGGTCATGGACACCTACTCGGTCAACCTCGGCTACACGATCCCCGCCGTGACCACCGGCAAGCCGCTCACCGTCGGCGGCTCGCTGGGGCGCGCCACCGCGACGGGCCGCGGCGTGGTGCACGCGACGCAGGCCGCCCTCGCGGACGCGGGGGTCGCGCTCTCGGAGGTGCGGGCGGCGGTGCAGGGCTTCGGCAAGGTGGGCACCCACGCGGCCCGGTGGCTGCACGAGGGCGGCGCGCGGGTGGTCGCGGTGTCCGACGTGGACGGCGGCCTGCGCGCCGACGACGGGCTCGACGTCGCGGCGCTGCTGCGGCACGTCGCGCAGGGCGGCCGACTGACGGACTTCCCGGGCGGCGAGCCCGTGTCCAACGCGGAGCTGCTCACGCTCGACGTCGACGTCCTGATCCCCGCGGCCGTGGAGGGCGTCCTCGACGAGGAGACCGCCGCGGGCGTCAAGGCGCGCTGGGTCGTCGAGGGCGCGAACGGTCCGACGACCACCGAGGGCGACCGCGTGCTCGCGGAGCGCGGCATCGTCGTGGTGCCCGACATCCTCGCGAACGCGGGCGGCGTGATCGTGTCCTACTTCGAGTGGGTCCAGGCCAACCAGGCGTACTGGTGGACCGAGCGGGAGATCGCCGAGCGCCTGGAGCAGCGGATGCGCGCGTCGTACGACGCGGTCGCGGCCCAGGCGCGGTCGGAGTCGCTCACGCTGCGCGAGGCCGCCCTCACGATCGGCGTCCAGCGGGTCGCGGAGGCGCACCAGATCCGCGGCCTCTACCCCTGACCTCGACCCCTGACCGCGAGCCCTGACCGCGCGCGGCGCCGCGTCGGGCAGCACGCCTCAGACGAACGCGCGCCCGTGCTCGCGCTCCTCGTCGTCCGCCAGGCGCTCGAGCACCAGCCGGTCGCCGTCGGCCGCGACGAGCTCGACGGTCGGCACCGCCGCGCCCTCCGGCGCGCCGTCGGGACCGCGCAGCGGGTCGCTGGTCGTCTCGGCGTCACCCGCGGGCGTGCGCAGGCCTAGCGGACCGCGCAGCAGCCGCAGCAGCTCCGCCTCCTGGCGCATCGCGGTGGCCGGGCCGGCCATGAGCGTCGAGACCATCGGCCCGAACCGCAGCGTGTCCTGCTCGATCGACCACGTCCCGCGCACGCGGTTGACCCCGCCGGAGCCGAACACCTGGCCGTCGCCGTCGAACGTGAGCTCGGCCGTGCGGTCCTCGTCGTCCTCGGGCAGGCCGGGGGTCACCTCCCCCGGGCCGTCCGTCCCGCCATCCGGCCCACCGAGCATCCCGCGTGACCGCACCGTCACGCGCCACCGACCCACGAGTCGCAGCATGCGCCCGATCATGGCACCCGCCGCCGCCCCAGGCGAGGGCGCGTCCGGTCAGCCGACGGGCTGACGCTCCGCCCAGGCCTCGAGCGTGGTGCGCGGACCCGTGTAGAACGGCACCTCCTCGCGCACGTGCAGCCGGGCGTCGGTGGCGCGCAGCTCGCGCATCAGGTCCACGATGCGGTGCAGCTCCGCGGCCTCGAACGCCAGGATCCACTCGTAGTCGCCAAGCGCGAACGCCGAGACCGTGTTGGCGCGCACGTCCGGGTAGTCCCGCGCGGCGTGCCCGTGCTCGACGAGCATGCGGCGTCGGTCGTCGGCCGGCAGCACGTACCAGTCGTAGGAGCGGACGAACGGGTAGACGCACAGGTAGTCGCCCGGGTCCTCGCCGGCCAGGAACGCCGGCACGTGCGCGCGGTTGAACTCCGCGGCGCGGTGCAGGCCCACCACCGACCACACCGGCAGCAGGTGGCGGCCGAGGTCGCTGCGGCGCAGCCGCTGGTAGGCGCCCTGCACCTGCTCGACCGTCTCGGCGTGCCACCAGACCATGAGGTCGGCGTCCGCCCGCAGGCCCGCCACGTCGTACCAGCCGCGCACGACGAGCCCGCTGTCCTCGGCCACCGCGGCCAGCGCCTCCTGCACCAGCTGCGCCCGCTCGTCGGGGTGCTCGGGCAGGACCTCCTCGAGCGCGAACACCGACCACATCGCGTAGCGGACGCCTGTGTTCAGCTCCTCGTGGTCGACCGGGGGGTGGCTCACGACGGGTCCTTCCGTTGGGGGGCGGGAGTGGGGGCTCAGGCCCGAGGGTCGACGCCGCAGGCGGCGAGACGCCCGGAGTCCACGCCGGCCTGGCGGCGGCAGCAGCCGGGGGCGCACACGTCCGGCCGCGGGGGCAGGGTGCCCACGTGCACCGGCTCGGGCGCGGGCTGCCCGGCGTCGGTCGCCCGGGCCGCGGCGGCCCGCTCGACGACCAGGTCCACCAGCCCGCGCACGAAGACGTCGCGCACGCCGACGCTGTCCGCGCGCACGGCCGTCAGGCCGAGCTCGCGTGCGGTCTCGAGCGCTTCGGTGTCCAGGTCGAACACGACCTCCATGTGGTCGGACACGAACCCGATGGGCGCGATGACCACCGACGTGACGCCCGCGGCCGCGAGCGACTCGAGGTGGTCGTTCACGTCCGGCTCGAGCCACGGCTGGCTGGGCGGACCGGAGCGGGAGCAGTAGGTGAGGTCCCACTCGGGGGCGCGGCCCCCGCGCTCGGCGACGCCCTGCGCGACCAGCCGCGCGACCTCGAAATGCTGCTCCGAGTACGTCGCGCCCGCGTACCCGGACGCCTCCTCCATGGTGTCCGGCACGGAGTGCGTGACGAACACGACGCGGGCGTCGGGCGCCTGGGCGAGCGCCTCGACCACGGCGTCGACGTTGGCGGCGACGAACGCCGGGTGGTCGAAGTACGGGCGGATCTTGTCGAGCACCAGCGGGTGCTCGCCCTCGGGCAGGCCCAGGTCGACCGCGAGCGCGTCGAGCGAGGACCAGAAGTCCTCGCGGTACTGGCGGCAGCCCGAGTAGGAGCCGTACGCGCTGGTCACCAGCGCGAGGACGCGGCGTGCCCCGTCCGCGTGGGCCGCCGCGAGCGCGTCCTTGGTGTACGGCGTCCAGTTGCGGTTGCCCCACACGACGGGCAGGTCGAGCCCGCGCCGGTCGAGCTCGGCGACCAGCGCGCGCTGCAGCGCGAGGTTCTGCCCGTTGATCGGGCTGGCCCCGCCGAAGTGGTGGTAGTGCTCGGCCACCTCGGCCAGCCGCTCGTCCGGGATGCCCTTGCCGGCGGTCACGTTGCGCAGGAAGGGCATCACGTCGTCGGGGCCGTCGGGCCCGCCGAAGGAGGCGAGCAGCAGGGCGTCGTACGGTGCCGTCAGGTTCTGGGGCTGCTGGGGGGCGTCGAGAGCCAGGTCGTCGTGCACCTCCCGATCATCGCAGGACCGCGTGGGTGCGCCCGCCGAACCGGGCACACCCACGGCGTGATCTCGACCCGACGACGTGTCAGAAAACCGGCGACCGAGCAGCGGGCGGTCGCGTCAGCCCTTGACCGCGCCGCCGAGCCCGGCACCGCGCAGGAACATCCGCTGGAAGACCAGGAACATCACCACCGGGATGAGCGTGGAGATGGCGAGCGCGGCCATCAGCGTGCCCTTGTCGACGTTCGCCATCGACTGCAGGTAGACCGACAGCGGCTTGACCGTCTCGGACTTCAGCACGAGGAAGGGCCACAGGAAGTCCTTCCAGGACGCGATGACCGCGAACACCGACACGACGCCGACGATGGGCCGGCTCATCGGCAGGACGATGGACCAGAACATTCGGAACGGCCCCGCGCCGTCGACGCGCGCGGCCTCGAACACCTCCCGCGGGAGCGAGTCGAAGAACCGCGCGACCAGGACGACGTTGAACGCGCTCGCGCCCGCGGGCAGCCACACCGCGAGGTAGTTGTTGATCAGGGTCGTCCCGACCGGCGGGTCGACGACGATCTTGTACAACGGGATGAGCAGCACGACCGCGGGGACGAACAGGGTGGTCAGCACCGCCCAGTTCAGCGCCCGGGCCCACCGCGGACGCAGCACCGACAGGACGTACCCGCCCGTCGTCGCGACGAGCACCTGGACGAACCACGAGCCGAGCGCCACCCACACGGTGTTCAGGAAGTACTGACCGATGTGGTACCTGTTCCACGCCTGGTCGACGTTGTCCAGCGTCGCCCCGTTCGGGAACACCAACATCGGGGCGGTGAGGATGTCCTGCGTCGGCGTGAACGCGAACTTCGCGAGCAGCAGCAGCGGGCCCAGGCACCACACGACCAGCAGGACCAGCAGCAGCAGGTGCATTCCGCGCCACGTCCAGCGCACCTGCGGCCGGCGCCAGTCGGCCGTCGACAGGGCGCCCCGCTCCTTCTCGTCGGGCGCGGCGGAACGCCGGCGTCGCAGGCTCCGCGCGAGCGCGACGTTGGCGCCGACCGCGCCGGCCGATCCCGGCACCACGCCCGCGCGGGACGCGGGGAGGGCGGGGTCGGGCTCGACGAGCTCGTCACGGGCCGGGGACGACGAGGGGGCGGTCATGACGTGCTCCAGGATCGCGTCAGGCGGAAGTAGAGAAGCGACATCACGGCGAGGAAGACGGCGAGGAGCAGGCTCAGCGCCGTCGCCTGGCCGAAGTTGTTGCCGAGGTTCGCGAACGCGAGGTTGTAGACGCGCAGCATGATCGTCTCGGTCGCGTGGTTGGGGCCGCCGTTGGTGAACAGGAACGGCTCGAGGAAGATCTGCGCGGTCCCGATGATCTGCAGGATGAGCGTGATGAACAGGACCCCGCGTAGCTGCGGCAGCGTCACGTGCCAGACCTTGCGCCACACCGACGCCCCGTCGACCTCGGCGGCGTCGTAGAGCTCGGCGGGCACGCTGATCAGCGCCGCGAGGTAGATGATCACCGTGCCGCCGGCGGCCGCCCAGGTCGCCTCCAGCACCAGGGACGGCATGGCCCAGGTCGCGTCGGACAGCCAGGGGAACGGGCCGAGGCCCACCCAGCCGAGCACCGTGTTGAAGACGCCCTCGGGCCGCGGGTCGTAGTAGAACTTCCAGAGCAGCACCGCCACCACGGGCGGCACGACGACCGGGAGGTACGCGAGCACGGAGTACAGGCCCTTGCGCCGGCGCAGCTCGCTCATGAGCACCGCGCCCACGAGCGGGATCGGGTACCCGAACAGCAGCGCGAGGAACGCGAACCACGCGGTGTTCCGGACCACCGTCGGCAGCAGCGGGTCGCTCAGGACGGCACGGAAGTTGTCCAGGCCCACCCACGTCGGGGCGTCGACCAGGTTGGTCTTCTGCAGGCTCATCTCGACGGCGGACACGATGGGCCACCAGGAGAAGACGCCGAACACGACGAGCAGGGGCAGCGCGAACAGCAGGGCGCTCAGGCCGCCACCGCGCACCCACGTCAGCGGGTTGCCGGTGCGCCGCTCACGGCGGCGCCCGGCCGAGGCGGCTCGTCTGAGGGTCAGGGGCGGGGACGCGACGGTCTCGTCGGTGGTCATGGGGTCGCCTTCGGGGTGCGTTCGGGACGGTGGACGACGAGCCGCCCGGCCGGCTGCGGACCGGCCGGGCAGCTCACGTCCGGCTCACGGGTCGGGGAGCCGATCAGCTCGCGGCGTCGATCGCGGCCTGGCCCGCGGTGTTGGCCGTCTCGAGGAGGGAGTCGATGTCCGCGCCCTCGTCGGAGATGACCGCCTGCACCACCGGGAAGAGCTGGTTGTACAGGTCCTGCGTCGCCACCGAGGCCTCGGGGACCAGGTTCTGCGTGAACATGACGTCGGTGTAGCCCGTCATGTCGTCGAGCGGGACGTTGACGTAGTCCTTGATCCACTCGAGGTTCTGGTCGTACAGCTCCTCGGAGAAGATCGGCAGGACGGGCGTCCCGACTGCCTGCGCCGGGTCCGCCTCCGCGCGGGTCTTGGCGTCCGCGACCGCCTGGTCCTGGTCCTGCAGCTTGGACAGGTACCACCAGTCGATCCACTTCACGGCGGCGTCCTTCTCCGCGTCGGTCGAGTCCTTGCGGACCGCCGCGAGCGTGCCACCGGTCAGGGCGCCGCCGTCACCCGAGGTCGGGATCGCCGTCAGTCCGTAGCCCCAGTCCGCGGTGACGCCGTTGCCCTCGACGAGCGCGTTGTAGACGTCGGAGCCCGACGTGTACATCGCGAGCTCGCCACCCGCGAACGCCGCGTTGATCTCGCCCCAGCCGAGGTCCGCCCGCGCCAGCAGCGAGTCGTCCTCCCAGCGCAGCGCGTGCAGCCACTCGAGGTGCTCCTTGACCGCCGGGTCGGTGAGCGTCGCCGTGTAGGCGCCGCTGCCGTCGGACGTCTCGATCACGCCGCCGCGCGAGTTCGCGCCGGCCGCGAGCTGCCACCCGCCCGACGCGTCGAGCGCCATGGTCGCGTAGCCCGCGACGCCGGTCTCGTCGTGGATCGTCTTCGCGGCCGCCCGGACCTCGTCCCACGTCGTCGGCGGGTCGTCGGGGTCGAGGCCGGCCTGCTCGAACAGGTTGCGGTTGTAGTGCAGCGCGACCGCGTAGATCGACTTGGCCGGGACGGCGAAGATGGTGCCGGCGTCGTCCTGCCCGTTGGCCAGCAGCGTCTCGTTGAAGTCCTCGCCGTAGGGCAGCGCGCGCACCTGGGCGTCGATGTCCGCGAGCTGGCCGTTCTCGATGAGCGTCTTGCCGTCGGTGAGCGGGATCTCGAAGACGTTGGGCAGCGTCCCGCCCGCGAGCTGCGTGGTGAAGGTCGAGTTGAGCCACTCGTAGTCCTCGGGCTCGACCGTGATGTCCGGGTACTCGGCCTCGAACGCCTCGACGCGCTCGGCGAGCTGCTGCTTGGCCGCGTCGTCGGCCGTGGGCAGCAGGCCCGCGACCCGGATGGTGACCTTCTCGTCGCCGCCCGCCGACTGGGCGCCGGTGGGCGACGCGTCGGGGTCGGCGTCGTCGCTGCACGCGGCCAGCAGGCCGAACGACAGCAGGCCGGCCGCGGCGAGCGCGGTGGTGCGGGTGAACCTCATCGTCACTCCTTCGTGAGGTGCGCCGGGCGGTGGTGCCCGGCGCGATGCGGGTCGTGCACGTCCTGCCGGGCTGCGGTGCGCGCCAGGACGTCGGTGCGGGTGGTGCGGGGGTCGTCGGTCGGTGGACGGGTCATGCGGTCGTGCCGTGCGGTGGTGCTGCGCGCAACCACGCGGCGGTGTCGCGCGGCAGCCGGCCCGCGACGAGCGGGCCGCTCGTCAGCAGGACGTCGGTGTGGGCCGGCAGGGGCGCCGGCTCCTCGCCCAGGTTGACGACGCACACGACGTCGCCCCGGGCGAAGGCGACCACCTCGTCGGACGACTCGAGCCAGGTGAGCGGACCGTCGCCCAGGCTCGGCTCGCTGCGGCGCCGCGCGAGCACGTCGCGGTAGAGGTGGAGCATCGAGGTCGGGTCGGCGGACTGCTGCTCGACCGTGAGCCCGGCCCAGTCCGCGGGCTGCGGCAGCCACGTCGGGCTCGTCGTGCCGTCCGGGCTGAACCCGTAGGGCGCCTGCGTGCCCGACCACGGCAGCGGGACGCGGCACCCGTCGCGGCCGGGGTCGACGCCGAGGGACCGGAAGTGCATGGGGTCCTGGAGCATCTCGAGCGGCAGGTCCTCGACCTCCGGGAGCCCCAGCTCGTCGCCCTGGTACACGTACAGCGAGCCCGGCAGGGCGGCGGTCAGCAGCGCCGCGGCGCGCGCACGGCGCCGGCCGAGCTCGAGGTCGGTGGGCGTGCCGAAGCGCTTCGCGGCGAACGCGAAGGACGTGTCCTCGCGGCCGTAGCGGGTCACCGGGCGCGTCACGTCGTGGTTGGACAGCACCCAGGTGGCCGGCGCGCCGACCGGCCCGTGCGCCGCGAGCGTCATGTCGATCGACTCGCGCAGCGACTTGGCGTCCCACGGGCGCGCCATGAAGTCGAAGTTGAACGCCGTGTGCATCTCGTCGGGCCGCAGGTACCGGGCGAACCGGGCGCGGTCCGCGAGCCACACCTCGCCCACCAGCACGCGCGTTCCCGGGTAGCCGTCCGCGATCGCGCGCCAGGTGCGGTAGACGTCGTGGATCTCGTCCCGGTCGACGTGCGGGTGCTCCCCCGGTCCGGCGTCCTGCGGGTACTCCGGGAGGTCCGCGTCCTTGATCAGGAGGGCCGCGGAGTCGATCCGGATGCCGCCGACGCCGCGGTCGAACCAGAACCGCAGCACGTCCTCGAACTCCGCGCGCACGTCCGGGTGCGACCAGTTGAGGTCCGGCTGCGCGGGCGCGAACAGGTGCAGGTACCACTCGCCGGGCGTGCCGTCGGGCTCCGTGGTCCGCGTCCAGGTGCTGCCCTGGAAGTCGGAGACCCACTGCGTGGGCATCTGCTCGCCCGCGTCGCCCTTGCCCGGCCGGAACCAGAACCGCTCCCGCTCCGGCGAGCCGGGCCCCGCCGCCAGCGCGGCGCGGAACCAGACGTGCTGGTCGGACACGTGGTTGGGGACGATGTCGATGATGGTCCGGATCCCGTGCTCCAGGGCCTCGGCGATGAGCGCCTCCGCCTCCTCGAGCGTGCCGAAGGCCGGGTCGATGGCGCGGTAGTCCGCGACGTCGTAGCCCCCGTCGGCGAGCGGCGACACGTACCAGGGCGTCACCCAGATCGCGTCGACGCCCAGGTCCCGCAGGTAGGGCAGGCGGGCCCGGAGCCCGGCGAGGTCACCGGTGCCGTCACCGTTCCCGTCGGCGAAGCTGCGCGGGTAGACCTGGTAGATCACGGCACCGCGCCACCACGTGGGGTCGGTCGCCGGCTGCGGTCGGGAAGACGTCGTCGTCACGAGCAGGACACTAAATCTCAGAACAGAAACCGCGCAAGAACCCGACAGTCACGTTACCGAATCGTGACCCCGCCCCGCCCCGCGCCCACTCCCGGCTCCACTTCCCGCCGCCCGCGCCGCCTCCGCCGACCTGCACCGCCCACCCCACCCCGCCACCTGCACCGCCCACCCCACGCACACCACCCACCGCACCCCCGCGAACCACCCCACCCACCGCACCCCCACCCGCACCACCCCCACCCCGCCGAGCGCGGACGGTACCGGCCGAGTGCGGACGGTCAGCGTCCGCAGTGGGTGCGCACCGTCCGCGCTCGGCGAGGGTGAGGACCGGACCGGACCTGACTGGGGCCCCGGCTGGGCGTCCGGCGGCGTGCCGGGCGGGACGCCGACGGGTGGCGCCCGGGCGCGCCGCAGACGCAGGCGCTGCGGTCCGCCGTCGTCGGGCCTCCGCGAGTGCGGACGATGAGCGGCGGGTGCGGACGCTCAGCGTCCGCGCCGGGCGCGGACCGACCGCGCTCGGCGAGTGGGGTGGGGGTGAGTGGGGGGTGGGGGTGGGGGGGTGGGGGGTGGGGGGTGGGGGGTGGGTGGGTGGGTGGATGACGGGGTGTCAGGGGCGGGGGGTGGCGGGGGCGGTGCTGCCGCGCACGACGAGCTCAGGCTCGAAGAGCAGCTCGTCCTGCGGCACCGCCGCGCCGTTGATCTGGCTCACGAGCAGGTCGATCGCGGCGCGGCCCATGGGCTCGATCGGCTGCCGGACCGTGGTCAGCGGCGGCTCGGTGCAGTTCATGAACGCGGAGTCGTCGTACCCGACCACCGAGATGTCCTCCGGCACGCGCAGGCCGGCGCGACGAGCCGCGCGGATCGCGCCGAGCGCGAGCGGGTCCGAGGCGCAGACGATGCCGGTGACGCCCTCGCGGAGCAGCCGCGTCGCGGCGGCCTGCCCGCTCTCGAGCGAGTACGCCGAGCGCACGACGAGCCGGTCCCCCAGCTCGAGGCCGAGCCGGCCGGCCACCGTGCGCGCGGCGTGCAGCTTCCGCTCCGACGGCACGTGGTCCGCCGGCCCGAGCACGAGGCCGATCGTCGTGTGCCCCAGCGCGGCCAGGTGGCCGAGCGCCTGCTCGATCGCGACCTCGTCGTCGCAGGACACCCGCGGGAAGGGCAGCTCCTCGATCGACGCGTTGATGAGCACCACGGGCAGGTTCCGGCCGGTCAGCCGCTCGTAGTGCGCGTGCACCGCGTCGCGCTGCGCGTAGTTGCCGCCCGCGAACACGATGCCCGAGACCTGCTGCCCCAGCAGGAGCTCGACGTAGTCGGCCTCCGAGACGCCGCCGGCCGTCTGCGTGCAGAGCACGGGCGTGAACCCCTGCTGCGCCAGCGCGCCGCCCACGACCTCCGCGAACGCCGGGAAGATCGGGTTCTGGAGTTCGGGGAGCACGAGCCCGACCAGGCGCGCCCGCTCGCCGCGCAGCTTGGTGGGGCGCTCGTAGCCCAGGACGTCGAGTGCGGTGAGCACCGCCTCCCGCGTCGCCTCCGAGACGCCGGGCTTGCCGTTCAGCACGCGGCTGACGGTCGCCTCCGACACCCCGACCTTGCGGGCCACCTCTGCCAGTCGTCGCGACATGGACCCGAGCCTAGCGTCGTGCGGCGCAAACCGCTTGCAGGATCACGCAAGAACTGCTCAGCGCGTGTCGGACGTCGTCGCCGACCCGACGCGCCCCTCGGCGGTCAGCCCGCCGGCTGCAGGGCCAGCGTGCCGGCGATCTCCTGCGCCCAGCGCTCGACGACCTCGAAGTTGCGGTGGTCCCCCGCGCGCGCCCGGGCCCCCGCGATGATCGCGCGCTCGGCGAAGGACAGCGCCCGCACGTCGAGGCGGCCGCGGAAGCTGCGGTGCCCCTGCGCATGCAGCTCCTCCGCGAGCGCCGCGAGCTCGTGCGGCGAGTTCGCCGCCGCCGCGGGCTGCGTCGCGAGGCCCGACGAGAACAGCCACACGTTCGCGGGCACCGCGCCCTGGGCCACGCGCTCGCCCAGCTCGCGGGCGGCGGGCAGCCAGTGGCCGGTGTACACGGCCGACCCGAGGACCAGCGCGTCGTAGCCGTCGGCTCGGGGGACGTCCTCGGGCTCCCGGAGGTCCACGTGGTGCCCCACCGAGCGCAGCACGTCCGCGATCCGCTCGCCGATCCCCCACGTGCCTCCGTGGCGTGACGCCACCGCGATGAGAACGCGCACGGCGCACCTCCCTCGTCTCGTCGTCCGGCCGGTCCATCGTCCGTCACCCGGCCGCGCGGACCGTGGGCCCGAGGTCCCGCGGGCCTGGTGAGGCACGTCGCACCGGTGCTCGACGGGGTCCCGCCCGACGACGCGCGCGGGTCAGGGGATGTCGCGCTGCTCGACGCGCAGCTTGTCGGTCAGCGCCCGGAGCGCGGCGAGCTCGTCCGCGTCGAGCGCACCCCCGACCAGGCGGTGGATCTGCGCGACGTGACGGCGCCCGACCTCGCGCTGCAACCGCGCGCCCTCGTCGGTCAGGCTCACCACCACGCCGCGTCCGTCGTCGGGGGCGGGCTCCCGTCGGACCCAGCCGCGGGCCTCGAGGCGCTCGACGAGCCGGGACAGGCTCGGCTGGGTGAGCAGGCTCTGCGCCGCGAGCTCGCGCAGGCGGGCCGCGCCGCCGGGGCACCCGGCCAGCGTGAACAGCACGTCGTACTCGCGCACCGAGAGCTCGCCCCAGACGTCCTCGGCGGAGAACCGGCGCATCAGCGCGACCTGCGCGCGGAACAGCGACTCCCACGCCTCCGCCGCCTCGCGCGGTGTCGCGGACCGACCGCTCACGTGCCCTCCTCGTCGAACTCGAAACTATCGAGCTGCCTCACGCAACGTAACCGTTTCAGTGGTCGCGCACGCAGCGCGGGACTCAGCACGCTGTCCTCCGGCCAGGTCGTCTCGACGAGGAGGAACCATGCCCATCATCCAACCCGCCCGCCCACCCGCCCGACGCCGCGCGGGCCGCCGTGCCGTCGCCCGCCGCGCCACGGTGGTCGCCGCGGCCGCCGCGGTCGTGATCGGCGCGCTCGCGGCACCTGCCGCAGCCGCGACGCTCCGGGAGCTCGGCACCGCCGCCGGCAAGGACGTCGGGTTCGCGCTCGACCCCGGCCGGCTCTCCGAGACGCAGTACCGCCAGATCGCCGACGCCGAGTTCTCGCTCGTCGTCGCCGAGAACGCGATGAAGTGGGACGCCACCGAGGCCACGCGCGGCCAGTTCACGTTCGGCCAGGGCGACCAGGTGGCGAGCTACGCCGCGGCGGGCGGCAAGAAGCTGTACGGGCACACGCTCGTGTGGCACTCGCAGCTGCCGGGCTGGGTGGCCGGGCTGAGCGCGAGCGACATGCAGTCCGCGATGGTCAACCACGTCACCCAGGTCGCGAAGCACTTCGCGGGCAAGACGTTCGCCTGGGACGTCGTGAACGAGGCGTTCGCGGAGAACGGCGCACGGCGGGCGGAGTCGCCGTTCCAGCAGAAGCTCGGCGACGGCTACATCGAGACCGCGTTCCGCGCGGCCCGGGCCGCCGATCCCAGCGCCAGGCTCTGCTACAACGACTACAACATCGAGGGCGTGAACGCGAAGAGCGACGCCGTCTACGCGATGGTCCGTGACTTCAAGGCGCGCGGCGTGCCGATCGACTGCGTGGGCCTGCAGTCGCACTTCATCGTCGGCCAGGTGCCCTCGAGCCTGCAGACCAACATGAACCGGTTCGCCGCGCTCGGTGTCGACGTCCGCGTCACCGAGCTCGACATCCGGATGTCGACGCCGTCCGACCAGGCGAAGCTCACCCAGCAGGCCGCCGACTACCGCAAGGTCTTCGAGGTCTGCAACGCCGTCGCCCGCTGCCAGGGCGTCACCATCTGGGGCATCACCGACACGTACTCGTGGGTGCCCAACACGTTCCCGGGACAGGGTGCGGCGCTCGTCTGGGACGACAGCTACCGGGCGAAGCCCGCATACGCCGCGATCCAGGCGGCGTTCGGCGGGGTCACGCCCACCCCGACGCCGACGACCCCGCAGCCCACGCCCACGACGCCCCAGCCGACGCCCACCACGCCGAGCCCGACCACGCCTCCGCCCGCCGGCGCGTGCCAGGTGACCTGGACCGCCAACGGCTGGAACACGGGCTTCACGGCGAACGTGACGGTGAAGAACACCTCGTCCACCGCGATCTCCGGGTGGACGCTGCGGTTCGCCTTCCCCTCCGGCCAGACGGTGACCCAGGCCTGGAGCTCGACGGTCACGCAGTCCGGTGCGCAGGTCACCGTGACCAATGCGCCCTGGAACGGGTCGATCGCCCCGGGCGCGAGCCAGGTCTTCGGGTTCAACGGCGCCCACTCGGGCACCAACGCGGCGCCCACGGCGTTCACGCTCAACGGCGCGGCCTGCACGACCGCCTGACCTCCGTCGGCGCGGTCGGCCCGCGCGACGACGAGCCCCGGCCCGGACGGGCCGGGGCTCGTCGTCCGTCGCGGCTACGCTGGCCGGATGAGCCAGGACTCGCGTCAGGACGCCGCGCCGCGGACCACGTACGTCGTCGTCGACGGCGAGAACATCGACGCGACGCTCGGCTCGTCGATCTTCAACGCGAAGCCGACGCCGGACCAGCGGCCGCGCTGGGAGCGGATCCTGAGCTTCGCCGAGCAGCGCTGGGGCCAGCCCGTGAAGGGCCTGTTCTTCCTCAACGCCTCCAACGGCACCCTCCCCATGTCGTTCGTCCAGGCGCTGACGGCCATCGGGTTCGCACCGATCCCGCTGGCGGGCGAGTCGTACGAGAAGGTCGTCGACATCGGCATCAAGCGCACGCTCGAGGCGCTCGTCGGGCGCACGGGCGACGTCATGCTGGTCAGCCACGACGGCGACTTCGCCGGTGAGCTCGCGACGCTGGTCGACGAGCCCGACCGCCGGGCGGGCCTCATCGCGTTCCGCGAGTTCACGTCCACCGCGCTCGCCGCGCTGGCCGCGCGCGGTCTCGAGACGTTCGACCTCGAGCACGACGTCGCGGCGTTCAACGTGCACCTGCCGCGCATCCGGGTCATCCCGCTGGAGGAGTTCGACCCGCTGCGCTACCTCTGAGGCGTCACCGACCGGTCACCGCCCAGCCGCGACCGGTCGGTCACGACGAGGTAACGGTTACCCGGTACCGACGGCCTTTTTCCCGGTACCGCCCGGGCATTACCTAGTACCGCGTGGTCGGGGTATCCCCGCCGCTGGTAGACATCGCGCGTCCGGAGCGCGTCCGTCGACGACGACGACGCGGGGCCGGTCCTGACGTCCGGCGGAACCACGACGAGGTGGTCATGAAGCGGTACATCCTGGCGGGGCTCGCCCTCGCCGTCCTCACGGCGGCCGTCACCGGCCTCACCCTGCTCGGCGCCGACGCGCAGGGCGTGGTCCTGCTGGGCCTCGCGCTGGGCGGTGCGCTGGGGCTGGTCCCCGACGGCTCCGTCGCCGGGCGCGCAGGCGGGTTCGTGCTCGGGGCGGTGCTGGCCTGGGCGGGCTACCTGCTGCGCGCCGGCGCCCTCCCGGACACCGCCGCGGGCCGGGCCGTCGCGGCGTTCGTCGTGCTCGCGCTGTGCACCGCGGCCTTCGCGGTCTCCCGCGGGCGGCTGCCGCTGTGGTCGCTGCTGCTCGGCGCGGTCGGGGTGGTCGGCGCCTACGAGGCGGTGTACGCGACCGACCCGTCCGCCGTGACCAGCACGTCCGTGGAGTCGGTCTCCTCGCTGCTGCTCGCGTCCGCGCTGGGGCTCCTCGTGGGCGTCCTCGTCGGACCGCGTCCGGCCGCCGCACCGGCGGCGCGCCACACCGACGCCGCGACGGACGTGGCTGCTCCGGACGGGCCGAGCCAGCGCGGGACATCGGTCCCGGCGGGGAGGGCGCAGCCGGTCCCCTCGTCGTCGCCGGTCACGCTCCACCCCGCACCGACGCCCGCCGCCCCGCCCGCCGCCCCGCTGACCCGTGACCCCCAGGAGGCCTGACGTGCGCCGCTCCCTCTCCGCGTCCCTTCCCGCGCTCGCCACCGCGAGCGTCCTCCCGCTGGTCCTGTGCGGCACCGCCGCCGCGGCCGCCGACGACAGCGGCGACGTGGCCGTGACCAACACCGAGACCGTGCAGGCCAAGCTCGACGCCACGGGCGCGCTGCGCGAGGCCCGCGTCTACGAGCAGCTCGCGCTCACGGGCCACGGCACCGCGACGATCGCCAACCCCGTCTCGACCGACGGCCTGCGCAACCTCGACGGGTTCGGCGCCTACACCGTCGAGGACGGCCGCGTCGTCGCGCAGGTCGACGTCGACGGGGAGCGGCGGCTGCGCAGCGTGAGCGACTTCGACGGCGACCTGCCCCTGGGCGTCGAGGTGACGTACGCGCTGGACGGGCAGGCCGTCCAGCCGGGCGACGTCGTCGGGCGCTCCGGCGAGCTGGAGGTCCGGTACACGGTCACCAACCGCACGGGCCGCGAGCAGGAGGTCACCTACGACGACGGGCGCGGCGGCACCGCGACCGCGACGGCCACCACGGTCGTCCCCATGATCGGCCAGCTCGTGACGACCCTGCCGTCGTCCTTCACGGACGTGCGGTCGGGCGAGGCCGGGATCGCCGGCGACGGGCGCGGTGGCACGCGGCTGACCTTCCAGATGACGCTGTTCCCGCCGATCGGCTCCGACACCGCGACCTTCGGCTACACGGCGCGCGTCAGCGACGGCGTGGTGCCGGCCGCCTCGCTCACGTCCATGCCCGTCTCGCCGCTCGACTACCCCTCGTTCAAGGGCGGCTCCGCGAGCTACGCGAACGGCGCGGCCTCCGGCGTCGACCTCACCGCCGGCGCGGTGCAGATCGACGAGAACCTGCTGCGGCTCCACGACGGCGCGGCCGAGCTGCTCGCGGGCCTGGTCCAGATGCACGACGGCGCGACCACGCTCGCGACCGGCCTGACCGACGAGGCCGTGCCCGGCGCGGCCGAGCTCGCCGCGGGCCTGAACGCGCGGGCCCTGCCCGGCGCGCAGGACCTCGCCTCGGGCCTCAACGACCAGCTCCTGCCCGGCGCGCAGCGGCTCGCCGACGGGCTCGAGGGCGACGCGGTCGGCGGCGCCGAGCGGCTCGCGGACGGCCTGAACGACCAGATCCTGCCGGGCGCGGACGCGCTGGCGGACGGGCTCACGGACCGGATCGCCCCCGGGGCGCGGCAGCTCGCCGACGGCCTGGCGGACGACGCGGCACCGGGCGCGGCGGACCTGGCCGACGGGCTGACCGACCGGATCCTGCCCGGGGCGCAGCAGCTCCGGGACGGGCTGACGGACAAGATCGCCCCCGGGGCGACCAAGGTCGCCGACGGTGCGCGCGACCTGGCGGACGGCCTCGCGAGCGCGCAGGGCTCCGCGCCGGCGCTGGTCGCCGGCCTGGGGCAGGTCGACGCGGGGCTCGCGAAGATCGACGCCGGCCTCGACACGCTCTACGGCCAGGTGGGTCGCCTCCCCGCGCAGGCGCAGCCGCTGCGGGACGCGATCGGCCAGCTCCGGGCCGGCATCGGCACCACGGCGGCCCCCGCCGCCGGCCAGCAGCCGTCGCTGCTCTACGCGGTGGAGGCGCTGCGGACCCAGCTCGGCCAGGCCAGCACGGACGCGCAGGCCACGTCCGCCCAGGTCACGCAGCTGCGCGGCGGCATCACGAGCGAGACCGCCGGCCTCGCGGCCTACGCCGCGATGCTCCCGGAGGGCGCACGTGCGCAGTTCCGCCAGTCGCTCGCGACGATCGACGGCAACCTCGCCGCGCTCGCCACGGGCCTGGGCGACTCCTCGACGCGCCTCGGCACGGCGTCCGCCACGCTCGCGCGCGTCGAGTGCGGGCTGTCCAGCGCCTCGCTCCCGGGCGTGTGCGACGCGAGCCGGCCGGGCCTGCTCGAGGGCCTCGCGGGCGTCGACGCGGGCGTTGGCACGCTCGTCGCGCAGGTGGTGGGTGCGGTCCAGGGCGGCGTCGGCACCGCCACGGACACCCCGGCCGACGCGACGCTCCGGGGCGGCATGAACGGCGTCCAGCAGGGCGTCGACGCGCTCGCGGAGGGCGGCGACGCCCTGGTCGACGGGCTCGGCCGGCTCGGTGCCGGCGCCGCCACGCTGTCCACGGGCGCGGGCGACCTCGCCGCCGGCGTCGGGACGGCCGCCACGGGTTCGACGACCCTGTCGCAGGGCCTCGCCACCGCGGCCGAGGGCTCCCGGTCGCTGTCCGACGGCATCGCGGGCGCGGCGACCGGTGCGGGCACCCTGGCGGACGGCATCGACGACGCCGCGACCGGCTCGACCGCCCTCGCGGGCGGGCTGGCGACCGCAGCGGCCGGCTCCACGAGCCTGTACTCCGGCCTGGTCACGGCCGCGGACGGCTCGGGCGACCTCGCCGCGGGCATCGGCGTCGCGGCCGGGGGCTCGTCGGAGCTCGCCGACGGCCTGGGCGACGCGGCCAGCGGCTCCAGCGAGCTCGCGGTGGGCCTGTCCGCGGCGGCGGACGGCTCGACGCAGCTGGCGGACGGCCTCGGCACCGCCGCGGACTCGACGCCGCAGCTGGTCGACGGCGCGCAGCGCCTGTCCGACGAGGGCACCTCGCAGCTCGTGTCCTCCGGCGAGGAGACGGCCGCGAGCTACGGCGTGGGCTACGCCGTGCTGGCGGCGGGTGCCGAGCGGGCCGCGACCGAGGGCATGGCCTACGGCGCACCCGAGGGCGCGGCCGGTGCCACGGCGTACTCGATCGAGATCGCGGGCGTCGACGGCGGCCAGGCCTCGGCCCTCGGCCGCGGGATCGCGGCGCTCGCCCTGTTCGCGGGGATCGCCGTGGTCGCGACGCTGCTGCGCCGCCGCTCGGCCTGACGCCGTCCGGCTGGCAGCAGCCCAGCCGCACGGCAGCGCACCGGGCGGGCCGGTCTCCGGCCCGCCCTGCGTGCTCAGCCCGCGCGCGCCTCGTCGTACCGGCGCAGCACCAGCTCCGCGAGCCGCGGGTCCGGCGCCAGCGGCGCCGCGACGACGTCCGCGCCGGCCTCGAGCACGCGGTCGAGGAAGTACCCGGGCGCCAGCAGGTAGGACGCGACGACGACGCGCCGGCCCGACGAGCGCGCGGTGGCGACCGCCTCCGGCACCCGCGGCGAGGCACCGGCGCCGTACCCCACGACGAGCCCGCCGCCGGACGCGTCGGGCGCGCCCAGGTGCCGGCCCAGGCGGGCGGCCAGGCCGCGCGCGACCTCCTCGACCGCGAGCGCCGCGGCCGGCACGCTGGACCCGGCGGCGGCGAGCACCACGGCGTCGTCGTCCCGCAGCCCGGCCTCGGCGAGGCGGTCGGCGAGGATCGCGACCAGGGCGTCGTCCGGGCCCAGCGGCGCAGCCGCGCGAGCGCCCGGTCGGTCGGTCGCGGCGGCGATGTCCACCTGCACGTGGAAGCCGACCGAGAGCAGCAGCGGCACGACGACGGCCTCGAGCCCCTCCTCGAGGGCACCGGCCACCACGTCCGCGACCTCGGGCGTCTGCACGTCGACGAAGGCCTCGCGCACGTCGAGGTCCCCGCGGAGCGTGGCGGCGTCCGCGAGGATCGACGCGATCGCGACCCGCCCGTCGCGGTCGTCGGTGCCGTGCGAGCAGCCGACGAGCACAGGCGCGGGCGGGGCCGTCCGCCCGCTCATCGCACCGCCAGCTCGAGCCGGTAGCCGCGCTTGACGACCGTGCGGATCAGCCCGCGCGAGCCCGTCGCGTCCCGCAGGCGCGCGATCGCGACCTCGGCGGCGTGCGGGTCGCGCGACTCGCCCGGGAGGGCGGCGAGCACGCGCTCGCGCGGCACCACCGAGCCGCGCGCGTGGGCCAGCAGCCGCAGGATCTCCAGCCCGGTCGGCGTCAGCGGGAGGACGTGCCCGTCGAGCACGGCCGCGCCGCGGTAGACCCGCAGCGGCCCGGCCACGGTGTCGAGCGCCTCGAGGCCGCCGTAGTGGTTGACGATCAGCCGCACCAGCGAGCCCAGCCGGCCGCGGTCGGGGATCAGCGGCTCGATGCCGCGCTCCTGCAGCGGGGCCGCGGTCACCGGACCCACCGCGGCCATCACCACGGCGCCCTCGGCGCAGCGCTCGACGACGAGGTCGGCGACCCCCTCCTGGTCGGCGGCCGCGAGCCAGGCCGCCGCGCCGGGGGCCGAGGTGAACGCGACCGCGTCGACCTCGCCCGCCGCCACCGCACGCACCGAGGCGGCCACGGCGGCGGGGTCGGGCGGCGGTCCCCAGCGGTACACGACGAGGCTGCGCACCCGCGCGCCCGCGGCGCGGAACGCCTCGTCGAGCCCGTCCGAGCCCGCGCCGTGGTGCTGCACCGCGATGTCGAGGCCGGACACGCCCTCGTCGAGCAGCACCTGCGCGACCTCGGCGCTCGTCTCGGACTCGGCGACCCAGTCGGGCGTGAGGCCGGCCGCCTGGATCGCGCCGCGCGCCTTGGGCCCGCGCGCGACGATCCGCGCCCCGCGCAGGGCCGCGACGAGGTCGTCCGCCAGGCCCGCGGCGTCGGCCGCCTCGATCCAGCCCCGGAACCCGATGCCGGTGGTCACCACGACGGTGTCCGGCGGGTCGGCGACCAGGTCGCGCGTGCCGGCGACCAGCGCGGCGTCGTCGATGTGCGGCACCATGCCGAGCGCCGCGGCGTGCCGGACGCTCGCGCCGCGGCGGGTGAGGGCCGCGGTGAGCTCGGCCGAGCGACGGTCGGCGGTGATGAGCACGACGCAGCCGGCCAGGGTCTGGTCGATCCCCTGGTCGTTCGTCGTGCTGGTCGGTGCGCTCACCAGGTCATTGTGGGGTCTGTGCGGTCCCCGCCGTCGCGCGTGCCCACCGGCGCGAGCAGGTCCGGGTGCGCGACCTCCCCGAGCACCAGCACGGCGGGCGCCCGCACGCCCTCGGCGAGCGCGGTCGCCTCGAGGGTCGCGAGCGTCGCGCGCGTGACGCGCTGCGTGGGCGTCGTCGCGCGCTCGACGATCGCGGCGGGCGTCGTCGGCGCGACGCCGAACTCGAGCGCCTGCGCGGTCAGGTCGCCGACCGCGGACACGCCCATGAGCACGACGACCGTGCACGTCGCGTCCCGGAGCCCGACCAGGCCCGCCTGCGACCACCCGTCGTGGCCGTTCATCACGTGCAGCGCGCCGACCGTGCCGCGGTGGGTGAGGGGGATCCCCGCGGCGGCGGGCGCCGCGAGCGCGGAGCTCACGCCCGGGATCACCGTCACCGGGACGCCGGCCTCGCGGCACGCGAGCACCTCCTCGCCGCCCCGCCCGTAGACGAACGGGTCGCCGCCCTTGAGCCGCACGACGACGCGGCCGCGCTGGGCCTGCTCGACCAGGATCCGGCCGATCTCGTGCTGCGGCACGGGGTGGTGGCCGGGGGTCTTGCCGACGTCGATCACCTCGACGTCGGGCGCCAGCTCGTCGAGCACCTCGACCGGCCCCAGCCGGTCGGTGACCACGACGTCCGCCTCCGCGAGCGCGCGGCGGCCCGCGAGCGTCAGCAGGCCGACGTCGCCCGGCCCGCCGCCGACCAGCACCACGCGCCCCTCGTCGCGCGAGCGCCGCCCGCGCACGTCCACCCGCCCCTCGCGGAGGTGGTCTGCCAGCACGTCGCGCACCTTCTCGGCCAGCGCGTCGCGCACGACGAGGGTGCGGCCCGGATCGGGCGCACCGGTCGAGACGACGCCGACGAGCACGTCGCCGAGGCTCGTCGTCGCCGGTGTCCGCGCGCTGCCGCCGGCCGCCCGGCCGGCGTGCACGCAGAACACGTGGCGGTCCTGCGCCCACGCCGCCACCTGGTCGTCGGTCGCGCGGTCGCCCGTGGCGGTGTGGACGAGCCAGACGTCGTCGAGGTCCCGCTCGGCGACCTCGCGCGCCTTCCACGTCACCTGGCCCCAGCGGTGCGCGTCGCGCAGCGGCTCGCACAGCGCGGGGGCGACGACGAGCACGCTCGCGCCGTCGGCGACCAGGCCCTGCACGCGGCGCGCGGCGACGGGCCCGCCGCCGACGACGAGCACGCGCCGCCCGGTCAGGTCGAGCCCGAGCATCGTCGTCATGCGCGCTCCCCCGTCCGTCCCCCGGCCCCGTCGGTCGACGGGACCTCGATCTCGACGATGCCACCCGTGACGCGCACGTGCCACGTCCGAAGGTCCGGCGCCATGCCGCGCGCCGGTGCCTTGCCGGCGAGGTCCAGGCACGCGCCCGTCCGCAGGTCGAAGACCTGCTTGTACATCGGCGAGGCGACCGTGGGGACCGGTGCGCCGTCGACGAGCCGGCTGCCGACGATGCCGCGCGCGAGCACGTACGCGTCGCAGAACGGGTCGTGCTGCTGGACCGCGAGCACGGTGCCGTCGACCAGGCGGAACAGCGCGACCTGCTCGCCCGCGACGAGCGCGGCCACGCCCCGCTCGGGCGCCAGGTCGTCGAGCCGGCACACCGCGGTCCAGCTCGTCGTGCCCGCGGGTCCGGTGGGCTGCCCGGCCTCACGAGCGGGCTGGTCGAGGACGGTCATGCGCGCACCTCCAGGGTGGTTCCGGCGACCAGGACGGGCTCGCCGCGCTCGGCGGCGGCGCGCTCGTCGGACGTGGCCGGACGCACCTGGCCACGCTCGGGGACGTACGCCAGCGACGGGTCGGCGACGTCGGGGGCGTTGACGAAGGACGCGAACCGGCGCAGCTTCTCCGGGTCCTCGAGCGTCGCCTTCCACTCGTCCTCGTACTCGTCGACGTGGCGGGCCATCTGGGCGTCGAGATCGGCGCAGATGCCCAGCGAGTCGTCCATGACGACCGCGCGGACGCCGTCGAGGCCGCCCTCGACCTCGTCGACCCACGGGGCGGTGCGCTGCAGGCGGTCCGCGGTGCGCACGTAGTAGAGCAGGAACCGGTCGATGGTCCGGATGAGGGTCTCGGTGTCGAGGTCCTCCGCGAGCAGCCGCGCGTGCCGGGGCGTGAAGCCGCCGTTGCCGCCCACGTACACGTTCCAGCCCTTGTCCGTGGCGATCACGCCGACGTCCTTGCCGCGGGCCTCGGCGCACTCGCGCGCGCAGCCGGACACGCCGAGCTTGATCTTGTGCGGGCTGCGCAGGCCCCGGTACCGCAGCTCCAGCAGCACCGCGAGGGCCACCGAGTCCTGCACGCCGAACCGGCACCACGTGGAGCCCACGCACGACTTCACGGTGCGCAGCGACTTGCCGTAGGCGTGGCCGGACTCGAACCCGGCGTCCACCAGGCGCTGCCAGATGAGCGGGAGCTGGTCGATGCGCGCACCGAACATGTCGACCCGCTGGCCGCCGGTGATCTTGGTGTAGAGCCCGAAGTCGCGGGCGACCTCGCCGACCGCGATCAGCCCCTCGGGCGTCACCTCGCCGCCGGGCATGCGCGGGACCACGGAGTAGGACCCGTCCTTCTGCAGGTTCGCCATCACGTGGTCGTTGGTGTCCTGCAGCGCCGCGCGCTCACCCTCGAGCACGTGCGCGGGGGCGGTGGTGGCCAGGATCGAGGCGACCGCGGGCTTGCAGATGTCGCAGCCGCGACCCGCCGCGTCCGTGCCGAACCGCTCGATGACCTCCGTGAAGGAGGCCACCCCCGCGACCCGGATCGCGTCGTAGAGCTGCGCGCGGGACAGCGCGAAGTGCTCGCACAGCGCCGAGGAGACCGTGATGCCCTGCTTGGCGAGCTCGGTGCCCACCAGCTTCTTGACCAGCGGGAGGCAGGAGCCGCAGGACGTGCCGGCCTTGGTGCACGCCTTCACCGCGCCGACGTCGGTGCACGCGTGGTCCGTGACCGCGCCGCGGATGGCGCCCGCGCTGACGTTGTTGCACGAGCACACGCTGGCGTCGTCGGGCAGCTCCAGGTCCGGCGCCCCGGCGCCGCCCTCCGGCAGCAGGAACGCCGCCGGGTCGCCCGGCAGCTCACGCCCCAGCATGGGCCGCAGGCTCGCGTACGCGGACGCGTCACCGACGAGGACGCCGCCGAGCAACGTGCGCGCGTCGTCGGACATCACGAGCTTCTTGTAGACCCCCGCGACGGGGTCCGCCCACACGATCTCGAGCGCGCCGGGCGTCACGCCGAACGCGTCGCCGAAGCTCGCGACGTCCACGCCGGAGAGCTTGAGCTTGGTGGCCGTGTCGGCGCCCGGGAACTGCGCGGCGCCGCCCAGGAGGCGGTCCGCGGTCACCTCCGCCATGGCGTAACCGGGGGCGACGAGGCCGATGCAGGCACCCTGGATGCACGCGACCTCGCCGACCCCGGAGACGTCCGGGTCGCTCGTCAGGCAGCTGTCGTCGACGACGACGCCGCCCCGCTCCCCGATCTGGAGGCCCGCCGCGCGGGCCAGCTCGTCGCGCGGCCGCACACCGGCCGCGATGACGACGACGTCGGCGTCCACGCGCCCGCCGTCCGCGAGGTCGAGGCGGCCGACGCCGCCCCGCCGGTGCGGTCGGATGCGGGTGGTCGCGGCGTTCAGCCGCACGCCCACGCCGAGGTCGTTGATCAGCCGGCGCAACGCCTCGCCGCCGCCCAGGTCGATCTGCGCGGACATGAGGTGCGTGCCCACCTGCAGCACGGTCGCCTGCGCGCCGAGCGCCTGCAGCGCGCCCGCGGCCTCGAGGCCCAGCAGACCGCCACCGAGCACCGCCCCGCGCACGACCGGCTTGGTCTCGCGGAGCTTCTCGACGTACCCGCGCAGCGCCGCCACGTCGTCGACCGTGCGGTAGACGAACACACCGGGCAGGTCCGCACCCTCCATGGGCGGCACCCAGGCGGAGGAGCCCGTCGCCAGCACCAGGTGGTCGTAGTGCTCCACCCGTCCGCGCGCGGTGGTGACCGTGCGCGCCTCGCGGTCGATGCCGGTCACCTGGTCGTCGCGCCGCAGCGTCACGAGCGGGTCGTCCCACAGCGCCGGGTCCCCGAGCGCCAGGTCGTCGGCGTCACGCAGGGAGAAGTAGCTGGTCAGGGCCACGCGGTCGTACGGCCGGCGCGGCTCCTCGGCCAGGACGGTGATGCGCCACTGACCGTCGGTGTCACGGTCGCGCAGCGCCTCGACCAGGCGCTGGGCCACCATGCCGCCACCGACGACGACGAGGTGCTTGCTCACGGGGGGCTCCGTCCTAGGGGTGACGAGAACACCACCGACGGTAGGAAGCGGTTGTTTCCGGCGGGCGTGCGGCCGCGTTTCCCCACCGCAACCTTTCCCGCACATCCCGGTACGCCCGGGTGTGAGAGGGCGGCGCGTGTGGGCGGCGTGTGCCACGGTGCGGGTATGAGCGAGAACGTGGTGATCGGGCTGCTGCGGGCCGTCAACGTCGGCGGGCGCAAGCTCACGTCGGCACAGCTGCGTGGCGTGGCCGAGGACCTCGGCTATACCGAGGTCGCGACGTACGTGAACTCCGGCAACGTCGTCCTGGTCGCGCCCCACGGCGCGCCCCGGGTGGCCGACGAGCTGCACGCGGCCCTGACCGCCGAGGCGGGGTTCGACGCCCCCGTGGTCACCCGCACCGCCGCGCAGTGGGACGCGCTCGTCGACGCCCTCCCCTTCCCCGACGAGGCGCGCGACGACCCGTCCCACCTCGTCGTCGTCGCCTGGGACGACGAGCCTGCCGCCACCGCGGCGTCGACCGACCTCTCGCGCTACGGCCGCGAGCGGCTCGCGTGGCGCGGCACCGAGCTCTACGCGTACTACCCCGACGGCATCGGCCGCTCGAAGCTCACGCTCCCGATCCTCGAGAAGACCGCCGGCCGCACCGGCACCGCGCGCAACTGGAACACCGTCCTCGCCCTCGCGAGACTCGCGCGCGAGCGTCTGCCTCGGTGATGCGGGTGGGTCGGTGTCGCGTCGGCGGGCTCAGCGGACCAGGGCCGCGACGTCGCGCACCAGGTTCGCGCGGGCGACGGTCGTGGCCGGGCGCGGGTCGTCGAGCGCGAGCAGGACCACGCGGTCGTCACCGATCGTGAGAGCCGCGAGCAGGTCCTCGTGGCGCGCCACCCGCTCGCGCACGGCGGCCAACCAGGCGGGGTCCGGCGTCTCGCCGCGGCCCGCCCAGGCGGGCGTGACGAGCATCGAGTCGGCGGTCGAGCCGATCGGCACGCGGACCCGCACCGCGCCCGTGCTCGCACTCGCCGCGACGACCTCGCGGCGGACGCGGGCACGGCGGGACCCGGGGACCGCACGCAGCACCCACGTCTCGCTGCGCACGGGCACCGACGCGACCGCGAACCGGAGCCTGCCGCGCGCGGCCTCGACCTGCCACCCCCGCGGGAGAGCGAGCGCCACGTCCCGGGGGTCGGCCGCGCCGTCGTGCTCGAGCGCGGCACCGCCCCACGTCCGCGCCCAGGCGGCCCGGGCGGACGCGACCCGACGGTGCGTCGCCTCGGGCCCGGCGACCCGCTGCCAGAGCAGACCGCCCAGGACGCCGGCGACGAGGACCGCGACGACGGCGACCGGCTGCGCGGTGCCCCGGGCGAGCCCGGCGGCCGCCGCACATCCCGCGATCGTCGCGACGGCACTCACCGGCACGGCCGCGCCGGCGGCGGTCCACGCCCGCCGGCCCGGGCCGACGGCGCCGGAGCCCGGGTCAGCGCTCGGCATCGGGCGACTCGTCAGCCGCGGGCAGCATCGCGTGGGCCGCGGCGGCGACCGCGGCCGAGAGGTCACCGACCGACGCCGGTGCCTCGCCCACGGCCTCGTCGACCGCCGCGCGCAGCAGCGCCACGGCCCGGCGGTGCGCGTCCATGGTCGCCGCGGCGAGGGCGCGCGGCGGCGTGCGCATCGCGTGCGGCGTGAACTGCACGCCCTGCAGCAGCGCGTCGGGACCCAGCGTGACGCGGACCTCACGCCCGGCCGACCACGCCGCGTACGTGCGCTGCTCGATGCGCGCCGCGGTGCGCGCGGTCTCGGCCGCGGCCTGGTGCGCCTCGAGCTGCAGCTGCTTCAGCCGGTCACGCGCGTCGACGACACGTGCCTGGGGATCCATGCCCGTCACCGGCCCGAGTCCGCGCTCTGGTCCACGCCAGCGGCGCCCGCACCGATCACCTTGTCCGGCCCGATGCCGAGGTTGTAGAGACCTACCTCGTCGAACGACCGGTACAGGTCGGCGAGGAGGTCGCAGAAGCGGCCCGTCGACCCGAGCAGCTCGTCCGTCCACCTCGCAGCGTCGTCGACCCAGCGCGCGATCGCCGACGTCGCCTGCGCGACGACGACGGGCACGCCGAACCCGAGCGTCCCCAGCGCCTCGGCCACCCAGACGATCAGCTTGCCGACGAGCTCGGCACAGATGGCGGAGACGATCTGCCGGACGACCTCGACGATCCCGCTGCCGATCGCGAAGCCGACGTTGACGCACCGGCAGGCGAACGACTCGACGTTCGCGCGTTCCGCCATCTCGGTCAGGCGGCGTCGGAAGGCGTCGGCGGCGGGGCCGTGCCAGTGCTGGGCCGTGCGGTCGCGGATCTCGATCAGGCGATCGGCCTGCGCCGCCAGGGTGTCGCCGACGTTGGCCCACGTCAGGCCCACCGCCGTCACCACCGCCGGGTCGCCCACCAGGACGTCGAGTGCCTCCTGGAACCAGGAGAAACGATCGAGCAGGAAGCCGGCCACGCTGGACGCGAGAGTGCCGAGCGGATCGACCGCGACGCCGACGAGGTCGCCGACGCTGCCGGCGGCCGACCCCAGGGCTCCCGCCCAGTCGCCCGAGCCCAGGCTCGCCCCCGTGGAGAACAGCGAACCGACGACGGGCAGGCCCAGCGCGCTGCCCTCGAACCACGCGGGCGCCTCCCACGCCTCGGGCTCGACGACGACGACGCTCATCCGACCCGTCCCCGGAGCGCGCGGTGCCGGGCCGCGGACGCGGTGTCGGCGATCTCGTAGTCGGTCACCGCGTTGCGCAGGTTCATGGCGACGGCCTCGTATGCGGCCGCCTCCGCCCGCAGCGCGGTCACCGCCGCGGTCTGCACCGTCTGCGACGGCGGGACCATCGCGACGCACAGCAGGCCGAACGCGGTCTGCGACATGGTCTGGGCCGCGAGACCGGCGCTGACTGCGGCGTCGACCTCGCCGGCCACGGCGAACACGTCCCCCACCTCCGCGGCGAGCCGAGCCAGGTCGACCGTGAACTCGTCCATCACTCCCCCTCCTCTGCGAGAACCGCCCGGACACGCGCCGCGAACTCGCTGTCGCCCAGCGCGGGCAGTGACTGGACCCGGGCGCGTCCCGTCGCGCGGTGCGCCTCGCGGACCGCGTCGAGGACAGCCGCCTCGAGCTGCGCCGGCGTGAGCCGGGCGACGTCGGCGTCGAAGGCGATGTCGGCCAGCAGCCCGTGACCGTCGACGACGACCTCGACCAGACCGTCCCGGTCGGCGCCGGTCGTCGGGGCCTGGGGGGTGGTCGCGGCCGCCGCGTCCACCTCGTGCGCCGCCCTCAGGCGGGCGCGCCCGTCCGCGAGGATGGTCCGCAGGTCTTCCGTGCCCATGCCGCGAGGGTAGCGGTCCGGTCGCCGGCACGGACGGCTCACGCACGAGGGCCCCGCCGGGACGCAGCGCCGTCGGACCGCGTCCCGCCTTGGCAGTCCGCGGTCCGTCTGATGGGATCGAGTGCATGTCTGCGCTCACCATCGAGTCCCTGTCCAAGGCGTACGGTTCCGTCCAGGCCCTGCGCGACATGTCGTTCGAGGTGCACGGCGGGGAGATCTTCGGGTTCGTGGGCTCCAACGGTGCCGGCAAGTCGACGACGATGCGCATCATCCTCGGCGTGCTCGCGGCCGACTCGGGGCAGGTGAGCTGGGACGGCCGGCCCGTCGACCTGCACGTGCGCCAGCGCATCGGGTACATGCCGGAGGAACGCGGGCTCTACCCGCGCATGAAGGTCGGCGAGCACCTGGTCTACCTCGCGCGGCTGCACGGGATCGACAAGGCCGCAGCGACGCGGGCGATGCAGCACTGGACCGACGTGCTGGGCCTCGCCGAGCGTCGGGACGACGAGGTGCTCAAGCTCTCCCTGGGCAACCAGCAGCGCGTGCAGCTCGCGGCGGCGCTGGTGCACGGGCCCGACATCCTGGTGCTCGACGAGCCGTTCTCCGGCCTGGACCCTGTCGCGGTCGACGTCATGAGCCAGGTGCTCCGGGACCAGGCCGCCGCGGGCGTGCCGGTGATGTTCTCCTCCCACCAGCTCGAGCTCGTCGAGCGGCTGTGCGACCGCGTGGGCATCGTGCGCGCCGGGTCGGCGGTCGCGGTCGGCGGGATCGACGAGCTGCGCCGCACCCCGGAGCGGCGCTGGGTCGTCGACGGCCCACCACCCGAGACCTGGCTGCCGCGCGTGCCGGCGGCCCGCCTCGTGGGCTCGTCGGACGGCCGCAGCACGGTCGAGGTGGTGAACCCCGGCCTGCAGGACGTGGACCAGGAGCTCCTGGCGGCCGCCATCGCCGCGGGGCCGGTGCGCGAGTTCGCGCGCGTGCGCCCCTCGCTCGTCGAGCTGTACCGCCACGTGGTGAGCGCCGACGACGCCCCCGCGGACTCCCCCGCGACGACGCCCGAGCCGACGGAGGTGCCCGCATGAGCACGACGAAGCCCAGCGGCGCCACGGGGGCGCTCGGCACGAGCGCCGCGATCCGCCTGGTCGCGGGCCGGGAGATCTCGACCCGCATCCGGACCAAGTCGTTCATCTGGACCACCGCGCTGTTCGTCGCCGCGGTCGTGCTGGGCGGCGTGCTGCTCAACCTGGTCTCGGGCGGTGAGCCGGACGCGACGCCCGTCGGCTTCACGCCGGAGGCGTCTGCCGCGGCCGAGTCGTTCGAGGCGACCGCGAGCGGCATGGGCGTGACCGTCGAGACGCGCGAGGTCGATGCCGCGGACGCCGAGGCAGGGCTGCGCGACGGCGACCTCGACCTCGTCGTGACGTCCGTGGACCCGACGCTCGACGTCCAGGTGCAGACCACCGTGCCGCAGACCATCGAGCCGGTGCTCGCCGCGTTCGCGCAGCAGCTCGCGCTCGCCTCGGCGGTCACCGACCTCGGCGGGAACCCCGCGGACGTCTCGGGCCAGATCGCGCAGGCGGCGCCGCAGGTCACCGCGCTCGAGCCCGAGGCGGAGCGCGACGGCGGGCAGATCGTCGCGGGGTACATCGCGGGGATCCTGCTGTTCATCTCGCTCATGACCGCGGGCCAGCTCGTCGCGCAGGGCGTGGTCGAGGAGAAGTCCAGCCGCGTGGTCGAGCTGCTGCTCGCGACCGTGCGGCCCGCGCAGCTGATGGCGGGCAAGGTGCTCGGCATCGGCGTGATCGGTCTGCTGCAGGTCGCGCTCGTCGTCGGGGCGGGTGCGGGGACGGCGGCAGCGTTGGGGCTGCTGGACTCCACATCGCTCGACATCGGCACGACCGCCCTGTGGGCGCTGGTCTGGTTCGTCGTCGGGTTCGCGATGTACGCGCTCGTCCTCGGCGCGCTGGGCGCCCTGGTCTCGCGCCAGGAGGACGTCGGCTCGGTCATCGGGCCGGTGACGACGCTCATGATCGTGCCCTACGTGATCGGCATCTCGATCCTGCCCTGGGACCCGACGAACACGCTGGCGACCTGGCTGTCCTACGTGCCGTTCTGCGCGCCCATGCTCATGCCGATCCGCATCGCCCTGGGCGCGGCGGAGACGTGGGAGGCGCTCGTCGCCCTCGGCATCTCGATCGCCCTGATCCCGGTGCTGGTGTGGCTCGCGGGGCGCATCTACTCCGGGGCCGTGCTGCACTCGGGCGGGCGCATGAAGATCAAGGACGCGCTGCGGCGCGCGTGACGGGAGCACCATGACCACGCTGTTCACCCGCATCATCGACGGGGAGATCCCCGGCCGGTTCGTGTGGTCCGACGAGGTCTGCGTGGCGTTCGGGACCATCGCGCCGATCACCGACGGGCACGTGCTCGTGGTGCCGCGGGCGGAGATCACCGAGCTGACGCAGGCGCCCGACGACGTGCTCGCCCACCTCGTCGTGGTCGCCAAGGCCATCGGTCTGGCGCAGCAGGCGGCGTGGGACGCGCCCCGGGCCGGCCTGCTGGTCGCGGGCTTCGAGGTGGAGCACCTGCACCTGCACGTGCTGCCGGCGTGGGACGAGGCGAGCCTCAGCTTCCGCAACGCGCGCCCCGACGTCCCGGGCGAGGAGCTCGACGCGGCGGCGAACCGGGTGCGGGAGGCGCTGCGCGCCGGGGGCCACGGCGCGCACGTCCCGTCGGCGCTCGGTTCACCCGCCCTCTAGACCCATCCACCGGCGCGTCGGCGACGAACGCTGGTCATGCGGAGTCCCACGTCCGACGATGAGCCCATGACCACCACGGCGGAGACCGGCGCGCCCGCCACCACCCGTCCGCGCGCGCCGATCGGGCTCGCGGCGCTGGCCGGGCTCGCGGCGGGCGTCGTCACGGTCGGCGTCGGGGCGCTCGTCTCGCTCGTCGCCGGGGCCTCGACCGACCCGCTGATCGCGGTGGGGTCGGCGTTCGTGGACGCGACGCCGGCCTGGCTCAAGGACTGGGCGGCCTCGACGTTCGGCACGGCCGACAAGGTCGCGCTCGGCGTGGGCGAGGTCGTGGTCCTGGCGGCGCTCGCCGCGCTCGCCGGGGTGCTCGCGGCGCGCCGCTGGGTGTGGGGCGCCGCGCTCGTCGTGCTGCTCGGCGTGGTCGCCATGGCGGCCGCCCTGGGCCGGCCCGACGCCTCGTGGACCGCGATGGTGCCGTCGCTGGTCGGCACGGTCGCGGGGCTCTGGACGCTGCAGCGGCTGGTGGCGCGCCTCCCGCGGGCGGGGACGGACGACGACGAGCGCGGCACGAGCCGTCGCCGCTTCCTCCAGGCCACCGGCGTGGCCACGGCGATCGGCGCCGTCGGCGTGCTGCTGGGCCGGACGGTCGGCGCGGCCGGCCGCGCCGTGACCGCGGCACGCCAGGCGATCACGCTCCCCCGCCCGGTGACCACCGCCCCCGCGGTCCCGGCCGGCGTCGACGTCGGGGTCGAGGGCGTCGCGCCGTGGGCCACGCCGCCCGCCGACTTCTACCGGATCGACACCGCGCTCGTCGTGCCCCAGGTCGACCCGAGCACCTGGACGCTGCGCGTGCACGGGCTCGTCGAGCAGGAGGTCGAGCTCACCTGGGCCGAGCTGCTGGACGCCGACCTGGTCGAGGCCTGGGTGACGCTGTGCTGCGTCTCCAACCCCGTGGGCGGCGACCTCGTCGGGAACCAGCGCTGGCTGGGGCTCCCGGTGCGCGAGGTGCTGGCGCGCGCCCGCCCCACCGCGGACGCGGACATGGTGCTGTCCCGCAGCGCGGACGGCTGGACCGCGTCCACCCCGCTCGAGGCGCTCACCGACGACCGCGACGCGCTGCTCGCCGTGGGCATGGACGGCGCGCCGCTGCCCCTCGAGCACGGGTTCCCGGTGCGGATGGTGGTCCCGGGACTGTACGGCTACGTCTCGGCGACCAAGTGGGTCACCGAGCTCGAGGTCACGCGGTTCGCGGACGCCACCGCGTACTGGACGGACCGTGGCTGGTCGCAGAAGGGCCCGGTCAAGACCCAGTCGCGGATCGACGTGCCGTCGGACGAGGCGGAGGTCGCCGTCGGCCCGGTGGTGATCGCCGGCACGGCGTGGGCGCAGCACCGGGGCGTCACGCGGGTCCAGGTCCAGGTGGACGGCGGGGCGTGGCAGGACGCGACGCTGGCGGACGACGGCGGCATCGACTCCTGGCGGCAGTGGCGCTTTGAGTGGCAGGCCGACGAGCCCGGGCGGCACGAGGTCCGCGTCCGCGCGTTCGACCCCGAGGGCCCCCAGACGGGTGCGGTCGCGGGCGTCATCCCGGACGGCGCGACGGGCTACGACACGATCCACCTCGCGGTCCGGGCCTGACGCGTCCCCGCGCGGTCGTCAGACGCCGCGAGGTCGTCAGAGGTTCGGTGGCTCGTCGGACATCTCTGACGAGTCACCGGGATCTCTGACGAGCCTGCGCGCTCACGCGGGCGCGTCGTCCGCCGTGAGGGGGGTGCGCAGGCGCAGGGTCGGACGCAGGGGGCGGACCACCGTGCGCAGGAGGATCGTGAGGGCCAGCACCGGGACCGCGACGAAGATCGCGCCCCAGATGGTCCAGCCCCAGTCCTCCGTGCTGCCCGAGACGACCTGCGCCACGATCGTCCACGCCAGCCACAGCACGAACGTCGTCAGCGTGGTCCACAGCCAGGAGACCTGCCGCAGCAGGAGCGTCGGGAGCAGGTGACCGAGCGCGACGAGCACGACGAGCTGGCCCCCGAGCGTCAGCAGCGCGCCGACCGCGAAGTCGCCGACCGACGAGCCGCCGAACCCGGTGAGCAGCCCGACCCACACCAGCGCGACGAGACCCAGCGCCACCGTGTGCTTCCACGCCTCGCCCAGCAGGTCGCCGGCGGTCAGCCGGTCCGGCCGCACCGCGATCTGCGCACGCTCGTCGTCCCCGGTCTCGTCCACGGCCACAGCATGCCGGACGACGACGCGGCGTCAGTACACGTCGCGGACGTAGCGCCGGGTGGTGGTGAGGTCCTTCACGTAGGCGGCGGCGGCCTCGGGCGCCATGCCGCCGTGGGTCGCGACGATCTCGCGCAGCGCCGCGTCCACGTCCTTGGCCATGCGCGACGCGTCGCCGCAGACGTAGAACGAGGCGCCGTCCGCCAGCCACGACCACAGCCGGGCGCCGTGCTCGCGCATCCGGTCCTGCACGTAGACCTTGCTGCGCTGGTCCCGCGAGAACGCGGTGTCCAGCCGGTCGAGCGTGCCGTCCGCCAGCATGCCGCTCAGCTCGTCGCGGTAGTAGAAGTCGGTGGCCGCGTGCTGCTCGCCGAAGAACAGCCAGCTCGCCCCGGTGTGGCCGGCGGCCCGCCGGTCCTCGAGGAACCCCACGAACGGCGCGACGCCCGTCCCCGGGCCGACCATGATCGCGCGGGCGTCCGGCGCGGGCGGCCGGAAGTGCGCCGTCGGCTGCACGTGCACCGGCACCGTCGTGCCGAGCGGCGCGTCCGCCAGGTACGACGAGCAGACCCCGCCGCGGGCGGCGCCCGCAGGGGACTCGTACCGGACGACGGACAGGGTGAGCGCGACCTGGTCCGGCGCGACCAGCGCGCTCGACGAGATCGAGTACTGCCGCGTCGCCAGCCGCCGCAGCACGGGGACCAGCTCGGCCGCGGTGACGTCGGGCGCGAGCTCCGCGACCACGTCGACCGCCTGACGGCACCACGTCCACCGCGCGAGGTCGCTGCGGTTGTCCGGCCGCAGCAGCCGGCGCAGCGCCGCGCTGCCCGAGCGCTCGGCGACGAACGTCAGCAGGTCCGACGAGACCCGGCTGATGTCGAGCTCGTGCGTCAGCGCCGTGCGCAGCGGCGCCTCCCGGCCCTCGACCTCGACCTGCTGCTCCGGGTCCCAGCCCGTGACCTCGAGCCACTCCTCGACCAGCGCGAGCGCGTTCGTCGGACGCACCGCGAGCGCGTCCCCCGCCCGGTACGCGACCGTCCGCGGGCTGTCCGCGACGTCGAGCACGATCTGCCGGACCTCCTTGCCCGACCCGGACAGGCTCAGCAGCCGGTTGGTGACCAGGCGGCCCTCGCCGGGGTGCGCGCGCGTCGCGTGGGTCGGCGTCGCGTCGGTCGGCGTCGCGTGGACCTGCGGACCGTCGTTCGTCGGCTCCGCGGCCCGCTCCGCGGTCACGGCACCGGGGCTCGGCTCGTCGGACACCGCGGCGGCGAGCGCCGCGATCCACGCGTGCGCCCGTTCGTCGTCGCCGGGCTCGCAGTCCGCGCGGTCGACCAGGCGGGCTGCGCCCAGCTCCGCGAGCCGGTGGTCCAGGCGGCGGCCGTGGCCGCAGAACCGGTCGTAGCTCGAGTCGCCGAGCGCCAGCACGGCGAACCGCGAGCCGTCGAGGCGTCGCGCGTCCGGCGCCGCGAGGGCCTCCCAGAACGCGGTGCCGTTGTCCGGGGCGTCGCCGTCCCCGAACGTGCTGGTCACCAGGACCAGGTCCGCCCCCACGGGCAGGTCGGCCAGCGGGCAGTCGTCCATCGCGACGACGCGCGGCGCGTGGCCGGCGTCCGTGAGCCGTCGCGCGGCGGCGGCCGCGAGCTCCTCCGCCGTGCCGGTCTGCGACGCCCACAGCACGACGAGCGGGCGCGTCGGGGCGGCACCCGGCCCGCCGTCCGCTCCCTGCCGGACGGCACCGGGCTGCGGCGCGCGCGAGAACAGCCCCGCGAGGAGGCCGTCGACCCACAGCGCCTGGTCCGGGTCGAGCGGTGCGCCGGCCGGGAGCACGGGCGTGCCCGGCGCTCCCCCGCCCAGCCCCGCCAGGAAGCCGGCGAGGTAGCGCCGCTGCTCCTCGCCGAGCGGCGGCGGCGCGAGGCCGTCGAGCCCCAGCGCCGCGCCGAGCGCACGGATCGCGACGGCTCCGGGCGTGAGGCCGCCCGGGGTGGTCTGCGGGTCGCCGGGCCTGTCACCGGGGACGTCGCCGGGCGCATGGCCGGGCGGATGGTCGGGCACCTGGCCGGGCAGGTGGGCGGGCACGTCGTCGGCCTGGTCGTCGGTGACGTGGTCGGGCACGACGTCGGCCGGTCCGGCCTGGTGCGGCACCGGGGTCAGCGCGACCGCGCAGACCTTGAGCTCGGGCTGGAAGGAGATCGGGTCGACCGCGTCGCTCGTCACGGCGTTGACCGCGAGGTACTCGCCGAACAGGTCGTTCCAGTGGAACGGCGCGAAGCACGCCCCGGTGCGCACACGGTCGGTCACGACGACGGGCAGCACCGCACGGCCTCGTCGGGACGCGACCTCGACCCGCACCCCGTCAGTCAGCCCCAGGCGCCGCGCGTCGTCGGGGTTGACCTCGACGAACGGGCCCGGCGCGAGCTTGTTCAGCTTGGCGACCTTGCCGGTCTTGGTGAGCGTGTGCCACTGGTGCTGGACGCGGCCGGTGTTGAGCACGAAGGGGTAGTCGTCGTCCGGCAGCTCGGCCGCAGGAAGGTGCGGCCGCGCGTGGAACTGAGCTCGGCCGGACGCCGTCGGGAACCGCAGCCGCGGACGGGTGCCGTCGGGGCGCTCGAGGACCGGCTGGCTCACGCCGTCGTTGAGGTAGCGGATCGGGTTGCGGCGCGGGCCGTCGGGCGCCACGGGCCACTGCACCGAGCCCTCACGGAGCCGGTCGTAGCTCGCGCCGCGCAGGTCGTACCCCGTGCGGGGGTTCGCGAACGCCCGCAGCTCGTCGAACACCTCCTGCGCCGACGCGTACGCGAACCCGGGGTACCCCATCGCGGTCGCGACGCGCGCGATCAGCTCCCAGTCCGGCAGCGCGTCCCCCGGCGGGGCCAGCGCGGCGCGCGCGAGCGTGAGGTTGCGCTCGGAGTTGATCATCACGCCGTCGGACTCCGACCACAGCGCGCCCGGCAGCACGACGTCGGCGTACGCGTTGGTCTCGGTGTCGGCGAACGCGTCCTGGGTGACGACGAGCTCGGCACGCTCGAGGCCCTCGATCACCGTCCGCCGGTTGCCCACCGACGCGACCGGGTTGGTGCACACCACCCAGCACGCCTTGATCTCGCCCGCGGCCATGCGCTCGAACATGTCGACCGTGCCCGCGCCGGCGAAGTCGCCGCGCAGGGTCCCGGGGGCCAGCTCCCACACGCGCTCGACGAAGGCGCGGTCCTCCGCGTCCAGCAGCGAGCGCTGGCCGGGGAGGCCCGGCCCCATGTAGCCCATCTCGCGGCCGCCCATGGCGTTGGGCTGGCCCGTGAGCGAGAACGGGCCGCTGCCCGTGCGGCAGATCGCGCCGGTCGCCAGGTGCAGGTTGACCAGCGCGTTCGTGTTCCACGTGCCGTGGGTGGACTGGTTGAGCCCCATGGTCCAGCAGGAGACCCAGTTCTCGGCGCCCGCGATCAGCGCGGCCGCCGCCCGCAGGTCCGCCTCGTCGACGCCCGTGACGCGCGCGACCTCGTCCGGCGGGTAGTCCTCGAGCATCGTCTCGACCGCGTCCCAGCCGTCGGTGTGCTCGGCGACGAACGCGCTGTCCAGGCCGCCCGCCTCCACGACGAGCCGCAGCAACCCGTTCAGCAGGGCGATGTCGGTCCCGGGGTCGACCTGCAGGAACAGGTCGGCCTTGTCCGCCGTGGCGGTGCGACGAGGGTCGACGACGATCAGCTTCGCGCCCGCCTTGACCCGGTCGAGCAGGCGCAGGAACAGGATCGGGTGGCAGTCGGCCATGTTGGCGCCGATCACCAGGAACACGTCCGCGTGGTCGAGGTCGTCGTAGGACCCGGGCGGGCCGTCGGCACCCAGCGACAGCTTGTAGCCCGTGCCCGCGCTGGCCATGCACAGCCGCGAGTTCGACTCGATCTGGTGCGTGCGGACGTACCCCTTGGCGAGCTTGTTCGCCAGGTACTGCGCCTCGAGGCTCATCTGGCCGGAGACGTAGAACGCCACGGCGTCGGGTCCGTGCTCGTCGACCACGGCCCGGAGGCGGGCCGCGACCAGCGCGATGGCCTCGTCCAGGTCCGCGCGCTCCGGCTCCGCGCCGCGCTCGGGCCGCACCAGGGCGTGCGTCGCCCGTCCGCCGGCCGCCAGCATGTCCGCGCTCGTCGCGCCCTTGGTGCACAGCCGGCCCGCGTTCGACGGGTGCGAGCGGTCGCCGCGAGCGCCGCGCGCGACCCGCCTGCCCTCGTCGTCGCACGCGACGTCGAGGACGATCCCGCAGCCCACGCCGCAGTAGGAGCACACCGTCGCCACCTGCTCGAGCGACGGCGTGCTCCCCTGCGGAGCGGTGGTGGTCGTCGTCATCCGGTCAGATGACGGTGGAGCCGAAGGACGAGCCGCGGCGCGAGTACACGGCCCAGACGGTGACCGCCATCACCGCGTACATCCCGACGATCACCCACAGCGCCGCCTGGATGTTGCCGGTCGCGCTGGTCGAGACCGCGAAGCCGCGCGGGATCAGGAAGCCGCCGAACGCCCCCACCGCTCCGGCGATGCCGAGGCAGCCGGCCGCCGCGCGGGCCCGGCGCGCGCGGTCCTCGTCGTCCGTGGCCCCGTGCCGGAACACGGCCGGGATCATCCGGTAGACCGACCCGTTGCCCGCGCCGGTCGCGACGAACAGCACCAGGAAGGACGCGAGGAACGCGCCGAACGAGTGCGACCGCAGGGCGAAGATCGCGCTCACGACGCCGGCCGCCATGACCGCGAAGGACGCGATGGTCACCCGGGCGCCGCCCAGCTTGTCCGCCAGGGTCCCGCCGAGCGGGCGGGCGACCGAGCCGACGAGCGCGCCCAGGAACGCGATCGACACCGTGACCTCGGGGAACGTGCCCTTGAGCAGCGTCGGGAATGCCCCGGAGAAGCCGATGAACGAGCCGAACGTCCCGATGTACACGAACGAGATGATCCAGGTGTGCCGCGCCCGGGCGGCCACGCCGTAGGAGCGCGGGTCCGACTTGGCGTGCGACAGGTTGTCCATGAACCGCCAGGCCAGGACGGCCGCGAGCAGGGCCAGGGGCACGAACATCCACCCCGCGAGCTCCAGCTGCAGGCCCGCGCCCCCGACGATCACGATCGGCACCGCGAACTGCACGGCCGCCGTGCCGACGTTCCCGCCCGCGGCGTTCAGCCCGAGCGCGCGGCCCTTCTCCTTCTCCGGGTAGAAGAAGGAGATGTTGGCCATCGAGGAGGCGAAGTTGCCGCCGCCCACGCCCGCGAGCGCGGCGACGCCCAGCAGGAGCCCGAACGGCGCGTCCGGGTTCTGCACGACGAGCGCGAGGCCGACCGTGGGGATCAGCAGGAGCAGCGCGGACACGATGGTCCAGTTGCGACCCCCGAACACCGGGACCGCGAACGTGTAGGGGATGCGCAGCGTGGCGCCGACCAGGCTGGGGATCGAGATCAGCCAGAACATCTGGTCGACCGACAGCGCGAAGCCCGCGGCCGGGAGCTGCGGCACCACGATGCTCCACAGCGCCCAGACGGCGAACCCGAGGAACTCGGCGAAGATCGACAGACCCAGGTTGCGCCGGGCGATGGCGCGGCCCACGGACGCCCACTGACCGGCGTCCTCGGGGTTCCAGCCGTCGATCCACCGGCCGGGCCGGTGGACCAGCGGCGCTCCCGCCGGAGCGGCTGCGGTCGCCGAGCCGGTGGCCGTGCCGGTGGACGTGCCGGTGGCCGTGCCGGTGGACGTGCTGGAGGTGATGGGGGTCGACGGGGTCGACTCGTCGTCGACGGTCACGAGCGGCTGCGCCATGGGGGCCTCCGGGGCTCGGTGGGGGCTCGGACGTGACCGACGCTAGGAAGCGGATGTTTCCGCGCTCGTCGTCCCGCTGTTGCATCGCGGGAACCTTTCCCGCACACGCGCCCCCCGCCAGCGGTGAGAACGAGGCACGTCACCCGCCCACCCCGTCTCCCACCCACCCCCGTCCCCCACCCACCACCCGTCCCCCACCGACCACCGGCCCACCACCACCGAGCGCGGTCGCTCCGGCGCGAGCGCGGCCGTCGATCGTGCGCGCTCGCCGCACAACGTCCGCAGTCGGGGCAGAGATGGGCGGGGGTGGGGCGGGTGGTCAGGTGGGTCAGGTGGGCGTGCGGGTGTCAGGTGGGCGGGCGGGTGTCAGGTGGGGCGGGTGGGCTCAGGTGGGGCGGGGGCGGAGGGCCGGGTACGGGACGGCGAGGTGCAGGGGCGCGCCCGGTCGCAGGTCGAGGTCGCGCGCGGCGGCGGCCGGCAGGTCGACGAGCACGTCGCCGCTGGTGCGGACCCGCAACCCGCGCGGCCCGCGCTCGACGTCGACCACCACCGCGGACCAGCTCACGTCCCGGCCTCCACCGTCCCCAGCACCCTCACCCCCACCGGCCCCGGCCCCGGCCCCGGCCCCGGCCCCGGTTCCACGGCCCTCGCCCCCGCCGTCCCCGGCCGCACGGCCCTCGCCCCCCGCGCGGACCCGGACGTCCGCCGGGGCGAACGTCAGCGTGCGGGTGGAGAAGGTCCCGCCCTGCGGGAGGTTCTCCACCCAGTGCGCGGGGGCGGTGAGCTCGAGCAGGCCCGCGCGGAGTCGGCCGGCGGCGTCGGGGCCGGAGACCGTGAGGAGGTTGAGGTCGGCGAGCGAGGCCGTGAACGCGTGGACCGGGTCGGTGAGCACCGCGACGGGGTCGCCCTCCTCGACCACCGTGCCGTCGTGGAGCACGACGACGTGGTCGGCGAGCGCCAGGACGTCCACGACGTCGTGCGTGACGAGCACGGTCGGCGTGGCGGTGCTGCGGACCCGATCGCGCACCAGGGCGCGCAGGTCGGCGGCGGTGCGGACGTCGAGCTGCGCGAACGGCTCGTCGAGCAGGAGCGCGGCGGGGCCGGCCGCGAGCGCCCGGGCGAGGGCCACCCGCTGCCGTTGCCCGCCGGACAGCTCGTCGGGCCGCCGCTGGCCCGACCCGCCGAGCCCGACGGCCTCGAGCCACGCGTCCGCGTCCCGGCGCGCGTCCCGGGCCGGCACGCCGGCCGCACGCGGGCCGAAAGCGACGTTCTCGCGCGCCGTGAGATGCGGGAACACCGCGGTGTCCTGGCCGAGCAGCCCGATCCCCCGGTGCTCGACGGGCACGTGCGTCGTGGCGTCCGTCAGGAGCCGGCCTCCGGCGCGCACCTCGCCCGCGTCGGGTCGCAGCGTGCCCGCGATCGTCGCGAGCAGCGTGGACTTGCCCGCGCCGTTGGCGCCGAGGACCGCCACCACCCGGCCCGGCTCGACCCGCACGCGCGCGGCGAGCGTGAACCCGCCCCGGCGCACCCGCACCTCCGCGTGCAGCGGTCCGGCGTGCAGCGGACCCGCGTGCAGCGGACCCGCGTCCTGCGGACCGGCGTGCAGCGGACTCGTCGTCCGGACGCCGCCACCGGTCCGCCCGCGGCCCCGCGCGCGCCTCACGCCGTCACCCGGCCGGGGCGCCAGGCCCGCGCGACGAGCAGCACGGCCACCGCCGCGACCACCAGGAGCAGCGACAGCGCGACCGCCGCGCCCTGGGTGACCCCGGCGCCGTTGAACGCCGAGTAGATCGCCAGGGGCATGGTCTGCGTGACGCCGGGGGTGCTGCCCGCGAAGAGCGCGGTCGCACCGAACTCGCCCAGCGCCCGTGCGAAGCACAGCACGGTGCCCGCGACGATGCCGGGGGCCGCGAGCGGCAGCGTGATCCGGCGCAGCACCGTCCAGCGCCCGGCGCCGAGCGAGGCGGCGACCGCCTCGTAGCGCGTCCCGGCGGTCCGGAGCGCGCCCTCGAGCCCGAGCACGAGGAAGGGCATGGCGACGAACGTCTGCGCGATGACGACGGCGGCGGTGGTGAACGGGATCGTCACACCGAACCAGGCGTCGAGCTGCTGCCCGACGAGCCCGCGCCGCCCCAGCAGGAACAGCAGCGCGATGCCGCCGACCGTGGGCGGCAGCACCAGCGGCAGCGTGACCAGCGCGCGCAGCAGGTCCGCCGCCCACCCGGTCGCCCGCGCGAGCACCAGGGCGAGCGGCACGCCCAGGACCAGGCACGCCACCGTCGCGGTCACCGACGTGCCGAGCGAGAGCGCGAGCGCCTGGCGCGCGGCCGGCGACGTCACGTCGGCGGGCAGGGTGGACCAGTCGGCGCGGACGACGAGCGCGACCACCGGGAGCACCAGCAGCCCCGCTGCCAGCGCGGCCGGCACCCACAGCAGGCGCGGCGCGCTGCCGGGCCCGCCCGACCTGCCGTCCGACGGCCTGGCCCGGCGCCGGGCCCCGCGCCGGACGGTCGCGTCCGCCGGCAGGGTCGTGGTCACGGTGCGACGAAGCCGTGGGCGGCCAGCGCGTCCTGCGCCGGGTCGGTGCGGAGGAACGCGACGAACGCCGCCGCGACCCGCGGCTCGTGCGCGTCGGCCAAGGCCACCGCGGGGTACGCGTTGACCGCCTCGGCGGCCTCGGGGACGTCCACGCCCACGACGTCGTCACCCGCCTTGAGCACGTCGGTGCGGTACACCAGGCCGGCGTCCGCCTCGCCGGTCTGCACCTTGGTCAGGACCGCGGTCACATTCTGCTCGAGGCTCGCGGGCGTCACCGTGACGCCGGCCGCGCCGAGGACCGTCCGGGCCGCCGCGCCGCACGGCACCTCCGGCGCGCACAGGACCACCTTGCCGCCCTCGTCGGACAGCGCCGCGAGGTCCGCCAGCGAGGCGACGTCCTCGGGGTTGCCGGCGGGGACCACCACCTGCAGCGTGTTGGTGGTGAAGACCGCCGCGTCCCCCGCAGTCAGGTCGGCGTCCACGACCGACTCCATGGTCGTGAGGTCGGCGGTCGCCAGCACGTCGGCCGGAGCGCCCTCGAGCAGCTGCGTCGCGAGCGTCGAGGAGCCGTCGTAGCGGACGGGGGCGACCGTGACCCCCGGGTGCTCGGCGACGAACGCCGCCGCGACCTCGTCGAGTGCCGGCTCGAGCGAGGCGGCGGCGAAGACCGTGAGCTCGCCGCGCAGGTCCGTGGCCCCCGTCGCGGCTGGGCCCGTCGTGCCCGTCGTGCTCGTCGTGCTCGTCGAACCCGGACCGTCCGACGAGCCGCAGGCGGACACCGCGAGCGCGGCGACGACGAGGATCGCGGCCCCACGCGGGACCGTCATCGCGGACGGGCGGGTCACCGCGGTCCCGCGGGTGTCTCGACGACGACCGTCGTGGCCTTGACGACCGCGGACGCGCGCGAGCCGACCTCGAGGCCGAGCGCACGCACCGCCTCGCTGGACATGAGGGACACGACGCGGAACGGCCCGCACTGGAGCTCCACCTGGGCCATCACGGTGTCGGCGGTGATCGCCGTGACCAGCCCGGCGAACCGGTTGCGCGCGGACGAGTGGCCCGCCGTCGGGTCCTGGGGACCCTTGGCGCGCTCGACCGCGAACGCCGCCAGGTCCGCGCCGTCGACCACCGAGCGGCCGGACGCGTCGGCCGAGGCCGGGAGGCTGCCCGCGTCGACCCACCGGCGGACGGTGTCGTCGCTGACGCCGAGCAGCGTGGCCGCCTCGCTGATCCGGATCTGCGTCATGACGCTCGACGATACCCCGCACATGCACCTTCGCGGGCGGGTTGTCACCGCATCTGCGGACCGGAAGGTCCATCCGTGGCCGGCGGGCGCGATGGCGGTCCCACGCGGTAGCGTCCCGGCATGGCGAAGAAGGGCAAGAAGCGCGATCAGCACAAGATCTCGAACGAGGTCTACGAGGCCGAGCTGTTCCGGCTGCAGGTCGAGCTGGTCAAGGTCCAGGAGTGGACCCGGGCGACCGGTGCGCGGATCGCCGTGATCTTCGAGGGCCGGGACGCCGCGGGCAAGGGCGGCACCATCAAGCGCATCTCGGAGTACCTGTCGCCGCGCACGGCGCGGATCGCCGCCCTGCCGACCCCGACGGAGCGCGAGAAGTCGGAGTGGTACTACCAGCGCTACGTCGCGCACCTGCCCGCCGCGGGCGAGATGGTCCTGTTCGACCGCTCCTGGTACAACCGCGCGGGCGTCGAGCGCGTCATGGGCTACTGCACGCCGCAGGAGTACGCGCAGTTCATGCGCCAGACGCCGATCTTCGAGCAGATGCTCGTCGAGGACGGGATCCTGCTGCGCAAGTACTGGTTCTCCGTCTCGGACGCCGAGCAGCTGCGCCGGTTCCGCTCGCGCCTCTCGGACCCGCTGCGCCAGTGGAAGCTGTCCACCACCGACCTGCAGTCCATCGCGAAGTGGGAGGACTACTCCCGCGCGAAGGACGAGATGATGGTCCACACCGACGTCCCGACGAGCCCGTGGTACGTCGTCGAGAGCGACATCAAGAAGCACGCACGGCTGAACATGATCGCCCACCTGCTGTCGACCATCCCGTACACGGACGTCCCGCGGGACAAGGTGGTGCTCCCCGAGCGCCCCGCGCCCTCGTCGGGCTACGAGCGTCCGCCGCGCGAGCTGTCCACGTACGTGCCGGACCACGTCGCGGCGCTGCGGGGTGACCGCGAGAAGGACCTGTGACCGGGAGGGTGCGGGAGGCCGCTCGCGCGGCGCGGGCGGCGGCGGCGTGACGGGGACGACGAGCGTCGGACCGGCCCTGCGGGTCCGCGTGCCGACGCTCAGCCCTCCGGTCCGCGACTTCCTGCGGACCGAGGCCGGCTCCGCCATGGTGCTGCTGGTCGCCACCGTGGTCGCGCTCGTCTGGGCGAACTCGCCGTGGGCGGACGCGTACGACGAGCTGTGGCACACCGCCGCCGGCGTGCACCTGGGCTCCTGGTCGCTCGACCTCAGCCTGCACGCGTGGGTCAACGACGCCGCCATGGCGGTCTTCTTCGCCGTCGTCGGGCTCGAGATCAGCCGGGAGGCGACGCGCGGCGAGCTGCGGGACCGGCGCACCGTCGCGGTCCCCGCGCTCGGTGCGCTCGGCGGGCTCCTGGTGCCCGTGCTCCTGTACCTCGCGATCACGGCGGGCACGGACGTCGGGCACGGCTGGGGCGTCGTGATGTCGACGGACACCGCGTTCCTGGTCGGGATCCTGGCGCTGTTCGGCCCGGCCTGCCCGGACCGGCTCCGGCTCTTCCTGCTCACGCTGGCGATCGTCGACGACATCGGTGCGATCACCGTGATGGCCGTCTTCTACACCGACCAGGTGGACCTGGTGGCGCTCGCCGTCGCGGGCGCGCTCGTCGTCGTGCTCCTGGTGCTGCGGTGGCTGCGCGTGTGGCGGCTGCTGCCCTACGCGGTGACCGGGGTGGCGCTGTGGCTCGCGGTGCACGCGTCCGGGGTGCACGCCACGCTGGCCGGCGTCGCCGTGGGGCTGATCGTGCCCGCCACCGTGTCCCGGCGGGAGGACGTCGAGGCGGTGCGGGGGTATGCGCGGGACCTGGTCGAGGAGACCACCGCCGAGCGCGAGCACCTCGCCGAGCTCGCGGCGAGGGCCGCCGTCCCCGCGAGCGACCGGCTGCAGCGCATGCTCCACCCCTGGAGCGCGTTCGTGGTGGTCCCCGTGTTCGGCCTGGCCAATGCGGGGGTGCGGCTCGACGGCGACGCGCTGGCCTCCGCGTTCGGCTCGCGGCTGACCTGGGCGGTGCTCGTCGCGCTCGTCGTCGGCAACGCGATCGGCATCACCGGCGCCGCGACCCTGGCCATCCGCCTGGGCCTCGGCGACCTGCCCGGCCGGGTGCGCTACGGCCACCTCCTGGGCGGCGCGGTGCTCGCCGGGATCGGGTTCACCATCTCGCTGTTCATCGCCGAGCTCGCGTTCGACGACGAGGAGCACCTGGGCCAGGCGAAGATCGGCGTGCTCGCCGGCTCGCTGCTGGCCGCGGCGATCGGCTCGCTGCTCCTGCGCTGGCTCGGCGAGCGGCTCCCCCTGTGCTCTCCCCCGCAGGCGCCGCCGTCGGCCCTCCCGCCCCTGCCCTGGCGCGCGCCCGGCACCGCGGCCGCCTCCAGTGCCACGCCCACTGCCACTGCCACTGCCACCGGTGCCGATGCCGGTGCCGACGCCAGCGCCGGTGCCGGCGATCAGGTGAGCGGGTCGTCGTCCCCGTAGGTCGGGACCCGCAGCCGCCGCGCGTCCGCGGCGGCGATCCGGTGCGCGGCGCCCACGAGCGACGCGGCTGAGTCCGAGCCGGCCCGGACGAACCGGCCCGAGAGCGCGTCGAGCTCGCCGTCCCCGAACGCGCGGACCAGCGCCACCACGTCCTCGATCGCCGTCCACTCGGCGCGGTCGGCGTGCACCGGCATCGCCGCGGTCATGTCCGTGGCGACCACACCGGGCGCGAGGTCCAGCGTGCGGATGCCGCGGTCGCGGTACTGCGCGTCGAGCAGCGTCGTCAGGCGCGCGAGCGCGCCCTTGCTGACGCCGTAGCCGGTGTAGGCCGACATCCGGGTGTACCCGGAGCCCGAGTTGATCTGCAGCAGCCGGCCCTCGCCGCGCGCGAGCATCGCCGGCAGGACCGCGTGCGCCACGAGCATCGGCCCCCGTACGTTCGTCTCGACCACGCGCCAGGCGTCCTCGACGTCGTCCGTCGCGAAGTCCGTCTCGCCGTGCTCGATGACGCCGGCGTTGTTCACCAGCAGCCCGATCCCGCCGAGCGCCTGCTCCACGGTGCGCACCGCATCCCGGACGTCGTCGGCGTGCACCAGGTCCCCGTCCGCCACGACGAGCCGGGCATCCGACACCTGCTGCGCGATCTCGTCGGCCACGTCCTCGAGGTGCCGCCGCGTCCGCCCGACGAGCCCGACGCCGTACCCGGCCCGCGCCAGCCCGATCGCGATCCCCCGGCCGATGCCACGCCCGGCACCGGTCACCATCACCGTCTTCATCCCCCCACCCTCCCACCCCGGGCGTCCGACCAGGCCGCCCGGCCGGACGCGGGCTAGCGGGCGGTGCGGAGGCGGAGCGCCGTCAGGGTGACCGGGCCGGTGTACGGCTCGTCGTCGACCAGCAGGGTCGGCGTGCCGGCGACGTGGGCGGCCAGGCCGGCGAGGTAGTCGGCCTCGACCGCCGTTGCCCAGCGCTGGGCCCGGTCGCCCACCACATCGTCGGGGTCGATGCCCGCCTCGGCGGCGTAGCGGCGCAGGTCCGGGTCGCCCAGCCGGTCCTGGTGGGCGAACGCGGCGTCGTGCAGGTCCCAGAACCGGCCGTGGGCCGCGAAGGCCTCGGCCGCGAGCGCGGCGGTGAGCGCGTGCGGGTGCACCTCGAACAGCGGGAAGTGGCGCCACACCAGGCGCACGCGCCCGGCCGAGGTGTCGACCAGCTCCCGCAGCACCGGCGCGGCCGCCCGGCAGTGCGGGCACTCGAGGTCACCGAACTCGACGACCGTCACCGGCGCGTCGGCGGCGCCGTACACGTGGCGGTAGGGATCGGTGCCGGCAGGGAGGTCGCTCATCGTGCTCACCTGCGCTCGTCGTCGGCGTGCTGCTCACGCTCGTCGATGACGTCCTGGCCGGGACCGCGGAACGCCTGCGAGCGCTCGATCGCGTCGATGCTCCCGGTGAACAGTCGCGAGTCCGAGGTCGGCGCGACCTGCACCGTGTCGTCGGGCCCCGCCCAGCGTCCGGGTGCCGGCAGGGCACCGGTCGTCGGCCGCGGCTCGGGCGGCGCGGCCGGTGCCCCGGGCGGGGCAGCGGCGACGGTCTCCCAGCGGTTGCGCGGCAGCCCCTCGGGCGCCTCGCGCTGCAGCCACCCGACGAGCCCCTCGCGCACGTGGCAGCGCAGGTCGAACAGCGACGGCGCGTCGGCCGCGGAGGCGAGGGCGCGGACGCGGACCACCCCGCCGACCGCGTCGGTCACCTGCAGGATCCCGACCCGCCGGTCCCACAGGTCGGTGGACTCGAGGAGGCGCACCAGCTCGGCCCGCATCGGCTCGACCGGCACCTGCCAGTCGAGGTCCAGCTCCACGGTGCCGAGCAGGTCCGCCGCGCGCCGCGTCCAGTTCTCGAACGGCGTCGTCGTGAAGAAGGTCGAGGGCAGGATCAGGCGGCGGTCGTCCCACGCGTGGACGACGACGTAGGTGAGCGTGATCTCCTCGATCCGGCCCCACTGCGCGTCGACGACGACCACGTCGTCCACCCGGATCGCGTCGGTGAACGCGAGCTGGATGCCCGCGAAGACGTTGGCGAGCGAGCTCTGCGCGGCGAGGCCCGCGACGATCGAGATGAGCCCGGCCGAGGCGAGGATGCTCGCGCCGAACGCCCGCGCCCCGGGGAAGGTGAGCGCGACGCCCGCGATCGCGCACACCACGATCACCGCGACGGTCAGGCGTCGCAGCACCTGGACCTGGGTGCGCACGCGGCGGGCGTGGCGGTTGTCGGCGACGTCGACCCGGTACCGCGCGACCGCGGCGTCCTCGAGCACGAACGCGAGCGTCCCGACGAGCCACGCGACCGCGACGATGAGCAGGATCTGCAGCAGGTGCACCACGGCGCGGCGCCACTCCGCGTCCTCGGTCGACAGCAGCAGCGCGACCCACACGCCGATGACGACGAGCACCGCGCGCAGGGCCGTGCGGGAGCGCCGGGTGAGGTCGGAGGCGACCGTGGAGCGGCGCGCGGCTCGTCGGACGATCGCCGAGACCAAGGTCGCGACGACGAACGCGACGACGATCCCGCCGACGACGGCGAGCGCCGGCACCAGGACGTCGGCGACCTCGCGGGCGGTCTCCTCGACCGCCGCCGCCGGGCCGGGCGAGGGGGTGGGGGACGCACCGGTGACCGACGGAGAGGCGGCGCGAGCCGGTGCGGTGAAGAGGGATCGCAGCACCCGGCCACCCTAGGCGCGCCGCCGGGTCGACGTCTCGACGGGTGACGGAGCCCGACGGCGTACGGTGACGCGGTGCCGTACGACGAGCCCGCCCCCCAGCACCGCGGCGCGGACCCGGCCGTGGGACGTGCACGAGCGGTGCTCCACCGGCCCTTCGACTCGGCCGCGGCGATCGCCTACCTGGTCGCGCACGCCGTCCCGGGCGTCGAGCGCGTGACCTCGCCGGACGCCGCCCACGCGCGGGTCGAGCGGCTGGCGCGCACGGGCTCCGCGACGGTCCGGCTCGTCGTGGACCTCGCGCCCGACGAGGTGGGGATCACGGCGACCGGCCCCGCACCGGTCCCGGCGTCGTGGCTCGAGGAGGTCGCCGCCCGGTGGTTCGGCACCGGTGACGACCTCGACGTCGTCGCCGCGGCGCTCGACCCCGACCCGCTGCTGCGACCGCTGCTGCGCGCGCGCCCGAGCCTGCGGGTCCCCGGACACGTGGACCCGTTCGAGGCCGCGGCGCAGACGGTGCTCGGCCAGCAGGTGTCGCTGGCCGCGGCGCGCACGTTCACGGGCCGGCTCGCCGCCGCGCTGGGCACCGTGCACGACGAGGACCTGGTGCTGTTCCCCGACCCGCCCGCGGTCGCGGCCGTCGACGCCGAGGAGCTGCGCGAGGCGCTGCGCGTGACGGGCGCCCGCGCGCGCACGCTCGTCGCGCTGGCCCGCGCCTGCGCGGACGGGCTGGACCTGCGGACCACGCACGACCGTGCGGGGACGCGGGCGCGGCTGCTCGCCCTCCCGGGCATCGGACCCTGGACGGCCGACTACCTGGCGCTGCGCGCGGCCGGCGACCGGGACGCCTTCCCCGCGGGCGACCTGGTGCTGCGCAAGGCGATGGGCATCGAGGACGCCCGCCAGGCGGCCGCGCGCGCGGCCACCTGGTCGCCGTGGCGCGCCCACGCCGCCCAGCACCTGTGGACCGCGGTGGCCTACGCGCGGCTCACGCCGGCAGCAGCCACTTCTCCAGCTCGACCTGGCCCGGCGTCGCGCCGGTCGTCCCACCGGCAGTCGCAGCGGGACGACCGTCCGTCGGCGTGAACCAGCTCGCGCGCAGGAGGGCGACGACGTCGGTCCGGTGCGCGTCGACCAGCACCCGCAGCCGGGCGTAGCCCGCGAGCGCGGCGTTGCCCTCGAGCGCCGCGATGGCCCGGCGCGCACGCTCGCGCCGTCCGCGGCCCGCGACCGTCCAGATGCCGGTGAGGTCGGCCGTGCGGTGGCCGTCCGCCTCGAGCGGCAGGGTGGGACGCGCGGCGCTCAGGTGGAAGGAGCCGCCCGCGACGGGCGCGTTGTCCTCGAACACGACGACCACGTCGTCGGCGGCCAGCGGACCGCGGGGCTCGGGGACGAGGACGTCCTGGCCGCCCGACGTAGCGGGGGCCGGGCCGAGGATCGGGGTGGGGACGACGGGGAGGTCGAGGACCTGGGACATGGCTTCCTCCGGTGCGCCGAGGGCGCTGGCGGGGACCGGCGGACCGGAGCGGGACGCTGCACGGGCGCGGTCGCGGGGTGCTGGGGTGCGGGGTGATCGAGCCACGCGGGCTCGGGACGCTCGGACGGCCGCACGCTCAGGCGTGCCTCGGGCCGGCCGGCGAGGCGCGGAGGATCGTCGGGGTCAGCGACGACAGCAGTCGGCCGGACACGGGAGGACCGGTCGCGGGGCCGCGGACGGCGCGCGCATCGACCACGCACGGGAGGCGGCGGGGTGCACCCGTCCAGCGTCCATCGTGCGTACCTCCCGTCAAGGGGCCGGTTCCCGGCCCGCACGAGGACGCTAGCGTCCGTCGCGCTGAAAAGTCAACCGTTCAAGTCAGCATTTGCGGGTCAGCAGGTGCGGCGTCAGCGTCCGCAGCGGGGAGACCGTCTGACGCCCCGCCTCGTCGGACGAGGCGGGGCGTCGGTCCGAGCACGTCTCGCCGGCACGAAGCGTGGCGTGCTCGCTGACCCTCACGGGCGGTCGGGCTCTCGCCCGTACCTACGGCTACCGCGGCGCTGGCGCCGCGGTACGCCCATGGTGGACCCGGATGGCCGATCGCGCACCTCGAACGGCGAAGTCGGGGACATCCAGCCCTGCGACGCGACTCGGCGCCCATCCGGATTCGATCCGGTGACGGGATGGTCACGATTGCGACGGACCCGTCCCGCCCCCCGCGGCGCCGCCCTACGTTCGGGGCATGACCAGGGGGACGAGGACGAGGCAGGCGGCCTGGGCCGCACCGGTGCTGGCGCTGCTGCTCGTGCTGGCGGGATGCTCCGACGGTGGCGACGCGGCGGAGTCGGCGGACGGCGGGTCCGGAGGCAGCGTCGCCGGGCCGCAGGACGGCGGGGACGCGGGCGGCGACAGCGACGCGGCGGCGGTCTCCGAAGGCGGCGGGGTCGACGAGGCCGAGCGCCAGGTGATCCAGACGGGCTCGATCCGCATGACGGTCGAGGACCCCCAGGTCGTGACCGACCAGGTCGTCGACCTCGTCGAGGGCAAGGGCGGGCGGGTCGACTCCCGCTCGGAGTCGGCCGCCTCGACGGACGAGACCGCGCAGTCGTCCCTCACCGTGCGGGTGCCGGCCGACCAGGTGAGCTCGACGGTCGACGCGCTGCGGGAGCTGGGCGAGGTCGACGGCATCGACCTCCAGGCGCAGGACGTCACGGGCACCGCGCAGGACCTGGATGCCCGGATCCACGCGCTCGAGCTCTCGGTGGACCGCATGGAGCAGCTCATGACGGACGCCACGAGCACGCGTGACCTGCTGGCGGCCGAGAGCGCGCTGTCCGAGCGGCAGGCGAGCCTCGAGCAGCTGCAGTCCGAGCGCGCGCGGCTCGCCGACAAGGTCGCGCTGTCGACGCTCGAGATCTCGATCGCGGGGCCGGGCGCGCTGCCCGTCCAGGCCGAGGAGGAGGACGGGACCTTCCTCACCGGGCTCGAGAACGGCTGGGAGGCGCTGGTCGCCACGATCGGTGTCCTCATGGTGGTGCTCGGCGCGGTGCTGCCGTGGCTCGCGGTCGCCGCCCTGGTCGGCCTGGTGTGGCTGGCCGTGCGCCGGCGTCGGCGCCGACGGGCCGCGCCCGCACCGCAGGAGCAGCCCGTGCCGGCGACGGTCGGGACCGCGCCGGCTGCCTCGTCGGACGCCTCGTCGGACTGACCTCGACCCCCGGCGAGCAGGCTCGTCGGCCGACCGGTTCGTCGGAACCCGTCCGCCGGACGGGTGAACGGCGCCCGCCCCCGTCACCTGTCGCTCACCCGACTGGCACGCGCGCGGCACCCACCGGCCTCCGTAGGTTCGTGACCACCGCACCGGTGCGGCATCGCTGCGAGCCGGGAGGAGCTGGGGACGTGAGCGCCGCGCACAAGGACCCGCGCTGGCGCGAGGCGGAGCGGTTCGCCGAGCGCCACGCCCGGACCGTGCTCGCGCGCCTGGACGTCCGCGTCGCGGGCGACGGGCGGCACGGGCAGCTCGACCTCGTCGGCTCCGACCTCGCGGCGTTCGTCGAGCACCACCGCTCCCCCGTCGGACGCGACACGCTGCAGCGCCTGCTCACCGCCGCCGGTCACCGCACCGCGGTCTGCTACGCCCGCGCCGGCTACACCAAGATGGCGCTGGTCTGGGCCGACGAGCGCCACGTGGCGCTGTTCGGCTACACCGACGCGGGCCACTGCGCACCGCTCAACGAGTTCGGCCGCCAGCTCGCGCAGCGCGCCCAGGACGAGGCGGAGCAGCACGTGCGCACGGCCGCGGAGGTCCTGACCCGGCACGCGAGCGCACTGCGGGCCGAGGCGGAGCGCCGGGAGCGCGAGGCGCACGCGGCCGCGCTCCGCGCGCAGGAGGACCGGCGCGAGCAGGAGCGGCGGCGGGCGCGGCGCCGCGAGCAGGACGAGGCGACGCTGGGCCGGTCGATCGCGCTGCTGCTCGCGCTGCAGATCGACCCGGCCGCGCTGCACACCGCCATCCAACGGCTCACGATGTCCGGCGTGGTGACGGCGGTCTCCGACTCCGCGGACCGCCTCACGCTGGCCGAGCGGCCGCACGCCGTGGCACTCGTCCGTGCGATGTTCGACGAGGCCGCGGGGGCGCTCGAGGTGTCCACGCCCGCGACCGTGCGCGAGAGCCCGCAGTACCGCGCCGCCCGCACCGCGATCTACCGCGCGTACGACGCGCTCGACGTCGCCGCGGGCGAGGGCGTCGCCGGCCACGTGGCGCCCGAGGACGTGGCCCGGTCGCTCCGCAGCGCCGAGCTGGCCTGGCGCGTGGTGGTCGCCGAGCTCGTCAAGGCCGACACGATCGCGGTCGTCGACGTGCCCTCGCCTCGGCTGCGCACGCGCTGAGCGACGCCGCCCCCGGCGCGTGCTCCGGTCCGTGGTCCGCGGCCCGGCGCACCGGTGCGCCTGACATGATGCCGGGGTGGTCGACGACGAGACGCCCGGGACGGTCCGGGTGACCCAGCCGCCGCGGGGGCCGGACGCGCCCGACGAGCGCACGCCGGAGGACGGCGCCGTCGAGCCGGTCCGACCGGCAGCAGCGCCCGTCGAGACCGTCGAACCCGTCGAACCCGTCGAGACCGTCGAACCCGTCGAGACCGTCGCGCCGGTGCCGACCATCACGCTCGCCCCGCCGGTCGCGCGCGGTGTCACGGGCTGGGCGGGCCCGCTCGTCGTCGCGCTGCTCGCGGCGGCCACGTACGTCACGTACACGCTGCTGCAGTGGCGCCGGTTCGAGTCGCCGTCGTGGGACCTGGGCATCTTCACGCAGCTCGCCCGGCGGTACGCGTCGCTCGAGGCGCCGATCGTGACGATCAAGGGCGACGGCTTCAACCTGCTCGGTGACCACTTCCACCCGCTGCTCGTCGTGCTCGCGCCCGTGTACGCGCTCTTCCCGCACGCGCTCACCCTGCTGGTGCTGCAGGACCTGCTGTTCGCGTTCTCGGTCTACGTGGTCGCGCGGCACGCCGTCCGCGTGATCGGAGCGGTGCAGGGCACCGTGCTCGGCGCGGCGTACGCGGTGAGCTTCGGGATCGTCGGCGCGGTGTCCTCGCAGTTCCACGAGATCGCCTTCGCGGTGCCGCTCCTGGCGCTCGGGCTCGTCGCGCTGCTGCGCGAGAGGTGGCTGGCGTCCGCCCTGTGGATCGCACCGCTGGTGCTCGTCAAGGAGGACCTCGGCCTGACGGTCGCGGCGTTCGGGCTGGTGCTGTGGTGGCGCTCGCGGCGCACCGCCGAGCGGCCCGCGCTGGGCCTGTGGCTCGCGGGCTGGGGCGCGGCCTGGGTGGTGCTGAGCACCACCGTGCTGATCCCCCTGCTGAGCACGCGCGACCAGTGGGACTACGGCAGCCGGATCGACGTGGTGGGCATCGCGACGCACCCCTGGACCGCGGCGACGCTGCTGGTCGACGACGGCCGCAAGGTCGTCACGCTCCTGCTCCTGGTGGGCATCACGGGGCTGATCGGTCTGCGGTCCCCCGTCCTGCTGATCGCGCTGCCGACGATCGTGTGGCGGTTCTGGGCGGACAACGACGCCTACTACGGGCACACGTGGCACTACTCCGCGGTCCTCATGCCGATCGCGTTCGCCGCGCTGCTCGACGGGGTGGTGCTGGCCCGCGGCTCCCGCCGGGACTGGCTGCGGCGGTACTCGATGGCCGCGCCCGCCGTGGCGGTGGCGGTCGCCGTGATGCTGGTGCCGCAGCTCGACGTCGCGCGGCTGGGCCGGCCGTCGGACCTGTGGGCGCCCTCGACCCGCGCGACGCAGTCCCAGGAGGTGCTGGACCTGGTCCCGGACGGCGCGAGCGTCGAGACGGACATCGGGCTCATGAGCTACCTGGTGGACCGCACGGACGTGTACTACGTCGGCAACGAGGGCAACCCCGCCCCCGACTACCTGCTGATCGACCAGTACGGCGGCGGCTGGAACCCCGCCCCGACGGACGCCGCGCAGTACGCGCAGGACCGCCACCCGGGCGCGACGTACCAGCTGGTGTACGACGCGGGCGGCTACCAGCTCGCGGAGCGCACGGGCTGAGGCCCGCGTCGGTGCGGGACCGCGTCGGACCCCGTTGCTAGCGTCCGCGCCATGGCTGACGACGTCCTGGCGTGGCTGCTCGCGTCCGACCCCGCCCTCCGCTGGCAGGTGATGCGGGACCTGCAGGGCCTGCCCGAGGCGCAGTGGTCCGACGAGCGGGCGCGCGTGGAGACCGAGGGCTGGGGCGCCCGGCTCCTGGCGGCGCAGGACCCGGACGGCCAGTGGGCCGGTGGTGCCTTCCTCCCCCGCGACTTCGACCCGCGGGAGTGGGTCGACGTGGGCCAGCCCTGGACCGCGACGACGTACGCCCTGTCCCAGCTCCGGGAGCTGGGACTCGAGCCGTCGTCGGCGTCCGCGGTGCGCACCGTCGACCTCGTCGGGCGCAGCTCGCACTGGGAGGAGGGCGACCAGCCCTACTGGACCGGGGAGACCGAGGAGTGCATCAACGGGCGCACGGTCGCGGACGGGGCGTACTTCGGCGTGGACGTGTCGCCGCTCGTCGCGCGGCTGGTGGACGAGAGGCTGCCCGACGGCGGGTGGAACTGCGAGCGCGCCGAGGGGTCGCGACGCTCGTCGTTCGCCACCACCGTCAACGTGCTCGAGGGCCTGCTCGAGCACGAGCGCGCCACGGGCGGCACCCCGGCCTCCCGCGAGGCACGGCGCACGGGCGAGGAGTTCCTGCTCGAGCGCGACCTGTTCCGCCGGCTGAGCACGGGCGAGCCGGCCGACCCCGAGTTCCTCACGTTCCAGCACCCGTCGCGGTGGCACTACGACGTGCTGCGCGCGCTCGACCACTTCCGCGCCGCGGCCGAGCTCGACGAGGGGGTGCCCGACCTGCGGCTCGCGGACGCCGTCGCGCACGTGCGGTCGCGGCGCTCGTCGGACGGCACGTGGCTCCTGGACCGCACGCCGCCCGGCCGGGTCTGGTTCCACGTCGACGACGGGGTCGGCCGGCCGTCGCGGTGGCTGACGCTGCGCGCGCTGCGCGTGCTGCGCTGGTGGGACGAGTGGTGGGGTGAGCCGCCCGAGGAGACGGCCGGCTCCTGACCCGGGCCGCGCCCGCCGACACGGGGTTTGCCCCGTGTCGGTGGTCGCGAGGATGGTTCTCCCGTGACCACCTCGCCCGCACCGGTCGACGCGCCCGCCTCCGGACGTGTCGCGGCGATGTACCTGGCGCTCGCGCTGATCTGGGGCTCGAGCTTCCTGCTGATCAAGGTCGCGCTCGAGGGGCTCTCGGCGCCGCAGGTCGCGCTCGGCCGGATCGTCCTCGGTGCGCTGGCCCTGCTCGTCGTCGCGCTCGCCGCGCGCCGGTCGTGGCCGCGCACGCGCTCGGCGTGGGGCCACCTCGTCGTGCTCGGGGTGCTCCTGTGCGTGCTGCCGTTCCTCGCCTTCGCGTGGGCGGGCGAGCACCTCGCGTCCGGGCTCTCGTCCATCCTCAACGCCACCACGCCGCTCATGACCGCCGCGGCGTCGGCGGCGCTCCTGCCGGCGGAGCGGCTGACCCGGCGCCAGGGCCTGGGGCTGGTGCTCGGCGCCCTCGGCGTCGTCGTCATCGTCGGGCCGTGGACCTACCTCGGCGACCTCGCCGCTGCCGCCCCCTTCCCGGCCGTGCTCGCCTGCCTGGGCGCCACGGCCTGCTACGGCATCGGCATGACGTACCTGCGCCGGTTCGTGACCCCGCTGCGCCTGCCGGCGGAGACGGTGGCGGCGGGGCAGGTGGGCGCCGCCGCGGTGGTCATGCTCCTGCTCTCCCCCGTCATCGCCCGCACGCCCGTGACCCTGTCGACCTCCGTCGTCGTCTCGATCGTGCTGCTCGGCACACTGGGCACCGGCATCGCCTACGTGTGGAACACCAAGGTCGTCGGGGCGTGGGGCGCCCAGCGCGCCTCGACCGTCACCTACCTGACCCCCGTGGTCGGCGTCGCGCTCGGCCTGGCCGTGCTGGACGAGCACCTGGAGTGGTACGAGCCGGTGGGCGGCGTCCTCGTCGTGCTGGGCGTCGTCGTGGCCCAGGGCGCGCTGCGCGGCCGGGTGCGACGGGCGTCACGTCGCACGGATTTGGACACCGCCCGCCGCTGACGTAAGGTGGCATCACCGACGCGGGGTGGAGCAGCTCGGTAGCTCGCTGGGCTCATAACCCAGAGGTCGCAGGTTCAAATCCTGCCCCCGCTACCACGGAAAGGCCCTCTGATCAGCGGCAACGCTGATCAGAGGGCCTTTCGCACGCCCGGGCCCCGCTACCCGCCCACGGCGCACGTCACGGCTCGACCGGCGCCAGCGGCCAGCCGACGCTCGCGAGCACCGCGCTCACGCGGGCGACGTCCTCGTCGAGCGGCTCGTGCTGCAGCACGGCCGCCATCTCCGCCTCGACGCTCGCGCGGGTGGGCGCGCCCGCGGGGTGGGCGACGACGACGCGCTCGACGACGTCCGCGACCTCGTCGGGCGTCAGCCGGCGGCGCAGCAGCGCGAGCAGGGCGACGTAGTCGCGCTCCGGCACCCCGCTCGGGTAGCCCGCGCGCAGCCAGTCGACGACGCGCCGGACCACGCCCTCGTCGGCCATCAGTCCCCCACCGCGATCGTCGCGACGCCGAGCGCGACCGCGGCCAGGCACACCGCGAAGCACGCCCAGCCCGCGACCCGGCGAGCCACGGCGGCGCGCCCGTCCACCGGTGCGAGGAAGCGAACCCCGACCGCGAACACCGCGGGCAGGCCCGCGCCGATCAGGAGGCTGAGGAGGACGACGCGCCCGAGCGCTCCCCCGTCGACGATCTCCATGCTGGGCTCCTGCCGGTCAGGCCGCGCTCGCGGCGGCGGTGGGCTGGGCGGGCGACGCGTCGGGGGCCCAGTCGTCGTTCACGTTGTGGTGGCCCACGGCGGTGCGCCGCGAGCGCAGGAACAGGGCGAGGCTCGCCGCGACGAGCAGGGCCAGCACGACGAGCGTGCCCGCCCAGCCCCCGAGCGCGTGCTGGATCCCCTCCGCCGCGGCGCCGACGGCAGCGGCGGCGGGCAGGGTGACGAGCCACGCGACCACCATGCGCCGGGCGACCGACCAGCGCACCGGGGTCCGCCGGCCGACGCCGGAGCCCATGATCGAGCCGCTCGCCACGTGGGTGGTCGACAGCGGGAACCCGAAGTGCGAGGACACCAGGATGACGGCGGCGGACGAGGTCTCGGCGGCCATGCCCTGCGGCGGCTCGAGCTCGGTGAGCCCCTTGCCGAGCGTGCGGATGACCCGCCAGCCGCCCAGGTAGGTGCCGAGCCCGATCGCCCCCGCGCACCCGATCACCACCCAGAGCGGGACGGCGTCGTCGGCGTCGAGCTGCCCGCCCGCGATGAGCGCGAGGAAGATGATGCCCATCGTCTTCTGCGCGTCGTTGGTCCCGTGCGCGAGCGAGACGAGCGACGCGGACCCGATCTGCCCCCAGCGGAACTCGCGCTGCTGGTCGCCGCGCGCCACACCCCGGGTGATCCGGTACACGAGCCACGTCCCGCAGGTCGCGACGAGCCCGGCGGCGACCGGTGCAACCACCGCCGGGACGGCGACCTTGGACACGAGGCCCGACCAGATGACGCCGCTCGTGCCGGCGGCCACGAGGACCGAGCCCACGAGCCCGCCGATCAGCGCGTGCGAGGAGCTCGACGGCAGTCCGAAGTACCACGTCACGAGGTTCCAGAGGATCCCTCCGGTCAGCCCGGCGAACACGACCGACAGCGTCACCACGTCCTGCTCGACGATCCCCGAGGCGATCGTCGCGGCGACCGCGAGCGACAGGAACGCGCCCAGCACGTTGAGGACCGCGGAGAGCGCGACCGCGGCCTTGGGGCGCAGCGCACCGGTCGCGATCGACGTGGCCATGGCGTTGGCCGTGTCGTGGAAGCCGTTCGTGAAGTCGAACGCGAGCGCGGTGACGACGACGAGGGCGAGCAGCGCGGTGGTGTCCACCCCTCGACGGTGCTCCCGCGGCACCGTCGACGACAACCCGGGGCCGACCTGTTCGCCCAGTGTTCATCTCCGCCGCCGGCGGCCTCGGGCCGGCACCGCAGGGGCGGGCGCCCCGCCTGCGGATGCGGTGGCGGGCCGGCGTGCCTACGCTCCCGGCAGCCAGCCTCGGTCGTGCAGGACGCCGCGACCGACCGTGCCGGCGCGCGCCACGAGGAGTGACCGAACCATGAAGCTGCCGCCCGCACGGGGTCCGCTGAGCGCGCTCGTCGTCGAACGGCTGGCCGGACCAGCGTCCGACGAGGACGGGCTGACCGGGCCCGCCCGGGAGGCCGTCGCGGGCGGAGCCGCCCTCGACGACGAGGACCTGCAGCTGAGCCTGTGGCTGCTGCACGAGCTGCACCACCGCGGGTTCGACGACGTGGACCCCGGACGCGAGTGGGAGACCGCGCTCGTCGCCACGCGCGTGGTCCTCGAGCGGGCGCTGGAGGCGACGCTGCGCGCGACGGTGACCGTGCCGCGGGCGGGCGACGACGTCGCCGAGACGCTCTTCGCGATGACGGCGCCCACGCCCGGGCCGAGCCTGTCGCGCTACGTCGCGCGGTCGGCCGACGCCGAGCAGGCGCGTGAGCTCGTCGTGCACCGCTCGCTCTACCAGCTGGCCGAGGCCGATCCGCACACCTGGGCGATCCCCCGCCTCTCCGGCCGCGCGAAGGCGGCGCTCGTCGAGATCCAGGCCGACGAGTACGGCGGCGGCGATCCCGAGCGCATGCACAGCGCGCTGTTCGCGCGGACGATGCGCGGCGTCGGCCTGGTCGACGAGTACGGCTACTACGTCGACCGCGTCCCCGCCGTCACGCTCGCGCACCTCAGCACCATGCGCATGCTCGGGCTGAACCGGAGGCTGCGCGGGGCGGCGGTGGGGCACCTCGCGGCGTTCGAGATGACCTCGTCGCTGCCGAACCGCCGCTACGGCGACGGATTCCGACGGCTCGGCTTCGACGCCGCGACCACCGAGTACTTCGACGAGCACGTCGAGGCCGACGCCGTGCACGAGCAGATCGCTGCGCGGGACATGGCGGGCGGGCTCGTCGCCGACGAGCCCGAGCTCCGGGACGACGTGCTGTTCGGCGCCGCCGCGTGCCTGGCGACGGACGAGCTCGTCGCGGACGCGATGCTCGCGGCCTGGCGCGCCGGGCGGTCGTCCCTGCGGGAGGCGCGGTGACGCCGGTCTGGGAGCCGCGGGCCGCGCGCGACGAGGACATTCGGGCGAGCGAGTGCCCGGGCGGGCCGCTGCTGGTGCGGGGCGCCGACGAGGTGGTCTCACCGGACGGCGAGCGCCGGGCGGTGCGGCGCGCGGTCGTCGCGCTGTGCCGGTGCGACGCCTCGACCATCGCGCCGTGGTGCGACGGCAGCCACAAGGTCGTGCGCCCCTCGCCTGGCACGGTCGCCGGCCCGGCGTGAACGGCGAGATCGGCACGCCTCTCGACGTGCGGTGGGCGCCACGGGATGCGACGCTCGGGCTCACGGCAGCGGGTCGGCGGGTCAAGTCACGGCTCGTCACGGCCCCCACGAGTCCGGGACGAGGACGTCATGGACAGCTCTGGAGTGATCGCCCGCAGCGGGCAGACGTGCACGGTGACCGGTGTCTGGCAGGTGGTGAGCAGGCCGTCGGCGACGGCGAGGGTGCCGGCCGGCGCCGTGATGCCCGCGGACCACGGTCACGCGGTGACCTGGCGGCTGGTCCGCCGCTCGTGACCCGCCCGCACCCGTTCCAGGAGGTCCCGTGACCACGTCGTCCCCCGCCGCACCGGAGGAGCAGCTCGAGTCCGCGCTCCTGCGCGCCACCGACGCGATCGAGTCGCGCGCCGCGCTCGACTCGCCGGCAGCGGCGCTGCGCGGGGTGGCGGACCGCGTCCTCGCGCAGCCGCGCCTGCAGGCCCTGCTGCGCGGCGTCCCCCTCGGCCACGCCGCCCACCCCCTGCTGACCGACGTGCCGATCGGGATGTGGGTGTCGGCCAGCGCGCTGGACCTGCTGGCCCCCGTGGCGGGCCGACGCGCGTCGCAGCGACTGGTCGGCCTCGGCGTCCTCGCCGCCGCCCCCACGGTGCTGACGGGACTGGCCGACTGGCGCGCGAGCGAGCCGCTCGACGAGCGCGTGCGGCGCGTCGGCGTGGTGCACGCCGCCGCCAACGCGACCGCGACCGCGTTCTACGCCGGGTCGTGGCTCGCGCGACGGCGGGGTCGGCACACGGTCGGCGTCGCGCTGGCGCTGGCCGGCGGCACCGTCGCGGGCGTCGGCGGCTACCTCGGCGGGCACCTCACCCTGGTCCGGCGCGCGCCCCTCGTCGACCCGCACGAGCCCGTCCCGCCGACGGCGTCCCGCTGACCGACGAGCACGCGACCCGCACCGGCCCGGCGCCCGCCGGGCACCGGGCCGACGGCGGTCTCAGCCCTTCGAGCCGGTGGTGGCGATGCCCTGGATGAAGTGCTTCTGACCGAAGAAGAACAGCAGGATCATCGGCAGGGTGGTGATGACGCTCGCGGTCACGACGATCTCCCAGTGCCACTCACCGCCGAAGCCGAACTGGTCGAGCAGCGCCTTGAGCCCCCGCGGCACGGTGAACGTCGAGGAGTCCTGCAGGTAGATCAGCGGCCGCATCAGGTCGGTCCACGCCGCCTGTACCTCGAAGAGCAGCGTGAGCACCAGCGCCGGCCGGCAGAGCGGGACCGCGATCCGCGTGAACACGCGCCACGGCCCCGCCCCGTCGAGGCGCGCCGCCTCGAACAGCTCCCGGGGCAGGGCGAGGAAGAACTGCCGCAGCAGGAAGACGTAGAACGCGCTCGCGAACAGGTTCTGCCCCCACAGCGGCACCAGCGTCCCGACGAAGCCGAGCTGCTTCCAGATCAGGTAGGTGGGCACCATGGTCACAGCACCCGGCAGCATCATCGTCGCCAGGACCAGCCCGAACAGGACGTTGCGGCCCCGGAACCGGAAGTGCGCGAAGCCCCAGGCGACCATCGCGGACGTCGCGGTGACCGTGGTCGCGGCCAGCACGGTCACGATGACGGTGTTCACCAACCAGGTCGCCATGGGCGCGGTCTGCCAGACGTCCAGGTAGTTCTGGAACGTCCACGTCCGCGGCCACAGCCGGTTGTCGAACACGTCGCCGCGCGGCTTGAAGGACGCCGAGAGCAGCCACACGAACGGGTACACGAAGGCGGCGGTCGCCAGGAGCAGCGCGACGACGACGAGGACGCGACCGACCCGGCGCGCGGGCGGCACGCGCCGCTGCCGGGTGCGTGGGCCGTCCGTCGGGGGCTGCTCGATGACCGGGGTCGGCACGGCGGGTGCGGTGGTCATCGTGCCTCGCCCTCGTAGTAGACCAGGCGTCGGCTGACCAGCACCTGGATCCCGGTGATCGCCATGATCACCAGGAACAGCAGCCAGGCGAGCGCCGAGGCGTACCCCATGTGCAGGAACTCGAAGGCCTGCTGGAAGAGGTAGATGACGTAGAACAGGGCCGCGTCGTTGGAGTAGGTGGTGTTGCCCGAGCCGAAGTACGCGGTGTACGCCTCGGTGAACATCTGGAGCGCCGCGATCGTGTTGACGACGACGACGAAGAACAGCGGGCCGCTGATCATGGGCAGCGTCACCGCCCTCGTGCGGCGCCAGAACCCCGCTCCGTCGACGCGCGCGGCGTCGTAGAGGTCGGTCGGCACGCCCCGCAGGGCGGCGAGCAGGATGATCACCGTCGAGCCCACGGTCCACAGCCCCATCAGCACGAGCCCCGGCTTGACCCACGCCGGGTCGGTGGTCCAGGCCGGGCCGGTGATGCCGAACCAGCCCAGCACGGTGTTGACGGCCCCCCGCTGCCCGTTGAACAGCAGGATCAGCAGCACCCCGATCGCGACGGGTGGCGTCATCTTCGGCAGGAAGAACGCCGTGCGGAAGAAGCCCGACGCGCGCCGCGAGGCCTGGTCGAGCAGGAGCGCGAGCCCCAGGGCCAGGAGGATGTGGGCCGGCACGGCCAGCGCGGCGTAGACCAGCGTGTTCTGCAGCGCCAACGCGACCTTCGGGTCGCTGAACAGCTCCTGGTAGTTGGCCCAGCCGACCAGCTGCGGGTCGTTGATGACGTCGTAGTCGGTGAACGACAGGTAGGCGCTGTAGATCATCGGCCACGCCGTGAAGACCAGGAAGCCGACCAGCCACGGGCTGATGAACCACCAGGCGGCCCGCGAGTAGCGCCGCTCCAGGGACGACCGCCGGCGCGTGCGCCGTCCGACGTCCTGGGTGCGGACGGGGGCGGCGGTGCTCGTCGTCACGTCACTGCTCCGACGCCGACGAGTCGTCCCACCTCGCCCACGCCTTGTCCAGCGCCGCCTGCGCCTCCTCCTGAGCCTGGGCCATCGCCGCCGCGGCGTCCTGCTGACCGTTCAGCACCCGGTTCACGGCGTCCTGCCAGGCAGCCTTGAACTCGCTGTCCGCGGGGTTGGCCGGCAGCGTGAACGTGTGGTCGTTGGCCTCGTACATCGCCTCGACGCCCGAGGCCCAGGGCTCGTCCGTCACGTCCACCAGCTCGTCGCGGATCTGCTGGTCCGCCTTCTCGTTGCCGGTGAGGATGCCGGTGAAGGCGAGCCCGTCGGCCTCCCGCGCCTCCGCGCGGGCCCGGGCGGAGGCGAGCCAGCTGTCCTGCTGGGTCATCACGGCGGCGAACCGGCACGCCGCTGCGGGGTTGCCGCTGCCCGCGGGGATCGCCCACGCGGACCCCGTCGCGTACGCGAGCGGGTCGCCCGCCGGCGTGCGGAACGCGTCGAACGCCATCGGGGCGTCCGGAGACACCTCGTTGAGCACGTTGACGTACCACTGCTCCATCGGCATCGCACCGAGGGTCGACGTCGCGAACTGGTTGCCGGCGCCGAAGAAGTCCGCGGCGTCGCGGGTCGCCTTCACCGCCGCGAAGCCGCCCTGCTCGTCGTAGACGCCGACGGCGAACTCGAGCGCCTCGAGGACCTCGGGCGAGTCGAGCTGCGCGGTCCGGCCGTCGTCGGACAGGAGGTCGGCGCCGTTCGCCTGCGCCCACAGCGGCAGGAACTCCGGGAGCTTCGAGTCGTACCCGATCACCGACACCTTGCCGCCGTCGCTGCGCGCCAGCGCGGTGGTCGCCGACGTGATCGCGGCCCAGTCGGAGCCGTTCACGTCGTCGAGCGTCAGGCCGGCGTCCTTCAGGAGCCCGGCGTCCGCCATGACGAGCTGCACCGTGTTGAACTCCGGCACGCCGTACAGGTGGCCACCGAAGGTCACCTGGTCCAACGCCGCGTCCACGAACGCGTCCTGGTCGATGTCCTCGCTCGCGTAGCACTCGTCGAGCGGGACGACGGCCCCGCGGGACGCGAACGTCCCGATCTGGTCCCGGTTGGCGTAGACGATGTCCGGCGGGTCGCCCGCGGCGACCGCCGACAGGAACGCCTGGATGTCGAGGTCGCCCTCGACGAGGCTGACGTCGACGCCGTCGAGCTCGGCCTTCGCGCGGTCCAACCGCGTCGTGGCGATCTCGTCGCCTGCCCCGAACCCCATGACCTGGAGCGACCCGGACATCGTTGCCTCGGGGGTGAAGGCGGGCTCGGTGGCGTCGCCCCCGCCCGTCCCCTGCGCGCACCCCGCCACCAGCGCGACCATCCCCGCCGCCCCCGCTGCCCACATCCTGCGCACACCCATGACCGACCTCCGGACGTCGCCCCCCGTGAGGGGCCGCCAGAGCGCCGGCTTCTTGACGCCGATGCCAGGATGAAGCGCTTCTCGCCACGCCGCGACCCGAGCGGTCCGCAGGTGCGGCCGGTACGATGGCCCGCGGAGTGCCGGGAAGCCTGGTCGGCGGCTCGTCGGCGACCCCGCCGGGAGCCCGATCCCGACCGGAGTCCCCATCCATGACGTACCCCGCTCCCCTGCGCCCTTCCCAGCGCCCTTCCCAGCGCCCTTCCCAGCGCCCTTCCCTGCGCCCCGGCGCCCGCCTCGCCCGCTGGGTCTCGGCCGAGAGCACCGGTGGCATCCTGCTGCTGCTGGCCGCCGCGGCCGCGCTGGTCTGGGCCAACTCGCCCTGGCGCGAGTCGTACGCCGCCCTCTCCACCACCGTCGTCGGGCCCGCCGCCTGGCACCTGGACCTCAGCCTCGCGACGTGGGCCGCGGACGGCCTCCTCGCGGTCTTCTTCTTCCTCGTCGGGCTCGAGCTCAAGCAGGAGCTCGTCAACGGCAGCCTGCGCGACGTGCGGCACGCGGCCGTCCCCGCGCTCGCCGCGGTGGGCGGCATGGTGGTCCCGGCGGTCGTGTACGTCGCGGTCGTCTCGACGGCCGGCGACCCCACCGCGCTGGACGGGTGGGCGATCCCCACGGCGACCGACATCGCGTTCGCCCTCGCCGTGCTGGCCGTCCTCGGACGCGGTCTCCCGGTCGCGCTGCGGACGTTCCTGCTCACGCTGGCGGTGGTCGACGACCTGCTCGCGATCGTCGTCATCGCGGTGTTCTACACCGACACCCTCCACCTCGCGTACCTCGCCGCGGCCCTGGTCGGGGTGGCGGTGTTCGCCGTCCTGGTGCGGCGGCGGCGCGCGGCGTACGTCCTGCTCGTCCCCGTCGGGGTCGCGACCTGGGTGCTCATGCACGCGTCCGGGGTGCACGCCACCATCGCGGGCGTCGCGCTGGGCCTCGTCGTGCCCGCGACGGCGGTGCGCGGGGAGACCGCACCGCGCACGGTGACGTTCGAGCACGCGTGGCGGCCGTGGTCCTCCGGCCTGGCCCTGCCCGTGTTCGCGTTCTTCGCGGCGGGCGTCACCGTGGTCGGCGGCGGCGGACCCGGAGCCGTCCTGGCGCAGGCGGTGGTGCCGGCGATCGTCGCCGGCCTCGTCGTCGGCAAGGTCGTCGGCGTCCTGGGCGTGACGGCGCTGCTGACCCGGTTCACCCGGCTGCGTCTGCCCGCGGGCCTCGGCCTGCGCGACCTGCTGCCGGTGGGCCTCCTGGCCGGCATCGGCTTCACCGTCTCGCTGCTGATCGCCGAGCTCTCCTTCCCGGACGGCACGCACACGGCGGGCGCCAAGGTGGCGGTGCTGCTCGCCTCGTTGGCGGCGGCCACGGGCGCCGGCGTGACGCTCCGGCTGGACGCGCGGCGCGCGCGCTCGTCGGACATGAACGACGACGGGCAGCCGGACGGCGACCTCGCGACCATCGGCGCACCGGCGGCGGGCGAGCGCGGCTGACCGCGCCGCACGCGCCGGTCCGCCCGGCGTGCCGGACTCGGCGGCCCTGCCTAGCGTGGAGGCACGCGGTGGGCCGCGGAGCGAGCACCGGCCCGTGGACGCCGGGGGTCAGGACGCGGCCCGTGAGCGCCGAGCGCCGCGTGGACGGGAGCGACCATGACCGACCAGGACCGACCCGCACAGCAGCAGGAGCCCCCCGGCCTGACGGAGCCGATGCAGCCCCGGCCCGACCACGGCGAGCAGAGCTACCGCGGCCACGGGCTGCTCGAGGGGCGCCGGGCGCTCGTCACCGGCGGGGACTCCGGCATCGGCCGCGCGGTCGCCATCGCGTTCGCGCGCGAGGGCGCGGACGTCGCGATCGGGTACCTCGCCGAGGAGCAGGAGGACGCCGACGAGACCGCGCGCTGGGTGCGTGAGGCCGGGCGCACGTGCGTGCTCGTCCCGGGCGACCTGCGCGACGAGGACACCGCGCGCGGAGCCGTCCGCACGGCCGTGGAGGGGCTCGACGGGCTCGACGTGCTGGTGAACAACGCTGGGTACCAGATGGCGCGCCGCGACTCGTTCGAGGACGTCACGACCGACGACCTCGACCGCGTCATGCGCACCAACCTGTACGCGCTGCACTGGGTCACCCAGGAGGCGCTGCCGCACCTGGGCGAGGGCTCCGCGATCGTCAACTGCTCGTCGATCCAGGCGTACCAGCCGTCGAGCGCCCTGGTCGACTACGCGTCCACCAAGGCCGCGATCAACAACATCACCGTCAACCTGGCCGCCGAGCTGGGCCCGCGGGGGATCCGGGTGAACGCCGTGGCGCCCGGCCCCATCTGGACCCCGCTGCAGCCGGCGACGCAGCCCGCGGAGAAGGTCGCGTCGTTCGGCCAGGACACGCCGCTGGGCCGCGCGGGCCAGCCCGCCGAGGTGGCCCCGGCGTTCGTGTTCCTCGCGTCGTCGACCACCGGCTCGTACGTGTCCGGCACCGTGCTCGGCGTGACGGGCGGCAAACCGGTGTTCTGACACCGGGCGACGACCTCGACGTGCGAGGGTGCGGCACCGGGGCCAGGATGGCCCGCATGCCGCTCCTTCGCAGGTCGGACGCGTGCCGCGGCGCCGCGGCGCTCCTGGCCCCCGCGCTGCTCCTCGGCGGCTGCGCGTGGGGGCCCTCGGCCACCGACCGGCGCACGGTCGAGACGTTGACGTCCGCGCTCGACGAGGCGGCGTCGGGGGTCGCCGTGGCCGAGCTCGTCGTGCTGCTCGTCGAGACGGACCGGACCACGACGCCCGTCGCCGACGTCACGCTGGCCGACGCGCTCGGGGACGTCGGCGGTGCGCAGGACGCCCTGGCGCGCGACATGCCGGACCTGCCCCACCAGCCGGCGCGGGACCGCGGGCTGGCGGCCGTCGCGGACGCGACCGCCGCCGTCGCGGACACGCGCGCGTGGGTCAACGGCACGTCCACGAGCACCACGGCCCAGGTGCGCGGCGCGCTCGAGGACGCGGCCGACGCGATCGAGCAGGTCACCACGGAGCTCGGCAGATGAAGCGCGTCCTCGGCGTCGCGCTCGGCGTGCTGACCGCCATCGGCGGGTTCGTCGACATCGGCGACCTGGTGACCAACGCGGTCGTCGGGGCGCGGTTCGGCACGTCGCTGGTGTGGGTCGTGCTGGTCGGCGTGGTCGGCATCTGCCTGTTCGCGCAGATGTCGGGCCGGGTCGCCGCGGTCAGCGGGCGGGCCACGTTCGAGGTGATCCGCGAGCGCCTGGGCCCACGCATGGGCGGCGCCAACCTGATCGCGTCGTTCGCGGTCACGATCCTCACGCTCACGGCGGAGATCGGGGGCATCGCCCTCGCGCTCGAGCTCGCCAGCAGCGTCGAGCGGCGCCTGTGGGTGCCGTTCGCGGGGCTGGCCGTGTGGCTCGTGCTGTGGCGCGTGAAGTTCTCGATCCTGGAGAACGTCACCGGGCTGCTGGGGCTGACGCTCGTCGTCTTCGCGGTCGCGCTGTTCCTGCTCGGCCCCGACTGGGGCGACCTCGTCGACCAGGCGGTGCACCCGGGCGTCCCGGCCGGCGAGGCGAGGACGACGTACTGGTACTACGCGGTCGCCCTGTTCGGGGCGGCGATGACGCCCTACGAGGTGTTCTTCTTCTCGTCGGGCGCCCGCGAGGAGAAGTGGACCGCGAAGGACCTGTCGCAGTCGCGGATCAACGTGCTCGTCGGCTTCCCCCTGGGCGGGCTGCTCTCGATCGCGATCGCGGCGTGCGCCGCCGTCGTCCTCCTGCCGCGCGCCATCGAGGTCACGTCGCTCTCCCAGATCACGCTGCCCGTCGCCATGGCCGGCGGCAAGCTCGCGCTGGCGGTCGTGATCCTCGGCGTGGTCGCCGCGACCTTCGGCGCGGCGCTCGAGACGGCGCTGTCCACCGGCTACACCCTCGCGCAGTTCTTCGGCTGGTCCTGGGGCAAGTACCGCCGGCCGGCGCAGGCCGCCCGGTTCCACACGTCGATGCTCGTCGTCGTCGTGCTCGGCACGCTGGTGCTGCTGACGAACGTCGACCCGATCGCCGTGACCGAGTACTCGGTGGTCTTCTCGGCCATCGCGCTGCCGCTCACCTACCTGCCGATCCTCGTCGTGGCGAACGACCGCGAGTACATGGGCGAGCACGTCAACGGCCGGGTCACCAACGGGCTGGGCCTGGTCTACCTCGGCATCATCGTCGTGGCCTCGGTTGCGGCCATCCCCCTCATGATCGCGACGGGAGCAGGACAGTGAGCCCACGACTGCGCCGCCGCGACCCGCCCTTCCCGCCCGACGAGCAGCTGCCCGTCCCGCCCCGACCCGCCGGCCGCGTGCTCGACGCCCGGCTGCACCTGCTGGACCGCCAGCTCGTCGACGTCGACGAGGTGCCGGTCGCGACGGTCGACGACGTCGAGCTCGCCCCGCCGTTCGAGGGGTCGCCGGACCTGGTCGCGACGAACCTGCTCTCCGGGCCCGTGCTCGCGACCCGCATCTTCGGCGGCCGCCCGCCCCGGGACCGGTGGCACCGGGTGCGCTGGGCGCACGTCACGGACGTCGGGACCGTCCTGCGCCTCGGCGTGCACGGCGAGGGCCTCGACGTCCTGTGGGTCGAGCGGTGGCTGCGGGACCACGTGATCGGCCGGATCCCCGGGGGTCGCCATGATCCTGAGTGACCTGCTGGACGCGGTCGTGGTCGACGCCGACGGGCGCCGGCTCGGCTTCGTCGTCGACGTGCGCCTGGTGCTCGACGGACCGCTCGACGGGCTCCTGGAGGCGCCCCGCCTTCACGGCCTGCTCGTCAGCCCGCGGACCGGGACGTCGTTCCTGGGCTACGAGCGGACCGACGAGACCGCCCCGGCACTGCTCGCGCACTGGCTGCGGCGGCGGCACCGGGGCACGTTCCTGGTCCTGTGGCCCGACGTCGCCGACGCCGACGTGGTGCGGCCCGACGAGGTGCGCACGGGCGCCGAGCGCGTCGTGCGGCTGCGGCCCGGGTACGACCGCTGGGACCCGGCTCTCACGCGCCACTGAGCCGGACCCCGGCGGGTCGCCCCGCGTGCTGCCGTCGGCAGCGGCCGGGCGTCAGGCCTCGGCCGGCACCTCGCGCGGCTCGGCGCCCGGCGTGCCCGGGTGACGCCGCTCGAGCTTGGCGCCCTCGACGTCGATGTCCGGGATGATCCGGTCGAGCCAGCGCGGCAGCCACCACGCCCCGTCGCCGGCCAGGTGCAGCACGGCGGGCATGATCAGCATGCGCACCAGGAACGCGTCGAGGAGCACCCCGATCGCGAGGGCGAAGCCGAGCGGCCGGATGGTCGCCAGGTGAGAGAACATGAACCCGCCGAACACCGAGATCATGATGATCGCCGCGGCGGTGACCACGGCCCGGCCCGCGTGCAGGCCCTCCATGACCGCGCGCCGCGACGGCGAGCCGTGCGCGTACGCCTCCCGCATGCCGGAGGTCAGGAACAGCTGGTAGTCCATCGCGAGGCCGAACAGGATGCCGACGAGCAGGGTCGGCAGGAAGCTCAGCACCGGGCCCGGGTTGGTGACGCCGAACAGGTCGCTGAGCCAGCCCCACTGGTAGACCGCGGTGACCGCGCCCATCGACGCGAACAGCGAGAGGACGAACCCGCCGGTGGCGACGATCGGCACCAGCAGCGAGCGGAACACCGCGACGAGGATCACCAGCGACAGCCCGATCACCACGACGAGGTACACCGGGAGCGCGTCGGCCAGCTTCTCGGAGATGTCGATGTTCGCGCTGGCGCTGCCGGCCACCGCGAAGGTGCCCTCACCACCGTCGACCTCGAGCGCGCGCAGCTCGTGCACCAGCTCCGTGGTCGACTCGCTGTCCGGCCCCTCCGCCGGGATCACCTGGAACACCAGCACGCTGCGGTCCTCGTTGGTCCCGACCGGGGCGACCGCCACGACGTCGTCCTGCGCGAAGAGCTGGCCGCCGATCTGCGCCTGGGTGGCGGCGAGCTCGTCCTCGCTCACGCCGTCGGTCAGGTCGGCCACGACGACGAGCGGGCCGTTGACGCCCTCGCCGAAGGCCTGGGACACCTTGTCGTACGCCTGGAACTGCGTGGAGTCCGCCGGCTCCGACGAGCCCGTGGGCAGGCCCAGCCTCAGGGAGCCGTACGGCAGCGCGATCACGACGAGGACCCCGATGCCGATCACGATGCTGAGCCACGCACGGCCGGTCCGCATCGGCGCGACCGCGACGTGCTCGTGGTGCGCGGCGACGACCTCCCGCTGCCGACGCGGCAGGATGCGCCGGCCGAGGAGGCCGAGCATGGCCGGCGTCAGCGTGATCGCCACGAGGACCGCGACCAGGATGCTGCCGGCCGCGACCGTGCCCATGAGGCCCAGGAACGGGATGCCGGTGAGGTTGAGGCCGAGGAGCGCGATCAGCACCGTGGTCCCGGCGAACACCACCGCGTTGCCCGAGGTGCCGTTGGCGAGCGCGACGGACTCGTGCACGTCCATCCCGGCGCGCAGCTGACGGCGGTGCCGGTTGAGGATGAAGAGCGTGTAGTCGATGCCGACGGCGAGCCCGAGCATCGCGCCCAGCACCGGGGTCACCGAGGTCATCTCGACCGCACCGGAGAACGCCATGGCACCGGCCGCCGCGACGCCGACGCCGACGAGCGCGTTCAGCAGCGGCAGCCCGGCGGCGACGAGCGTGCCGAGCATCACGACGAGCACGATCGCGGCCACGAGCACGCCGATCGCCTCGGCCGCGCCGCCGAGCGAGATGGCGCCCTGGGCGATCTCGGTCGAGTAGTCGGCCGTGACGCCCTCCGGGAGGTCGCCGTCCACGGTGGCGATCACGGCGTCCTTGGTCGCGTCCGCGATCTCCTGCTGCGGCTCGGAGAACACGACCGTGGCGACCGCGGTCGAGCCGTCGGTCGAGACCATCCGGATCTCGGCGGCCTGCTCGAGCAGGGCCTGGCCGTCCTCGAGCTGCGTGGCCTGCGCCTCGAGCGTCGTGCGGTTCTCGTCGAGCTCGGCCTGCTGGGAGTCGATCTCGGCCTGCTGCGCGTCGAGCTGCTCCTGCGCGGCCTGCGTCTGCGCGTTCTCGCCGACCTGCTCGACGGTCGCGTCGAGGTCCGCCTGCGCGGCGTCGAGCTGCGCCTGCCCGTCGTCGAGCTGCGTCTGGCCGGCGTCGAGCTGGGCCCGCCCGTCCTCGACCTGCTGCTGACCGTCGTCGAGCTGCGCGGCCTGCTCGGCGCGCTGCTGCTCGGTCGCGAACGGGTCGACGGTCTGCACCACGCCGTCGACGTCGCCGACCTGCGTCAGCGCGCCGCTGATCGCCGCCTGCTGGTCGGCGCTCAGCGCGGAGCCGTCCTCGGTCTGGAAGACCACGCGGCCCGTCGCCCCGCTCGCGGCCGGCAGCTCCTGCTCGAGCCGGTCGGTGACCTCCTGGGTCTTGGTCCCCGGGATCGTGATGTTCTCGCTCAGCGTCCCGCCGAAGGCGAGGAACCCGCCCACCGCGATGCCGAGCGCGAGCACCCAGGCGACGATGACGTACGAGGCCCGCCGGGCCGAGAACCGGCCGAGCCGGTAGAGCAGTTCTGCCATGACTGAGTCCTCCAGGCCGGGCCGTGCGGACGCACGCGAGCCCGGGCAGGTCGAGGGTGGGGAGCGACGTCGCTCCGAGCATCGTAGGCACAAAGTTGATTCCAGTCATCCGGTTGTCGGCACCGACTCGCTGTGATGTTGATCCCAGGTATCCGCTTCGGGTTACCCTGGGCGCATGACCGAGCCCGACGAGGCGCCCCGCAGCCCGCTGCGGCGCGACGCCGAGCGCAACCGCGCGCGCATCGTCGCGGCGGCGCGGGAGCTGTTCGCCGAGCACGGCCTCGGCGTCGGCTTCAACGAGGTCGCCCACCGGGCGGGCGTCGGGGTCGGCACCGTGTACCGCCGCTTCGCGGACCGCGACGAGCTCATCGAGGCGGCGCTCGAGCAGCCCCTGCGGGAGGTGCTCGCGGTCGCCGAGGAGGCCGCGGCCGCCACGCGCGCCTGGGACGGTCTGGTCCTCCTCGTCACCCGCGTGACCGAGCTGCTGGTCGACAACATGGGCGTGCGCGACGCCGCGCTCGGCGGCACCGACGCACTGCGGCCCGACATCGCCGAGGGCATCGCCGACCTGACGCACGACCTGTTCGAGCGCGCCCGCGCCGAGGGCGACCTGCGGGAGGGTGCGACCGGCAACGACGTCGGCATCCTCCTGTGGATGGTCACCGAGCTCGCCAAGCACGCCGCGGACGTGCGTCCCGACGCCTACCGTCGCTACACCGCGGCGTTCCTCGACGGGCTGCGCGCGGGGCCCGGCCGCGCCGCGCTCCCCGGCCCGCTCGAGCACGACGACGTCGTGGCCATCTCGCACCGGTGGGCCGACTCGTCGGCCCGCTCACGCCCCCGGGGCGCCTGACCCGCCCCGCCCGGAACCGAGCCGACCCGCCCGCCGTTCTCCTGCCGGAGAGCACCTCGCGACCACCCGACACCCCGCCCGCGCCCCACCACCTGGAGCCCCCGTGCACCGCCTCGCGCACTTCTCGCTCGGCCATCGCGCGCTCACCGCGCTCGTCACCGTGGCCATCGCCGTCCTCGGCGTCGTCAGCCTCGGCGGACTGCGCCAGGAGCTGATCCCGTCGATCTCGTTCCCCGCCGCGGCCGTCGTCGGCGTCTACCCCGGCGCCTCCCCCGAGGTCGTCGAGCAGCAGGTGACCGAGGTCGTCGAGAGCGCGGTGCTCGGCGTCGACGGCATCGAGCAGGTGACCTCGACGTCGTCGTCGAACGTCTCGGCGACGACGATCATGTTCGAGTACGGCACCAACATCACGACGGCGGTCGCCGACCTGCGCGGAGCGGTCGAGTCGGCCTCGAGCCAGCTGCCCGACGAGGTGGACCCCCAGGTGGTCGCCGGGTCGCTCGACGACCTGCCGGTGGTGCAGCTCGCCGTCTCCGGCGGGTCCGACGAGGCCGCCCTGGCGACCGCGGTGGACGACGTGCTGGTGCCGGTGCTCGAGGACCTCGACGACGTGCGCTCGGTCGCGGTCACGGGCGCGCCGGAGCGGCAGGTCACGCTCGACGTCGACATGGCCGCCCTCGTCGGCGCCGGCCTCACGCCCGAGGCGGTCACCTCGGTGCTCGACGACAACGGCGTGCGCGTGCCGGCCGGCACCGTCACCGACGGCGACCAGACGCTCTCGGTCCAGGTGGGCACGCCGCTGACCAGCGTCGACGAGCTCGCCGCGCTCCCCCTGACCACGTCGACCGGCGACGTCGTGCGCCTCGACTCGGTCGCCGAGGTCGTCGACGGCGACGCCGAGCCCACCTCGTTCTCCCGCCTCGACGGCGAGCCCTCGCTCGCGGTCGCGATCACCAAGACGCCGGACGGCAACGTCGTCGAGGTCTCCGACGACGTCACGGCCGCGCTCGACGAGGTCGCGGACCGGCTCGCCGCGCAGGACGTCACCGTCACCGTGGTGTTCGACCAGGCGCCCTTCATCACCGAGTCGATCGAGGGCCTCGCGACCGAGGGCGGGCTCGGCCTGCTGTTCGCCGTCGTCGTGATCCTGCTGTTCCTGGCGTCCTGGCGGTCGACCGCGGTGTCCGCGGTCTCGATCCCGCTGTCGCTCCTGGTCGCGTTCACGGTCATGAACCTCACCGGCTACACGCTGAACCTGCTGACGCTCGCCGCGCTCACCATCGCGATCGGGCGCGTGGTCGACGACTCGATCGTCGTGATCGAGAACATCTCGCGGCACCTCACGTACGGCGAGGACCGCCGCGCGGCGGTCCTCGGCGCGGTGAAGGAGGTCGGCGGGGCGATCACGGCCTCCACGCTGGCCACCGTCGCGGTGTTCGCCCCCATCGGCTTCGTCGGCGGGTTCGTCGGCGAGCTGTTCCGACCGTTCGCGTTCACCGTCGCCATCGCGATGGGCGCGTCCCTCTTCGTCGCGCTGACCATCGTCCCGGTGCTCGCGTACTGGTTCCTCAAGGCGCCCGCGGTCGAGGACCTGGAGGCCGCCCGCCGCACGCGGGAGGCCGCCGAGGCCAAGGAGCGCCGCGGTCTGTGGCAGCGCGCGTACCTCCCCGTGCTCGGCGCGTCGCTGCGGCGTCCCTTCGTCGCCCTCGGGGTCGCGGTGGCGGTGCTGGCCGGCACGGTCGCGCTCGTCCCGCACCTCGAGACCAACCTCATCGGCGACTCCGGCCAGGACACGCTGACCGTCACGGCGGACTTCGAGCCCGGCACGTCGCTCGAGGCGCAGGACGGCTCCGCGCGCACGATCGAGCAGGCGCTCATGGGCCTCGACGACGTCGCGACCGTGCAGACGTCGGTGGGCTCGGGCGACGCCATGACCGCGTTCCTCAGCGGCGGCGGCACGTCCGCGACCTTCGCCCTCACGCTCGACGAGGACGCCGACGGCACCGCCGCGGCGGACGAGGTCCGCAGCACGGTCGACGCGCTGGTCGAGGAGCCCGTGACCGCGATCGACGTGAGCGCGGGTGCGACCGGGTTCGGCAGCTCGACGGTCGACCTCGTCGTGACCGCGGACGACACGGACGTGCTCGCCGAGGCCGCGACGGCCGTGGAGGACGCGGCCCGCGAGGCGCCGGGCGCCTCGGCGGTCGCCAGCTCGCAGTCCACCGAGCAGCCCGTCATCCAGGTGACGGTCGACCGTGAGGCGGCCGCCGCGGCGGGGCTGACCGAGACCGCGGTGGCCGGCACGGTGGCCGGGCTGATGACCGACCCCGAGATCGGCACCGTCGACCTGGACGGCGCGCCCGTCACGGTCACCGCGTCGTTCGGGGACGGCCCCGCGAGCGTCGAGGAGCTGCGTGCCGTTCCCCTCACGGGTCCGGGCGGCACCGTCACGCTCGACGACGTCGCGGACGTCGAGGAGGTCCGGAGCCCCGCGTCGATCACGCGCTCCGACGGCCGGCGCACCGTCACCGTCTCGGTGACGCCCGCGAGCCAGGACGTCGGCTCGCTCAGCGCGGACCTCACGCAGCGGATGGACGCGCTCGACCTGCCGACGGGCGCCGACGTCACCGTCGCGGGCGTCGCGGCGGACCAGGCCGACGCGTTCTCCGACCTGGGGCTGGCCCTGGTGCTCGCGATCGCGATCGTCTACATCGTGCTGGTCGCGACGTTCGGCTCGCTCGCGCAGCCGCTGATCCTGCTGGTCTCGATCCCGTTCGCCGCGACCGGCGCCCTCGCGGGGCTGCTGCTCACCGGGACGCCGCTCGGCGTCCCGGCGCTCATCGGCATGCTCATGCTCGTCGGGATCGTGGTGTCCAACGCCGTGGTGCTGATCGACCTGATCAACCAGTACCGGGCGCGCGGACGCGCGCTCGAGGAGGCCGTGACCGAGGGCGCGCGCAAGCGTCTGCGGCCGATCGTCATGACCGCGGCGGCGACGATCTTCGCGCTCCTGCCCATGGCGTTCGGCATCACCGGCGGCGGCGCGTTCATCTCCCAGCCGCTCGCGGTCGTCGTGATCGGCGGCCTCATCACCTCGACGCTGCTGACCCTCGTGATCGTCCCGGTCATCTACGTCCTCGGCGAGCGCCGCAAGGAGCGCCGCGCGGCGCGTCGTGCCGCCCGGCGCCGCACCGGGGGCGCAGACGAGCAGGGGCAGGGTCGGGAGCACGGCGAGCCCGGGACGCCGCAGACCGCCGGCTGAGGCCGCCCGTACGCGCGACGACGCCCGGCCCTCGTGGGCCGGGCGTCGTGGTGCGTGCTGGGCGCGTCCGCGTCGGACGCCGTGCCGAGGTCAGTGCCGAGGTCAGCGGTTGGTGATCGTGACCGGGACCGAGCGGGACGTCGTCAGGCCGTCGTGGCCCGTGACGACGATCTGCAGCACGGCCGGGCCGTCGTCGTAGCGCCGGGTGTCGAGCGTGATCGACGGCGTGGTGCCGGTGCGGCGCGAGGTCGCGACCACCTCGTCGTCCTGGATCAGGGTGAACACGGTCTCGTCGGGCTCCGCCGCGAGCTTCACGCGGACCGTCTGCTTCCCGCGCAGGACCGCGTCGTCGGACAGGTTGACGGACCGGATCTGCGGCGCGCCGGGCGTCGGGGCGGCCGGGTCCAGGCGCAGCGCGTCACGCATGGTGAAGAACAGGTCCGTCTGGTCCGTGAGGCCCACGACGTTGGCGGCGCCGGGACCGTAGCCGGCGACGCGCAGCTGGCTGCCGGTGTGTGCCTGCGAGCCGCCCTCCTCCGACGTGCCGTAGGCGACGGTCATCGGCTTGCCGTCGGCCGTCGTCAGCGTGCGGGTCAGGCCCGGGGTGGTGCTGCCCGGGTAGACGATCTGGCTCGAGTGGGCGTGGTCCGCCGTGACGACGACGAGCGTGTGCTTGTCCTTCTTCGCGAACGCGAGCGCGGCCTGCACGGCCTCGTCGAGGTCGACGGTCTCGCCGATCTGGCCGCACGGGTTGGCGGCGTGGTCCTGCTTGTCGATGCTCGCGCCCTCGACCTGCAGGAAGAAGCCCTTGCGCGACCCCTGGTCGTCGAGCAGCGAGATCGCCTTGGTCGTCATCTCGGCGAGCGTGGGCGCCGACCCGTACGCCGGGTTCTGCGTGCACCGCACGGCCGGCTCGGCGCCGCCGGTGTGCGTCGCGAGCGGACCCTGCCAGCGCACCGGCAGGTTGCCGGAGCCGAAGAGGCCCAGCACCGGCCGGCGCTGGTCGGCGGAGCGGACCTTGGTCAGACCGGCCTCGTCGGTCACCACCTGGTAGCCGCGGTCGGTGGCCTGCTCGAGCAGCGTCTGCCCGCTCCAGGCCCCCGCCTTCGCGGTCTCACCGAAGCTCTTCGCGCCGCCGCCGAGGGTCACGTCCGCGCGCGTCGCGATGAGCTGCTCGCTGATCGAACCGAGGCCGCCGTTCTCGAGCGCGTTCGTCGGGCACGTGGTGCTCGTCACGACCGGGCCGTAGCAGGACCGGCTGGTCACGTGCGCGCCCAGCACGGCGGGTGTCGCGTCCTGCACCTCGGCGGTCGTGACGTTCCCCGTCCGCAGGCCGTTGGCGCGCGCGACCTCGAGGATCGAGCGCTGCGGCACGCCGTCGACGTCGACGGAGATCGCGCCGTTGTAGGTCTTGGTGCCGGTGGCCCAGGCGGAGCCCGAGGCGGCCGAGTCCGTCACGTAGTCCGGCAGCCCGTCCGCCCTGTCGAGCGCGTACGTCGTGTACTGGCCCGTGAGGGGCAGGGCGTCGATGCCCGCGAAGCGTCCGGCCGCGCCGAGCGCGTAGTTGCGGGCGACCGTGATCTCCGAGTCGCCCATGCCGTCGCCGATCAGCAGGATCACGTTGCGGGCCGGGCCGCTCTGCAGCGCCTGGCGGACCGTGGCGGTCTGGTCGCCGGACAGCCGGCGCGCGTCGCCGTGGCCTGTCAGGTCGGAGGTGACGGCCCACCCGGCCGCGGCGCCGGCCGTGAGCGCGAGCGCCGCGGTGACCGCGGCGACCGGACGCAGGATGCGTGTCCGCATCGAAGACTCCCTGTGCTCGTCGTGTGGCGACGGAACGCGCCGGGGCGAGCACACCGGACCGGGGTGGACCGGAGCCGATCAGCGGGTGACGAGCGAGGGACAACCGGACGAACAGGACGTTCCGTGCGTCCGCTCAGCCCGCCCGCTCGCACGCGTCGAGCATCAGCTGCGCCGCGTCGCGCACGTGCGCCACGTCCGCCACGTCGAGCTCCAGCCGCTGCACCATCGCCGCGGGGATGCCGACGGCGCGCTCGCGCATCGCCACGCCGGCCGGCGTGAGCTCGATCACGAGCGCGCGCTCGTCGTGCTCGTCGGGGCGCCGCGCCACCAGGCCGCGGGCCTCCAGCCGCTTGACCAGGGGGGACGCGGTGGCGGGCTCGAGGTGCAGCCGGCTCGCCAGGCCGGCGAGCGAGAGCGGCCCGTCCTGCCAGAGCGCAAGCATGGCGAGGTACTGCGGGTGGGTGAGGCCCAGGGGCTCGAGCAGCGTCCGGTACGTCCCGACGAGCGCCCGCGCGGCCGCGGACAGCGCCAGGCAGACCTGCGCCTCGAGCGCGAGGGGGTCCTCGCCCGGCTCGTCGGCCGTCCCGTCCGACTCCTGCGTCACCGCCGTCATGAGGACCATGGTACGGAACCATTCGCCCGCTGATAGTGTGGGCACTAACGACCTGGAGGAGACGCCGTGGCCCGCAGCGCCGACGAACGCCTGGACATGACCGCGTGGCTCGCGCGCCACCTCGTCGGACCACCACAGCTCGGTGACGTCACCGCGCCCGTCCGGCCTGCGAGCGCGGGCGAGCGGGCCCGCGACGAGGCGTTGCGCACCGAGTTCGTGCGCGTGACCGACCCGGGTGGTCACACCTACCTCGTCGAGCGGCCCGTCGACCCGACCGAGCGGCCGGCTCCGCCGGACTGAGCCGCGCTCGCCGCGCGGGGACGGCACCCGCGTGCCTAGCCTGGCCGGACCCCACCCGAGGAGGTCCCCATGACTGCCACGCTCGACGGTCGCACCGTCGCCTTCCTGCTCACTGACGGCTTCGAGGACAGCGAGCTCACGAGCCCGTGGTCGGCCGTCATCGACGCCGGAGCCCGGGCCTCGCTCGTCTCCCCCGCCGATGCGACGATCACCGGCAAGAACGGGCACCAGCAGCCCGTGGACGTGCCGGCGGCAACGGCGTCCGCCGACGACTACGACGCCCTCGTCCTGCCCGGCGGCGTCGTCAACGCCGACCACCTGCGCACCGACCAGGACTCCGTGGCGTTCGTCCGCGGCTTCGTCGAGGCGGGCAAGCCCGTCGGCGTCATCTGCCACGGCGCGTGGATCCTGGTCGAGGCGGGCGCCGTCGACGGCCGGCGGATCACCAGCTACCCGTCGCTGCAGACGGACCTGCGCAACGCGGGTGCGCAGTGGGTCGACGAGGAGGTCGTCGTCGACGGCACCCTGGTCTCCAGCCGCACCCCCGACGACCTGCCGGCGTTCGACCGGGCCGTCGTCGACGCGGTCGCGGCGGCCGGGAGCGCCGCGGGCTGACGCGCGCGCCGACCCCCGGCGTCGGACCGCTCGACGTGCGGGCGGGTCGGCACGGGGATAGTTTCGAAGGGCCGGACGACGAGGACATGAACCTCGCCTGGTGCACTGCTGGCCATGCCATGACCTGCGCATGGTCGTCGACGAGAGGAGATCGCCATGGGCGTCGGGGACAAGATCGAGCACGGTGCCGAGGAGCTCAAGGGCAAGGTCAAGGAGGGCGTCGGCAAGGCCACGGACGACGAGCGTCTCCAGGCCGAGGGCCAGGCGGACCAGACCAGCGCCAACGTCAAGCAGGCCGGCGACAAGCTCGGCGACGCGAAGGACGACGTCAAGGACGCCTTCCGCTGACCGACCCCGCTCCCCCGCCGGGTTCTCACCCGGCCGCACGACGAAGCCCGCAGCAGCTGCTGCGGGCTTCGTCGTGCCCGGCGCCCGTGGGGGCCGCCTCGCGCGTCGTCCGAGGCGTCGCTCAGGGGCGGCTCACACCGCTGCTCGGCTCCGGGCGCAGGCGCTCCCGCAGGAGCGCCGCGGTGGCCTCGGCGGCGATGCCGTGGCCCGCCCCGCCGGCCACCTCGGCGTACGACGCCCTCGCCAGCTCGTCCGCGAGGGCGACCCCGGACGCGCGCAGGGCCGGCCACGTGTCCTGCCCGCACACGACGAGCGTCGGCACGTCGAGCGCTCGCATCGCCGGCGTCGGCACGTTCGGCGCGTGCGTGATCGTCGCGTCGTACACGACCGTCGGGGCGATCGCCTCGAGCGCCGCCCACATCGGCGACTGCCGCGCCTGCTCCACCATCGCGGGAGGGAGTCCGATGACCTCCCGCTGCATGAGCTCGACGGCGTCGCCGCGTCGGCCCTCGGCGACCAGCGCGGCCAGGCGCTGCGGGGCGTCCGCGGGGGCCGCCGGCAGGCCGGCGAGCGCGAACGGCGCCTCGTACAGCACCAGGCCCGAGATCGCCGACCCCGCGGCGGCGGCGTGCAGCGCGAGCGTGCCGCCCGACGAGAAGCCGAACACGGCGGCGCGGCCACCCTCGGCCGCGAGCACCGCGTCGAGGTCCGCCACCTCGAGGTCGACGCGGTAGGAGCCGACGTCGGCCGGCGCCAGGGCGTCGGTGCTGTCCCCGCGGCCACGACGGTCCACCAGCACCGTGGTGAAGTCGTCGGTCAGCAGGCCGGCGAGCTCGGCGCACGTCCCGCGGGTGTTGAACGCACCCGCGAGGAAGACCACGACGGGTCCGCTGCCCGCGCGTTCGTACGCGATCGTCGTGCCGTCGTCCGACTCGACCGTCCGCAGCTCGCTCACCATGTCTCCTCCCGCGTCGGCGTCCGCCGACGGGCTCACGCTAGGTCCGCTGCCCGGCCGCGTCGACCCCGTCGAGCCCGAGCAGCCGACGCCAGGCGCGGTGGTGCTCCACGCACACGCACGCCCCGCCGCCGAGCGCCGACGCGGCCCGGGCCGCCTCGCGCTCGAGCACCGCGGCGCCCTCGTCGTGGAAGGTGTACTGCGCACCCCCCGCGACCTTGGGGGTGTCCGTCTCGACCCCCACGCTCCACGTCCGTCCCGCGGCGCGCACCCGGTCCACCGCCGGCCCCGCGAGCGCGACGATCCCGTCGGGCCCGTCCGCGTGGTCGCTGAACGCCACGACGACGACCTCGTCGACCCGTGCGAGCGCGGCGTCGAGCAGCGAGCCCTCGCCCACGGGGGCCGCGACGGTCGTCAGCCACCACGGTGCGTCGACCCCCAGCGCGACGCCCGCCGGGAGCGAGGCCGCCACGGCGTCGAGCACGGCGAGCCAGCGTCGGGAGCCCCCCGGGACGTCGTCGGACCACCCCGGCAGCGCCCACGGCTCGACGTCCAGCTGGACGCCCACCAGCGCCGGGCCGGCCGAGCGCAGCGCCGCGCCCGCCCACGTCGCCGCGAGCCCCGGCTGGTCCAGCCACCCCGCGTCGCCCCCCAGCGCCGTGACCGCCACGCCGGCGTCGGCGAGCGCACGAGCCGCCGCCGCGAACCACGTGCCGACCGGCCCCTCGTCCGCCGCCCACGGCGCCGCGAGGTGCACGCGGGTCAGGCCGCGCTCCGCGCAGAACGCCACCAGCGCCGCGGGCTCCGCGGGTGCGTACCCGCGCCCCCGCGCGTCCTGCCCGGACGGGACGGGGTTGTCCCACGCCCACATCGCGCCGATCCCGGACGCCGCCGTGCCCACCGTCATGCCCGCACCGTCATCTCTGCACCGTCATCTCTGCACCGTCATCTCTGCACCGTCATCTCAGCACCGTCGCATCCGGCCGCGCGGTCCACCATCGGCGACGCGGCCCTTGTTGAGAACGAGCTGTCGCACATGAGAATCACGTAGAATCGACCGACCCCCGGGAGGTGCACGTGATCGGACAGCGCAGCACGCGCCAGCGTCGCGCGATCGGCGAGCTCATGGACGAGCTCGACGACTTCCGCAGCGCCCAGCAGATCCACGTCCTGCTCGGCCGGCGGGGCGAGGACATCGGCCTCGCCACGGTGTACCGCACGCTGGGCGCGATGGCCGCGAACGGCGACTTCGACGTCCTGCGGACCGAGTCGGGCGAGACGCTCTACCGCTCCTGCGAGCGCGAGGCGCACCACCACCACCTGGTGTGCCGCGTGTGCGGCCGCACCGTCGAGGTGCAGGGGGGCGCGCTCGAGGAGTTCCTCGCGGCCGCCGCCGCCGAGACCGGCTTCGCGGACGTGGCGCACACGGTCGAGATGTTCGGCACGTGCCCGCAGTGCGTGGCGGCCCTACCGACCGACGCACCGACCGCGCTTCCGACCGACGCGCCGACCGACACCTCGACCGACACCTCGACCGACTAGGCCGCGGCGACCTCGTCGCGCTCCACCGCCGCCACCCGCCGGGCCCAGCCACGCCGCGTGCGCAGGTCCCCGACCACCCGGCAGACGACGTAGATCACAAACGAGATCGTCGTCACGTACGGGCTGATGGGCACCGAGCCGCCGAGCGCGAGCAGGATCCCGCCGACCGCGCTGGTGACGGCGAACGCCACCGACAGCAGCGGCACGACCACGGGCGACGCGCTCACGCGCGTCGCCGCGGCGGCGGGCGTGATGAGCAGCGAGAGGACCAGGAGCGCCCCCACCACCTGCACCGCGAGCGCCACCGCGAGGCCGAGCAGGAGCATGAACCCGATGCCCAGTGCTCGCGTCGGCACGCCGCGGGCGGCGGCCACGTCGGGGTCGATGCTCGAGAACGTCAGGGGCCGCCAGATCACGACGAGCGCGACGAGCACCACCGCGGCGATCGCGAGGAAGAGCGACAGCCGGGTCTCGTCGACGGCGACGATCTGCCCGGTGAGCAGGCCGAACTTGTTCGCCGCCCGTCCGGGGTACAGGGCCAGGAACAGCACGCCCAGGCCGAGGCCGAACGGCATGATCACGCCGATGATCGAGTTGCGGTCCCGCGCGCGCGTGCCCATCAGCCCGATCAGGAGCGCCGCCAGCACGGAGCCCAGGACGGCGCCGAGCATGACGTCGATCGAGAGCAGCAGCGCCGCCGCGGCGCCGGCGAACGACAGCTCGCTGATGCCGTGCACCGCGAACGCCAGGTCGCGCTGCATGACGAGCACGCCGACGAGCCCGCCGACGAGCCCGAGCACCGCACCCGCGATGAGCGAGTTGTGCACCAGGGCGAGCAGCGACCCGTAGTCGGTGAAGTCGAACACCCGGGTCCACCAGTCGTCGGCCACCGCGGCCGGCACGGGGACGGACAGCGTGGTCACTCCTCGACCTCCTCGACGTGGTGGGCGTGCTCGTCGTCGCCCCCCACGATCACGACGCGACCCCGCGTGCGCAGGACGTCCACGGGCGTGCCGTACAACGCCGTGAGTCGCTCGGACGTCAGGACCTCGTCCGGGGTCCCCACCGCGTGGCCGGCCGGTGCGAGGTAGAGCACGCGGTCGGTGTACGGCAGGACCGGGTTGATCTCGTGCGTCACGAAGACCACCGACGTGCCGCGGGTGCGCCGCATCTCGTCGATCAGCGCCGTGACCTCGTGCTGGTGGCGCAGGTCCAGGGAGAGCAGCGGCTCGTCGCACAGCAGCAGCGCGGGCTCGGACGCGAGCGCCTGCGCGATCCGCACGCGCTGCTGCTCCCCGCCCGAGAGCATGCCGAGCGGCACGTCCGCGTACGGCGCGGCGCCGACCGCCGCGAGCAGCTCGTCGACCCGGTCCCGGCGGGACCGCCCGCCGATCCCCCACCGGTCACCGTCCAGGCCGAGCCGGACCAGGTCCCGTGCGCGCACGGGCGTCGACGGGTCGACCAGGCGCTGCTGCGGGATGTAGCCGACGTCACGGCTGCCGCGCCGGGCGGGCGCACCCGCGATCGTCAGCCGCCCGCCGCTGAGCGGGGTCAGGCCGAGGACGACGCGGAGCAGGCTCGTCTTGCCGGAGCCGTTGGGGCCGAGCACGGTGAGGAACTCTCCGGGCGCGACGGTCAGGTCGAGCCCCGACCACACCGTGCGCGGCCCGTACGCGAGGTGGGCGCCCGCCAGGGCGAGAGGCGCGGGGGCGGCCGCGGCCGACGTCACGCGAGCGCCTGCGCGAAGGCCTCGAGGTTGTCCGTCATCCACGTCACGTAGTCCTTGCCCTCCGGCAGCGTCTCGGTCACCCGGACGACCGGCACGTCCGCGTCCTGCGCGGCCGCGACCACCTGGTCGGTCTGCGGTCCGGTCGTCTGCTCGTTGTACACGAGGAACGCCACCTCGTGCGACGACACGAGGTCGAGCATCGCCTCCATGACCGCCGGCGCGACGTCGATCTCCTCCTCGATCGCCTCCGAGAACTCGCCCGGCGTGCGGTCGACGAGCCCGGCCTCCGCGACCAGGTACAGCGGCACCGGCTCCGTCACCGCGACGGCCGCGCCGCCGTGCTCGGCGCCGATCGCGGCCGCCCGGTCGAGCAGCCCGTCGAGCGTGCCGACGAACGCCTCGGCGTTGCCCGCGAAGTCGTCCGCGTGCGCCGGGTCGAGCCGCGCCAGCTCGTCGGCGACCGCGCCGGCGACGTCCTGCACCGCCTCGAGGCTGTACCAGACGTGCTCGTTCAGCTCGCCGCCATCGGGAGCCGTGAGGCCGGAGGCCTCGACCGCGTCCACCACCGGCGGCCGGGTGTCGAGCGCGTCGACGAGCGTCGTCGCGAAGTCGTCGTACCCCCCGCCGTTCAGCACGACGAGGTCCGCTCGCGAGAGCTCGAGCTGCACCCGGGCGCTGCCCTCGTAGGAGTGCGGGTCGGCCGACGGGTCGTCGACGATCGACGTCACGCTGACGAGGTCGCCCCCGACCTGGCTGACGACGTCGCCCCACACGTTCGTCGAGGCGACCACCGCGATCGCGTCGCCGTCGGCGCCCCCACCGGTGCCGCCGGTGCCGCCCGGGTCGCCGTCCGACGAGCAGGCGGTGAGGGTCAGCGCCACCACGGCGAGCGCGGCGACGGCGAGGGGACGGTGGCGCATGGACGGAGCTCCGATCGAGGGGACGTGCGAACCGCGATAACGATAGCAGTTCGCATTAACGCTCCGACCGCTCGCCCCGTCCCTGACCGCGCTCCGGGTGCGGCCGGGGACGGGCCAGGGTCGTCACCGATGTCCCGGCGGCCGTCCTCCCCGCCAGGCTCGGACCGGCGCGAACGTGCCGATGAGCTACCGCTGAGCACGGAGGACACGATGACCACGACACACGCGACGAGCCCGCCTGGCCGCGTCGGCCCCGAGGGACGCGCCGACCGCCGCGCCGCCGCTCGATCCGCGCACCGCGCCCGCCAGGCCGCGGCCGACGCCGCGTTCACCGCCGAGTTCGGGCAGTACACGCTCGCGCAGGTGCTGGGCCTGTGGGCCCTCGCCGCGCTCCCGATGGGCGCGATCCTCTGGGTCCTCATGCCGGCGGTCGTCGTCCCGCGCAGCGACTTCCCCGCCCTGGCGTACCTGCTCCTCGCGACCGCCGGCCTGGTCTGGCAGGGCCTCGTCGCGCTCGTCGTCCTGCGGCGCGAGGTCCGCCCGTTCACGTGGGCCGCGCTGCGGCGGCGGCTGTGGCTGCACCGTCCGACGAGCCCGCGCTCCGGCCGCCGCACCTGGTGGCTGCTCGCGCTCACGCTGCCCGTCGCCCTCCTCGTGCTGGCGTACGACGACCTCGAGCCCCTGCGCCCGCTGCAGGACGCGTTCGTCACGGCGCTCCCCGGCCTCGCCCAGCCGGGGTACGCGGACCTGTCGGCCCTCGCCGAGCCGCGGACCGTCGGGCAGTGGTGGCTCCTGGCGGTCCTCGCCGTGCTGCTGGTGTCCAACTACCTGCTCGGCGAGGAGCTGCTCTTCCGCGGCATCCTGCTGCCGAAGATGCGCGGCGCGCTCGGCCGGTGGGACGTGGTCGCCAACGGCGTGCTGTTCGCCACGTACCACCTGCACATCATCTGGGCCCTGCCCGTCACGATCGTCCGGGACTGGGTCTACGCGGGGCTCATGCGCCGCTACCGCTCGTCGTGGATGAGCACGCTCCTGCACGCGTACGACGGGCTGTTCCTCGTCGTGCTGTTCCCGCTCGCGATCGCCGGCGTGGTCCAGGGCTGAGCCCGGGACGGCCGAGGGCCCCGCTCACCGGGTGAGCGGTGCCCTCGGGGTTCGCCGAGACGTCAGGACGTCGCGCTGGGCGCCGGCGTCGGGTCGAGGTCCGACGTGGATGCCGTCCCGTCCGAGCCCGCGAGCCGCGACTCGGCGTCGAGCGCGTCCTCGACGGCCGCGTCGAGCGCGTCCTGCGCGTCGCCGTACGCCGCGAAGTCACCCTCGGCGAGCGCCGTCTGGCTGTCCTGGATCGCGGCCTGGGCCCGGGCCAGCGCGTCGGCGAGGTCCGCTCGCGCCTGCGCCTCGTCGCCGTCCGGCTCACCCGTGCCCGGGTCGCCGGGCTCCGGCTCCGGCGTCCCCGGCTCGTCGGGGTCCGGCGTCGTCCCGCCACCGCCGCTGTTGTCGGTGTCCACACCGGAGTCGCCCTCGAACACCGCGTCGAGCGCGCCGTCCAGCGTCTCCGAGATCGCGACGTCGTCGCCGAACGCGGCGATGACCCGCTGGAGCAGCGGGAACGTGGTCCCGGACTCGGCCTGCAGGTAGACGGGCTGGACGAAGAGCATGCCCTCGCCCACCGGCAGCGCCAGCAGGTTCGCCCGCACGATCTTGGCCCCGCCGCGGCCCAGGAGCGTGAACTCCTCCGCCACCGCGCTGTCCGTCGTCATGTTGTTGTTGACCTGACCGGGTCCCGGGACCGAGCCGTCGCGCGGCAGCTCGAGCAGCCGGATCTTGCCGTACTCGGCGGCCTTCTCGCCGTCCTGCGCGCCCGCGTCCGCGTCGACCGCCATGTAGCCGCGCATGACGTTGCGCGCCTGCTGGCCGAACGGGATGAACGTCGACGTCAGCGAGAAGCTCGCGCTCTCCTGCTTCGGCATCCGCAGCGTCATGTAGTACGGCGGCTGCGCGACGTCACCCGTGGCGTTCGGGTCGTCCGGCACCGCCCAGAAGTCGGTCCCCGTGAAGAACTGCGCGGGGTCGGACACGTGGTACCGCGTGAGCAGCTCGCGCTGCACCTTGAACAGGTCCTCCGGGTAGCGCAGGTGGCTCATCAGCTGCCCGTCGATCTCCGAGAGCGGCTGCAGCGAGGTCGGGAAGATCTCGTTCCACGCCTTCAGCACGGGGTCCTGGTCGTCCCATGCGTAGAGCGTGACCGTGCCGTCGTACGCGTCGACCGTGGCCTTCACCGAGTTGCGGATGTAGTTGGCCGTCTTGGGCTGCAGCGCCTCGATCGCGCTCGACGACTGCGTGAGCGAGTCGGCCGTCGCCGAGTCCAGCGTGACCTGCGCGGCGTACGGGTACTCGCTGCTCGTCGTGTAGCCGTCGACGATCCACTTGACCCGCCCGTCCACGACCGCCGGGTAGACCCGGCCGTCGAGCGTGAGGTACGGGGCGACCTTCTCCACGCGCTCGCGCGGGCTGCGGTCGTACAGGATCTGCGAGTCGGCGGTGACGCGGTCGGAGAACAGGATCTGCTCGGAGCCGAACTTCACGGCGTAGAGCAGCTTGTTCCAGGCGTTCCCGATCTCCGGGCCCGCCGAGACGTCCTGCGTCGGGAACCGGGTGTTCACCGAGCCGCCGCCGTCGTTCGTCGGGTAGTCGAGCTCCCAGCCCGTCGAGTCCTCGGGGCCGCCGACGATCGAGTACGCGGGCGACTCCGGGCTGAAGTACAGCCGCGGCTCGTAGTCGCCGAGCTCGCCCGTCGACGGGATGCCGCCCTCGAAGAAGGACGGCGCGCCGCGCCCGGCCGTGGTGTTGCCGCGGGCCGCGACCACGCCGTAGCCGTGCGTGTACACCGTGACGTCGTTGGTCCAGTTGCGCTGCGACGCCTCGAGCCCGGAGAGGTTGAGCTCGCGGGCCGCGACGACGGTGTCCTGCGACTCGCCGTCCAGCTGGTAGCGGTCGACGGACAGGGTGTCCGGGAAGCTGTAGAAGTTCGTGACCTGCTGCAGCTGCTTGAACGACGGGCTGACGACCTGCGGGTCGAGCAGGCGGATCGACGCGGCGGTCTCCGCGTCGTCCCGCAGCGCCTGCGGTGCCGCGGTCACGTTCGCGTCGTACTCCGTGGTCTCGATGTCGTCGATCCCGTAGGCCACCCGGGTCGCGTCGATGTTGCGCTCGATGAACTCCGACTCGGCGTCCTGCTGGTTCGGCTGCACCTGGAAGCGCTGCACGACGGCGGGGTAGATGCCGCCCACCGCGATCGCCGCGACGATCATGAGCCCCACGCCGATCAGCGGCAGGCGCCAGTTCCCGCGGATCGCGGTGACGACGAACGTGACCGCGACGAAGGCCGCGATGCCGGCCAGGATCGCCTTGGACGGGATCACCGCGTGCACGTCGGTGTACGACGCGCCGTCGAACTTGTCCGCGGTCTTGGTGAGGATCGAGTACCGGTCCAGCCAGTAGTTGACCGCGACCAGGACCATCAGGACCGCACCCAGCACGCCCAGCTGGATGCGCGCGGCGCGCGTCGTGCGCGGCGTGTCCTTGCTGCCGCCGATCCGCAGCCCGCCGTACAGGTAGTGCGTGGCCAGGGAGGCGATGGCCGCGATCACGACCACGGCCACCAGGAACGACACGACGAACCGCAGCGCGGGGAGGGTGAACAGGTAGAACCCGAGGTCGATCCCGTACTGGGGGTCCTGCGTGCCCACGTGCTGCGCGTGCATCCACAGCTGGACGGTGTCCCACTGCTGGGAGGCCATGACCCCGGCGACGAACCCGACGAGCGCGGGCCCGGCGATCATCACGACCTTGCGCAGCGGCTCGATCGCCTCGCGGTACTGGTCGAGGCTCGCCTGCTCGGGCGTCGACGGCGCGTAGACCGGACGCGACGAGTAGGCGTACCGCATGCTCAGCCCGACGGCCGCCCCCATCACCAGGAAGCCGATGGCGAACAGGATCGCGCGGGTGCCCCACTCGGTGCGCAGCACCTCGAGGAAGCCGAGCTGGTCGTACCAGAGCACCTCCGTCCACACCTGGGCCAGGATCAGCACCAGGACGACGATCGCGCCCAGCACGACGAGCGTGGGGACGAGCGCACCGCGCCGCTTGCCGGGCGGGCGGGCGGGCCGGGTGGGGCGGGAACTGCTGGCGAAGCTCACGTGGCGTGCGTCCTCGTCGTCGTCGGGTGCGTGCCCACCCGGAGGGTGCGGCACGAAGAACGGTCTCGGCTGCGCGGGATGCGCCCCTGTCAGGGCCAACGCGCGCGTGCGGACCCAGGTTCCCACACGGCGGGTCACGAGACCGTGACGGACCGGACCGTCCGACGAGCCCGTCGCGAGGTGCGAGCATGGAGGCGTGACCCCGCAGCCGCCGACCCCACCGTCGACGCCCTCGTCCGACACGCGCACGACGGCCGACGACGCACCCCGGGCCGCCCTCGCCGACGCCGTGCGCGAGATCGAGCACCACGTGGCCGCCGCGGGCTGGGACGCCCCGGTCCGCGTGTTCGCCCTGGTCCGGACGCAGGCGGCGCTCGCCGCGGAGCCCGGGCTCGCCGACCAGCTCACGCCGGAGACGCTGGCCGCGGCTCGCGAGCACGCCTGGCACCTCACGTCCGTCGAGCAGGAGGGCCTCCCGCCGGCGCCCGACCTCGAGACGCTCCTGGCCGGCCTGTCGTGGCCCGCCACGGTCGACGGTGTCGCCGTCACCGTGGAGCGCGTCGTGCTGCCGCCCGAGGCCGAGGAGGCCATGCCGGCCGACCTGCCGACCGGTCCCGACCAGGACCCCGACGCGGCCGTGCAGTGGCTGCTCGCGCACCCCGACCGCCAGGACGTGCGCCTCGCGGTCGGCGTGCTGCGGGACGGGCCCGCCTGGTGCGCGGTGCGCACCCGCGCGCACGACGCCGACGACCAGGTGGGTCAGGGCGGCGACGTGGTGCCCGGCCTCGTCGCCGCGCTGCGGGCGACGCTCGAGTAGAGCCCCGCGTGGCCGCCCGCCGGGTCCGTCAGGACGCCGTGCAGGTGGGGAGGCCGTCCGCCTCGCCCTTGCCGATCGCGACCACGTCGTCGAGCGCCTCCTCGAGCGTCGAGATGCGGACCACGCGCAGGCCGTCCGGGACGTGCCCGACGACCTCGCCGCAGTTGGCCGCCGGCGCCAGGAACCACGCCGCCCCGTCGCGCTCCGCGCCCGCGAGCTTCTGCCGGATGCCGCCGATCGGTCCCACCTGGCCCACCACGTCGATCGTGCCCGTGCCGGCGATGACCTGGCCACCCGCCTCGTCCGCCGCGGTGAGCTTGTCGATGATCCCGAGCGCGAACATGGTCCCGGCGCTCGGACCGCCGATGTCGCCCGCGTGGATCGTCACGTCGACCGGCATGTCGAAGTCGGGGTCGATGTAGACGCCCATCTGCGCCGCGCCGTCGTCGCCCGCCGTCGTCGGGACCGTGACGTCCACGTCCTCGCCCTGCCGGTGCACGGTGACCTGCACGTCCGCACCCGCGTCGACGGACGCCATCGTCGCGACCAGGCTCTGGTAGTCCGGGAGCGGTGTCCCGTCGATCGCGGTGATGACGTCGCCGTCCTCGAGCGTGCCGTCCGCGCCCGAGCCCTCCACCGTGCCGGCGACGACGAGGGTCGCCGGGACCTCGTAGCCGAGCTCCGTGAGCGCCGCCACGGTCGCGTTCTCCTGCGAGGACACCATCTGGGCGGAGTTCTGGTCGTCGATCTGGTCCTGCGTCTCGTCGGGGTCCGGGAACAGGATCTCGCGCGGCTGGACGACCGCCCACGGCGAGACCCAGCCCCGGACGACGCCGAGCGTGGACGACGGGTAGCCCGGCCCGCCCGTGGCCGAGACCGTGGTCAGCCGCAGCTCGCCCGTGGAGTCGTACGTCCTCGCCCCGCTGATCGTGATGAGCGGCTCGTCGTCCACGTCGCCGAGCACGTTCTCGGTGGGCCCCGGGCTGCTCACGGCGTAGGGCGCCGGCAGCACCGCGCACACGCCGAGCAGGACGGCGCTGGCGAGCATGCCGACCGACAGCGTGAGCGCACGGGGGCTGACGCGCTCGGGCTCGGGCAGCGGCTCGCCGGGCGCGGGCACGACGGGCTCGGGTGCGGCGGTCGGCTGGACGTCGTCAGGCACCTCGGCATCATGCCGCACGCAGCCGTGCCCCACCGCGCACGGCGGCGGTCCGCTCCACCACCTGCACCGCGTGCACCACCTGCACCCCCTGCACTACCTGCACCCCCTGCACCACCCACCGCGCTCAGCGGCGGCGGGCCTGCCGCCAGATCGCCGCCGTGCCCAGCAGCGCGACCGCCGCCCCGGCGGCGCCGAGCGCGGCGGCGTCACGCGTCGCCACCCGCCGCCCGCCGAGCGCGAGCCGGCCCCGGACCCCGTCGAGCAGGACCTCGAGGGCCGCCGCGCTCGAGCGCTGCGGCACGAACCCCGCCGCCGTGAGCCCGTCCGCCGCCACGGTCCAGGGGTAGACCACGTACGCGAGCTCGGCGGCCGGCGCCGGCAGCACGCCGACGCGGTGCAGCCGCTCCGCCGTGCCGAACGCGGTCGCCGCGGCGAGCTCGACGGTGCGCATCCCCGCGGCGCGCGCCACCTCGTCGGGCGTCAGGACGTCCGCAGGCCCCACGGTCAGCGGTCCGACGAGACCGCGCTCGACCGCGAAGCGCGTGGCCGCGGCCACGTCGTCGACGTGCACCAGCTGCCACGGGCGCGCCACGCCCCGCACCGTGAGCAGGCGCGGCGCCTCGAAGTGCCGGGTGACGAACGAGTCGACGCCGCCACCCACCAGCGCGGCCGGGCGGAGGACGGTCACCAGCGGGGTGCGCCGGCGGGCGGTCCGGGCCACCACCGCCTCCACCGCCAGGAGGTGTCCCACCAGCCCGTCCGCGACCGCGCGCCGGCCGGTGAGCAGCGGCTCGTCGTCGTGGATCGTCGGCCGGTCCGGGGACGCACCGTGCACGACCGCGGACGTGACCACGACGACGTGCCGCACCCCGACGGCGCGCGCCGCGGCGAGCGTCCGCTGCGCGTGCGCGACCGCCGCCGCGTGCCCGTCGGGGCCGCGCCGCCCCGCCGTCACCGTGAGGTCGCCCGGGTGCGCGACGAGCACGAGGACCTCGGCCCCGCGCAACGCCTCCTGCGGGTCGACGGCCGGGGTCTCGTCGACCACGCGCACGTCGGGTGCCCAAGCCGCCGCGACCGCCGCGGCGACGGGTCCCGTCCCGACGACCACCGCGCGCACGTCGGGCGCCGCGGCCACGCTGCGCCCTGAGCGAACCGGACCGTCGGCCATCCCCTGCTCCTCCGCTGCGTGGTTACGGTGGTCCGACGACGGGCAGTCGACGGACAGTCGATGGACAGTCGATGGACGGTCGATGGACGCAGCCGGCCCATCGTCGCAGTGGTCCGCCTTCGTCTCACAGTCGTTTCGCAGTCGTTCGCAGTCGTCCCGCAGTCGTACCGTGCAGCAGCAGCCGATCGCCGAGGAGGCGCCGTGACGTCGGACAGGCCCGTACCGGACCCCGACCAGCCGCCGTGGGAGCAGATGCTGCGCGCCCTGCTGGGCGACCAGGCCGACGAGGCGATCGCGGAGATGCGGGCGCGCGGGATCGACCCGTCCGCGCTCGACCCGGCCGGCACGCTGCCCAGCGACCCCGCCGCGATGCAGCAGGTGCTCGCGCAGGTGCAGCAGCTCTTCGCGGGCGGCGACGACCAGCCGGTGAACTGGCGCATGGCCCACGACCTCGCGCGGCAGCAGGCGGCGCAGGGCGGCGACCCGTCGCTCACCCCCACGCAGACGCGCCAGGTGCTCGACGCCCTGTCCGTCGCGGAGCTGTGGCTCGACGCGGCGACCGAGCTGCCGCCGTCGGCGGCGCCGGCCCGTGCGTGGAGCCGCGCCGAGTGGGTCGAGGCGACGCTCCCGACCTGGCGCACCCTCACGGAGCCGGTGGCCTCCTCGCTGTCGACGGCGCTGGTCGACGCCCTGGGACCCCAGCTCGGCGGCCTGTCCGGCGACCCGCTGTCCGGCGACCCGCTGTCCGGCGACCCGCTGTCCGACGACCCGCTGTCCGGCGCTGCTCCCGGCGTCGCGCTGCCGGGCCTCCCGGGCGGCCTCGAGCCCGGGCAGCTCCTGCGTCGCCTGGGGTCGGCCGTGTTCGGTCTGCAGGTGGGGCAGGCGGCGGGCACGCTGGCGCGCGACGTCTTCGGCACCACCGACATCGGGCTCCCGCTGCTCGACGTCCCGGCGCCGGCGCTCGTCGCCGCGAACGTCGACGCCTTCGCCGAGGGCCTGGACGCGCCCACGGACGAGGTCCGGCTGTTCCTCGCGCTGCGCGAGGCGGCGGCGACCCGGCTGTTCACGCACGTCCCGTGGCTGCGCGCGCACCTGCTGGCGACCGTGGACGCCTACGCCCGCGGCATCGCGATCGACGTCGAGCAGCTCGAGGAAGCCGTCGGGTCGATCGACCCGACCGATGCCGCCGAGCTGCAGCGCGCGCTCTCCGGCGGCGTCTTCGCGCCCCACACGACCCCGGAGCAGCAGGCGGCTCTCGGGCGGCTCGAGACCGCGCTCGCGCTCGTGGAGGGGTGGGTGGACGAGGTCAGCGCCGCGGCCGCGCTCCCGCACCTGCCGCACTCGGTCGCGCTGCGGGAGATGATCCGCCGGCGCCGCGCCGCGGGCGGACCGGCCGAGCAGACGTTCGCCAACCTCGTCGGGCTCGAGCTGCGGCCCCGCCGGCTGCGCGACGCCGCGGCGCTGTGGGCGCAGATCGCGCGCGACGGCGGCCAGGCCGCGCGCGACGCGGTGTGGGACCACCCGGACCTGATGCCGACGGCGGAGGACCTCGACGACCCGTCGGGGTACGCGAGCCGTCGTGCCCAGGCCGCGGGCGACTCGGCCGACCTGGACCGCGCGCTCGCCGAGATCCTGGGCGAGGAGCCGCCCGCGCAGGACTGAGCCGGCTAGTCGTCGAGCGTGTCGCGCTCGTCGTCGGGACGCCCGTCGCGCTCGTCGTGCTCGTCAGGCTCGTCGGGCGCCCCGTCGTCGCCCGCGCGCGGGCCGTCGCCGCGCTCCTCGCGGTACGCGTACCCCTCGAGGAAGCCCCGCGCGCGCTGCGTGCGCGGGTAGGCGTCGAGCTCGGCCCAGAACTCGGGACCGTGACCGGCGTGCAGCAGGTGCACGAGCTCGTGCAGGAGCACGTAGTCGAGCACCCAGCGCGGCATGCCGCGCACCCGGTCGGAGATCCGGATCGTGCCGTCCGACGGCGTGCACGACCCCCAACGACGGCCCTGGTTGGTCGCCCAGCGCACGCTCGTCGGGACGGCGCGTCCGCCCAGGTAGCGCGCGGACAGCTCCGCGGCGCGCCGCGCCAGCTCGGTGTCCGAGGGCTTGCGCCGCTGCTCCTGGGTGGCCAGCCGCGCGAGCATGCGGCGCACCCACTCGGTCTCCTGCGCACGCGTGAACCGCGCCGGGATGGCCACCACCGTGCGCTCGCCCTCGCGCCACGCGGTCACCGTGCGCACGCGGCGGCGCGAGCGACGGACCTCGACCTGCGACAGGTCGGACGTGGGCTGCACAGGTCGCACCGTAGCGCGCACGCCCGGCGCCGAGGCGGCACCTGGACCGCGACACCCGGGCGCCCGGGTGCGTCTGACCGCGCCGGAGGGCCGTTCGCCACTACTGTGGTAGGCGCTCGGGCAGGTCACAGCACTGCCTGGCCACCGACGCCGAGCAACGACCGTCAGGTGCACCGGACAGCCCAAGGAGGACCCACATGGCCGAGACGTATGCAGGCGAGTTCTACTGCGTGAAGTGCAAGGAGAAGCGCGAGGCGGAAGGCGACGTCGTCGTCTCCGAGTCCGGCCGCAAGATGGCCAAGGCCATCTGCCCGGTCTGCGGCACCAAGCTGAACCGCATCCTCGGCAAGGCCTGAGCACCCCAGAGGGCTCCGCGCAGGGGCGTCGTCCGACGAGGGACGGCGCCCCTTCGCACGTCCCGGGCCCGGCCGCACCGCCCCCCTGACCGCATCGGCGACCGCGCCTGTGGAGGAGCCGTCACGCCGGGTGACGTGCGGTGGCAGGGTGACCGGCGGAGGTGGCGCGTGAGGCTGCGGAGAGGGTTGCGGGTCCTGCCCCGCGGGCCGGGCGAGGTCCAGGTCGGGACCGATCCCCGGTGGGCGGTGCGCGTCACCGACCTGACGGACGACGAGGTCGCGGCGCTGCTCGCGCTGCCCCCGGGCGTCTCGTTGGGGGCGCTGGCCGGGGACGACCGGCTCTCCCCGACACGGCTCTCCGCGCTGATCAAGGATCTCGACGAGGCGCGGCTGCTCGAACCGCGCGACCGGTCGCGCGCCCTGACCGGCCCCCGCGAGGCCGACGCCGCGGTGCTCGGGCTGATCCTGCCCGACGGTGACGGCACGGCCGTCGTCGCCGCCCGCGCACGCCGCGCGGTGGGCGTGGTCGGGCTGGGCCCGACGGGCCTCGGGGTCGCCGGCGTGCTCGCCGCGGGCGGCGTCGGCGTGCTGCGCCTCGAGGACGCCCGGCCGGTGCGCTCCTCCGACATCGGGCCCAGCGGCTACCGCTGGGCGGACGTGGGCGGGACGCGCGCCGAGGTGGCCGCGCGCCTGGTCGCCGAGATCGCGCCCGAGGTCGCTGCCGCGCCCGTCCTCGAAGGGGACGAGGGCGCGCGCGTGGACCTCCTCGTCGTGGTCGCCGAGCGTGCGCTCGACCCGACGATCACCGCCGCCCTCCTCAGCGTGGGCACGCCCCATCTGCTCGTCCTCGTCCGGGAGGCCGACACGGTCGTCGGCCCGCTCGTCGTCCCCGGTGACGGACCGTGCGCCCGGTGCCTCGACCTGCACCGGACCGACGCCGACCCGCACTGGCCGGCGGTGGCGACCGCGCTGGCCGCAGCGGGACCCGCCGGGCGACCGCCGACGGGCGAGGTCGCGCCGCCGGCGGAGCCGCACGCGGTCGCGGCGGTCGCCGCCGGGATCGCCGGGTCGGCGGCCCTCGCCGCGCTCGACGCGATCACCCCTGCCGCGAGCGCCGACGACGTCAGGGGCGCGACGCCGACGCGTCCGTACCGCCCCCTGCGCGGTACGACGCTCGAGATCGCGCTCCCCGACGCGCGGCCCCACGAACGACGATGGGCGGCGCACCCGTCGTGCGGGTGCGCCGCCCTGCGTCCTGCGGCCGCGCAGCCCTCGGGGCTGCCGGCCTGAGCGCCCGGTCCGGGTGGACCGGTCAGACGACCGGGTGCTTGCGCGGACGACCCCGGCCACGCTTGGTGGGGACGACCACGCCGCCGATGAAGACCTCGCCGCCCCACACGCCCCACGGCTCCTGCCGCTCGAGCGCGCCCGCGAGGCAGCCGGCCATGAGCGGGCACTCGCGGCAGAGGGCCTTCGCCTGCTCGACCTGCGCGGTCTGCTCGGCGAACCAGAGCTCCGGGTCGTTGTTCCGGCACGGCATGAGGTCGGCGACGAGCTCGTCGAACGTCCGTCGGTCGTCGGTGGTCTCGGTGCTGCGCGCGAGGGCAGATCCGCCCTGATGAGCGTCGAGCAGCGTCGTGAGCCGCACGATGTCCTCCTGGTGACTTGCGGGTGAGCGGTGTGGTGCCGGAACCACGAACCACTTCTGCCCCGCCGGTCTCTCACCGGAGGAAAAGAAGAAGGCCGCGGACCCGAGATGGGACTCCGCGGCCTGAACCCTGTGCGGGCTAGACGGGCGGAGTCCTGTCGACGGAGCGATCGGTCGTCGTGACGCCATGACGCGTGCCGAAGCCGCCGATCGACACGGACCAGGCGGCGGGCACAGTGCGCCCCTTGAGCTCGAGGAAGGTGGGCGCGAGACGTCGCGACGGGAGCACTGCGCTCGACCGGGCGATCATCGTGATCTTCACAGCAACCCACCTCCTCTCTCAGGACGGCTCGGACCTCGCGGCGCGAACCTGCTTACCAGGACGGGCTTCACCCTAGGCGCGCGCTCGCAGCGGCCACAACCGAATAACCGCACGAGTTTCAGATCGGTCCGAGATTCGCCCGTCCGGCCCCCGACGGACGCGTGCGGGAACGCCCCGCGCAGCGGTCAGCGGGCCGCCCCGAGCACCGCCGCCACGATCTCGTCCCCCACCGTCGCGACCGTCTGCGCGCCCACCCCGGGGACGAGCGCGAGCTCGGCCCGCGTCGTCGGGCGCCGGCCCGCGACCGAGCGCAGGACGTGGGTCGCCAGGATCCGGCCGGGCGCGAGCCCGAGCTCGCGGGCACGCTGCTCGCGCCACCGCTCGAGCGCGGCCAGGGTGAGGATGGTGCGCGGGTCTCCGTCCCCGTCGGTCCGCCCGTCGGTCCCCCGGCCCGCTCCCCGGGTTGCCCGGGACGACGAGCCCGGCCACAGGGCCTCCAGGAAGCGCGAGGCGCGACGGTTGGGCCGGCCGCCGGGCAGCCGCGAGCGCGCGTAGGACAGGTGCAGGTGCTCGCGCGCCCGGGTCACGCCGACGTAGAGCAGCCGGCGCTCCTCGGCCACCGCCTCCCCGGACTCCGCGAGCGACGTGGGCAGGAGCCCGTCGCTCAGGCCCACCAGGAAGACGGCGTCCCACTCCAGGCCCTTGGCCGCGTGCAGGGTCGCGAGCGTCACGCCGTCGATCGCCGGCGCGTGCTGCGACGCGGCGCGCTCGTCGAGCTCGGCGACCAGGTCCGCCACGGTCGCGGCGCCGCCGTCCGCCGCGGCACGCGCAGCGACGTCGTCGGCCAGCCGGGCCACCGCGGTGAGGGCCTCCCACTTGTCCCGGGCGGCTCCGCGCGTCGCCGGCGCCTGCTCGGTCCAGCCGGCGTTGCGCAGCAGGTCGCGCGCCGCGACGGGCAGCGGCACGTCGGGGTCGGCCGCCCGCGCGCCGCCGCGCAGGAACACGATCGCCTCACGCACGTCCCGCCGCGCGAAGAACCGCTCGCCGCCGCGCACCTGGTACGCGACTCCGGCGGACGCCAGCGCCTCCTCGAGCGCCTCGCTCTGCGCGTTGGTCCGGTACAGCACGGCAACCTGCGTCACCGGCACGCCGTCCGCCACGAGCCTCGCGGCGGCCGCCGCGACCCCCGCCGCCTCGGCCTCGTCGTCGGCGTACGCCGCCCAGCGCACCTCCGGACCCGCGGCGCGCTGCGCGCGCAGCTCGAGCGGCGCGACCGCCCCGGGACCGGACGGCGCGGCCGCGATCACCCGGTTCGCCAGCTCGACGACCTGGGGCGTCGAGCGGTAGTCGCGCACCAGCCGGACCACCTGCGCGCCGGGGTGGGCGCGGGTGAAGGACATCAGGTGGTGCGGCGTGGCGCCCGCGAACGAGTAGATCGTCTGGCTCGGGTCGCCCACGACGCACAGCTCGTGGCGTCCGCCGAGCCACTGGTCCAGCAGGTACTGCTGGAGCGGGCTGACGTCCTGGTACTCGTCGACGACGAAGTGGCGGTACTGGTCACGCACCGTGGCGGCCACGTCCTGGCGCTCGGCGAGCATCGCCGCGAGCAGCAGCAGCACGTCCTCGAAGTCGATGACGCCGCGCTCGTCCTTGACCTGCTCGTAGGAGGTCATGAGCCGGGCGAGCGCGGACGCGTCGTGACCACCGGGCACCACGCGGTCGAGCGCCCCGACGGCCTTCGCGTAGTCGTCCGGCGCCACGAGGCTGACCTTCGCCCACTCCAGCTCGGCCGCCAGGTCACGCACCGCCGTGCGGTCCCCCGGCAGCCCGACGCGCCGCGCGGCCTCCGCGACCAGCTGCGCCTTCGCCTCGACCAGCCGCGGCACGGCGCCCCCGACGACCTTGGGCCAGAAGTAGCCGAGCTGGCGCAGCGCCGCCGCGTGGAACGTGCGCGCCTGGACGCCCGCCGCGCCGAGCTCGCGGAGCCGGGTGCGCATCTCCCCCGCCGCGCGCGCGGTGAAGGTCACGGCGAGCACGTGGTCCGGCCGGTAGACGCCGGACCGGATGCCGTACGCGACGCGGTGGGTCACCGCGCGCGTCTTGCCCGTGCCCGCGCCGGCGAGGACGCACACGGGGCCGCGCAGCGCGGTGGCGACGGCGCGCTGCTCGGGGTCGAGCGCGGCGAGGAGGTCGTCGGGAGACATCGTCGGACAGTCTCGCAGCCCGCGCCCACACGTCCGGCCGGGCGTGCACAGGCCGCACGACCGCGGGCCGGGCACCGGAGCGGTCCGGGGAATCCGCGGGGCGGCGTGCGGGTTGAGAGGATCGGACGAAGCACCGACGCCACCCACGACGAGGACGCATGAGCACGCAGACCCCGCCCGCCCCCGGCACCGTCACGATGTACTCCACCACCTGGTGCGGGTACTGCCGACGGCTCAAGACGCAGCTCGACTCCGCGGGCATCGGCTACACCGAGGTCGACATCGAGGAGCACCCCGACGCCGGGGAGCTCGTCGCGTCCCTCAACGGCGGCAACCGGACGGTGCCGACCGTGCTGTTCCCCGACGGCTCCGCGGCCACCAACCCGTCGCTCGTCGAGGTGCGCCAGCGCCTGGGCTGAGCCGTCGTCGCCCGGACGCGCCGGTGCCCCAGCCGGCCGGCAGCGGCGGGGACCTAGCGCCAGGCGAGCGCCGGGTCCGCCGGCTCCGGCAGGCGGTCGCCCAGCCAGTCCTCCACCAGGGCGCGCGCGATCGACGTGCGCCCGGGCGCGACCACCTGCCCGGCGACCACCGCGTCCCGTAGCTCCTGCCGGGTGAACCACCGCGCGTGGGTCACCTCGGTGCCGTCCACCTGCACCTCGGTGGTCAGCGCGTGCGCGACGAAGCCGACCATGAGCGACGCGGGGAACGGCCACGGCTGGCTCCCCCGGTACTCGACGTCGCCGATGCGCACGCCCGTCTCCTCGGCCACCTCGCGGCGCACCGCGGACTCGAGCGACTCCCCCGACTCCACGAACCCGGCGAGCGTCGAGTAGCGCCCCTCGGGCCACGCCGCCGCGTGCCCCAGCAGGATCCGGTCCCGGTCGTCGACGACCGCCATGATCACCGCGGGATCGGTGCGCGGGTAGTGCTCCGAGCCGTCCTCGCGGCACCGCCGCACCCAGCCCGCCTGCACCACGTCGGTGGGTGCGCCGCACCGCGGGCAGCGCGGGTGCCGCTGGTGCCACTGGTCGAGCGCCACCGCGGTGGTCGCCAGCCCCGCGTCGCGCGGGCTCAGGGTCGCGCCCACCACGCGCAGCGACGCCCACGTCGCGCCGGTCGACGCCGCGTCGGGGACGTCCGGCCGGCCCGGCACCCCGGCCGGCGGGACGGACGCGCCGGCGCCCGCGGGTGGCCGGTGGACCGCCACGTCCGACGACGAGCCGCGCGCGGGCGGGGCGGTCACCGGAGCGAACCGGCGCGCGAGGACCGTCCGGCCCTGCTCCTCGCCCAGCAGCAGCCAGTCCTCGTCGCCGCCGTGCGCGAGGTCACCCACGGCGAGCTCGACCAGCGCCCCGCCCGGCTCGTCGACCAGCACCGCACCGTCCCGCACGGCGACCACGCGGGTGCCCGGGTCCGCGAGCGCCCGGGCGAGCCCGCCCGGCTCCCGGCTCGTCGCGGCACGGTCGACGGCGCTGCGCGCCAGGGGGAGCTCGTCGGACCTCACCGCGTCACCGTAGCCGCCGGCTCCCGCCGCCACCCGCCGCCACCCGCTGCCACCCGCCGCCGTCGCCACGGCGGACCGTGGGGCGAACGGGCAGCGCCGGTGAGCGAGCGGCGGCGATGGACGGAGAGCAGCGATGGACGGACAGCGGCGATGGACGGACAGCGGCGATGGACGGACAGCGGCGATGGACGGACAGGCCGAGGGAACGGGCAGTCCAAGGGAACGGGCAGTCCGGACGAATGGGGCGGACACGCCGCGGGGCTCGCGGGATCGCGCGCGCCGCGCACCTACGCTGGGCCCGTGCCTCGATCCCCGCTCGCCCTCGCCGCCCTGGCCACCGTGGCCGTCCCCGGCCTGGACGCCTACGACGTGCGACGTCCCGCCCACCCGGGCACGGACTTCGACATCGCGGTCGTCGTGGACGCGGCGCGTCGTCGGTGGGTGGTCCGGGCGCCCGTCCACCCCGCGGCCGGCGCCGCGCTCGAGGCCGAGGTCGAGCTGCTCGACGCGCTGGGCACCGCGAGCGACGCGGGCACCCTGCCGTGCGCGGTGCCGCGTCCCGTCGGCTTCGCGCACCTCCCGGAGGGCGGCCGCGCGGCCGTGCACGCCGAGATCCCGGGCCGCTCGCTCGACGTCGCGCAGCTGGTCCCCGGCCCGGGCCTGTGCGCCTCGCTGGGGCGGGCGATCGCCGCGGTGCACGAGCTGCCGACGAGCGTCGTCGAGAACGCCGGGCTGCCCGTGTACGACGCCGAGGCCTACCGCGCCCGGCGCCAGGCCGAGGTCGACGAGGCCGCCCGCACCGGCAAGGTGCCGCCGACGCTCCTGCGCCGCTGGGAGGAGCGCCTCGAGGACGTGGCGCTGTGGCGGTTCCGCCCGACCGTGGTGCACGGAGACCTCACCAACGAGCGCATCCTCGTCCGCGACGGCGAGGTCAGCGGCATCCTGCACTGGGGCGACGCCTGCGTGGCGGACCCGGCCGACGACCTCTCGTGGCTGCTCGTCGCCGCCCCGCCCGAGGCCGCCGACTCGATCCTCGAGGCGTACCAGCTGCGCCGCACCGAGCTGCTCGACCCGCACCTGACCGACCGCGCGCTGCTCGCGGGCGAGCTCGCGCTCGCCCGGTGGCTCCTGTACGGCGTGCGCTCGGGCAACGACGACGTGGTCGCGGACGCGGTCGAGATGCTCGTCGAGCTCGACGAGCACACGCGGCCGACCTGGGACGACGAGGCCGCCACCGCGCCGATCGCGACGGTCACCGCGTCCTACGCCTGACCCGGCGGGCCGTCCGACGGTCAGCTCGACACCTCGGTCGTCGTCTCGTCCGTCACCTCGTCCGACGCGGCCGCGGGGGCGACGCGCAGCAGCAGCGCCTCGATCTCGGCCTCGCCCAACAGCGTGCGCGGGCGGACCGTCTCGTTCGCCGCCACGTAGTGGAACGCCGCGCCCACGCGGTCGAGCGGGAGGCCGCTCCACCGCGACCAGGCCAGCCGGTACACCGCCAGCTGGATCTCCCGTGCCGCGCGCGACGCGTCGTCACGCGGCGGGGCCCCCGTCTTCCAGTCGACGACCACGACGCCGTCGGGCTCGTCGTCGAGCTCGCCGTCGGGCTCGTCGTCGAGCTCGCCGTCGATCTCGCCGTCGATGTCGTCCCCGATCGGGCCGAGCTCGCCGGGGAGGGCCGGGAAGACGGCGTCGATGCGGGAGCGCAGGACGTAGCCCGCGACCGGGGTCTCGACGTCCGCCTCCACGTCGACCGGCCGGCGCGCGGCCCAGGACGACGCCAGGAACGCCTCGCGCAGCGCGTCCTCGGCGGGGTCCGCGAGCGAGTCCTCCGCGTCGTCGGCGCCCGGCAGCGCGTCGAGGTCCACCAGCGTGGCGCGGCCGTAGAAGCCCTCCACCCAGGCGTGGAAGCGCGTGCCGAGGCGCGCGCGACCCGAGGGCTCTGCCGGCACGGGCCGGCGCAGCCCCCGCGCGTACTCCTCCGGGTCGGCCCCCAGTCGCACGAGCGCCGAGGCCGACAGGTGGGAGGGCAGCTCGACCGCGTCGGCTGATCCGCCCGCCCGGTCCCGCTCCTCGAGCAGCCGCTCCGCCCGCTGCTCCCACAACGAGCGCTCGGCGGGTCGCAGCGCCCCGGGATCTGCGAGCGCCGCGTCGGAGGTCGCCGCGCGCACCCAGCCCGCGGCCCGCTCGACCGCCGCCCGGCGCCCCGGGCCGTTCTCCGTGGCGAACGGGTCCACCGGCCACAGCGCGGCGGTGACCGCGCCCTCCGCCGGGTTCGCTGCGCCCGGCACCGGCTCGTCGTCCCAGGCGTCGTCGGCGACCAGTCCGGCCTCGACGAGCTCGAGCAGGAAGGTCGAGGGCTTCCGGGCGGTCTTGCCCGTCCCCCACCACGCCCCGGTCAGGAGCAGGTCGTGCCGCGCCCGGGTGAGCGCGACGTAGGCCAGGCGACGCTCCTCCGCCACCTCGTGCTCACCGGCGGCCAGGACGAACTCGCGGCGCCGCTCCTCGAGCTCCTTCGCGCTCTCCGCCCCGGCGTGCTCGAGCTGCGGCAGGTCGGCGTGGTCGCCGCGCAACGGGTACGGGAACGACCCGAGCCCCACGAGCCACGCCGAGTCCTTCGGCCCGTCCTTGCCCTGCGTCGCGGTGGCGGGCAGCACGCCGTCCACCAGCCCGGCCACGGCCACGACGTCCCACTCGAGCCCCTTGGCGGCGTGGATGGTGATGAGCTGCACCGCGTCCGGGTCCGGCTCGCTCACCGGGAGCTCGAGGCCGTTCTCGCGTGCGTCGGCGGCCTCGAGCCAGGACAGGAAACCGCCCAGCGTCGGCGCGTCGACCCCGCGCGCGAAGTCGACCGCGACGTCCCGGAAGGCGTCGAGCGCCGCTCGCGCCCGTCCGACGCCCGCACCGGGCCGCGCGGCGACCTCGATGTCCAGGCCCAGGAGCCGCTCGGCCTCCACGACCAGGTCCGGCACCGCGAGGTAGGCGTGCGCGCGCAGCGTGCGGAGCAGGCCGGCGAGCTCGAGCAGGCGGCGCCGTCCCTCGTCCGTCAGGGAGCGCCCGGACACGCTGCGCCAGCCGGGGCGCGGCAGGTCGTCCAGCGCGTCGACCAGGCTGCGCTCGTCGATCGCGTCGAGCTCGACGCCGGCACGCCGGTCGCGGCCCGAGCGCAGGCCGGCGAGCTCCGCGGCCCACGCCGCGAGGGCGTGCAGGTCCGCCGCGCCGAGCCGGGTGCGTGCCCCGGTCAGGAGCCGCACCAGCGCGTCGCCGCGCAGCGGGTCGTACGCCGCCTGCAGCGCCGCCACGACGTCCACGACCTCGGGCGTCGAGAGCAGCCCACCGAGCCCGACGACCTCGACCGGCAGCCCCCGAGCGCGCAGCGCGTGCCGCAGCGCTCCGAACTGGGACCGCTTGCGGCAGAGCACCGCCGCCGTCACCCGCTCCTGGCCCGGCGCCGCCGGTCGCCACCGCTCGGCGACGAAGTCCGCGACCTCCTGCGCCTCCAGCTCCACCGAGTCCACGAACCGTCCGTGCACGGTGCCGGTGCCGGCACCCGGGCGCGCGGCGAGCTCCGGCACGTCGACCCGCGTCGCCCCGGCACGCAGCGGCGCCGCGACCCGGTTCGCGGCTGCGAGCACCGCGCGGTCGTTGCGCCAGGACGTCGAGAGCGCGAGCACGTCGGCCGGTCCTCCGCCCTCCGACGCCGGCTGGCGGAACGTCGTCGGGAACCGCTCGAGGCCGCCGGCGCTCGCTCCCCGCCACCCGTAGATCGACTGGTGCGGGTCCCCCACCGCGACTACCGGGTGGCCGGCCCCGAAGAGCGCCGACAGCAGCGTCAGCTGCGCGTAGGAGGTGTCCTGGTACTCGTCCAGCAGCACGACGGCGAACCGCGCGCGCTCCGCGACCGCGACCTCGGGGACCTCGACCGCCAGCCGTGCCGCGAGGCTCACCTGGTCCCCGAAGTCGATCGCCTCCATGGCCCGCTTGCGCTCGACGTACGCCGCGACCACGTCCATCAGCCGGGCGCGCTCCTCGAGCGAGCCGATCAGCTTCTTGACCTCGGCGTACGGCGGGCGCGGGGGCGTGCCTGGCGGCGTCGCGCGCAGCTCCTCGACGATGCGCTCGATCGCCGCGCGGGCCTCGCCGGGACCGCGCAGGTGCTCGGCGAGCGCCCCGGACAGCGCGAGCACGGCCTCGACGACCGTCGAGACGGCGGAGCCCGTGCCGAGGTCCTCCTGCCACGACTCGACGACCTCGCTCGCGAGCTGCCACTGCGCGGCCTCGCCCAGCAGCCGCGCCGACGGCTCGATGCCGAGCCGCAGCGCGTGGTCCCGCACCAGCGAGGCGGCATACGCGTTGTACGTCGAGATGGTCGGACGTCCGCCCAGCACGTCGTCCTCGAGGGACGCGCGTCCCGCGAGCACGACGCCCTGCTCGCCGGCCGCCCGGGCCAGCAGCCGCAGCCGCCGGCGCACCCGGTCCGCGAGCTCGCCGGCCGCCTTGCGCGTGAACGTGAGACCGAGCACCTGCGCGGGCTCGACCAAGCCGTTCGCGACCAGCCAGACCACGCGCGCCGCCATGGTCTCGGTCTTGCCCGACCCGGCGCCGGCGACGACGAGCGCGGGGCGCAGCGGCGCCTCGATGATCGCGCGCTGCTCCTCGGTCGGCAGGTCGCGGCCCATGAGCTGGGCGATCCGCACCGCTCCGACGAGCGGCACGGAGGCGGCCGTACCGTCCGCGGTCGCCACCACGGCCTCCGCCGTCGTCATGCCACCACCTGCCCGCCCTCGGCGCGGACCGGGCAGGAGCGACGCACGGGGCAGCGGTCGCACTGGTCGTTGGCCGTCGCGACGAACGCGGACGCCGCCATCGCGTCCGCGACCTCGTCCACCAGCTCGCGCGCCCACGACGGGCCGTCCTCCTCCGGTCCGAGCGGCTCCTGCCCCCGCAGCGTCGCCGACGCCCCGACGCCCAGGTAGACCAGCTGCGCGCCGCCGCTGGAGGTCCCCGGCGGCAGCTCGTCGAACGCACCCGCGTCGACCGCGAGCTGGTAGGCGCCGAGCTGCGGGTTGGTCTTCGCCTGCTCCTTCGGCGGCGCGCTCGCGCCCGTCTTGAGATCCACGACCACGACGCGGTCGGGGTGCTCGGGGTCGGCCTCGATCCGGTCCACGCTGCCGCGCAGCAGGGCGCGGTCGGTGCGCAGGCGGAACTCGCCCTCGACCAGGAGCGCCTGGCCGGCGTCGGCCAGGTAGTCCGCCAGCCGCCGGATCATCGCGTCGGCCTTGGCGCGGGTCGCGCGGGCCGGCCAGCCCGTGCCGAGCCCGAGCTCGTCCCACCGCTCGTCGAGCGCCGCGGCGAGCTCCGCGTGCGTGCCCTGCGGGTGCTCCTGCGCGATCGCGTGCACCAGCGTGCCGAGCGACTGCCCGCCGCTCTCGCCGACCGTCCCGCCGGCGGACTCCAGCGCCCAGCGCAGCGCGCACCGGTGCGCCGTCTCGAGCCGCGACGGCGAGACGGGCACCGCCTCGTCGGGCGCGTACAGGGGCGCGTCGCTGCTCGGTCCCGCCAGCCCGTGCCACGTGCGCGGGTCCGCCCCCGGCACGCCGCGGCGCGCGAGCCGGGCGAGCGCCCGCACCGCGCCGGCGTCCGGCTCCGTGCCGGCTGCGGCCGCCGCCTCGAGCCGGCCACGCAGCTGCGCGGTGAGGCCGCGCAGGTCGAGCGGCGGCTCCACCTGGGTGAGCCGGTGGTCGCGCTCACCCGTCGAGGGCTCCACGAGGTCGACGAACGGCGAGGGCTGGTGGTCCGTGTCCGCGACCGCCGTCACGACCACGCGGCCGCGGCTGCGGGACAGCGCGACCGCGAACGAGCGCAGCTCGTCGGACAGCACCGCCGCGCGTGCCGCCGCGTACCCGTCGCCCCCGTCGCCGTCAGCGGCACGGCCGGCGAGCACGTCGACCAGCGCCTGGGCGCCGAGCAGCGAGTCGCGCAGGCGCAGGTCCGGCCACACCCCCTCCTGCACGCCGGCCACCACGACGAGGTCCCACTCACCGCCCGCGGCGCCGGCGGGCGTGAGCACCGCGACCGCGTCCCGACGAGCGCGCGCGGCGAGCGAGTCGGACGGCAGGTCCTGCGACCGGATCCAGTCGACGAACGCCGCCGGCGCGGTGCGCGGCATCCGGTCGACGAACGTCTCGGCGGCCCGGAACAGTGCGACCACCGCGTCCAGGTCGCGGTCCGCGCGCTCGCCGGCCGCGCCCCCCGCGAGCGCCGACCGGCGCCAGGGCTCCGCGAGCCCCGCGGTGTCCCACAGCGCCCACAGCACGCCCTGCGCGTCGGCGCCGTCCCCCGCCGCGCGACGCCCGGCCGCGACGACGGCCGCGAGGCGGTGCACCGGCCCGGCCACGGTCGGCGGCAGGGTCGCGGCGCGGCCGGGCCCGTCCAGCACCTCGACCAGCAGCGCGTCGCTCGATCGTCCGCCGCCCCCCGCGAGCTCCTCGGCCCGCAGCGCGCGGCGCACCCGGCGCAGCCCGACCGGGTCGAGCCCACCCAGCGGCGAGCATGCGAGCCGCGCCGCGACGACCGCGTCGAGCTCCGTCGCGCCCACCGCGACACCCATGGCGTCCAGGAGCGGCCGCACCGCGGCCTCGTCCCGCAGCGGCACGTCGCTGCCGAGCACGGAGACGGGCACACCGGCCTGGGCCAGCGCGCGCCGCAGCGCCGTGACCTGCGAGCCGGCCCGGGCGACGACCGCCATGCGCTCCCACCGCACCCGGTCCTCGAGGTGCGCGCTCCGCAGCTCCCGGGCGACGTAGGCCGCCTCCTGGGCTCCGCTCGGCAGCAGCGCCACCCCGACCGGCCGCACGTCCTGCGGCGCGCGGGTGCCCGGCCGCGCGGCGGCTCGCCGGTGCACGGCCGCGCCCAGCGTGCCGACGCGCTCCGTCACGCGCGCCACCGCCGCCCGCACGGTCTCGTCGTGCCGCCACGCGGTGGGCAGCACCAGCCGCGCGGCGCCCAGCGCGCCGGGGCCCGCGGGGTCGCCCGTCGCCCTCCCGAGCAGCGCCGGGTCGGCGCCGCGGAACGTCTGGACCGCCGCGTCCGGGTCCCCGAGCAGCAGCACCCGCGTGCCCCGGTCGGCGAGCACGTCGAGCAGGCGCGCGGTCGCCGAGGTGCTCTCCTGGTGGTCGTCGACGACCACGAGCCGCCACCGGGGCGCGGGGGCGCCGGGCACGTCCTCCTCCCAGGTCTCGAGCGCCCGGGCGGCACGCGCCACGACCACCGCGGGGTCGAGCCGCTCACCCGCGTCCGGCGTGCCGGACCGCAGGTCGAGCACGTCCAGGTACTCCGTGTAGACGCGCGCCGCGGCCGCCCACTCCGGCCGCCCCGCCCGCTCGCCGAGCTCCGCGAGCTCGTCGGGCGACAGGTCGCGCTCGGCCGCGCGCATGAGCAGGTCCCGCAGCTCGTCGCGGAACGCCCGCACGCCCAGCGCCTCCGCGCGCACCCGCTCCGGCCAGCCGATGCGCGCGCCCTCGCCGGCGGCGTGGCCGGCCAGCAGCTCCGCGAGGAGCAGGTCCTGCTCCGGCCCCGACACGAGCGTCGGCGGCACCTCGCCGAGCGCGACGGCGCGGGCGCGCAGCACGGCGAACGCCGCGGCGGCGGGCGTCTGGACGAGCGGCCGGGTGGCGGTCAGCGGCAGCCGCGCGGCCAGCCGGTCACGCAGCTCGGCCGCGCCGCGCCGGGTGGCCGACAGGACCAGCAGCCCCGCGGGGTCGAGACCGGCGCCGACCGCGGCGGCCGCGGCCTCGAGCGCCGTGGTCGTCTTGCCCGTTCCCGGCGCGCCGAGCACGAGCAGCGCCCGGCCCGCCGCCTCGTCCCGCGCCCACGCGACGGCCGCACGCTGCACCTCGTCGAGCGTGACGTGCGCGCCGGGACCGTGCCCGGGCGCCTCAACGAGTGCCGGCCGGCGCAGCGCGGGAGCGGGGGTGGAGGTCGTCACGGAGCCGATCCCATCACGCGCCACCGACACCCCCGCTCAGCCCAGGGCCGGCCACGGGTTCGGGACGCACGGCGCCACGCCGTAGGACTGCTGATGCATCACCGGCGCGAGCTCGCCCGCGCCCGGGCACTGCTCGTGCGGGTGCCCCAGCAGGTGCCCGACCTCGTGGTTCACCACGTAGCGGCGGTAGCTCCAGCGGTCGTTCCCGTACTCGGGGATCGCCTCGACCCACCGACGGAAGTTGATCGTCGCGTGCCCGCCGCGCCCGCAGGAGACCTCGCCGCGCGTCAGCAGCGGAGCGCACATCGCGTCGGTCAGGTCCGGCGAGGCGAGCACCACCCGGATCTCCGCGGGCTCGTCGGTCCGGGCGAACGAGAGCGAGCCGTCGGCACCCCAGCCCCGCGGGTCGTTGAGCGTGGACATGACGAAGTCCGCGAAGACCTCGGCGTCGACGTCCAGGCCGTCCTCCACCTCGACCCGCACCGAGTGCACCGCGCCCGTCCCGGGGCCGGGGTCGGACCCGGGCACCACCACCAGGTCGCCGCTCGCGGACTCGGGCACGTCGTCGGACAGCAGGCCGGCGTCGCGGTCCTGGCGCGGCAGCCCCGTCGGCGTGGGCGTGGGGGCGGGCGGCGCGGACGGCGCCAGGGTGGGTGTCGGGGCGGGTGTCGGGGCGGGTGTCAGGGTGGGGGTCGGGTCGGGCGTCCGGGCCGGCGACGACACCGGCGCCGTCGCCCCGGCGTCCGACGGACCCGCCCCCGCCGTCTCGTCGGACCCGTCGCCGCGCTCGTGCACGACGACGCCCGCCGCCGCACCGCCGAGCAGCACGGCGGCGACGACGAGGGCGACCGCGCGGACGGACCGCGCGTCGGCGGCACCACGCGAGGGTCGCCGCGACCTCCGCGGCCGGGCGGCCACGCGCGACGGCTGCGGCTCCTGATCGCCCGTTCGACGGACTTCGGGCTCGCTCACGCGGACATCGTCGCACCGTTGAAACATCCGCTGGTTACGATCGCCCGCATGGCCGAGGGCACGAGCGAGGAGCCGACCCGCCCCCGCGGGCCGCGCATGGCGCGCGACGAGCGCCGTGCCCAGGTGCTGCGCATCGCCCAGGAGCTGTTCTCGTCCGAGGGCTTCCACCACGTGTCGATGGACGACATCGCGGACCGCGCGCTCGTCAGCAAGCCGGTCCTCTACCGGCACTTCCCCTCGAAGCTGGACCTGTACCTCGCGGTCGTCGACCAGCGGGGCGCCGACCTGCTCGCGGCGGTCGCCGCCGCCGTCGCACCCATCGAGCACGGGCCGGTCCAGCGCGGTCAGGGCCGCGAGGTCATCGCCGCGATCGTGCGCGCCTACATGACGTTCGTCGAGCTCGCGGGCGAGTCCTCCGCGCTGCTGTTCGAGTCCGACGTCACCCACGACGCCGACGTGCGGGCGCGCGTCGAGAGCGCGTCGTCGCAGGCCGCGCACCACATCGCGGCCGTGCTGCAGCCGGTCACCGGCCTGCAGCCCGCGGACTGCCACGTGATCGCGGTCTCGCTCATCTCGCTCGCGCAGGGTGCGGCCACGCACCGGTTCCGCCAGGCGGACACGCTCGACGCCGAGCACGTCGCGGACCTGGTCACGCGCCTCGCGTGGGCGGGCGTGCAGGGACTGGTCCGGCCGGACTTCGCGTACGACGAGTAGCGCCCGGGGCACGCTGCCCGGGCCGGCGCCCGGGGCGAGTTTCGCTCGTCGCGGACGCGGCGCGGTCCCGTCCGTCCACGACCTAGGATCGACGAGCGACGTGCCGGGCGACCCTCGGGACGCCCGTCGCCCGCGGTGGAGACGGTGGAGACGACGAAGGAGACTCGCGTGGAGATCACGATCGGTGTGCAGCACGTGTCGCGGGAGATCGCGCTCGAGGTCGACCTGACGGCGGACGAGGTGTCCGCCGCCGTCGCGGCCGCGCTCGCCGGGAAGCCCGCGCTCGAGCTCACCGACGCCAAGGGTCGCCGCGTGATCGTCCCGACGAGCACGCTCGCGTTCGTCGAGCTCGGCGCCGAGACCAAGGCTCGCGTGGGGTTCGGCTCGATCTGAGCCCGGCCGCCGCGGGTCGCGGTGCGATCCCCGGTCCCGGCCCGGGGTCAGGGCGTCAGGCCCAGGCGCCCCATCCGGCGGGTGTGCTGCGCGGTCAGCTCGCCGAACACCTTGGTCGGGACGTTCGTGGACGCCTGGACGTCGGTGGCGACGGTCTGGTCCGCCGCGGCCGCCTCCGGCTCGGCGCCGGCCCGGGCCAGCCGCGCGAGGCCGGGGCGCTGCGCGACCAGCCGCTGGACCACGGACAGCGCCTCGCCGACCAGGCGGCGCCCCCACAGCGCGAGGCGTGAGGACAGCGCGTCGTCCTGCGCGCCAGCCGCGTCGAGCTCGGCGACCGCGAGCTCCGCGTGCGACGCGTCGTCGAGCACGTCGAGGACCACGGCGCGTGACCGCTCGTCGAGCCCCTGGGCGGCCAGCCGGCAGAAGTCGTCCGCGACGCCGTAGCCGACGTACGCCTTGAGCAGGCGCTCCCACCAGGAGCTCGGCGGCGTCCTGGCGTCGAACTCGTCGAGCACGTCGTCGAACGGCTGCAGCGTCGTGGCGGCGTCGGCGCCCAGCTCCTCGATCCGGGCGATGACCCGGTCCCGGCGCTCGACCGCCGCCGCGGCGAAGCGGGACAGCGCCAGGCGCTGCTCGACCGTCGGCGCGATCGCGGAGTCGGCGGCGAGCCGCACGAAGGCCGTGTGCTCGAGCTGCGCGACGAGGCCCAGGAGCTCCAGCGCGTCCGCGACGCCCTCCCGGGACGGCCCCGGCGCGGGCGTCGCAGGGGGTGCGGGCGTGGGCTGGGCGTCGGTGGTCATCCTGCGATCGTAGAACGTCACCCCGTGCCGACGGGTCCGTCGGCTAGGCTGGGGCGCGTACATCGGTTGCCCGTCGGCCACGACCATCTCGCGCAGCCCTCCGGGGCGTCGCCTGCGAGTCGCAAACTGCCATCGGCTGCCGGCCATCTCGTGGCGACCCTGTCGCCCGTCGCGCCCCGCACCTGGCGGCGGCGCCGGGACGCGCGCGCCACCCTGCACCGAAGAGTCGACGTGACCACCACAGAGCACATACCCGCGGCCGACGACGCCGCCCCCACGAGCGAGGCCTCGGCCCTCGCCAGCCCCATGACCCGTCCCCTGGTCAGCACCGCCTCGTCGGTGCAGGCCGTGGACGCCTCGTTCGCGGACTTCGACGTCCGCCCCGAGATCGTCCAGGCGCTCGCCGACGCCGGCATCAGCCACCCGTTCCCCATCCAGGCGATGACGCTGCCCGTGGCCCTGTCCGGGCACGACATCATCGGCCAGGCCAAGACCGGCACCGGCAAGACCCTCGGGTTCGGCGTCCCGCTCCTCAACCGGATCGTCGCGCGCGACGAGGAGGGCTACGACCAGCTCCGCGCGCCCGGCAAGCCGCAGGCGCTCGTCGTCGTCCCCACCCGCGAGCTCGCCGTGCAGGTCGCGGGCGACCTCGCCACCGCCTCCGCGCGCCGGTCGGTGCGCGTCGTGCAGGTCTACGGCGGGCGGGCGTACGAGCCGCAGATCGACGCGCTCAACAAGGGCGTCGACGTGGTCGTGGGCACGCCGGGCCGCATGATCGACATGCTCAAGCAGCGTCACCTGGACCTGAGCCACGTGCGCACGGTCGTGCTCGACGAGGCCGACGAGATGCTCGACCTGGGCTTCCTGCCGGACGTCGAGACGCTGCTCGCCGCGACCCCCGCGTCGCGCCACACCATGCTGTTCTCGGCGACCATGCCCGGTCCGGTCGTCGCCATGGCGCGCCGCTACATGACGCAGCCGACGCACATCCGCGCGGCGGACCCGGACGACGACGGCAGCCAGACCGTCAAGAACATCAAGCAGGTCGTCTACCGCGCCCACGCGCTCGACAAGGTCGAGCTGCTGTCCCGCATCCTGCAGGCCAACGGCCGCGGCCTGACGATCGTCTTCGCGCGGACCAAGCGGACCGCGGCCAAGGTCGCCGACGAGCTGGCCGAGCGCGGCTTCGCATCCGGGGCGCTGCACGGCGACCTCGGGCAGGGCGCCCGCGAGCAGGCGCTGCGCGCGTTCCGCAACGGGAAGGTCGACGTGCTCGTCGCGACCGACGTCGCCGCACGCGGCATCGACGTCGAGGACGTCACGCACGTCATCAACTACCAGTGCCCCGAGGACGAGAAGACCTACCTGCACCGCACCGGCCGCACCGGCCGCGCGGGGAACAAGGGCACGGCCGTCACGTTCGTGGACTGGGACGACACGCCGCGCTGGGGCCTGATCGACAAGGCCCTCGGCCTCGGCATCCCCGAGCCCGTCGAGACGTACTCGAGCTCGCCGCACGTCTACACCGACCTCGACATCCCGCAGGGCGTCAAGGGTCGCCTGCCGAAGTCGCAGCAGACCCGTGCGGGCCTGTCCGCCGAGGTCCTCGAGGACCTGGGCGAGACCGGCAAGCGCACGCGCCAGGCGCCCGCGGGCGGCTCCGGTCGCGATGGTGGGCGTGATGGTGGGCGTGACGGCGGGCGGGACTCTGGCCGGTCGGGCACGGGCCGCGACCGCGGTCGACCCGAGGGTCGCGGTCCCGCGTCCTCGGGTCCGTCCTCCGACGCGCCGCGCGACGAGGCGGGCGAGGGCCGTTCCCGTCGCCGTCGCGGCGGCCGCGGCCGCGGCCGCGGCGAGGGCGCGACGAGCGCCGACCAGCCGGCCGGCGCCGCGTCGGGCACGAGCGCGTCCGAGGCCTCCGGCGCCGGCTCGTCCGGCACGAGCGCGTCGTCGACCGGCGAGAGCCGGCCGGACGGAGCCGGCGACGGCGCCCGCCGCAGCCGCAACCGCCGCCGCACGCGCGGCGGCCGACCGGCCGACGCGACGCCCGCGCCCGAGCAGGCCTGACCGGCACGCACGAGCCCCCCGCACCTTCCCGGGCGCGGGGGGCTCGTCGCGACGTACGCCGGCCGGACGGGCAGCAGGTCAGTCCTCGGCGGGCGGCACCACAGCGGGTAGCTTGTGCACCTCGGTGACCTGTCCGACGCGGAACGTCGTCGTCGCACCCGGCCACGTCGCGTCGACCAGCTCGGCGACCGCGCAGTAGTCCTCCTCGGACAGCGCTCCGGTCGCGACCTCGATCTCGATCCCGCTCTGCAGGTCGTCCGGGCCGAGCATGCCCAGCGGGCTGCCCTCGACGTCGTCGTCGACCCGCGCCAGCAGCTCGTCGAGGATGGTGCGCGCGGCCTCGCCGTCGAGGTCGACGGGCGTCGGCACGTACTCCAGCCGCACGTCCCACCGGTCGGCCGCCCCTTCGAGCACCCGCCGGACCCCCGAGGTGAGGTCGCCGTGGTGGAACACCCGGAGATCGCCGCGGTCGTCACCGTCCAGGTCGACGATCGCGGTCGAGATCCACGCGGGGTCGTCACGCTCACCGTCGAGGTACTCCCCCACCGCGTCCGCGACGTACTGGGCCGGGAACGTCGCGAGCCCCTCGACCGACGGGCGTCGCTCGTCGTCCCGGGACGAGATCGGCACGACCACGGGCTCGACGCCGCACGCCATGTCGGACGGGGCGTCCGACGGGGCGTCGGACAGGGCGGCCGGGGCACCGGCCGCACCCACCGTGGCCGTCGGACGCTCGGTCGCGCACGCCGCGAGCAGCGGGACCGTCAGCACCCCGGCGATCGCGGCACACGTCAGGATCCGGCTCCTGGACATGGATCACTCCTCACCGGGCGCCTGGGCCGGCGCCTCATGAGGAGTGTGTCGTGAGCGGCGACCGCCTTGCGCCGCCGGCTCAGGCGGTCTGGATGAACTCGGTGACCGCGTCGGCGATGAGCTGCACGGCGATCGCCGCGAGCAGGAGGCCCGCGATCCGCGTCACCAGGATCGTGCCCGAGTCCTTGAGCACGCGGTGGATGAGGTTGGCGAAGCGCATCGCGAGGTAGAGGCACACGTGCACCGCGACGATCGCGAGCGAGATCGACACCCAGTCCGCGGCCGAGCCGTCCGCCTGCTTGACGAACACCATGGTCGCCACGATCGCGCCCGGTCCGGCGAGCAGCGGCGTCCCCAGCGGCACCAGGGCGACGTTGACCTTCGCGTTGGCCGACGGCTGCGTCTCCTCCATCTTGCCGGTGAGGAGCTCCATGGCGACCAGCAGGAGCAGCAGCCCGCCCGAGGCCTGCAGCGCCGCGAGCGAGATGTGCATGTAGGACAGGATCGACTGGCCGAAGATCGCGAAGGACACGATCACACCGAGCGCGACGGCGACCGCCTGCCAGGCCGCCTTGTTGCGCTGCTTGCGCGTCATGGCACCGGTCAGGCCCAGGAAGATGGGCACGGTTCCGGGCGGGTCCATGATCACGAAGAGCGTGATGAACACCGAGCCGAGCAGGCGCGGGTCGAGGACCTCGGTCACCTGATCACCTCGCTCGCTCCGCGCGCCTCGATCTCCGCCAGGGCGGCGGGGTCGGTCAGATTCTCCCCCAACCGGTTGGCCTTGCCGGCACCGTGGTAGTCGCTGCCGCCGGTCACCAGCAGGCCGAGCCGCTCGGCGATCGCGCCGAGGCGCGCGCGCTGCTCGGGCCCGTGGTCGCGGTGCCGCACCTCGAGCCCGACGAGGCCGGCCGCGGCGAGCTCGTCGAACGTCTCGTCGGGCACGACGCGACCGCGCGCGTCCGCACCGGGGTGCGCGAACACGGGCACCCCGCCCGACTCGACGATCGCGGCGACCGCCGCCCCGGCGTCGGGGGCGTAGTGCGGGACGTGGTACGGCCCGTCGGCGCGCAGCAGGTGCCGGAACGCGGCGTCGCGGTCGGGCACGACGCCGCGGGCGACGAGCGCGTCGGCGATGTGCGGGCGACCGACGGTCACGGCGTCGTCGGACTCCGCGAGGACGTCCTGCCACGTGATCGGGTGGTCGGCCGCGAGCAGGTCGACCATCGCGCGGGCCCGGGCCACGCGCGCCTCGCGGGTCCGGGCGAGCTCGCGGGCGAGCGCCGGGTGCTCCGGGTCCTGCAGGTAGCTGAGCAGGTGCACGCTGACACCCCGCCAGCGCGCGGACACCTCCGTGCCGCGCACGAGCGCGATGCCGGCACGGCCCGCCGCCTCGGCCGCGGCGGGCCAGCCGACGGTCGTGTCGTGGTCGGTCAGCGCGAGGACGTCGAGGCCCGCACGCCAGGCGGCGGCCACGACGTCGGCGGGCGCCTCGGTCCCGTCGGACGCCGACGAGTGGGCGTGCAGATCGATGCGCACGGCAGCACCGTAGCCGTCCGCGCGGGCACCTTCGTCCACGGGCGGGCACCGACGAGCGCCGGCGGCACCGGGCCGCGGTCGTCGGCGGAGGTCGGTGCGAGGATGACGGGATGGACGACGAGACGGGCAGCACCATCGACGAGGGCACGGCCGGCGCGGGAGACGCGACGTGGCACGAGGACCAGCCGCTGGAGGAGCGCGGGTCCAACCGCTCGCAGCGGCCCGGCTCCGCGACGTTCCTGGAGTTCGTGACGTCCGGATGGGCGCCACGGCCCGCGTCGCAGGTCACGCGGTCCGGCGCCGCCGACTTCACGGCCGCGCGCCGCAGCGCGCTGTCGGCGCGGTTCCGGGGGCGCCGGCTCGTCGTCCCCGCGGGCACGTTCAAGGTCCGGTCCAACGACACCGACTACCGCTTCCGCCCGCACTCGGCGTTCGCGCACCTCACCGGTCTCGGCGTCGAGCAGGAGCCCGACGCGGTCCTGGTCCTGCACCCCGTCGAGGACGGCGCCGGCGACGACGGCAGCGCGCACCACGCGGTCCTCTACATCCGGCCGCTGGCGGGCCGGGACACGAGCGAGTTCTTCTCCGACTCGCGGTACGGCGAGTTCTGGGTGGGCGCTCGTCCGACGCTCGAGGACCTCGAGGAGCTCACGGGCATCTCCACGGCGCACGTCGACGACCTGCGGGACGCCGTGGCCAAGGACGTCGGCGAGGGCGGCGTCCAGCTGCTCGTGGTGCCCGACGTCGACCCCGCGGTCGAGGCGGTCATCGAGGAGATCCGTGCGCAGGAGGCCGGGCGCGGCGCCGAGCAGGCGGACCGCGACGAGCACCTGGTCGAGGCCCTCTCGGAGCTCCGGCTGGTCAAGGACGCGTTCGAGGTCGAGCAGATGCGGCTCGCGGTGGCGACCACGATCGAGGGCTTCGAGAAGGTCGTGCGTGCTCTGCCCGCCGCGCAGGAGCACGCGCGCGGCGAGCGGGTGGTCGAGGGCACCTTCGTCGGGCACGCGCGGCAGGAGGGCAACGCGGTCGGGTACGAGACGATCGCCGCCGCCGGCGAGCACGCGACGACGCTGCACTGGATCGACAACGACGGCCAGGTCCGCGCGGGCGAGCTGCTGCTGCTCGACGCGGGCGTCGAGGTCGACTCGCTCTACACCGCGGACATCACGCGCACCCTGCCCGTCGACGGGACGTTCACCGACGTCCAGCGGCGCGTCTACCAGGCGGTGCTCGACGCCGCGGACGCCGCCTTCGCCGCCGCGGTGCCGGGCGCGCGGTTCCGTGACGTGCACGCGGCCGCGATGGAGGTCATCGCCGCCCGGCTCGAGGAGTGGGGTCTGCTCCCGGTCACCGCCGCGGAGTCCCTGCAGCCGGACAACCAGCACCACCGTCGGTGGATGGTCCACGGCACGAGCCACCACCTGGGCATCGACGTCCACGACTGCGCGCAGGCGCGGGCCGAGCTCTACCTCGACGGCGTGCTGGAGCCGGGCATGGTGTTCACCATCGAGCCCGGTCTGTACTTCAAGTCCGACGACCTCCTGGTGCCGCAGGAGTACCGCGGCATCGGGGTGCGCATCGAGGACGACGTCCTGGTCACCGCCGACGGCAACGAGAACCTGTCCGCCGCGCTGCCCCGGGACCCGGACGCCGTCGAGGCGTGGATGGCCGGCCTGCTGGACGGCTGAGCCCGCGGCGGCTCAGCCCGAGGTCAGCGCGGCTCCGCCGGCGGGGCGTCCTGCACCGGGCCGTCGACCACGGGTGCGTCGACCACGGGTTCGTCGACCACGGGTGCGTCGACCACGGGTGCGGCGGGCGGGCCGCCCTGCCCGGGCCGGTCGGTCGGCGTGCTCGTCCCCGGGCGCGCGGCCGGCTGAGCCGCGGGAACCGTCGTCGGCGGAGCCGCGGGAACCGTCGTCGGCGGAGCCGCCGGGGGGACCGCGGGCGACGCCGTCGGGACGGCCGGAGCGGCCGGGGCGACCCGCTCGGGCCACCCCTGCGTGACGCCGCCGACCTCGCCGAGCAGCTGGCGGGCCTGGTGCGCCTTCTCGGCCCGGCAGAGCACGGCGTACGACGAGGCGACGATCTGGCTCGACGAGGTGAAGTCCCGCCGCCCGCGGGACAGCGAGTAGGTCAGCACCGAGAAGAGCAGCCCGAACGCGCCGCCGATGAGGATCGCCGCGAGCAGCGGGCTGGAGCCGCCGGGCTCGGAGAACAGCGTGAGCAGCAGTCCGACGAAGAGGCCGAACCACGCGCCCGACACGAAGCCGCCGAGCGCGGCGCGCGGGTAGGACAGCCGGCCGGTGACGCGCTCGACCATGCGCAGGTCCGCTCCGACGATCGTGACCATCTGCACGGGGAAGGACTTGTCCGCGAGGTGGTCGACCGCGCGCTGCGCCTCGACGTAGGTGTCGTAGCGCGCGACGGTCTCGCCCTGGGGCGGCGTCGGCGTGCGCGGGATGCGGGACTGGCCGGAGAACGACATGCACCGATCCTCCCCCGCCGACCTGGGCCCGCGCCAGGCCGGTCCGCGGGAGCCTGGTCACCGTGCGCCCACACAACTAAGGTGAGGCTCACCTCAGCGGCGACCGCCGTCGCGGGGCACCGACGAGGGAGCGCCGATGACCCGCAGCTCGACACTGGTCAAGCCCGAGAGCGCGCGGATGCTGCGCGCCACCGTCCTGCGCCGCGAGCTGGTCTCGCCGTCGATGGTCCGGATCACGGCGGGCGGCCCCGGGCTCGACGCGCTGACGCCGCTGGGCTTCGACCAGTGGTTCCGCATGCTCGTCCCGCGGCCGGGCCAGGAGGAGCTCCGCCTGCCGCCGGACCTGACCCTGCGGGGCTACCTGCGCTACGCGACGATGAACGCCGCGACCCGCCCGCTGCTGCGCAACTACACCTTCCGCGCGATCCGGCCGGGCGAGATCGACATCGACCTGGTGGTGCACCCCGCGGCGGACCCCTCCGCGTTCAGCGCCGCGGCGTGGGCGCAGCGGTGCGAGATCGGCAGCCCGCTGGGGGTGCTCGACGAGGGCATCATGTTCGCCGCCCCGCCGCGGGCCGAGTCCCTGCTCCTCGTCGCCGACGAGTCCGGGCTGCCGGCGGTCGCCGGCGTGCTGGCCGCGCTCCCCCGCGACGCGCGAGGCCTCGCGCTCGTCGAGGTGCCGACGCCCGAGGACGTCCAGGACCTCGAGGCACCCGAGGGCGTCGAGGTGCGGTGGCTCCCGCGCCACGAGCCGACAGGCGCCGCCCACGACGAGCACGCGGTGCCCGGCCGGCTCGCGGCGGCGGCCGCCGCGTCGTGCACGTGGCCCGAGGGGCGGCCGTACGCGTTCGTCGTCGGCGAGACCGGCATGACCGCCGCCGTCCGACGCCACCTGGTCACCGAGCGTGGCCTGGCGAAGACCGACGTCGCCTTCTGCGGCTACTGGAAGCACGGCGCCAAGCCGGCCCGCTGACGCGCGTCACGCTCGCGTCAGCGGGCCGGCTTCCGTCACGCTGCCGTCACGGGTGTCGCCACGGGTGTCCTCAGGAGTGTCGTCACGGGTACTGCGCGACGAACGACGGCACCCCGACCGCGGTGTCGTCGACCTGGTCACCCGTGTCGTTGACGACGTGCCGGATGGTCCCGGCGCTGAGGTTGACGGTCATGACGTGCGTGAGCCGGACGCCGGGACGCTCCGGCACCTCGAACCCGCGCTCGGTGACGATCGACGGGTTGTTCTGGTTGAACACGTACACCCCGCCGCCCCACAGCTGGTGCGTGCGCACCGCGTCGCCGACCTTGTAGCCGGCCCAGCCGAGCGTGCCGTCGGGCCGCGTCCAGTCCGCCTGCGTCGGCGGGTCGTAGGGCAGCTCGTTCTGGAACAGCACGACGCGGCCGCCGTCCCCGTTCCAGACCAGGTTGTGCTGCTGGAAGTGCTCCACGAACAGCCCGGTCGCCGTCACGTCGTCGCCGTTCACGACGACGCCCGTGCGCCCGATGTTGGTGCGCCAGCGCTCGGTGTCGCCGTTGACGCCCTCCGTGAAGCCCTCGACGCCGTGGTCCGCGCGCCAGACCCACGTGTGGTCCACGACGACGTCGTCGGCGTTGATCTCGAGCGCCACGTCCGTGCTGCCGCGGTGCGGGCCGCCCACGCGGAAGTACACGTCGCTCAGCGTGATCGGGTCCTTGCGGCTGCGGGCGCCCCAGTCGTGGCCGCCGAGCCGCAGGCCGACCTTGAGCAGCACGGGCGACTTCGTCGGACCCGCGTCCACCGTGACGCCCGCGACGACGATGCCGGGCACGTCGGCGACGAACAGCGGCACGGACCCGCGGACGGAGGTGAGCGTCGCGTGCCCGAGGCCGAGCACCACGGTGCCCGGGCGCCACGCCGTGATCGTCGACGCCACGTCGTACACGCCGGGGGTGAGCAGCAGGTTCTTGCCGCGCGCGAGCTCGAGGTTGATGCGCGCCACGGAGTCGCCCGGCCGGGCGACGTAGAAGCTCCGCAGCGGGACGGAGCGTCCGGGCGTCATGCCGTCGGCCCACGTGATCCCGCGGGTGCCCTGAGCCGCCGAGGGGACGCGCACGTTCCACCTGCCGTGGTCGTCCACGTACAGGTAGGGCTTCTCCCGGCTCACCGGGGTCGTGTCGAGCGTCGTGTAGGGCGGGTCGGGGAAGGCGGCGTCGTCGGGTGCGCCCTCGACGCCGGAGAAGACCTGGTTCCACACGCCGTTGGACCAGCTGCGGACCTCGCTGTTGCGGGTCAGCCACTGCTGCTGCGAGCCGTTGACGACGTCCCCGAACCGCGAGTCGGCGATGAAGCCGCCGCTCGCGTACTGCGGTCCCGCGGTGCAGTAGTCCATGAGCGAGAAGCCGGGGTCGCCCTCGTCGGCCCGGACGTCGACGCGACGCACCGAGACCGCCTGCGAGACCGCCCAGAAGTTCGCCGACGCGCGGCAGCCGTCCTGACCGGCCGCGTCGATGTCGATCGTGAGGTTCGACAGCGTGCGCCAGAAGTTCACGAGCGCGAGGCAGTTCGGGTTGTCCGGGTCGTCGGACAGGCAGCGGTTGTAGGTCTCGATCTTGCCGTGCACGACGACGTCGGACGGCGACGCGCCGAGGCCGGCGACCTCGGTGTAGTAGCCGACCTTCATCTGCAGCGGCTGCTCGGCGGTGCCGTACTCGCCGGGCAGGAACAGCAGGCTGTACCGAGCGGTCCCCATCTCGGCGTCGACCTGCTGGGCGTGGATCGCGTCGACCCGGGCCTGGATGTCCGCCACCGGCATGCTCGGGTCGAACACGACGACGTTGGCGCCCAGGTCGGGCGCGGGGGGCTGGTGGCCGCGGCCGGCGGCCGCGGGCGACGCGGCGGCGCCGACGACGAGCGCGAGCGCGACGAGGCCGGCGAGGCCGGTGCGCCGCCGGCGGCGGCTCGGCGCACGGGCGGGCGCTGGTGCGGGGACAGGCGCGGGGACAGGCGCGGGGGCAGGGCTGTGGTGGGGCACGGTGATCCTCTCCGTTGAGCTCAACCGGACATATCGGAGCCAACCACACTGACCGACCTGTCAGTAAGTAGTTCGTTGAAACGTGTCCATGATCCGTTCACCGCGTCGTCCGGTGCGGTGCGTCTAGGCTGACCGCGTGAGCAGCGTGGGCACCCGGGTCTTCGTCGCGCGCCTGGCCGGCACCACGGTCTTCGACCCCCTCGGTGACCAGGTCGGGCGCGTGCGCGACGTCGTCGTGCTCGTCCGCCCCAAGGGCGCGCCGCGAGCCGTCGGGCTCGTCGTCGAGGTGCCCGGCCGGCGGCGCGTGTTCCTCCCGCTGACGCGCGTCACGGCCATGGACCCCGGTCAGGTGATCTCGACCGGCCTGGTGAACATGCGGCGGTTCGAGCAGCGCGCGTTCGAGACGCTCGCCGTGAGCGAGCTGCTGGACCGCACCGTCGACCTGGTGGACGGCAGCGGGGCGGCGACGGTCGAGGACGTGGCGCTGGAGCTGCAGCGCGGCGGGGACTGGCTGGTCAGCAAGCTGTTCGTGCGGCGCGTCGTCGCCGGGCACCGTGGCCTGCTGCGACGCCGCGGCGAGACGCAGCTCGTGGCGGTCGAGGAGGTCACCGGCCTCGCGCGGGCGGCGGGCCAGCAGGGCGCGGACCTCCTGCTCGCGCAGTACGAGGACCTCAAGCCGGCCGACCTGGCCGACGTGCTGCACGACCTGGGCACCACGCGCCGCCTCGAGGTCGCCACGGCGCTCGACAACGAGCGGCTGGCCGACGTCCTCGAGGAGCTCCCGGAGGACGACCAGGTCGCGATCCTGCAGGGCCTCGAGCTCGGCCGCGCCGCCGACGTCCTCGAGGCGATGCAGCCCGACGACGCCGCCGACCTCCTGGGCGAGCTGCCCGACGACCAGGCGGCCGAGCTGCTGGGGCTCATGGAGCCCGAGGAGGCCAAGGACGTCCGGCGGCTGCTGGCCTACGAGGACAACACCGCGGGCGGTCTGATGACCACCGAGCCCGTCATCCTCGGCCCCGAGACGCCCATCGCCGCCGCGCTCGCGCACGTCCGGCGGCAGGACCTCACGCCCGCGCTGGCCTCGATGGTGTTCGTCACGCGGCCGCCGCTCGAGACGCCGACCGGGCGGTTCATCGGGGTCGTGCACCTGCAGCGGATGCTCCGCGAGCCTCCGCACGAGCCGATCGGGTCGATCGTCGACACCGACATCGAGGCGATCGAGGTGGGCGCGCCGCTGCTGTCGGTCACGCGTCAGCTCGCCACGTACAACCTCCTGGCGCTGCCCGTCGTCGACGCGGAGAAGCGCCTGCTCGGGGCGGTGTCGGTGGACGACGTGCTGGACCACCTGCTGCCCGAGGACTGGCGCGAGCAGGACGACGAGGAGCACGGGCTGTCCCCCGCGGGCGCCGCCACCCCCGCGGCGGCCGGTGCCCGGACGGGCGGGCCGGCCGGTCGGCCGGGGGTGACCCGTGGCTGAGCGCCTGGACCAGCCGCGCGAGTCGCGGCGGTCGTTCTTCCCGCGCCCGTCGACGGACCAGGACGCCGCGGGCCGCGCCTCGGAGAGCATCGCGCGGTTCCTCGGCACGCCGTCGTTCATCTTCTGGCTGACGATCTTCTGCATCGTCTGGCTCGTGTGGAACTCCTGGGGACCCGAAGGGCTGCGGTTCGACAAGGCGAGCAACGGCTTCACCGTCCTCACGCTCATGCTGTCGCTCCAGGCGTCGTACGCCGCGCCCCTGATCCTGCTGGCGCAGAACCGGCAGGCCGACCGCGACCGGGTGCAGGCCGAGCAGGACCGGCAGCGCTCGGAGCGCAACCTCGCCGACACCGAGTTCCTGGCCCGGGAGATGGCGGCGGTCCGCATCGCGCTGGGCGAGGTCGCGACCCGTGACTTCGTCCGCTCGGAGCTGCGCAACCTGCTCGAGGAGCTGGCGACCGAGCAGGCCGAGGACGACGAGGCGGAGGGCGCGCACGACCGTGCGGAGGCGCGTGCGCCCCGGTCCGAGCGCAAGGGCGAGCGCAAGCGGCCGACCGCCTGACGGCTCCGGCCCCGCCCGGGCCGGACGGCCCGTCCGTGGCCCCCGCGCGGCGACCTAGCATGGTCGTCGTGCCCGACGAGAACCCCACCGAGCTCACCGCGGCGATCCGCGCGGCCCTCGCGACCGTGCAGGACCCCGAGATCCACCGGCCGATCACCGAGCTCGGCATGGTCCGCTCGGTCGACGTCGAGGGCGGGCGCGTCGTCGTCGGCGTGGACCTGACCACCCCGGGCTGCCCGCTCAAGGAGACCCTGACGCGCGACGTCACCGCCGCGGTCGCCCAGGTGCCCGGCGTGGACGAGGTCGCGGTCCAGCTCGGCGTCATGACGGCCGAGCAGCGGGCGGACCTGCGCCGGCTCCTGCGCGGCACCGACGCCGAGCCGACGATCCCGTTCGCGCAGGCGTCGTCGCTGACCAAGGTGTTCGCGATCGCGTCCGGCAAGGGCGGCGTCGGCAAGTCGTCCGTCACGGCCAACCTCGCGGTCGCCATGGCGGCCGACGGCCTGCGCGTGGGCGTGGTCGACGCGGACATCTACGGCTTCTCGATCCCGCGCATGCTGGGCGTGGACCGGCCGCCGACCAAGGTCGACGACATGCTCCTGCCGCCCGAGGCGCACGGCGTGAAGGTCGTCTCGATCGGCATGTTCGTCCCGCCCGGTCAGCCGGTCGTGTGGCGCGGGCCGATGCTGCACCGCGCGCTGCAGCAGTTCCTCGCGGACGTGTTCTGGGGCGACCTGGACGTGCTGCTCCTCGACCTGCCGCCCGGGACCGGGGACATCGCGATCTCGGTGGCGCAGCTCCTGCCGGGCTCGCAGATCGTCGTCGTGACCACACCCCAGGACGCGGCGGCCGAGGTCGCCGAGCGGGCGGGGTCCGTCGCGGTCCAGACGCGCCAGCACGTCGTGGGCGTGGTCGAGAACATGTCCTGGCTCGAGCAGCCCGACGGGAGCCGGCTCGAGGTCTTCGGGTCGGGGGGCGGCGCACGTGTGGCGGGCCGGCTGACCGACCTCACCGGCGGCGACGTCCCGCTGCTCGGGCAGGTCCCGCTCGACGTGCGGCTGCGGGAGGCGGGCGACGCCGGCACCCCGGTGGTGCTGACCGACCCGGGCTCGCCCGCGGCGGCGGCCCTGCGCACCGTCGCGACGGCGCTGGCCACCCGCCGCCGCAACCTCGCCGGCCGCTCCCTGGGGCTGTCCCCCACCCGCTGAGCCCACCTCGCTCGCTGCGCGTTGTTGGATTTTGTTGAATCGCGTGGGATGCTGTTCGGGTGTTGGCGACCCAGCGGCAGGAGCTGATCCTGACGGCCGTGCGCGAGCGCGGCGCCGCGCGCGTCGCGGACCTCGTCGCCGAGCTCGGCGTCTCGGACATGACCGTGCGGCGGGACATCGCCGAGCTCGCGCAGGCGGGGCTCGTGCGGCGCGTCCACGGCGGCGCGGTCGCCCCCGAGGGCACGCGGGCCGCCGACGAGCCGGGCTTCGAGGTCAAGACCGAGCAGGCCGGGCCGCAGAAGGCGGCCGTCGCGCGGGCCGCTCACGCCGAGCTCGAGCCCGGTCAGGCGATCGCGCTCTCCGCGGGCTCCACCACCTACCGGCTGGCCGAGCTCGTCGCCGCGGACCCCGAGCTGCGGCCGCTCACGGTCGTGACCAACGGCCTGCGCATCGCCGAGGCGCTGCACCGGGCCGTGCGCGGCGCGGAGATCGAGGTCGTGCTCACCGGCGGCGTGCGGACGCCGTCGGACGCGCTCGTCGGGCCCGTCGCGGACGCCGCGCTCGCGCGCCTCCGCGTCGACCGCACCTACCTCGGCGTGCACGGTCTCGACGAGGCCGGGCTCACCACCCCGAACCTCGCGGAGGCCGCCACCGACCGCGCGCTCATGACGTGCGCGGCCGCGACCACCGTCCTCGCCGACCACACCAAGTGGGGCGTCGTGGGGCTCGCGCAGATCGCGCCGCTCGACGAGGTCGACGTGGTCCTGATGGACGACGCGGCACCCCCGCAGGCTCGTCGTCACCTCGCGGAGCGCCTGGTGACCGTTCCCCAGGACGTGCCCCCGAACCCGACCGGCGGCGGCGCCGGACCCGCCCGAGAGAAGGCCGACCCGGCATGACCGACACCACCGCCCACGTGCGCGTGACGCCCACGCACCTTGCAGACGGCCGCGAGCTGTTCTACTTCGACGACTCCGAGCCCTACGTGTCCGGCGCGGCCACGCGCCGCCTCGACGACCCCCGCCCGCTGCCGGACCGGTTCGCGCCCGACGAGCAGGGTCGGCCGGTCACCGGCCCGGAGCTGCGGCGGGACCCGCTCACGGGCGAGTGGATCGCGATGGCCGCGCACCGCATGAACCGCACGTTCCTGCCGCCTGCGGACGCCAACCCGCTCGCGCCCGCCAAGCCCCGGGCGACGTACCAGGACGGCGAGATCCCGGCGGAGGACTACGACGTCGTCGTGTTCGAGAACCGCTTCCCGTCGCTCATGCGCGTCCCGGGCGCCACCGACGAGGTCGCGCTCCTGGACGACGAGCCGCTGTGGCAGACGCGGCCCGCCGCGGGCCGCTGCGAGGTCGTGTGCTTCTCGTCGGACCCGAGCGCGTCCTTGCGCACGGTGACGCCCCACCGCATGCGCACGATCATCGAGGCGTGGGCGCACCGGACCGAGGCCCTCAACGCGACAGAGGGGATCGAGCAGGTCTTCGCGTTCGAGAACCGCGGCAAGGAGATCGGGGTCACGCTGCACCACCCGCACGGCCAGATCTACGCGCTGCCGTACCTGGCGCCGCGGACCGCGACCATGCTCGAGGCGGCGCGTGCGCACCGCGCCGCCACGGGCCGCCTGCTCGGTCGCGACGTGCTCGAGGCCGAGCTCCGGCACGGGGCGCGCGTGGTCCTCGAGTCGGAGCACTGGGTCGCGTACGTGCCGTTCGCCGCCCGCTGGCCCGTCGAGGTGCACCTGGTGCCGCGCCGGGACGTGCCGGACCTCCCGGCCCTGTCCGACGACGAGCGCGCCGACCTGGCGACCACCTACCTCGAGCTGCTGCGTCGGCTGGACCTCTTCTTCGTCGACGACGAGACCGCGATCCCGCTGCCGTACATCTCCGGCTGGCACCAGGCGCCCGCGCGCCAGGGCCGTGACGACTGGCGGCTGTCGCTGCAGCTCTTCTCGGTGCTGCGCGCCCCGGGGAAGCTGAAGTACCTCGCCGGCGTGGAGTCCGGCGTCGCCGCGTGGGTCTCGGACACGACGCCCGAGCGCATCGCGAACCGGTTGAAGGAGCTCGCATGACGACGTGGGCGCACGCCTGGGACGAGTCCACCGGCCAGGAGCGCGCGCGTGCCGCCTTCGCCGCGGCGTTCGGTGCGACGCCGCCCGCCGGCGTCTGGTCCGCTCCGGGCCGGGTGAACCTCATCGGTGAGCACACCGACTACAACGGCGGCCTGTGCCTGCCGGTGGCGCTCGCGCACCGGACCTTCGCGGCGGTGCGGCCGCGGGTGGACGACGCGGCGCGCATGGCCTCCTCGTGGGACCCCACCGCGGTGGTGCACCTCGCCCTGGAGAGCGTGGCGCCCGGCACCGTCGACGGCTGGACCGCGTACGTCGCCGGCGTCGCGTGGTCGCTGCGCGAGCAGGGGCACCGGGTCGGCGGCTTCGACGTCGCGGTCGACTCGTGCGTCCCCGTGGGCGCCGGCCTGTCGTCCTCCGCCGCGCTCGAGTGCTCGGTCGCCCTCGCGCTCGACGAGCTGAACGGCCTGGGCCTCGAGCGCGAGGTCCTGACCGCCGCCGCGGTACGGGCCGAGAACGAGATCGCCGGCGCACCCACGGGCGGGATGGACCAGGCCGCGGCGCTGCGCACGATCCCCGGGCACGCGCTGCTCCTGGACTGCCGCGACCTGTCGGTGCGGCACGTCCCGTTCGCGCCGGAGGCCGACGGGCTCGCGCTGCTGGTCATCGACACCCGCACCGAGCACGCTCTCGTCGACGGCCAGTACGCCGCACGCCGGGCGACCTGCGAGGACGCCGCCGCGCTCCTCGGCGTCCCGACCCTGCGGGAGCTGACCGACGTGCCCGGCGACGCCGAGCGCGCGCTCGCGACGCTCGACGACGGCAGCGAGGGCTCCGACGTGCGCGTGCGGCGCGTGCGGCACGTCCTGGCGGAGATCCAGCGGGTCGTCGAGTTCGTCGACCTGCTCGATGCGGGCCGTCTGCGCGAGACCGGACCGCTGCTCGACGCGTCGCACGCCTCGCTGCGCGACGACTACGAGGTCTCGTGCCTCGAGCTCGACGTGGCGGTCGAGGCCGCCCGCGCGGCGGGCGCGCTCGGTGCCCGCATGACCGGCGGCGGCTTCGGCGGGTCGGCGATCGCCCTCGTCGAGGTGGACGCGGTCACCGCCGTGGCGGACGCCGTCGACGCGGCGTTCCGCGAGCGTGGACTGCGGGCGCCGAGCTTCGTGGCCTGAGCGTCTCGTCGCACCCGCGGCGCCGGCGCCTGCGGTCGACGACGAGGGCCGCTGTTCGCTCTGAGCGAACAGCGGCGCCGAGGGGCGCCGACGACGCGACCCCGCGTGCTCAGGCGTCCTCGCTGACGCCCGGGCGGGACCCGGGCGGGCGGCGCTGGACGTCCTCGTGCAGCGAGAAGAACAGCGAGTAGGGAGCGCCGTCCGGGTCCGACGGGCGCGCGGCGTACTCGTGGAAGATCTCGAAGAGCCGGCCGACCAGCTCGTCGTGCCCCGCCTTGTCCAGCCGCAGACCGAGCCGCACCATCGGCGTCTCGTCGAGGTCGTCGACCAGCGCGAGCTCCTCGAGGAACGCGTCGACGAGGATGCGCGCCTGCCCGACGGGCGCGGGCGACCGCCAGGACTTGCGGGTGGCCCGGTAGGGCACCTCGCGTGAGCCCCGAGCGCCGCGCCGCACCGGCTCGGCCGCCAGGAAGCCACGGTCCGCCAGCGTGCGCACGTGGTGCAGCACCGTCGCGGGGTTGCGACCGAGCCGCTGCGCGATCTCGCGGTTGGTGAGCGACTCGTCGAGGCAGAGCCGCAGGATCCGCATCCGGAGGGTCGAGGCGAGCGCGCGGGCGTCGGCGTCCGGGTCGGCCGGCACCTCGGGCGCCACGGGTCGCACAGCATCCGCCGCGGCCGACGGCGGCGCCGAGCCGTCGCTCGAGCGAACCTCGTCGGTCGCGTGCTCGTCGGTGCCCACGACCCCATCCTGCCACTGATTGACTTTTCTCAATCACTTGGTGATCCTGGCCGCATGACGGCGACCCCTCCCTCCCCACCACCGGTCTCGCCCCCGGGATCCGACGCCGCGCCGGAGGCCCCGGGGACCGAGACGCCGGTGCCCGCGAGGCGCTCGCTCATCCACCACCGCGACTTCCGGTGGCTGTGGGCGGGCGACGCGATGGGGCAGCTCGGCGCGCAGCTCACCGGGCTCGCCCTGCCGGTCTACGCCGTCCAGCACCTGCGGGCGACCGAGTGGCAGATGGGTGTGCTGAACGCCGCCGAGACCGCCGCGTTCCTGGTCATCGGCCTGCCGGCGGGCGCGTGGGTGGACCGCATGCGCAAGCGCCGCATCCTCGTCGTCGCCGACCTGGTGCGGGCCGCGGTCCTGGCCGTCGTCGTCGCGGCCGCCGCCACGGACCACGCGTCGATCCCGCTGCTCGTCGTGGCGGCCACCGTCATCAGCGTCGCGAACGTGTTCTTCGACGTCTCCCACCAGAGCTACGTGCCCGGTCTGGTCGGGCTCGAGCACGTCGTCGAGGGCAACTCCAAGCTGCAGGCGACGCAGTCGGTCGCGCTCGTCGCGGCGCCCGCGATCGGCGGCGCGCTGCTGCGCGTGATCGCCGCGCCCGCGCTGATCGCGGTCACGGTCGTCACCTACCTGCTCTCGGCGTTCGGGGTCGGCCGCATCCGGCACCGCGAGGAGCCGCCGTCGCCCGACTCCCGCCGGCCGCTGCGCACCGAGATCGCCGAGGGCCTGCGGTTCGTGGTGCACCAGCCGCTGCTGCGCCGGATCGTCGCGACGACCTCGATCTCGAACTTCGCCGGCTCGATCTCCGGCGCCGTCCTGGTGATCTACGCGCTGCGCACGCTCGGCCTCGACACCGCCGCGTACGGCACGGTGGTGTCCGCGTCGGCGGTCGGCGGGCTGGCCGGCGCGTTCACGGCCGACCGGCTGAGCCGCTGGGTGGGCGAGGCACGCGTCATCCCGATCGCGACGATCGCCTGCATCCCCGCCGCCGTCCTCCTGCCGCTCGCGACGAGCCTGGCCGTGACGCCGCAGGTCGTGCTCGTCGTCAGCGGCGTGGTGCTCAACTTCGCCGTGATCGTCTACAACGTCGCGCAGGTGAGCTTCCGGCAGCGGCTCTGCCCGCCCGCGCTGCTCGGCCGGATGAACGCCTCGGTGCGGTTCATCGTGTGGGGCGTCATGCCGCTCGGCGGTCTGCTCGGCGGCTGGCTCGGGCACCAGATCGGCGTCGCCGCGACCCTGTGGGTGGCGGCGGCGGTCACCGCCCTGGCGGCGCTGCCCGTGGTCCTCTCACCGATGCTGGGCATGCGCGACCTGCCCACGCCCGACGCCGCGGCTCCACCGGTCACGCCGGCGCCCGAGGACCCGCCCGCCTGACGGCAGCGGCCCTCGCACGCCCGCGCGTCACACGTCGTACTCGACGACGAGGGGCGCGTGGTCGGAGAAGCGCGCGTCGTAGGTCGCCGCGCGGTCGACGGTCGCGCGGACCGCGGCGTCCGCGAGCTCGGGCGTCGCGATCTGGTAGTCGATGCGCCAGCCCGCGTCGTTGTCGAAGGCCTTGCCCCGCCACGACCACCAGGTGAACGGCCCCGGGCCCTCTCCCCCGAGCTCGCGCCCGAGGTCGCGCCAGCCCACGTCGTCGAACCACCGGTCGAGGTACGCCCGCTCCTCCGGGAGGAAGCCCGCGCTCTTGAGGTTGCCCTTCCAGTTCTTGATGTCCGCCTCGCGGTGGGCGATGTTCACGTCGCCCGCGACGACCGCGAAGCCGCCGTCCGCCGCGATCTGTGCCATCCGCGCGGTGACCGCCTCGAGGAACGCGAGCTTCTCGTCCATCGAGGGTGCACCGGCCGTGGCGGAGTGGATGTACGCCGAGACCACGGTGACGGTCCGCGGCGGCGCACCGTCGTGCTGCGGGACCTCGAGATCGGCCTCGACCCACCGCCCGACGTCGCCCGGCACGCCCGTGCCGATCCCGATCCGGACCGCCGACATCGGCAGGCGTGAGGCGATCGCGACCCCCGAGCGCCCCTTGGTCTCGCTGGCCTCGTGCGCCAGGTGCCACTCGTCGGGCGACAGGTGGTCGGCCAGGATCTCGTCGGAGGCGCGCACCTCCTGCAGCAGCAGGACGTCCGGGCGACGCTCCGCCATCCACTCGGCCATGCCCCGGCGGAAGGCCGCGCGGATGCCGTTGACGTTGACGGTGGCGATGGTGAGCAAGGCGAGTTCTCCGTGCGGTCGGTGCGGGGTGGCCGCGCCCGATCCTGCCTCATCCCGCCGACACGACCGACCGCACCCCGGCCACGGGACCACCCGGGTGCCGCCCGGCTCAGTCGGAGGCGGCCGAGGACTCCCGGGCGCTCGCCCCGGCCCGCCGCCGGAGCTGCTCGAGCGCCTCGCGATCCTCCCGCACCGTCACGTCCGCCCTCGTCGCACCGACGACTGCGGCGTAGGGCCCTATCCCGCGCGCGGTCCCGGTTCCGGACGCACGGAGGGCGGGCGCCGCAGCACCCGCCCTCCGTGATCCGTCGACCGAGGTCAGCCCGCGAGACGCTCCGCGGCGTCGACGACGTTGCTGAGCAGCATCGCGCGCGTCATGGGCCCGACGCCGCCCGGGTTGGGCGACACCCAGGCCGCGACCTCGCGCACGCCCGGGTCGACGTCGCCGACGACGCGGCTCTTGCCTGTCTCCGGGTCGACGGCGCGGGACACGCCCACGTCGACGACGACCGCGCCGGGCTTGACGATGTCGGCCGTCACGATGCCCGGGACGCCGGCCGCCGCCACGACGACGTCGGCGTGCCGGGTGTGCTCGGCGAGGTCGTCGGTCCCGGTGTGGGTCAGCGTGACGGTCGCGTTGACCGCGCGCCGCGTGAGGAGCAGGCCGATCGACCGTCCCACGGTGACGCCCCGCCCGACGACGACCACGTCCGCCCCCGAGAGCGAGACGCCGTGCCGCTCGATGAGCTCGATGATCCCGCGCGGGGTGCAGGGCAGCGGGCTGGTAACCGGCTCGTTGACGCGCAGGACCAGGCGCCCGAGGTTCGTCGGGTGCAGCCCGTCCGCGTCCTTGTCCGGGTCGATGAGCTCGAGCACGCGGTGCGTGTCGATGCCCCGCGGCAGGGGCAGCTGCACGATGAAGCCCGTGCAGGCGGGGTTCTCGTTGAGCCGCCGCACGGCGGCCTCGATGTCCTCCTGCGTCGCGTCGGCGGGCAGCTCCTCCTGGATGGAGGCGATGCCGACCTCGGCGCAGTCGCGGTGCTTGCCCGCGACGTACCACCGCGAGCCCGGGTCGTCGCCGACGAGCAGCGTGCCCAGCCCGGGCGTGACGCCGCGCGCCGCGAGCGCCGTGACGCGCTCGGTCAGCTCGGCCTTGATGGTCGCCGCGGCGGCGGTGCCGTCGAGGATCTGTGCCGTCATGGCGTGCTCCCCCGCCCGCTCAGTACTGCTTCAGGCCGGGGTACAGCGGGAACGCCTCGGTCAGCTTCGCCACCCGCGCCTGCAGCGCCGCGACGTCCGTGGCCTCGCCGCCGACGAGCGCGCTCGCGATGATGTCCGCCACCTCGGTGAACTCGGCGTCGCCGAAGCCGCGCGTCGCGAGCGCGGGCGTGCCGATGCGCAGGCCGGACGTGACCATCGGCGGACGCGGGTCGTTGGGGACCGCGTTGCGGTTCACCGTGATGCCCGAGGCGTGCAGGAGGTCCTCCGCCTGCTTGCCGTCGATCGCGGCGTCCCGCAGGTCGACGAGCACCAGGTGCACGTCGGTGCCGCCCGAGCGGACGGTGATGCCCGCGGCGGCGACGTCGGCGGTGGCCAGGCGCTCGGCGACGATCCGCGCACCGCGCACGGTCCGCTCCTGCCGGTCCCGGAACTCCGGCGTGCCGGCGACCTTGAACGCGACGGCCTTGGCGGCGATCACGTGCATCAGCGGGCCGCCCTGCTGGCCCGGGAAGACGGCGGAGTTGATCTTCTTCGCGATGTCCGCGTCGTTGGTGAGGATGAAGCCGGAGCGCGGGCCGCCGATGGTCTTGTGCACCGTGGAGGACACCACGTGGGCGTGCGGCACCGGGGACGGGTGCACGCCGGCGGCCACGAGGCCCGCGAAGTGCGCCATGTCGACCCACAGGTACGCGCCGACCTCGTCGGCGATCTCGCGGAACGCCGCGAAGTCGAGCTGGCGCGGGTAGGCGGACCAGCCGGCGATGATCACCTTGGGCTGGTGCTCGACCGCGAGCCGGCGCACCTCGGCCATGTCGACCAGCGACGTCGACTCGTCGACGCCGTAGGCCACCACGTCGTACAGCCGGCCCGAGAAGTTGATCTTCATGCCGTGCGTCAGGTGGCCGCCCTGGTCCAGCGCGAGGCCCAGGATCGTGTCGCCGGGGCGCGCCAGCGCGTGCAGCACGGCGGCGTTGGCGGTCGCGCCGGAGTGCGGCTGGACGTTGGCGAACTGCGCGCCGAACAGCTCCTTGGCGCGCTCGATCGCGATGTTCTCGGCGATGTCGACCTGCTCGCAGCCGCCGTAGTAGCGCCGGCCCGGGTAGCCCTCGGCGTACTTGTTGGTGAGGACCGAGCCCTGCGCCTGCAGGACGGCCAGGGGGACGAAGTTCTCGCTCGCGATCATCTCGAGCGTGCCCTGCTGGCGCGCGAGCTCGCCGTCGAGGACGGCGGCGATCTCCGGGTCGAGGTCGGCGAGGTTCTGGTCCAGCACGTTGTCGCTCATGCGGCTGCTCCTGTCGCAGTCGGTGGCGGGCGCGGTCGCACCCGCACACACGGGTGTCCGGTGTGAGGCGACCGAGGGCCCAGGCGTCCGACCCCGTTGGTCCAGCTGCTGCGTCGCTCCCCGGTGGTGACCCACCCGTTGCGCCAGTCGCGACCCGCACAGACTAGCAACCCCCACCGCCCCGGCGACGAGCCGTCCCACCGGCCGCCCCGCGCGCCTCACGCGCTCGTCGGCGGCTCCTCCAGGCGCGCGAGCCACCGGGTCAGGACGCCCTCGAGCACGACGACGTCGGCGGGGTCGAGCTCGGCGAGCAGGCGGTGCTCGTTGGCGAGGTGGTCCGTGAACGCCGCGTCGATCACGTCCCGCCCCGCGTCGGTGAGCGCGACGACCCGGCCGCGGGCGTCCTCGTCGGACACCCGGCGGCGGACCAGGCCCGCCGCCTCCAGCCGGTCGATCCGCTTGGTCATGCCGCCCGACGTGACGAGCGTGTGGGCCGCGAGGTCGCCGGCGGTGCGCTCGTAGGGCGCGCCGGCACGGCGCAGCGTCGCCAGGACGTCGAAGTCCCCCTCGCTGAGCCCGTGCGCCCGGTACACGGCGACCAGCTCCTCGGTGAGGTGCCCCGCCACGCGGTGCAGCCGTCCGATCACGCCCTGCGGGCTCGGGTCGAGATCGGGACGCTCGCGCCGCCACGCGGCCTGCACCAGGTCGAGGCGGTCGGGACGTGACGCGGGCGACGGGGGCACACCCGCAGATTACCTTCCGCGGAAGGTACATTGTCTTCCATGGAAGGAAATCTGCGCTGGATGCTCGTCACGGCCGTCGCCCCGATCACCTGGGGCGCGAGCTACTACGTCACGCGGCACCTGCTCCCCGCGGACTCGCCCCTGTGGGGCTCGGCCCTGCGCGCGCTGCCCGCCGGCCTGCTCCTGCTGCTGGTGGCGCGACGCCTGCCGCGCGGCTCCTGGTGGTGGCGCAGCCTGGTGCTCGGCACGCTCAACATGGGTGCGTTCTTCGTGCTCGTGTACGTGGCCGCGCAGCTCCTCCCGACGAGCGTCGCCGCCACCGTGATGGCCACGTCCCCGCTCGTCATGATGCTGATCGCCTGGGCGCTGCTCGCCCAGCGGCCCACCGTCCCCGCGGTCACGGGCGGCGCGCTCGGGCTCGCCGGGGTCGCCGCGATGGTGCTCACCGGCGCGGGCGCGCTCGACGTCGGGGGCCTCGTCGCCTCGGTGACCGCCATGCTCATGTCGAGCCTGGGCTTCGTGCTCGCGCAGCGCTGGCGGGACGACGAGGTGGACGTCGTGTCGTCGACGGCCTGGCAGCTCGTCGCCGGCGGGCTGACGCTCCTCGTCGCGGCCGCCGTCGTGGAGGGCGCTCCCCCGCGCCTCGACGGACCGGCCTGGGCGGGTCTCGCCTTCCTCTCGCTCGCCGCGACCGCGCTCGCCTACCTCGCCTGGTTCGGCGGGCTGCGCCACCTGCCCGCCGGCACCGTCGGGCTCGTCGGGCTGCTGAACCCGGTCACCGGGCTGGCGCTCGGGCTCGTGGTGGGCGGCGAGCACCTCACGCCGCTGCAGGCGCTCGGCGCGCTCGTCGTGCTGGCAGGCGTAGCCCTGGGCCACCCCGCCCTCTCCCGCCCCCGCCCCACCCCCGCCACCCCCACCCCCACCGCCCCACCCCCTCACCACGCCACGTCGAGCTCGTCAGCGGGGCGCGAGAACGCGGTTCCGGCGCGCGTTCTCGCCCGGGACTGACGAGCTCGGCGCCGGGGGTTGCGCTTCGCGCGGCCCGCGCGTACGTTCTTATTCAACAGAACGGTTGAATACGACGAGGAGGATCGTGCAGGGCGACGAGGACGAGCGGCTCGACCGGGCGTTCCTCGCGCTGGCCGACCCGGTCCGTCGTGGCATCGTCGCCCGGCTGTCCCGCGGCCCCGCGACCGTCAACGAGCTCGCCGAGCCGCACGCCATCTCGCTGCAGGCGGTGTCCCGGCACATCCAGGTGCTGGAGCAGGCCGGGCTCGTCACCCGCACGCGCGACGCCCAGCGTCGGCCCGTGCACCTGGCCCCCGAGGCGCTCGAGCGCCTCACGGCGTGGATCGACCGCTACCGGCTGGTCCACGAGCGACGTTTCCGGTCCCTCGACGGGCTGCTCGCCGAGGACCCCACCCAGGAGGACCCGAGATGACCAACCCCGTGCACGTCGACGCGCCCGCGGGTGTGCCGTTCATCGACATCACCCGCGAGTTCGACGCGCCCGTCTCGCGCGTCTTCGCGGCCCACGCCGACCCGGCGCTCGTCGCGCGCTGGATGGGCCCCGACGGTCTGTCGACCGACATCAGCGAGTGGGACTTCGTGTCCGGCGGCCGGTGGGCGTTCGCGCAGACCGAGCCGAGCGGCGAGACCTACGGGTTCCGCGGCACGTTCCACACCGTGCGGCCCGACGAGCTCGCGATCCAGACCTTCGAGTTCCTGGGCTTCCCCGACGTCGTGTCGGTCGAGACCCTGCGCTTCGTCGACCTCGGCGACGGCCGGACCCGGCTCGAGGTGCACGCCGTCTACCCCTCGCTCGAGGCCCGCGACGGCATGGTCGCCAGCGGCATGGAGCACGGCCTCACGCAGGGCTACGCCAAGCTCGACGACCTCGTCGCCGACTGACCCACCCACAACCAACCCACCGCGAGAGGAACCACCACCATGGGCATCGTCCACCCCCACCTCTGGTACGACGACAACGCGCTCGAGGCCGCCGAGTTCTACGTCTCGGTGTTCCCCAACTCGCGCATCACCAACGTCATCCACGCGCCCGCGGACATGCCGGGCGTCACCAAGGGCGCCCCGTTCATCGTGGCGTACGAGCTCGACGGCCAGCCGGTCGAGGCGATCTCGGCGGGTCCGTCCCTGCAGCTCACCGCCGCGTTCTCGTTCGTCGTCGACTGCGCCGACCAGGCCGAGGTCGACCACTACTGGGACGCCCTGCTCGCCGGCGGCGGCCAGGAGGTCGCTTGCGGCTGGCTCACCGACCGGTTCGGCCTGTCCTGGCAGGTGGTCCCCCGCCGGCTCATGGAGCTCACCACGTCGCCGGACGCCGACCCCGAGGGCGCGGCCCGCGCCACGCAGGTGATGCTCACGCAGAAGAAGATCGAGATCGCCCCGATCGAGGCGGCCTACCGCGGCGAGCAGCCGGTCAGGTGAGGTCCCACAGGGCGCGGTAGTAGGCGGTGCGCTCGTCGTCGGGGTCGATGCCGTAGGCCTCGAGCAGCGGCTCCTCGTAGCCGGGGCCGTAGTTCCACTCGGTGCTCCACGTCGCCACCGCCAGGTCCGCCCAGCGGTCGGCGACGCCGCACCGGCCCAGGTCGACGTGCGCGAGCCACCGGCCGTCGTCGTCGAGCAGGGTGTTGGGCACGCACGCGTCGGCGTGGCACACGACGAGCCGGTCGACCGGCGGCGGCGGCCCGAGGGCGTCGACCGCCGCCGGGTCGGGTGCGGACGCCCGTCGCACCTCGACGCCCCAGTCGTAGGGACACCCGGCGACCGGGACCGACTCGTGGAAGGCCCGCAGACCCGCCCCGACCGCCCGGACGGCGTCCTCCGGGCGCGCCAGCCACGCAGGGTGCACCGCGCTGCGGCCGGGGACGGCGCGCGTCATCAGCCACGCGCCCTCGTCGTCGGACCCGACGTCGAGCACCTCGGGGACGCGCGTGAACCGCGCGACCCAGCGCAGGCGGCGCGACTCCTCGGCGAGGTCCACCGGGGTCCCGGCGGGCGCCCACTTCACGTACGCGCCGTGCACCGGCGAGAAGAACGTCGTCCCGCCGACCTCGTTGCGCCACACCGCCTCGATCGGGGGGTCCGCGACGAACGGGGCGTCGCCGACCAGGCGGTGCACCCGCTCGGGTACCTCGACGTGACCGACCGGGATGCTCACCGGTCCGTCAGCGGTCCGCCTCGGGGACGTCCGGCGTCTCGACCAGCGACTTGCGCAGGAACGCGTACGTGAGGTCGCCGGCGGTCTGGTCGTGCTGGTGCTCGTAGCCGTGCTTGGCGTACATCGCGATGTTCTGCACCGAGTCGCGGCCCGTGAAGACCCAGACCTCCTCGATGCCGTCCGGCAGGTACGGCAGGATCGCGAGCAGCAGCTGCGTGCCGAAGCCGTGACCCTGCAGGTCCGGGGCGACCGCGAAGCGTCCGAGGGTCGCCTTCCTGTCCTCGACGAGCACGCGGATCGAGCCGACGAGCCGGTGGCCGTCCCAGCCGCCGAGCGTCACGACGTCCTCGCGCTGCAGGTCCACGACGAGCTCGTCGAGCGTCTGCGTCAGCGGCGGGATGTTGGGGTCGCCGTACTGCTGCGCCTCGGTGACGAACGCGGCGCGGCGCAGGGTGAGGAGCTCACCGGCTTCGTCGGTGGAGACCGGGCGGATGTCGAGGTCGGCCGTCATGCGGCCATGGTGTCAGCAGCGCGGCGCCGCGGACTACTCTCGGGCCTCGTGTCCCACACTGCGAGCCCGGACGTGAGCCCGACCCACTGGGTCCTGACGCTGTCCTGCCCGGACCGCCCCGGCATCGTGCACGCCGTCGCGGGCCTGCTGGCCGAGCACGGCGGGAACATCACCGAGTCGCAGCAGTTCGGCGACCCGCTGTCGGGGCTGTTCTTCATGCGCGTGCAGGTCGCGTCTGCCGCGACCTACGACGAGCTCGCGGGCGCCCTCGAGCGTCTGGCCGCGCCGTTCGCCATGCAGTGGTCGCTCGACGTCGCCGGGCGACCCGTGCGCACCCTGGTCCTCGGCTCGACCGCGGCGCACTGCCTCAACGACCTGGCCTTCCGCCAGCGCTCGGAGAACCTGCCGATCGACATCGTCTCGGTGGTGTCCAACCACACGGTGCTCGAGCCGCTCGCCGCGTTCTACGGCATCCCGTTCCACCACGTGCCGGTGACGGCCGCCACCAAGGCGCAGGCCGAGGCGCGGCTGCTGGAGCTCGTCGAGGAGCTGGACGTCGAGCTGGTCGTGCTCGCGCGGTACATGCAGATCCTGTCCGACGACCTGTGCCGTCGTCTGGCCGGACGCGTCATCAACATCCACCACTCGTTCCTGCCGTCGTTCAAGGGCGCCCGCCCCTACGCGCAGGCCCACGACCGCGGCGTCAAGCTCATCGGCGCGACCGCGCACTACGTGACGGGCGACCTCGACGAGGGGCCGATCATCGAGCAGGACGTCGAGCGCGTCGACCACACGCGGGCCGTGGAGGACCTGGTCGCGCTCGGCCAGGACGTCGAGCGGCGCGCCCTGGCGCGGGCCGTCCGCTGGCACGCGGAGCACCGCGTCCTGCTCGACGGGCACCGCACCATCGTCTTCCGCTGACGGGTCCTCACGCCCGGAACGCGGGGCCGAGCCCGTCGTCGAGCAGCCGCGGGACGGTGGCGGTGGCGTCCACCTGCACCGCGATCTCGACGTCGCGCGACCACCCCGCCTCGACGAGCTCCCGTCCGCTCGTGCTCGCCGCGACCGTCGCCGCGGGGTCGGGTGTCCCCCGCCAGAGCGCGGCGGCGGCGGACGCCTCGGGCGACAGGGTGACGCCAGGCCCGGCGCCGAGCCGCGCCGCGACCGCCCCGGCGCCGAGCAGGTCCTCGAGGCCCGGGCGCAGGCTGCCGTCGGGCCACCGCTCTCCCGCCGGCACGAGGACCACGCCGTGCCCCTGGTCCACGGCGAGATGAGCCGCCACGCACGCGGCCACCGCGCGAGCGTTGCGGAGGCACCCGGCGACCACGGTCGCCCCCGTGCCCGCGAGCGCGTGCGTGATCGTGGCTCCGTTCGGCGAGGGCAGGACCAGCCGGCCCGGCTCCGCGCCCGCCAGGGACGCCGGCGAGAGGCTGAGGCGCCCGTCACGCCGCGGACTCGCCAGGGCGGCGCCCGCCCGCGTCGCGAGCGCCTGCGCGCCGTCGGCGTCCCGGTCGGGGTAGGGGTGCACCACCACGCCCCGCTCGCACGCGACGGTCACGGCCGTGGAGAAGGACAGCACGTCGACCACGACGACGAGCGTGCCCGGAGCGTGCGCGCCCAGCAGCGCCAGCGCTCCTGCGCGGCCCCACTCGAGCCGCACCCGGGCCGGTCGCTGGTCCGGTAGCCCGTGCGCGCCCGTCACGCGACGAGTGTGCCACCGCCCGCGCCTGCCCCCTGCCCCGGGGCAGACGGGACCAGACGGGTGAGATCTCCCGGCAGTGCGGGAGGATCCGCCCATGCGGGCTCGACGCGGAGCCCGTCGCCCGCCGACGCTGGGTTCCCCCCCGCCGGCCAGCCCTGAAGGTCCCCATGCTCTCGCGCCTCTCCCGCCGCACCTCGGCCGTCCTCGCCGGCCTGCTCGTGGCCGCCCCGCTCGCCCTCGTCGGGCCTGCCGCGACCGCCGCCACGCACCCGACCGCGACCGCCCACCCCGCGGCGACCAAGTCCTGCGCGGCGAGCGTGTCGACCACCAGCCCGCGCCAGTACACCTACGTCGGCGTCAACGTCTCGCGGCTGAGCTCGGGGGCGAAGGTGAAGACCGTGGCGCACTACAAGACGACGAACACCACCAAGACGGCCACCGCGAGCTCGTCGGGCAAGGCCGCGCTGAGCTACTACATCAGCGGCGCCACCGTCGGCTACCGCGTCTACGTCGACGTGACCGCCACCAAGGGCTCGACCAGGTGGACGTGCCGGACGTCGTTCACGCCACGCTCGCGCTGAGGGTCACGCCGTCTCCCGCGCGCGGCGCATCAGCGCGTCGATCGTCACCGCCGCGGCCAGCACGACGCCGGTGACGACGAACCGCGCGGACGGGTCGAGGTTGATCAGCACCAGGCCGTTGGCGATCGACTGCACGACGAGCGCGCCGACCAGCGCGGACCAGGCCGAGCCGCGCCCGCCGAACAGGCTCGTCCCCCCGATCACGGCGGCCGCGATCGCGAACAGCGTGACCTCGGCCGAGCCGGTCGCCTGGTTCGCGGCCGCGAGCCGGCCCGCGGCCACCACGCCCGCGAGCGCCGCGAGCGTCGAGCACGCCACGAACACCGACACCCGCACCCGGTCCACGGGCACGCCGGCCCGCCGCGCCGCGGTGACGTCCCCGCCCGCGGCGCGCACGTGCCGACCCCAGCGCGTGCGGCGCAGCAGCAGGTCGCACACCGCGACGAGCGCGACGAAGAGCGCGAAGAGCGCGCCGACCCCGCGGTTGGTGCCGAGGTAGGCGACGGAGACGGCGAGCACCACCGCCAGCGCGGTGACCTTGCCCGCGGCGCGCGCCGCCGACGGCACGGGCAGGTCGGCGCGGTCACGGCGGACGCGGTCGAGCACGAGCGCGCCGGCGTAGCCCGCGACGACGAGCACCACGAGCGTCCAGGCCGTCACGGGCAGCAGGTAGGTGGTCTGGCAGAGCTCGACGAGCCAGGACTCGAACGGCAGGTTGACCGAGCCGGTGGGCCCCAGCACGCGCAGCTGCAGCCCGGTCACCGCCAGCAGCCCGGCGAGCGTGAAGACGATCGCGGGCACGCCCAGGAACGTGCAGACCAGGCCGTACCCGAGGCCGACGACCGCGCCCGTGAGGACCGCGAGCAGCACCGCGAGCCACAGCGGCCAGCCGACCTGCACGGTGCCGACCGCGACGAGCGCGGCCGCCAGGCCGGACAGCGCGCCGACCGAGAGGTCGATCTGGCCGATGTGCATCGTGAGCACGACGCCGAGCGCGAGCACGCCGACCACGACCGACTGCTGCGTGAGGTTGACCAGGTTGTCGGCGGACAGGAACGCGGGCTCGAACGCCGCCAGGACCGCCCAGAGCAGCACGAGCCCCGCGGCGATCGGCAGCACGCCGAGCTCGCCGACGCGCAGACGGGACCACAGCGCGCTCGTCGTCCCCCGCAGCCCGGGGCTCACCGGGTCACCCCGACGCCCGTCACGGCGGCGAGCAGGTCCTCGTAGCTGGCGGTCGCGCCGTCGAACTCACCGTTGGTGCGGCCCAGCCGCAGCACGACGATCCGGTCGGCCACCGCCTGCACGTCCACCAGCGAGTGGCTCGTCAGCAGCACGCCGTGCCCGCGCGAGCGCAGCCGCTCCACGAGCGTGAGGAACTCCGCGGTCTGCGAGATGCCGAGCGACGCCGTCGGCTCGTCGAGCACGAGCACGCGCGGCTCCCCGAGCAGCGACCGCGCGATCGCGACGGCCTGCCGCTGCGCGCCGGACAGCGCGGCGACCGGCGCGCGCACCGAGGCGACCCGGACCGCCAGCTGGTCGAGCAGCCGCCACGCGTGCTTCTCCATCGCGACCTCGTCGAGCAGGCCGGCGGCGGTCGGCTCGTGGCCGAGGAACAGGTTCTCGACGACGTCGAGGTTGGCGCACAGAGCGAGGTCCTGGAACACGCCCGCGATGCCGAGGGCACGCGCGGCGGCGGGCGAGGCGAGCGGCACGGGCGCGCCGTCGACGAGCACCTCCCCCGCGTCGGGCGCGGACGTCCCGGTGAGCACGTCGACGAGCGTGGACTTGCCGGCGCCGTTGTCGCCCACGACCGCCACGACCTCGTGCCCGTGGATCGTCAGGTCGACGTCGACGAGCGCGCGCGCCGCGCCGTAGCTCTTGCTGACCCCCCGCAGCTCGAGCACGGGCGGCTGCCCGGGCGTCACGCGCCGGCCTCGTCGAGCAGGCCGGCTTCCTCGCAGGCGCGGACGTAGGGCTGCACGCAGATCTCCTCGGTGGTGTAGACGCCGCCGTCGACGATGATGCGGCGGACGTCGCCGCGCGTGACCGCGACGGGGTCGATGAGCATGGCCGGGACGCCCTCGACACGGGCGGTGGTGACCGGCTCCTCGCCGTGCAGCACCCGCACCGCGAGCTCGCCCGCGGTGCGCGCCTGGACGGACAGGGCCTTGTAGACCGTCATCTCCTGCTCGCCCGCGAGGATCCGCTGGATCGCGGCCAGCTCGGCGTCCTGCCCGGTGACCGGCACGACGGGCACGCGTCCCGCGGCCCGGAGCGCCGAGATCGCGCCGCCGGCGATCCCGTCGTTCGCGGCGTACACGCCGTCGACGTCGTCGTCGAGCTGGGACAGGCGCGCGGTGACCCACTCCTGGGCCTTGTCAGGGCTCCAGTCGGGTGTGTCGTACTGCGCCAGGACGGTCAGGCCGGCGGCCTCCAGCGCGGTCCGCGCCCCCTCGGCGAGCCCCCGCGAGTTGGGGTCGGTCGCGGCGCCCGTCACCAGCAGCACCCCGCCCCCGGGGGCGGACGACGTCTCGTCGGTGTCCCGCCCCGCCCGCTCGGCGATCGCGCGGGCCAGCGCGACGCCCTGGATCCGGCCGACGCGCCGCGAGTCGAACGACACGAGGTAGTCCAGGTCCGCGTCGGCGATGAACCGGTCGTAGGCGATGACGGGGACCCCGCGCGCGTGGGCCCGCGCCACGATCCCCTTGGCCGCGACCGCGTCGACCGCGTCGAGCACCAGCACGCCGGCTCCCTGCGTGAGCGCCGACTCGGCCTGCTGCTGCTGCAGCGCGGCGTCCTGGCCGGCGTTCGCGGACAGCACGCGGCACGTCGGGCAGCGGCGCTCGACCACGTCCTCGAACTCCGGCTGGTCGATCTCGCCGTACCGCGCCGCCTTGGACTCGGGCAGGAGCAGCGCGATCGCGTCACGGCGCCCCGTGCCCACGTCCCCGGTGCTCGACGTGGTGCACGCGGCGAGCGGTACGACGAGCGCGAGCAGCCCGGTCCCGACGAGCAGCGCGCGCCGGGCGAGGCCGGGCCGGGCGGTCATGCCTGCGCCCCCGCCCCGGTCGGGAGGTCGGTGCGGATCGACGCGCTCTCGAGTGCCACGACGAGCGCGCCGCGGACCTCGGCGGTCGCCCCGAGTGCCGACGGCACGACGAGCGCGGGGCCGCCGATGCTGGGCAGCGTGCGCTCGACGAGCGTCGCGCGCAACGGGTCGAGCAGCACGTCACCGGCCTCCGCGAGCTGTCCCCCGACGACGACGACCTCGGGGTCGACGAGGTTGCACACGCTCGCCAGCGCGACGCCCAGGTGCCGGCCGGCGTCGGCGAACACCCGCCGGCACCCCGGGTCACCCTCGAGCGCGCGCGCGACCGCGTCCGCCAGCGTGAGCGACCCGTGCGTCGGGCGCAGCAGGTCGAGCAGCACGCGCGCGCCGGTGTACATCTCGAGGCACCCCCGGTTGCCGCAGCGGCACACGGGCCCGTGGTCGTCGATCGTCACGTGGCCGATCTCGCCCGCCGAGCCCATCCGGCCGTGGAACACGCGGCCGTCGAGCACGAGCCCGCCCCCCACGCCGTGCGACGCCCGCAGGTAGACCGCGTGCCGGTGGCCACGCGCCGCGCCCAGCCGCACCTCCGCGAGCGCACCCAGGTTCGCGTCGTTGTCCACCTCGACCGGCACGCCCAGCCGGTCGCCCAGGAGGTCCGGCACCGCCACGCCGTCCCAGCCGCGCAGGAGGCCCCGCGTCGAGACCTGTCCCGTGCGCACGTCGACCGGGGCGGGCACGCCGACGCCGACCGCGAGGACCTCGCTCATCGACGCGTCGACCTGCTCCACCATCTCCGCGAGCAGCTGCGCCGCGCGGTCCAGGCCGACGTCCGCGCGGTGGTCGGGGGGCAGCGGCAGCCGCTGCTCGGCCACGATCCGGTGGGAGACGTCCGCGAGCGCCACGCGCAGCGAGCGCGTCCCGAAGTGCAGCCCCGCGACGAGGCCGAGGTTGCGCGCGAGGGTGACCTGCTGGGCGCGGCGCCCGGACCGGGACGTGGGGGCCGTGTGCAGGACGCCCGCGGTGGTGAGCTCCTTGACGATGTTCGAGACGGTCGCCGGGGACAGGCCGGTGAGGCCGGCCAGCTCGACCTGCGTGAGCGAGCCACGCTGCTGGACGGCGTTGACGATCCGCGCTCGGTTGGCTTCACGCAGTGAAGTTTGAGAGCCCGGAGTGACCCGGTCGGTGCCCACGCGCGCAGGATACACAGGCTGGCCACCGGGATCGTGCGGTCGGCAGGCCGACGGCAGGGCACCACCCCGATGGCGGACCGCCCGCTCCCGGGTCCGCGCGGATTGAACTCAACGTCACGTTTCGGCCACGCATTCGTTCATTTCTTGACGCCAAGCCCGGTCCGCGGTCTGATGGGCCCGATCGACCGGGTGGCACCGACGCCCCCGGCACGCAGGGTTCGCGGTCCCGGAGGTCACCGGGAGCGGCGGCCCGGCGACATCCCACGGCAACGAAGGCGTAGGAGAGACCACATGCGCACTGGACGCAGGATCACCGCCGTCGCAGCAGGCATCGCCGCCGTCAGCCTCGCGCTGGCGGCGTGCTCGTCGGGCGGCGAGGGCGGGACGGACGACGAGACCGGCGGCACCGGGGGCGGCGACGCCAGCGAGGTCGAGGTCTTCACCTGGTGGGCCAGCGGGTCCGAGAAGCTCGGCCTCGACGCGCTCGTCGGGGTGTTCGAGGACCAGCACCCGGACACGAAGTTCGTGAACGGCGCGGTCGCCGGTGGCGCCGGCTCGGCCGCCAAGGACCTCCTGCAGTCCCGGCTGCAGGCCAACGACCCGCCGGACACGTTCCAGGCCCACGCGGGCGCCGAGCTGCAGGACTACATCGACGCCGGCCAGGTCGAGGACGTCTCGTCGCTCTACGACGAGTTCGGCCTGCGCGACGTGTTCCCCGAGGACCTCGTCGACCGCCTCACCGTCGACGGGAAGATCTACTCGATCCCGTCGAACATCCACCGCGCGAACGTGACCTGGGCGAACACCCAGGTGCTCACCGACGCGGGCCTGGACCCCGAGGCGACGTACGCGACGATGGACGACTGGTTCACGGCGCTGGACGCCGTCAAGGACTCGGGCAAGACGGCGCTGTCGGTCGCCACGACCTGGACCCAGGTGCAGCTGCTCGAGACCGTGCTCCTCGCCGACCTCGGCGCCGAGGGGTACTCCGGGCTCTGGGACGGCAGCACCGACTGGGCGTCGGCGGAGGTGACGTCGGCGCTCGAGGACTTCGAGAAGCTCATGACGTACACCAACACCGACCGGGACGGCCTGGACTGGCCGGACGCGACCCAGCAGATCATCGACGGCCAGGCCGGCTTCAACGTGATGGGCGACTGGGCCGTGGCCGCGTTCGACGAGGCGGGCAAGACCGCCGGCACCGACTACGTCTACTTCCCGGTCCCGGGCACGGACGGCGTGTTCGACTTCCTGGCCGACTCGTTCACCCTCCCCGTGGGGGCACCGCACCCCGGGGGCGCGAAGAACTGGCTCGACACGGTCGGCTCGCTCGACGGCCAGGTCGCGTTCAACAAGGCGAAGGGCTCCATCCCCGCCCGCACCGACGCCGACGCGTCGGAGTTCTCCGAGTACCAGCAGTCCGCGATCACGTCCTTCGGTGAGGACACGATCGTCTCCTCGCTGGCGCACGGCGCGGCCGTCCCGGTCGCGACGCTGAACTCGATCTCGGACGCCACGAGCAAGTTCACGACCGGCGCGTCCGACCTCGCGACGTTCCAGTCCGACCTGGCGGCCGCGGCCGGAGCCTGACGCCCGCCGACGGCCCCGGCCCGCGCACCCCGCGGGCCGGGGCCGTCCGTCCTGCCGCCGCTGCCACCGCCCAGCTCCCGAGGAGGCCCCGTGCCCCGCAACCTGCGTCGCTGGGGTCCGCCCCTGCTGCTCATCTCCCCGTCACTGATCCTGGTCGCCGTCTTCGTGTACGGCCTGCTGGGCGTCAACGCCAAGACCGCCATGACCGACGTCCACACGGCCGCCCAGACCACGGGCCGCGCACCCTCGTCGTTCGTCGGCCTGGAGAACTTCGGCGACCTGCTGACGTCGCCCGACTTCCAGCACTCCCTGCGCAACCTCGTCCTCTACACGGTCGTCTTCCTGGCCGGGACCATGCTGTTCGGCTTCCTGTGGGCCTGGCTGCTCGACCGCCCGGTGCGGTTCGAGGGGCTGTTCCGCTCGATCTACCTGTTCCCGATGGCCGTGTCCTTCGTCGCCTCCGGCGTCGTGTGGCGCTGGCTGCTCAACTCGAACCAGGGCGAGTCGGCCTCCGGCCTGAACCGGCTGTTCCAGATGGTCGGGCTCGACTTCCTGCAGAACAACTGGTGGAACAGCGTGAACTGGGGCATCGCCGCGATCGCGATCCCGGCGGTCTGGCAGCTGTCCGGGTACGTCATGGCGCTGTTCCTCGCCGGCTTCCGCGGCATCCCGCACGAGCTGCGCGAGGCCGCACGGATGGACGGCGCGAGCGAGTGGAAGCTCTACCGGCACGTGCTGTTCCCGCAGCTCAGCCCGGTCGCGCTCTCGGCCGTCATCATCGTCGGCCACATGTCGCTCAAGGCGTTCGACCTGATCATGTCGATCTCGAAGCCGGCGAACTACCAGACCAAGGTGCCCGCGATCGACATGTACGTCTTCAAGTCGTCGTTCGACTACGCGAGCTCGGCCGCCGTGGGCGTCATCCTGCTGGTCGTCGTGGCGGTGCTGATCGTGCCCTACCTGGTGCACCTCAACCGGACGGAGAAGCACCGATGACCGCGGCCGCCGCCGAGCTCACCACCCCGATCCCCGCCGCGGACCGCGCACCCGCGCGCTCGCGGGGCGGGTTCTCCGTGGGCCGGACGCTGAAGTACGCGGTGCTCCTGGCGTTCCTGCTCGTCGTGCTCATCCCCGTGTACGTGCTCGTGGTGACGAGCTTCAAGGGACCCGGCGACGCCTCGCCCGCGCGGGCGTGGAACCTGCCGACGACGTGGACGCTCGACAACTGGACCGCCGCGTGGACGGCGCTGTCGCCCGCGCTGTGGCGCACGGTGCAGATGGTCGTGCCCGCCGCGATCATCTCGTCGTTCCTCGGGTCGATGAACGGGTTCGTGCTCTCGCGCTGGCGGTTCCGCGGCGCCGACCTGGTGTTCACGCTGATCCTGTTCGGGATGTTCATCCCGTACCAGGCCGTGATGATCCCGCTGCTGCAGCTCATGCTCGGCATGGGTGTGCCGTCCGGCGTCCCGTCGCTGATCCTGCTGCACGTGATCTACGGGATCCCGATCACGACGCTGATCTTCCGCAACTACTACCAGACCATCCCGAACGAGCTCATCGAGGCCTCGCGGGTCGACGGCGCGGGCATGCTGCGGACGTACGCGTCGGTGGTGCTGCCGATCTCGGTGCCGAGCTTCGTCGTCGTGCTGATCTGGCAGTTCACGTCCGCCTGGAACGACTTCCTGTTCGCGGTGTTCTTCTCCTCGAGCCAGAACGGCCCGGTCACCCTCGCGCTGAACAACCTGGCGAACGGTGCGCTGCTCACCAACTACGGCCAGTCGATGGCCGGTGCGCTGCTCGCGTCCTTCCCGACGCTGCTGGTGTACGTCCTGCTCGGCAAGTACTTCATCGGGGGCCTCATGTCCGGCTCCGTCAAGGGCTGAGGCGGCGGGCCGGCCCGGGGAGCCGGCCGGCGAGCAGCAGGGCCCCGGGCCGCGCGACGCGACCCGGGGCCCTGCTGGCGTCCCGGTCTAGGACCAGGACGGTGCGGCCGTGCGGCGGGGCGCCTTCTCGACGAGCACCGCGACGGTGCGGGCCGGCACCGTGACCGCGCCCGTGGCCTTGGCCCACGTCGTCGTCCGCACCACCGCATCGCTGCCCGCCGCCTGGACCGGGTGCAGCACCAGCTGGTGCCGCGCGAGGCCGGGCACCGTCTGGGTGGTCGCCTCGTCGGACGCGTTGAGGACGACGAGCACGCGCTCGTACGCCGCGTCCACGTCGTACCCGGCCGCGGCCGGGTCGTCGATCTGCATGACGACGACGCCGGGCGTGGCGTCCGCCCCGCTGCCCGGGAAGGTGACGCGGTCCTCGATCAGGTCCGCGGTCCCCAGGTGGAACAGCCGCGACGACGAGCGCAGGCGCAGCAGGTCCAGCGCGCCGTCCTCCGCGGTGGCGATGTCCTGCGGCGTGGGCTTGAGCGACGGGTCGGCGAGCAGCGGCTGCATGAACGGCCACTTCGCCTCGTTGTCCGCCGCCGGCGGCAGCCCCCGGCCGAACCCGTTGTCCTGGCCGGACAGGTCGAGCGCGTTGAACCAGTCGCCCGAGTTGTAGCTGTTGCGGTCCAGCGACTTGCTGCGCAGCAGCTCGGCGCCCGCGTGCCAGAAGCTCGGCGTCTGGGCGAACGTCGTCGTGGCCAGCGACAGCGTGTTCATCCGCACGCGGTCCGCCATCGGGGTGTCCGTCGGCAGCTTGAGCGTCAGGGAGTCCCACAGCGTCTCGTTGTCGTGCGCGTCGACGTACGTGACCACCTCGGCGGGCTGCGACGCGTAGCCGGCGGGCGCGCCGTTGTAGTCGATCTCGTCGCCCCTCGACTCCTGCCCGTCGCTCGTCGTGAACGTGTAGTCCCGCAGGTTGCCGGCCAGCCCCAGGCGGACCAGGTCGGCCTGGTGCTGCACCCGGGCGAGCTGCTCGGCGGCGTCACCGTTGACCGCGGCGCCGTTCGGGTCGGTCGACGCCCCCGAGCCGAAGCCCTGGACCCGCGGGTCGTCGTCGAACGGGCCACCGCCGCGCACGGCGTCGCGCAGCCGGTCGGAGAACGTGCCGATGCCGGTGCCGTCGAGCTGGCCCTGCTTGGCCTGCCTGAACAGCGCGTTGCCCGCCACCTCGCCGAAGTCCCAGCCCTCGCCGTACAGGTAGACCTTCCTGCCGTCGACGCCGTCCTTCTTCACCGTGAGCCTGTCCAGCGCGCGGCGGATCTCGTTCATGTTGCGCACCGAGTGGTGGCCCATGAGGTCGAACCGGAACCCGTCGACCTTGTAGTCCTTGGCCCAGCGGACCACGGTGTCGACCATGACCTTCTGCGCGACCCGGTTCTCCGTGGCCACGTTCTGGCAGCAGGTCGAGGTCGTGACCTTCCCGGACGCGTCCAGCCGCTGGTAGTAGCCGGGCACCACGCGGTCGAGCACCGACCTCTCGTCCTGCCCGCTGGCCGCGGTGTGGTTGAACACCTGGTCCAGGACCACCTGCAGGCCGGCCTTGTGCAGCGCACCGACCATGGTGCGGAACTCGCTCACGCGCGCACCGCCGGTCGCCTTGGTCGCGTAGGACCCCTCGGGAACGCCCCAGTGCAGCGGGTCGTAGCCCCAGTTGTAGCCGTCGGCGTCGGCGACCGCCGTGACGCACGCCTGCTGCTCGTCGGAGTCCGGTGCGTACTGCTCGAGGTCGCAGTCGGGTGACTCCTGCTTGCTCCGGTCCTCCTCGATCGTGGCGAGGTCGAACGTCGGCAGCAGGTGCACCGTCGTCATACCGGCGTCCGCGAGCTCGCGCAGGTGGGTCATGCCCGTGCTCGTCGGGTACCCGAAGGCGAGGTACGTGCCGCGACGTGACGCCGGCACGGACGTGTCGCCGATCGAGAAGTCCCGCACGTGCAGCTCGTAGATCGTCTGCTCGACCGGGTCGACCACCGGCTGCGCCGTCCTCGACCAGCCGGCCGGCCGGTACGCCGGGTCCGCGAGGTCGACGACGACCGAGTGGGTCGAGTTCAGCGTGAGCGCGGTCGACATCGGGTCGGTGACCTCGTTGACGACCAGCCGGTCGACCGTCGGCGCGTACACCGTGACGCGCCACCGGTAGGGAGCTCCCCGCCAGGCGACCTCGCCGTTCGTCGTCCACCGGCCGTCGGACCACAGGGTCGCCGCCTTGACGACCGGGTCCTTCGACGTGTCACCGCCCGGCCACACCAGCAGGTCGACGTCCTGCGCCGTCGGCGCCCACAGCGAGAACTGCGGCCGGCCGGTCTTCGTGAACTTCAGCCCCATGGGCTTGTTCTTCACCTTGGCCGCGTACAGGTCGTCCAGGACGCCCGCGAGCTGCAGACCCGACGCGGCGACGAGCACGCCCTCGGCGTCCTCCTGCGTCACCAGCAGCTCGCCCGTCAGCAGCCACTTCACCGGCGTGCCCTCCGGGACGCGCAGCGCGACGTAGCCGCGCAGCGCCGGGAACCGGGTCAGCTGCGCCCCGGTCAGCCCGCCGGCGACGACGGGGAGCTCGACGCTCGTCGTCGCCCCGACCACCTCCCCGTCGCTCACCTCGAGCGACGCCGTGCGGGACTGGTGCAGGCGGTAGACGAAGTCGTCCGGGGCCGCGCCGTCCGGCACCCAGGACGCCGGGACGGCGACGGTCGAGGTGTCGACCAGGTGCCCGTACAGCTGGTTCAGGCCGGGGAGCGGCGGGTCCGTGACCTCGATCGTCAGGACGTGCGTCGCCAGGACGTACGTGAAGGTCACGGGCTTGCCGCCCGGCACGACGAACGCGTAGTTCGCCCCGCCCGGCACGCCGTCGACCCCGTAGTTCTCCGCCCAGCCGAGGCCGTGCGCGGCCTTGGCCTCGTACGCGCCCTCCGGCAGGTCCGCGACCGTGAGCGTGTAGGTGCCGTCGCCGTCCGGGTCCTGCAGCCAGGTCGCCAGGCAGTCCGGCGCCCAGTCGCCCGCGCAGCCGGCCTCGGACTGGTAGTTCCCGGGCGCGGTGACGATCGGCCCCTCGGCCGTCGAGGTGAACCAGTGCGTGACCGGGTCGTAGTAGAACGTGACCTTCGTCGACGCCGTCAGCGTGTACGTCAGGTTGGCACCGTCGCGCACCCCGCCCTTGCCGTAGTTCTCGGTCCAGCTGCCACCGACCGCGACCTTGTACTCGTAGTCGCCCGCGGGCAGCGTCCACGTGCCGGCGTAGACGCCGTCCGCGCGCTTGGTCAGCGCCGACGCCTCGCAGTCCGGCGCCCAGTTGCCCGTGCACCCCATGTCCACCTGGTGCGTGCCGGGAAGGGTGACGAGCAGGTCGCCGTCGCCCGGGTCCTCGTCGACCACGCCGTCCACCGCACGTCCCACGGCCGCGTACGACGAGGCCGCGGACCGGTGGCCGGCCGCGTCGACGCTCACCGCGCGCAGCTCGAGCAGCGAGCCGTCCGCGAGGTCGGCCGTGTCGAGGTAGACCCGCGGGCTCGTCGTCTCCGCCGTGCCCAGCGCGGTCCACGCGTCGTCGCCCACCAGCCGGTAGGCGAACGACGTCTGGCTCCACACGTCGTCGGCCACGTCGGCCGCGACCTCGACGGTGCCCGACAGGCCCGCGCCGGCGGCCGGTGCGGACACGGTCAGCTCGCCCGCCTCGGCCGGCGCGCCCACCTCACGGTCCGCGACGAGCACCACGGCGCCCAGCGCGGGCACCGTGAGCTCGACCGAGCCGTCGGGGGCGGCCGTGACGTCGCCGTCGGTGCCGTAGAGCGCGGCGAACGTCGCGCCCGGCGTGAGCGAGTCGACCGTGACCGTCGCGGCGGTGGTCCCGCTGTTCGCGGCGACCACGTGCTCGACGCGCTCGTCGGGGTCGATCCGGGAGAACGCGTAGACCGAGCCCGACGCGTACCGCTCGACCTGCGCGCCCGTGGCCAGCGCCGGGTGCGTCTCACGGAGCTCGGCGAGCTCCGCGATGTGCCGGTAGAGCACGCTGTCGGTGTCGTAGCGGTCCTGCGAGCCCAGCGTCGTGCCGTCGAGCAGCGGCTGGTCGGCGTAGGAGTCCACCTGCGTGGCGAACAGCGACTGGCGCGCGTCCTTGTCCCCGCCGGTGCCGGCGAAGCCCTGCTCGTCGCCGTAGTAGACCACCGGCTGACCGCGCGTCAGGTACATGAGGTCGTGCGCGAGCGCGGACCGCCGCTCCGCCTGCGACGTGCCCGCGAGGAAGTACCCGACGCGGCCCATGTCGTGGTTCCCGAGGAACGTGGGCAGCGCCTGCGCGTTGGACGTGGCCGTGGTGTAGCGGTCGTCGCCCGCGAACAGCGCCTTGAGGCCCGCCGCGGAGCCGCCCTTCGCGAAGTTCGTCGCCGCCGACTGGAAGGTGAAGTCGAGCACCGCGTTCATGTCGGTGTCGCGCACGTACGGCGCGAGCTTGACCGGGTCGGCGTCGTAGACCTCGCCGAACATGAAGAAGTCGTCGTTGCCGACGCTCTCCGCGTGCTGCGTGACGCCCGCCGTGAAGTCCTCCCAGAACTCGAAGTTCACGTGCTTGGCGGTGTCGATCCGGAAGCCGTCGACGCCCAGGTCGACCCAGCCGTTGTAGACGTCCACGAAGCCGTCGACGACCTCGGGGTCCTCGGTCATCAGGTCGTCGAGGCCCGAGAAGTCGCCGTACGTCGTCGACTCGCCGCTGTAGGTCGAGTTCCCGCGGTTGTGGTACTTGGTGACGTCGTTGAGCCAGGCCGGCACCTTGACGTCGGCGTCCGCCGGGTCGACGACGGGCGTGTACGGGAACGAGGTCGCGGGGTCGAGCTCCGGGAAGTCGTCGGTGCCCGCGTAGTCGGCCGGGTCGAACTCCTCGCCGGCCGCGTCCGTGTACGGCGCGGTGGCCTGGTCGACGTAGTCGTACTCGCCCTCGGCGTAGTCGATCACGTCGGCCGTGTGGTTGGTGATGATGTCGAAGTACACGTCGATGCCGCGCGTGTGCGCGTCGTCGATCAGCTCCTCGAGCTCCGCGTTGGTGCCCAGGTGCGGGTCGATCTGCGTGAAGTCCGTGACCCAGTACCCGTGGTAGCCGGCCGACGCGCCCGCGCCCGTGCCCTGCACCGGACGGTTCTGGAACGAGGGCGTGAGCCAGATCGCGGTCGTGCCCAGGCCCTCGATGTAGTCGAGCTGCTCACGCAGGCCGGCCAGGTCGCCGCCCTCGTAGAAGCCCTTGTCGGTCGGGTCGAAGCCGGTCGCGAGGCGGTCCCCCGTGAGGCCGCCCGTGTCGTTCGACTCGTCGCCGTTGGCGAACCGGTCGGTCATGACGAAGTAGAAGCTCTGCCCGGCGGCGGGGTCGCGCACGGGCTCCGCGACGACCTCGTCGTCGGACTCGTCCGCGTCGCCCGCCAGGGCCAGCGGCGCGAGCGACGTGCGGTGCGTGGCGTCGTCGTAGGTCACGCGGATCGGGGTGTCGCCACCGACGACGAGCGGGCTGTTGTCCGCGGTCCCGTCGATGCCGTAGGACGTGGTCCACGCGTCGTCGAGCGCGACCTTGATCTGCCAGGTCCCCTCGGGGAACGTGAGGTCGGCCGTGAACGTGCCGTCGCCGACCGGGGCGAGCTCGGTCGCTGCGCACTCGGGCTGCCAGTCGTCGCTGCAGCCGAGCTCGGCCTGCACGTCACCCACCAGGGCGACGGACGTGGCGGCCGCCGCGGCGGGGGCGCCGGGCAGGAGGACGGCGACGGCACCGGTGGCGCCGACGGCGAGCGTGGTGAGGAACGCGGTGAGACGGCGGGCGCGGGTGTCGCTGACCGGCATGGGGGACTCCTTCGTCGCCCCCGTGACCCCTGTGTCACGGGCGGCTGGGCAGACCGTATCGGCTTGCAGCAAGTTGCAGCAAGGATCGGGGATGTTGCAGTTCGGTTGCGAGATCGGCGGAGGTCGATCCCGGGCGAACCGGTGGATGTCGGTCCCTCGTCCTACGGTCGGGGCATGCCTCGCCCGCCGCTCCCGCCGCTGCGCCCCGCCGACGTCGTCGTCCGCTCCGCGGTCGGGCGCTTCGACGACTTCGCGGAGGTCGTCGGGGTGAAGAAGCCCGGCGGGCGCGGGTGCTGGTGCATGGCGTACCGGGACAGCCGCGTCGCGAACGAGGACCGCCCGGCGTACATGCGCGACGCGTGCGGGACGGAGCCCGGCCCGGGCGTCCTCGCCTACGTGGACGACGAGGCGGTGGGCTGGTGCTCGGTCGCCCCTCGCTCGTCCTACCGCCGGTTGCTCGCCTCCCGGACCATCCCGCGGGTCGACGAGCGGGACGCGTGGAGCATCGTGTGCTTCGTGGTCCGCGCCGGCCACCGCGGGCGAGGTCTCATGCACCACCTGCTCGCCGGGGCCGTGGCGCACGCCGCCGCGCACGGGGCGCCGGTGGTGGAGGGCTACCCCGTGGCCGTGCCGCCGGGCGAGCGGGTGGACCTCATCTCCGGGTACGTCGGCACCACGCGGCTGTTCGAGGACGCCGGCTTCACGGTCGTCTCCGAGACCACGGGCCACAGCGGGGGCCGCGACCGCTGGGTCGTGCGACGCGAGCTGGGCTGACCCTCGCGGGCGGCGTCAGCCGACGAGCAGGCGCGCGACCACCGTCGCGAGCTGCCGGTCGTCGCCGTCGACCTCGACCACCTTGTCGCGGCTCGTCGCGCCCGTGACGAGCCGCACGTGCCTCCGTCGGACGCCCAGCGCCTCCGCGAGGGCGGTCAGCGCCGCCTCGGTCGCGGCGCCGTCGACCGCGCGCGCACCTACGGCGACGACGAGGGCTCCCGCGTGCTCACTGCCGACGCGCGTGCGCGACGCCCCGGGCCGTACCCGGACCGCGAGGCGCACCAGCCGGCTCCGGGCTCAGACGAGCCCGAGGGCCCGCACGGCCTCCCGCTCCTCGACCAGCTCGGCGACCGAGGCGTCGATCCGCGCACGCGACGCCTCGTCGACCTCGAGGCCGGGGACGATCGCCCAGGCGCCACCCGTCGAGGTCACGGGGAACGACGAGACCAGGCCCTCCGGCACGCCGTACGAGCCGTCGGAGACGACGCCCGCGGAGGTCCAGTCGTCGGCGCGCGTGCCGGTGACCCACGTGTGCACGTGGTCGATCGCGGCGTTCGCGGCCGACGCGGCCGAGGACGCGCCGCGCGCCTCGATGATCGCCGCGCCGCGCTTGGCGACGGTCGGGATGAAGGTGCGCTCGACCCACTCGGGGTCCACGAGCTCCGTCGCCGCCGTGCCGCGCACGGTGGCGTGCGTGAGGTCCGGGTACTGCGTGGCCGAGTGGTTGCCCCAGATCGTCAGGTGACGGATGTCGTCGACGTGGCTGCCGGTGCGCGCCGCGAGCTGGGCCAGCGCGCGGTTGTGGTCGAGGCGCGTCATCGCCGTGAACCGGTCCTTCGGCACGTCGGGCGCGTGCGCCGCCGCGATGTAGGCGTTGGTGTTGGCCGGGTTGCCGACGACGAGCACCTTGATGTCGTCCGCGGCGCCGGCGTTGATCGCCTCGCCCTGCGGCTTGAAGATGCCGCCGTTGGCGGAGAGGAGGTCCCCGCGCTCCATGCCGGCGGTCCGGGGCCGCGCGCCGACCAGCAGCGCGACGTTCGTGCCGTCGAAGGCCGCGCGCGCGTCGTCGAGCACGTCGATGCCCGCGAGCAGCGGGAAGGCGCAGTCGTCGAGCTCCATCGCGGTGCCCTCGGCGGCCTGGACGGCCTGCGGGACCTCCAGGAGGCGCAGCCGCACCGGGGTGTCCGGGCCGAGCATGGCGCCCGACGCGATGCGGAACAGCAGCGCGTAGCCGATCTGCCCGGCAGCGCCGGTGACGGTGACGACGACAGGCGTGGGGTCGGGCACGTGCTGCTCCTTCGCTCGGCATCCGGCACGGGCGCTGCGAGCTCGCGCCCTCCCGCGAACCTACCCTGCGACCGCCGCGCGACGCAGGCGCAGCGCGGCGCTGCTCGGGCCCGCTCCGCTTCGTCGGTCGCGCGCTCAGACGGCCAGGGGCTCGCGCTGCGGACCACGGGCCGCGACCCGCGCCCGCCGCATCGGGTAGATGTGCGGGCCGCTGGCCGCGAGCGCGATCGGCTCACGCACGGACTCGTAGCCGAGCGCCGTGTAGTACGCCACGTTCTCGGGCTTCGTCGTCTCGAGGTAGCCGAGGCCGCCCTCGGTGTCGATCAGCGCGAACACCTGGGCCATGAGCCGCTTGCCGCGGCCCTGGAGCTGACGGTCCGGGTGGACGCCGAGAGCCTCGACGTACCAGGCGTCGCGCGGCACGCCCTCGGCCGTGAGGTCACCGAACCGGATGAGACCCAGCGCGTGCGTGCGGGTCCGCAGCGCGAGCGCCGCGATCCGGCCCGCGAGCCGCCACCAGCGCGCCGTGGACATCGGGTACGCGCCCGGGGCGTAGAGCGCCACGGCCCCCGTGATCCGGCCGTCGAGGACCGTGACGAAGACGTGCCCGTGGCGCAGCGTGTCCGTCAGCGTCATCCGGTACAGGCCGCGCAGCTCGTGCTCGCGCCGCCGCGGGTCCGGGAACAGGTGCCGGAAGCCGGGGTCCTCCGCGAGCGCGGCGGCGAGCACGTCGGCGGCCGCGCCGAGCTGCTCGGGTCGCAGCCGCTCGACGCGGTCGGGCACCTGCGGTGCGTCCACGGGTCCGGCCGGCATGAGCAGATCTTCTGCCGGACAGGCGTCCAGCCGCAAACGCGGCGCGCCGGGCGCTCGTCGGGAGACCGGTCCCGACGACGAGACGCCGCCGCCCCGGCAGGGCGACGGCGTCTCGTGGTGACGCGGGGTGCGGCTCAGGCGAGGCGCGCCGCGAGGTTCTCGTCGAGCGCGGCCAGGAACTCCTCCGTGGTGAGCCACGGCTGGTCCGGGCCGACCAGGAGCGCGAGGTCCTTGGTCATCTTGCCGCTCTCGACGGTCGTGATGACGACGTCCTCGAGCGTCTCGGCGAACTGCGTGACCTCGGGCGTGCCGTCCAGCTTGCCGCGGTGCTTGAGGCCGCCGGTCCACGCGAAGATCGACGCGATCGGGTTGGTCGACGTCGGCTTGCCCGCCTGGTGCTGACGGTAGTGGCGCGTGACCGTGCCGTGCGCCGCCTCGGCCTCGACCGTCTTGCCGTCCGGGGTCATGAGGACGGACGTCATGAGGCCCAGCGACCCGAAGCCCTGCGCGACCGTGTCGGACTGCACGTCGCCGTCGTAGTTCTTGCAGGCCCAGACGTAGCCGCCCTCCCACTTCATCGCCGCGGCGACCATGTCGTCGATCAGGCGGTGCTCGTAGGTCAGGCCGGCGGCGTCGAACTCCGCCTTGAACTCGGCGTCGAACACCTCCTGGAAGATGTCCTTGAAGGCGCCGTCGTAGGCCTTGAGGATCGTGTTCTTCGTCGAGAGGTACACGGGGTAGCCGCGCTGCAGGCCGTACGCGAACGAGGCGCGCGCGAAGTCGCGGATCGACTCGTTGAAGTTGTACATGCCCATCGCCACGCCGCCCGCCTCCGGGTAGGTGACGACCTGCTGCTGGATGGGCTCGGAGCCGTCCGCGGGCGTGAACGTGAGCGTCAGCGTGCCGGCGCCGGCGACCTTGAAGTTGGTCGCTTTGTACTGGTCGCCGTGGGCGTGACGCCCGATGATGATCGGCTTGTTCCAGCCCGGGACCAGGCGCGGGATGTTCGAGATGATGATCGGCTCACGGAAGACGACGCCGCCGAGGATGTTGCGGATCGTGCCGTTGGGCGAGACCCACATCTTCTTCAGGCCGAACTCCTCGACGCGCGCCTCGTCGGGCGTGATCGTCGCGCACTTGACGCCGACGCCGTGCTCGCGGATGGCGTGCGCCGCGTCGATCGTGACCTGGTCGTCCGTCGCGTCGCGGTTCTCGATCGACAGGTCGTAGTAGCGCAGGTCCACGTCGAGGTAGGGGTGGATGAGGCGGTCCTTGATGAACTGCCAGATGATGCGCGTCATCTCGTCGCCGTCGAGCTCGACGACCGGGCCGACGACCTTGATCTTCGCCATGCGGGGTCTCCTTGATGGGTTCTGGGCCTCCCCAAGATTACTCGACGTCGAGAGATCTCCCCGCTCGGGCGGGGCGCCGCGACCACGACGGGCGCGATCCGCACGGAAACGGGCAGATCAGACCTCGAGATGCCGGCCCGCAACGGCCGCCACGCACGGCATCTGCTGGCATGCTGGCACGCGAACCACCCGACCCAACGACAGGATCGCCATGTCCCAGGACCCCACCCCCGGCGCCGCCGAGCCGCAGGAGCCCGTCGCGTCCACGCCGGCCGCCGAGAGCGTCGCCCCGGCACCGGCCGCTGAGCCCGTCGCCCCGGCACCGGCTCCCGCGCCCGCGGCGGCCGCCGCGCCCGCCGCGCCGCCCTCGGCTCCCGCGCCGGCACCGCAGCCCGAGCCCGCGCTCGACGCGTACGTCGTCCCCGCCGGCACCGTCGTCGTGGACGGGCCCAGCCTCGTCGGCCGCCTCGGCGCCGAGCTGTTCGGCACCTTCTTCCTCGTCCTCGCGGGCCTCGGGGTCGCGCTCTACGCCGGTCTCGGCGCGATCGGCGGTGGCAGCGGCCTGGCCGTCGCCCTCGCGTTCGGCATCGCCGTGATCGGTGGCGCCGCCGCCGTCGGCCACATCTCCGGCGGGCACTTCAACCCGGCGGTCACGCTGGGTGCCGCGATCGCCGGCCGCACCTCCTGGCGCGACGTGCTCCCCTACTGGCTGGTCCAGCTGGTCGGTGGCGCGCTCGGCGCGGCGGTGGTCTTCATCGCGGTGCCGTCCGCGCTCCCCGCCCTCGTGGTGCAGGAGGACCCGAGCGTGCGCTCGTTCTTCAGCGGGCTGGCGAACGGCTACGGCGAGCACTCGCCGCTCAGCACCGCGTCGACCAACCAGGCGGAGTTCTCGCTGTTCGCCGCGATCCTCGTCGAGCTCGTCGTCACGGCCGTGTTCGTGGGCGTCATCCTGGGCGTCACGGACCGGCGCGCGGACTCCAAGATCGCCCCGATCGTCATCGGCCTGACCCTGACCGCGCTCATCCTGGTCGCCATGCCGGTCACGAACGCGTCGCTCAACCCGGCCCGCTCGCTCGCCGCCGCGATCTTCGCCGAGTCGTGGGCGTGGAAGCAGCTGTGGGTCTTCTTCGTCGGCCCGCTGCTCGGTGCCGCGCTCGCCGGCATCGTCTACCGCGCGTTCGCCGCGGAGCCTCCGGAGCAGGACAACCTGCTCGAGGAGGACGACGTCTACGTCACGCAGGAGGACGTCGTCGTCGTCGAGGAGCGCACCGCCTGAGACGCGCCGCCTGAGGGCGCACAGCCTGACGACCGCAGGAGGCCCGGGACGACCCGGGCCTCCTGCGCGTCTGCCGGGCGCCGCGGGCGCTCAGACGCCGACGGACGGCAGCAGCGCCGCCAGCACCGCGAGCAGCGCCGCGAGGAAGCCGAGCACCGCGACGTCGATCGTCTTGGAGCGCACGGACAGCGCGACCGGCCCGGGCGAGGGCCGCACGCCCCGCACCACCGCGCAGGCCGCGAGGACGCCGGCGAGCGTGAACGCCCCGGCGTCGGTGCCGACGACGAGCGCGACCGCGCACGCGAGCACGACGCCCGTCGCGGTCCACCACAACGACGCGTTGCGGGACGCCTGGAGCGACGCGCGCGCGATCGCCCGCGGGTCGAGCGGCTGCTGCGCCGCGTCGAGCTCGCCATCAGGCGCGTCGTCCTGCGCCACCGCGTCGTCGCCGACGGGCTCGCGCACACTCTTCTCGACCATCGATCCCGTCCTCCCGACGGCTGAGACTACCGTTGCCCGGTGAGCCCCACGCCTCCCCCACGTCCGAGCCCGCACCCCCGTTCGGTCCTGGTCGTGGGCGCGGGCCTGGCCGCGACGCAGACCGTGGGCGCCCTGCGCGGCGCCGGCTTCGCCGGCCACGTCCGGGTGCTGGGCGCCGAGGGCGTGCCGCCCTACGACCGTCCGCCGCTGTCCAAGCACCTCCTCGACCGGTCGACTCCCGCGTGGCTGGCGCAGGAGGTCGGGGTGGACCTGGCGGAGCTCGCCGACCACGTGGACCTCGCGTCGCCCGCGACCGGTCTCACCGTGACCGCGGACGGCGTCCGGGTCCGGACCGAGCGCGACGAGCACCACGCGGACGTGCTCGTCGTCGCCAGCGGCGCCCACGCGGCCCGACCCTCCGCCTGGTCCGACGCGGAGGTGCTGCACACCGCGGCCGACGCGGCGCGGCTGCGCGAGCGCCTGCGCCCGGGTGACCGGCTCGTCGTCGTGGGCGCGGGCTGGGTGGGCGCGGAGGTCGCGGGCGTCGCCGCGCGCGCGGGCGTGCACGTCGAGGTCGTCGAGGCGGGGGCGGCGCCGCTCGCGGGCGCCCTCGGCGAGCGCGTGGGCGCCCTGACGGTCGCCTGGTACGACGAGCACGGCATCCGCTTGCGCACCGGCGCCACCGTGGCGGCCGTGCGCCCCGACGGGGTCACGCTCGGCGACGGCAGCACGCTGCGCGCGGACGTCGTGCTCGCGGCGGTCGGCGCGCGGCCCGCGACCGGGTGGGTCGGCGACGCGCTGCCGCGCGAGCCCGACGGCGCGCTGCGGGTCGACGAGGGCTTCGCCGTCCTCGGCGCCCCCCGGCACGTGCGCGCGGTCGGCGACGTGACGCTGCGCCGCTCCGCGCGGCACGGGTGGGTGCCCGGCGGCCACTGGGACGGCGCGCTGCGCGACCCGGCCACCCTCGTCGACGACCTGCTCGTGCCCGGCTCGGGCGCCCTGCCGGACCGGGCGCCCTACGTGTTCTCCACCCAGCTCGGCCGCGACCTCACCCTGTTCGGCCAGCCGGCGCGGGACGACGACGTCGTGCTGCGCGGCGACCCCGCGGCGGGCGGCTGGACCGCGGTCTGGTACCGCCCGGGCGCGGACACCGTCACGGGCGTGCTGACCGTCGACCGGCCGCGGGACGTCGGCGCCGCCCGGAGGCTGTTCACCGGGCCGGCGCTGCCCACCCTGGCGCGCGCCGTCGTCGCCGACCCGGACCGGCCGCTGCGGGTCTGACGCGTCGAGGCCCCCGCGCGCTCGTCGAGCGCGGGGGCCTTGACGTCCGTGCTGGGGCTCCCGCCCGGCCCTCAGTGCGCGAAGTGACGCGTGCCGGTCAGGTAGAGCGTGACGCCGGCGGCGGCCGCGGCCGCGACGACCTCCTCGTCGCGCACCGACCCGCCCGGCTGGACCACGGCGCGCACACCGGCGTCGAGCAGCACCTGGAGGCCGTCGGCGAACGGGAAGAACGCGTCCGAGGCCGCGACCGCGCCGCGGGCGCGCTCGGCGCCGCCGGTGTTCGCGCGCTCGACCGCGAGACGGCAGGAGTCGACGCGGTTCACCTGGCCCATGCCGACGCCGACCGACGCGCCGTCGGCCGCGAGCAGGATCGCGTTCGACTTCACCGCGCGCACCGCGCGCCACGCGAACGCCAGGTCGCGCAGCGTCGCGTCGTCGGCTGCCTCGCCGGTCGCCAGCGTCCACGTGGTCGGGTCGTCACCAGGGGCGTCCACGCGGTCGACCAGCTGGACCAGGAGGCCACCGGAGATCGGCCGCGACTCCACGGTCGCCGCCGGCGGGGCGTCGACGACGAGCAGGCGGACGTTCTTCTTCTGCGTCAGCAGCGCGAGCGCGTCCTCGTCGAACCCGGGCGCCACGACCACCTCGGTGAACACCGGCGCGATCTGCTGCGCCGCCGCGAGCGTCACGCGGCGGTTGGTGGCGATGACGCCGCCGTACGCGGAGACCGGGTCGCACGCGTGGGCCCGGGCGTGCGCGTCGGCGACGTCCGCGCCCACGGCGATGCCGCAGGGGTTCGCGTGCTTGATGATCGCGACGGTCGGGACGTCGCCGTGGTCGTGCGCCGCACGCCACGCCGCGTCCGCGTCGACGTAGTTGTTGTAGCTCATGGCCTTGCCGTGCAGCTGCGTCGCCCCCGCGAGGCCCTGGCCCGCAGCGCCCTGCTCGGACAGGTACAGCGCGGCCGCCTGGTGCGGGTTCTCGCCGTACCGCAGCACGTCGCCGCGGGTCCACTGCGCCCCGACGACGGCCCCGAAGCCGGAGCCGGTCGCGGTCTCGTCGGGCGCGTACGCCTGGGCGAACCAGCCGGCCACGGCGGTGTCGTAGGCGGCCGTGTGCGCGAACGCCTGCGCCGCGAGCGCTCGGCGCTGCGCGAGCGTGAACCCACCGCCGGCGACCGCGGCGGTCACGTCGAGGTACCGCGCCGGGTCGACGACGACCGCGACGCTCGGGTGGTTCTTGGCCGCGGCGCGCACCATCGACGGCCCGCCGATGTCGATCTGCTCGACGCACTCGTCGGGCCCCGCGCCGGACGCGACCGTGGCGGTGAACGGGTACAGGTTCACGACGACGAGCTCGAACGGCGCCACGCCCAGCTCGTCGAGCTGCGCGACGTGCTCGGGGCGGCGCGTGTCCGCGAGGATCCCCGCGTGCACCCGCGGGTGCAGGGTCTTGACGCGCCCGTCGAGGCACTCGGGGAACCCGGTGAGCTCCTCGACCTTGGTGACCGGGACGCCCGCGCCCGCGATGGTCGCCGCGGTCGAGCCGGTCGACACCAGCCCCACGCCGGCCGCGTGCAGCGCGGTGGCGAGCTCGACGAGGCCGGTCTTGTCGTACACCGAGACCAGCGCGCGGCGCACGGGCCGACGGGTCTGCGGCGACGCCGGGTCGGACGCAGTGGCGGACGGGGCGGTGCTGTCGGACGGGGCGGTGCTGGGGACGGCGCTCACGGCACACTCCTGGGTCGGCATCGAGGTGGGACCCAGGCACCCAGGCGGGCGGTGCGCTGCAGGGACGTTCAGCCGCTCCCCGGTGGTCGGTCCCACCTTCGCCAGTCACGGCCTCGCCCATCTTAGCCGTCCAGCGCCACCGGGAGCCCGACGCCTGCCGCGACGCTCGCGAGCGTGAGGTCGAAGGCGCGCGCCCGGTCGGTCACCACGCCGGCCAGGTGGCCGAAGAGCTCGGCCGCCACGGCGCCGACGAGCGACTCGAACATGGTCAGTGACCGGACGACGAGCGCCGCGAGCTCCGCGTCGTCCAGCGCGCCGGAGCCGTCCCCGAGCCCCGCCGCCATCGCCAGGACGCCGGGCTCGACGAGGCCCGCCGACCGGGCGTCGGGCGGCGCCGACGTGATCTCGCCGGCCGCGTGGGCGTGCACCAGCACGCTGCCGATCGCCGCCCAGGTCCGGCTCGCGTGCGCGACGGTGTCCTGCGGCGCGACGTAGCCCGGCACGGGCGTGCCGTAGACCAGCGCGTAGGAGTGCCGGTTCCCCACCGCCCAGGCACGGAACGCCCGGCCGATCGCCACCCACCGCTCGCCGGACGACCGCCCCGCTGCGGCCGCGTCCGCGAGCGCGCGCTCGCACGCCTCCCCGACCTCGTCGTACGCCTCGACGACGAGCAGCGTCAGCAGCGCGTCCCGGGAAGCGACGTAGCGGTAGATCGCGGAGGACGCGACCCCGAGGTCGCGGGCCACGGCGCGCAGCGAGAGCTGGGCCGCGCCCTCGTCGGCGATGCGCGCCCGCGCCGCCGCGAGCAGGTCCGCCTCGAAGGCGGCGCGGGCGCGAGCGCGGGGGGTGGACGGGGCGTCGTGCGTGCTCGGCATGGTCCGATCATCGCCGATGAGAGCACCGATCACCTCGGCGAACACTGCTCTTGACACGGCGGGCGTCCACGGAGAGCATTGCTCACATTCGAGAGCACTGCTCACACAACAGCCGGGAGCACACCATGAACCGCCACGTCGTCATCGGCAAGGGTCCCGTCGGGACGTCGCTCGCCCGCCTGCTGGGCGAGGCGGGCCACGAGGTCGTCGTCGTGTCGCGCACCGGGGCGTCGGGCGGCACCCGCCCCGCGCAGCGCGGTCCGTTCACGCACGTCGCCGCCGACGCCGCCGACCCCGCCGCGCTCGCCGCGGTGGTGCACGGCGCCGCGGCGCTGTACCAGTGCGCCAACCCCCGCTACGACCGCTGGCCGGCGCTGTGGCCCGCCCTGCACGGCGCCGCGATGGAGGCCGCGAGCGCCGCCGGCGCCGTCCTGGTCGTCGCCGGGAACCTCTACGGGTACGGCGAGGGCAGCGGCGTGATGCGCGAGGACACCCCGCTCCTCACCGAGGAGAGCAAGGGCCGCGTCCGCGCGACGATGTGGCAGCAGGCCGTCGAGCGCGGCCGGGCGGACGGCCTGCGCGTGGTCGAGGTCCGGGCGTCGGACTACCTCGGCCCGTACGCGACGGGCGACGCCCACGCGGGGGCGCGCCTGCTCGAGCCGGTGCTGCGCGGCGGCGTGCTGCGCCCCGTCGGCGACCCGGACCAGCCGCACTCCTGGACCTACCTGCCGGACTACGTCGCCGCCCTCGCGGCGGCCGCGGTGACGCCCGCGGCGTGGGGGCGGCCCGTGCTCGCCCCGACGGGGGCACCGCTGACCTACCGTCAGCTCGCCGAGCGCCTCGCGGCGCGCGCGGGCCGACCGGTGCCGCGCATCGCCCCCGTGCCGCGGCCCGTGCTCGGGCTGGCCGGCCTCGTGATCGGCCAGCTGCGTGAGGTCAACCGGATGCGCTACCAGTTCGACGCGCCCTTCGTCGTCGACTCCAGCGCGTCCGAGCGCCTGCTCGGGCTGACCCCCACCCCCTGGGACCGGGTGGTCGACGAGACCGTCGCCTGGTGGAGCGAGCGCGCCGCCACGTCGGCGCCCGCCTGAGCGTCCACGCCCGGACGCGAAGACGGGCCGGGGCGGCGGGGCACGGCCGGTCTGGGCGAGAATGTGCGGGTGAGCAACCCGTACGCGCCGCCGGACGACCCGCCGACGCGCCGGCCCGACGAGCCGGCGCCGCCGGTCTCGCGCGCCCCGGGTGCCGACCACGGTGCCGTCCCCGAGGACGCGCACGGTGCCACCGCCCCCGGCGACGCGGGGCGTGACGTCCACGGCGTCGTCCCCGGTGCGACCTGGGGCATGCCGCCCGGCCAGGCGCCCGTCGCCGCACCCGGTCCGCACCCGCCGGAGCCCGACGCCGCCGAGGTCGCACGGGCGGGCCGGCTGGGCCGGACGTTCGCGGCGCTGCTCCTGGCCGCCGTGCTGACCGGCACCTTCCCCGTGCCGTGGCAGGCCGCCGGCCTGGCGTACGCCACTCGTCGAGGTCCTGCTCGAACTGCGCCTCGCACGCCTGGCGGGCGGAGATCGTCAGCGCGCCCGCGAGGCAGCGCTGCCGGTCGAGCTGCGCCGGCCACATGAGCGTCATGCCGAGCGAGACCACGAGCCACATGGCGCACACCGCGAGGCCCGCGCCCAGCATCCCGGTGAGCGTGCCGCGCTGACGGGCGCGCACCGCCACGACGAGCGCCCGCACGCCGACGACGAGCGCGAGGACGCCGAACGCGCCTCGAGGACCGCACGCGTCCCTGAGGACGGGGGCTCAGGCGCGCCCGCGGTGCGCCAGCGACCGCAGACGCGTCGCCACGGCGCGCCGCAGCACCGCGTCGGCGGGCGCGGCGACGAGGAGCGCGCCCAGCAGGACCTCGCCCGCGACGACCGCTCCGACGAGCAGGGCCGACGCACCCGTGGTGGCCATGCGGCCCGGGCCGATCGCGCCGCTGGCGAGGTGCACGACGAGGGCCACCGCGACGCCCGAGGTCGCCGCGGCGACCACGCACGCGACGCTCACGGTCCAGGCCCGGCGCGCGGGGTCCCGTCGCGTCGCGCGGTGCAGCCACCAGCCCGCGAGCGCGCCCGCGGCGACGACGACGAGCGGGGCGAACGCCGCCGGGCCACCGGTCACGTCCGCGCCGGGGAGCGCACCGAGGAGCGGGACCGCGGGGAGCGTTCCGCCGGTCATCGCGTCGGGGGCGAAGTGCGTCCCGGCACCGACCGCGAAGCCCGGCCCCGCGAGCCAGCTCACGGCCCACACCACGAGCACCGGCAGGAAGGCCAGCTGCGCCACCGCGAGCACGGCGCCGCCCAGCACGTCGAGCGCCAGTCCGTCGGCGATCGCCTGCACGGTGCCGCGGCCCAGGTACGCCCAGCCCGCGACCAGGAGGGCGGCGACGCCGACCACGGACGCGCACGCGACCGTCGCGGCACCCAGTCCGGTCACCACCGCGGGCGGCAGGCGCCGCAGCGCGGGCGCGAGCACCACGCGCAGCCGCGGGGACCCCGGCCGCGCCACGAGCCCGAGCCCGAGACCGGTGGCCGCGACGAGCGCCCCGCCGACGAGCCCGCGCAGGACACCGGCCACGCCGGTCCCGACGAGGAGCGCGAGGACCGCGACGACGAGCGCGTACGTGACGACGCCGGCGACGTAGGTGGCGCGCGCGAGCGCGCCCGAGCGGCGCGCGGAGGCCCAGCAGCCGAACACCGCGAGGAGCGTGACGCCGAGCGGGACGACGGTCACGGTCACCGTGCCGACGGTGGGCGGGACGCCGTGCCCCGCGACCCAGAGCGCGGTGGCGACGACGACCGAGCGGAACCACTCGACCCCCTCGTTCGCGGGGTCCGCCGACGTCGCGACGTACGCGGCGACGGCGGGCAGCACGACGACGAGCAGCGAGAGCAGCGCGCCCTGCAGGGCCATGAGCGCACCCGTGACCCAGCGCGGCGACCCGTCGAGCGCGCTGACGAAGAACGCCGACGAGGCGCGCGCTCGGGGCGGCGCCTCGTCGGCGTTCGTGGTCAGCAGGTTCACCGGGCCATGGTCACCGGTGCCCGGTGCCGAGCGGCGCACGCCGCGCGGCGAGTCGGGCATCAGGCGCGGGTGAGCAGCTCCCGGGCGAGGGCTGCGGTCTCGGACGGCGTCTTGCCGACCTTGACGCCCGCGGCCTCGAGAGCCTCCTTCTTGGCCTGCGCGGTGCCCGACGAGCCCGACACGATGGCGCCCGCGTGGCCCATCGTCTTGCCCTCGGGCGCGGTGAAGCCCGCGACGTAGCCGACGACCGGCTTGGTCACGTTCTCCCGGATGAACGCGGCCGCGCGCTCCTCGGCGTCGCCGCCGATCTCGCCGATCATCACGATGATGTCGGTGTCGGGGTCCGCCTCGAAGGCCGCGAGCGCGTCGATGTGCGTGGTGCCGATGATCGGGTCGCCGCCGATGCCGACCGCCGACGAGAAGCCCAGGTCCCGCAGCTCGTACATCATCTGGTAGGTCAGCGTGCCGGACTTGGACACCAGGCCGATGCGGCCGGGGCCGGTGATGTCGGCGGGGATGATGCCGACGTTCGACTTCCCGGGGCTGATCAGGCCGGGGCAGTTCGGGCCGATCAGCCGCACGCCCTTCTCCTGCGCGTACGCGAAGAACTCGGCCGTGTCCGCGACCGGCACGCCCTCGGTGATGATGACCACGAGCGGGATGCCCGCGTCGACGGCCTCGACGACCGCGGCCTTGGTGAAGGCCGGCGGCACGAAGATCACGGAGACGTCGGCACCGGTGGCCGCCATCGCCTCGGCGACGGAGCCGAAGACCGGCACCTGCACGTCGCCGGGGAAGTCGACCGTCGTGCCGGCCTTGCGCGGGTTCACGCCGCCGACGACGGTCGTGCCGGACGCGAGCATGCGCGTCGTGTGCTTGGTGCCCTCCGAGCCGGTCATGCCCTGGACGATGACCTTGGAGGCCTCGGTGAGGAAGATCGCCATGTCAGTTCTGCTCTTCTCTGCGTCTCGGGGGCTCAGTCGTTGGCCAGCTCGGCGGCCTTGTCGGCCCCGCCGTCCATGGTGTCGGCGAGCGTGACGAGCGGGTGGTTCGCCTCCGCGAGGATGCGGCGGCCCTCGAGCACGTTGTTGCCGTCCAGCCGCACGACGAGCGGCTTGCTCGCCTCGTCGCCCAGCATGCCGAGCGCCGCGACGATGCCGTTCGCCACCGCGTCGCACGCGGTGATGCCGCCGAAGACGTTGACGAAGACCGACTTGACCTGCGGGTCCGTGAGGATGATGTCGAGACCCGCGGCCATGACCTCGGCCGAGGCGCCGCCGCCGATGTCGAGGAAGTTGGCGGGCTTGACGCCGCCGTGCTTCTCCCCCGCGTACGCGACGACGTCGAGCGTGCTCATGACGAGCCCCGCGCCGTTGCCGATGATGCCGACCTCGCCGTCGAGCTTGACGTAGTTGAGGTCCTTCTCCTTGGCGCGCGCCTCGAGCGGGTCGGCCGCGGCCGCGTCCTCGAGCTCCGCGTGGTCCGCGTGCCGGAAGTCGGCGTTGGCGTCGAGGGTGACCTTGCCGTCGAGCGCGACGACCTCGCCCTCCTCGGTCAGCACCAGCGGGTTGACCTCGACGAGCGTCGCGTCCTCGTCGCGGTAGACGAGCCACAGCTTCTGCAGCACGTCGGCCACCTGGCCCGCGATGCCCGCGTCGAAGCCGGCGGCCGCGACGATCTCGTCGGCCTTCGCCTGGTCGATGCCCACCCGCGGGTCCACCGCGACCTTGGCGAGCGCGTCCGGGCGCTCGACGGCGAGCTGCTCGATCTCCATGCCGCCCTCGACCGAGCACATCGCGAGGTAGCGGCGCTCGGCGCGGTCCAGCAGGAGCGAGAAGTAGAACTCGCTGGCGATCCGGGCGCCGGCCGCGATCATCACGCGGTGCACGGTGTGCCCCTTGATGTCCATGCCGAGGATCTCGCCGGCCTTCTCCGCCGCCTCGTCCACCGAGCGCGCGAGCTTGACGCCGCCGGCCTTGCCGCGGCCGCCCGTCTTCACCTGCGCCTTCACGACGACGACGCCGGGCTGGTCGCCCAGCAGCGTCTGCGCGGCCGTGCGCGCCTCGTCCGGCGTGGTGGCGACGATGCCGCCGAGCACCGGTACGCCGTGCTTCTCGAAGATGTCCCGTGCCTGGTACTCGAACAGGTCCACTGTGGTCCAGTTCCTCTCGTCGACCGCGCGTCGGCGGCCTCGGTGCGGCCGTGTGCGCCGTCACCGATGCTAGCCGCCGTCCCGACATTTCTTGACATCGAGAGATGTGGCGTGCGCGACGCCGGCCCCCGCTCCGGGGCGCCGCTCCACAGATCTCTCCGGTGCCGCTCGGCGCCCTCACGGGCGTCGTTAGCGTGCCTGCGGACGGGCAGCCAGGGCGCCCGCCGACGGCAGACGAGGTCGAGGGAACGGGGGCAGCCATGCCGAGGGACGGGGAGATGCCGGCGGGCGAGGCGGTGCCGGTGCGCGGCGGGCGCAGCACGACCGCAGCGACGACCGGAGCGCGGCCGTGAGCGGCGAGCTCGAGGTGGTCGTCGACGCGCTGCGGCAGGAGGCGACGACGTGGGACGAGCAGGCACAGCGGCTGGACGCGATCACGAGCGCGGCGGCGGCGCTCGGCATGACCGGCCTGCAGGCGGGCGTGTTCGCGCTCATGGCGGGCACGACGCGCGACGCGGCACACCGGGTGGGGGCGCGGTGCGCGGAGGGACGCGACGTCATGGGCGAGGTCGCCGACGCGCTGCGGACGAGCGCCACCGCGTACGAGCAGCGCGACGCGGCCGTGGCCGACCACGTGGCCGGCACGTACTGACCCTCGACGTCAGGACGCTCGGCGCCCGACGCCCGCGGCTTGACGCCCCGCACACCGCACCCGGACCGACGACCGAGGAGAGGCCATCGTGAGCCAGTTCACCCCGTCCGCCTACACCGCAGCGACCACCGAGCTCCGCTCGGGCCTCGCCCTGCTCGACCAGTCCGCTGCCCGGCTCGAGTCGGCGCTGGAGTCGGCCCTGAGCCAGTGGTGGGTGGCCGACGCGCTCGCCGACGGCCTGCGCTGGTGCGTCGACCGCCTGAGCGAGCTGGCGCGCGCCACCGCGACCAGGATCCGGGAGCTCGCGCAGGGCATCGCGGCGCCGCTGCGGTTCTACTTCCAGGCCGACGACTGGACCGACGTGGTCGCGTCCCCGGCGTCCGTCGTCGCCGCGACCGTCGCGCCGGACGCGCTGCGCGCGCCTCTGTGGTGGTCCGGTGACGCCGCGGACCGGTACCAGCAGGCGGTCGCCGGACAGTCGCCGGCCGCCCAGCAGATGGCGGAGGTCGGCAGGACGGCCTCGCGGTCGCTCGCGACCTGCGCGGTCGCCGGTTGCGCCTTCTACCTGGCGCTCGGATGGGTGGTCGCGAAGCTTGTCGCCACGTCGATCGCGGCCATCGGCCTGCTCGGCTCGGCGGTCTTCTCCTGGGCGGGACTGGCGCTCGTGGTGGAGCAGGCCGCCGTGAGCGCCGCCCTCGTCTCGGCCGCCGTCGCGGCCCTGGTCGCCACCCAGACGGCGGCGGCCGACGCCGTCGTCGAGGTCGGCGCCGCGGCCGGCTCCGGCACCGCGTTCCCGAACGGCGTCTGGCCACGCGGGACGGCCTGACCGTCCGTCAACCCCAGTTGACATCCGCGGAGCGTCAACCTATGTTGACGGAATGTCCGAGAACACCGACCCGCTCCTGTCCGCGGCCGGGGCCGCCGAGCCCGCGGAGGGCCTGCGGGCGATCCGCTCGCTGCGCGCGCTCGCCGACCGGCTGGAGGACCTCCAGGTCGAGCGAGCGCGCCGGCAGGGCTGGTCGTGGCAGCAGATCGCCGACTGCCTCGGGGTCACGCGCCAGGCGGTGCACAAGAAGCACGGGAAGAGGGTGGCCTGATGTTCGAGCGGTTCACGAAGGACGCACGCGCGGCCGTCACGCGGGCCCAGGACGAGGCCGGGGCGCTGGGCGCCGACCGCATCGGCTCGGTCCACGTCCTGGTCGCCGCGGTGTCGGGGTCCGGCCCGGCGGCCGAGGCGCTGCGCCGGTGCGGCGTCGACGGCGAGGGGCTGCGTCGCCTCGCGCGCGACCAGGCACCCGGCGGCATCGACGCGACGGCGCTCTCCTCGATCGGCGTCGACCTCGCGGCGGTGCGGGACCAGGTCGAGTCGACGTTCGGCGAGGGAGCACTCGACGGCGCCCCCGCCACGCGGCCGCGCGCATTCGCCCCGGATGCCAAGAAGCTCCTCGAGGTCGCGCTGCGGGAGGCGGTGCGCCTGCGCCACCGCCGGATCGACACCGGCCACCTGCTGCTGGCGGCCGTCCGCCTGTCGGACTCGTCCGCCCACCGGGTCCTGTCCGCCGCGGGGCTCGACGACGAGGCGGTGCGCAGCGCGGTGGCGTCCGCGTGGGCGGCCGCCGCCTGACCGTCGCCCGCGGCCCGGCCTTGCGCGACGGGTGCCCGCGCCACGGGTGCCTGCGCCGGCCGGCGTGCTTCGCGCGTCAGCCCCGGCGCAGCTCCCTCAGCGACTGCTGCAGGAGCGTCGAGTACGCCGCGACGCCGTCCATGTTCGGGTGCGTCCGGTCCGCGTGCAGCAGGCCCGCGTGCTTCGCGACGTAGCCGTTCCAGTCCACGACCTCGACGTTCGGACGGTCGGCCACCAGGGCGCGCAGCTCGTCGTTCGCCTCGGGGACCCAGTAGCTGTAGCCGACGACCGTGTAGATGATCACGTGACGGTCCGGACCGATCAGGTCCAGCGTCTCCTCCACGGCCGCCTGCGAGCCGTCGAACTGGAAGCCCCCGTTGGTGCCGAAGTTCAGCAGCACGACGGGCCGCAGCTCGCCGGCGTCGCGTGCCGAGCGGACCAGCGCCGGCGCGTCGACCCACTTGCGGATCGGCTTGGCGTCCACGTCGATCTCGGGCAGGTCCGTGAACAGGGTGGGCGCCGCGGCCGAGAGCACCGAGTCACCGAACGCGCTGACGCCGGACCCGTCCGCCGCGGCCGCCGTCGTGAGGTCGTCCGTCGGGGCGCCGGCGGTCGGGTCCGGCGCCGGCGCCGCCGCGGCGCGTTCCTCGATCTCCCGCTGGGCGGCCTCCACGGCGCGCTGGGTCGACGTCTGGGACGGTGCGGTGACGACCACGACGACGGCGCCCAGGACCAGCAGCGCGGCGCCTCCCGCGGCCAGTCGCGCCCCGGTCCGGCGCGGGCTCGCCGCGCCGCGCAGCGCCTCCCGGACGCGGGCGACGACCGTGCGCAGGCCGTCACGGCGCACGGGGGTCTCGACGTAGCGGTGGCTGAGCGCCGCGAGCGCGAACGTGAGGACGAGAGCGACGACGGGCGTCCGCCACTGCCACGAGGACCCGGGCACGTCCCCGAAGGTGGCCGCGACCAGCAGGATCACCGGCCAGTGCCACAGGTAGAGCCCGTAGGACCGGTCGCCGACCCACACCGCCGGCCGGGTCTCCAGCACCCGGAGCACCGGCGCGGGCGTGCCCTGCGCGCACCCGGTGACCAGAGCCAGGGCCGCGAGAGAGCCGAGCGCGATGCCCCCGCGGTACGCGAACGCACCCTCGGCGCGGACGGTGACCATCAGCACCGCGAGCACGGCCAGGCCGGCCACGGGCACCCAGCGCGCGAGCCGGGGCCCGGGCAGCAGCCGCACCCCGCCGGCCCACGCGATCGCCGCGGCCGCGCCGGCGAGCAGGCCGAACGCGTGCGTCGCCGTGCCGTAGTACACGCGGGTCGGGTCCTCACCCGCGACGTAGAGCGCCGCCATCAGCACCGCCGACAGCACCGCGGCACCGGCCACGACGTAGGCCGCGGCTCGCACGCCCGCCCGCACCCGCGCCGCGGCCAGCGCGACGAGCAGACCGGCGAGCGCCAGGGGCCACAGCAGGTAGAACTGCTCCTCGATCGCGAGCGACCAGAACGGCTGGAACAGCTCGGGCTGGGTCGCGTCGAAGTAGCTCGAGCCGGCCCCGATCTCGAGCCAGTTGGTGGTGAACGTCGCGGCACCGAGCACCTGTCGCCCGATCCCGACGAGCAGGTCCGGCTCGACGACGCGCGCGGCGACGACCGAGCCGACCACGACCACCGCGAGCGCGGGCAGCAGGCGACGCGCGCGGCGCACCCAGAACGCGGGCATGTCCAGCCGTCCGCGGCGGCCCATCTCGCGCAGCAGCAGCGTCGTGATGAGGAAGCCGCTCACCACGAAGAAGACGTCGACGCCCAGGAACCCGCCCGGCAGCGTCCGCGGCCACAGGTGGTAGGCGATCACCGCGAGGACGGCGAGCGCCCGCACGCCGTCGAGGCCGCGGATGCGGCCCTCGCGCGCGGACCCGCGCCCCGTCGCCGAGCTCGGGTCCGGGGCATGGGGGTGGATGTCGGTGCGGGTGTGGGTGCGGGTATGGGTAGGCGTCGCGGCGCCGTCCGCTCGCACGGTCCCCTGCGCGGACGAGCCCCCGGGGTCGGCCCGGTCGGGCGGCGGCGTCGGGGCCGGGCGCTGCGTCGTGGTCGTCACGGGCACCTCGCATCGAGAGGGACGACCTCACGGTAGGTCGCCCCGACCCCGCCCCACGACGTGACACTCCGCGCGTCGCCGGATCCGGACGGACGCGGGCGCCGGACGCTCACCGCGCGCACGGAACCGGGACGAACCCGGACGCCCCGGACGCACCCCGAGAACCGGCCTCCGCTACAGCTTGGTGACCGGTGAGAACCGCAGCAGCAGCCGCTTGGCACCCTCGGAGCCGAAGTCCACCTTGACGACCGCGTTGTGCCCCGCGCCCTCGAGCCCCACGACGGTGCCGAGACCGTACGCGTCGTGCGTGACGCGGTCCCCGATCGCGAGCTGCGGGATCGCGGCGTCCGAGCGCGGCGTGGCGGAGCCGAACGAGGCGCCCGTCGAGGGCAGCGCCGGGCGGGCGTCGCGCGACGCCGAGCGACCGCCTGAGCTCCCGCTCCCGGTCTTGCCGCCCGAGCCGTACCCACCGGAGCCGTAGCCGCCCGAGCCGTACCCACCAGAGCCGTACCCGCCGCCCGACCCACCGCGCTGGCCGGCGCCGAACCCGGAGCCCCAGCCGCCGCGCAGCTGCGACGTGGACGACTCGCGCCGACGCCAGTCGATGAGCTCGTCCGGCAGGTCCGCCAGGAACCGGCTCGGCGGGAACTCGTTGGGCACGCCCCACGCGGTCCGGATCGCCGCGCGCGAGATGTACAGCCGCTCGCGCGCCCGGGTGAGCCCGACGTAGGCGAGCCGCCGCTCCTCCGCGAGTTGGTCGGTGTCGGCCAGCGAGCGCATGTGCGGGAAGGTGCCGTCCTCGAGGCCCGTGAGGAAGACGACCGGGAACTCGAGCCCCTTCGCCGTGTGCAGCGTCATGAGCGTGACGACGCCCGGCTCGGGGCCCGACTCCTGCTCCCCCGCGTCGGCGGCGGGGATCTGGTCGGAGTCCGCCACGAGCGAGACGCGCTCGAGGAAGTCGGCCAGGTCGCCCTCGGGGTCGCTCTGCTCGAACTCGCTCGCGACGGCGTGGAGCTCGGCGAGGTTCTCGACGCGCGAGGCGTCCTGGGGGTCCTCGCTCGCGCGCAGCTCGGCCAGGTAGCCCGAGCGGTCCAGCACGGCACCCAGCACCTCCGCCGGACCCGCGCCTGCGGCGAGCTCGCGCAGCCCCGTCATCATCTCGGCGAAGCCGCCCAGGCCGGTGATCGCGCGCGAGCCCAGGCCCGGGACCTCGTCCAGCCGCTCGAGCGCGGCGCCGAAGGAGATCCGCTCCCGCTCCGCGAACGACGCGACCATCGCCTCGGAGCGCTCGCCCAGACCGCGCTTGGGCACGTTGAGGATGCGCCGCAGGTTCACGTCGTCGTCGGGGTTCGCGACCGCGCGCAGGTAGGCGACCGCGTCCTTGATCTCCTTGCGCTCGTAGAACCGCGTGCCGCCGACGAGCTTGTACGGCAGCCCGACGCGCACGAGCGCGTCCTCGATCACGCGCGACTGCGCGTTCGCGCGGTAGAACACCGCGACGTCGCCCGGCCGCACGCCGTCGCTGTCCCCGAGCCGGTCGATCTCCTCGACGACGAACCGGGCCTCCTCGCGCTCGTCGTCGGCGACGTACGCGACGATCTGCGCCCCCGCGCCCGAGTCCGTCCACAGCCGCTTGGGCTTGCGGCCGGGGTTCTTGCTGATGACCGCGTTCGCCGCCGACAGGATCGTCTGCGTCGAGCGGTAGTTCTGCTCGAGCAGGATGGTGCGCGCGTCCGGGTAGTCCGCCTCGAACTCCAGGATGTTGCGGATGTTGGCGCCGCGGAACGCGTAGATGGACTGGTCGGCGTCCCCGACGACCGTGAGCTCGCCGCGCTCGACGTCGCCCTCGCCCGTGCCCACGAGCTCGCGGACCAGCACGTACTGCGCGTGGTTGGTGTCCTGGTACTCGTCGACCAGCACGTGCCGGAACCGGCGGCGGTAGTGCTCGGCGACGGCAGGGAAGGCCTGCAGCAGGTGGACCGTGGTCATGATCAGGTCGTCGAAGTCGAGGGCGTGGGCCTGCCGCAGCCGGGCCTGGTAGCGCGTGTAGACCTGCGCGAGCGCCGCGTCGAAGTCGTTCGCCGCCCCGCCGCCCGACGTCGCGGCGAAGGACTCCGGGTCCACGAGCTCGTCCTTGAGGGAGGAGATCTTCGAGGCGAGCGCCTTGGCCGGGTACTTCTTGGGGTCCAGCTCGAGCTCGCGCGCGACGAGGGTGAGCAGCCGCTGCGAGTCCGCGGAGTCGTAGATCGAGAAGCTCGACCGCAGGCCCAGCGTCTGCGCCTCGCGGCGCAGGATGCGCACGCACGCGGAGTGGAACGTGGAGACCCACATCCGGCCCGCCGCCGGGCCGACGAGGTCGGTCACCCGCTCGCGCATCTCCGCCGCGGCCTTGTTGGTGAACGTGATCGCCATGACCTCGCCCGCCCGGGCACGCCGTGTGGCGAGCAGGTAGCCGATCCGGTGCGTCAGCACGCGCGTCTTGCCCGAGCCCGCGCCGGCCACGATGAGCAGCGGGCCGCCGTGGTGCACGACCGCCTCGCGCTGCTGCGGGTTCAGGCCCTCGAGCAGGGACTCCGCGCGGGCCGCGCGCGCCGCCTCGTCGTGCTCCCGGCCCGCGCCGCGTTCTCCGTGCTCGTCCTCCCCCCGCGGAGGCATGACGAGCGGCAGCCCGGACGGGTCGCCGACGTGCGAGCGCGCGGGCGGGGCGGGGTGGCCGGGCAGGGCGAGGTGATCGAACAAGGACGTCATGGCGGACCCAGCCTAGGCGCCGCCACCGACACGCGAGGCACGCCGGTGCACGGTCGGGGACGGGCCGGACCGGCCGGGGACCGGCTCAGGCGAGCGCGAGCCCCACGCCCCACGCGGCGGCGCAGACCAGGGCGCCGGCGAGCTCGACGAGGATGGTCAGGCCGGTGGCCTGCATGGCCGCCACCGTGGCCCGCCACGCGGCCCCCGGCTCGCGCACGCGCACCCACTCCGCCAGGTACGTCCCGCCGACGAACCCGACGAGGATCCCGACCACGGGGATCAGGAAGAAGCCGACGACGCCCGCGACACCGCCCCACACGAGCGTGCTGGACGGCACGCCCGCCCGCTTCAGGTGCCGCCCCGCGAGCAGGTACTTCACCACGCCCGCGACCGCCGTGGCGAGGACCGCGACCGCGACGACGGTCCAGCCGACCGCACCGCCCGTGACGACGCCCCACAGCGCCACGGCCGCGAGCACCAGCAGCGAGCCCGGCAGCACCTGGACGACGACCCCGAACAGGCCGACGAGCACGGCGAGCCCGACGAGCACCTCTCCCCAGACGGCCACGGGCGCCGAGACTACCGGCGGTCGGCGGTGATCAGCGCCGTCAGCGCCGTCAGCGCCAGAGGACCGCGATCGCGACGTTCAGCGCCGTCAGCCCCGCGATCGCGCCGAGGAAGCCGGTGGTGACCTTCTCCGGCCGGCGCTGACCGACGACGACCAGGGCCGTGACCACGAGCGCGATCACCAGCTTGACGCCGATCTTGGCCATGTTGGGGTCCCGCAGCTCGTCGCTCATCTCCGAGACGCCGACGATGAGGATCCCGGTGACCAGCGCCGTGAGGGCGCCGTGCAGCACGCCCGTCGCGATCCGGGGCGTGCGCAGGTTGACCAGCGTGCCGCCGAGCACGATGGCCCAGCCGATCAGGTGCAGCACGACGAGGACGTTCTTCAGCAGCTCCATGCGCCCAGGATAGGGGACCGCGGGACCTGATCTGACGGGCCGTCAGAAAAGCTCACAGCAGCCGGCGCGCCGCCGCCCACCGGGTCAGCTCGTGCCGGCTCGACAGCTGCAGCTTGCGCAGCACCGCCGAGACGTGGGTCTCCACGGTCTTGATCGAGATGAACAGCTCGGAGGCCACCTCGCGGTACGTGTAGCCACGGGCGATCAGGCGCATGACCTCCCGCTCGCGCGCGCTCAGCCGGTCGAGCTCGTCGTCCCCCGTCGCCACGTCGCCGGCGGCGGCGCCGAACGCGTCCAGGACGAAGCCCGCGAGCCGCGGCGAGAACACCGCGTCCCCGTCCGCCACCCGGCGCACCGCGTCGACGAGCGCGGGGCCGTCGATCGCCTTCGTCACGTACCCGCGCGCGCCGGCACGGATCACCGCGACCACGTCGTCGGCGGCGTCGGAGACCGAGAGCGCCAGGAACCGCGTACCCGGAAGGTCCGCGCAGGCCCGGATGACCTCCGCTCCCCCGCCCCCGTCGCCGCCGGGCAGGTGCACGTCCAGGAGCACCACGGGAGGCGCCAGCGCGTGCACGACGCGCACGGCCTCGTCCACGCTCGCCGCCTCGCCCACGATGGTCACGCGGTCGTCCAGGGAGGCCCGCACGCCCGCCCGGAACATGTGGTGGTCGTCGACCAGCACCACGTCCACGGGCGCGCCGGCGGGGACGGTCGGCTGCCCGCTCGTCGGGTCGGTCATGCGCCTCGCTCCTCTCGCTCGGGCTGCTCGTCCGTCACCGGGGACGGTGCGAACGGCATGGTCAGGTGGACCTCGGTGCCGTGGCCGATCCTGCTCGTCACCACGGCGGTGCCGCCACGTCGGCGCACCCGGCCCATGATCGACTCGCGCACGCCGAAGCGGTCCGGTCCGATGTCGTCGGGGTCGAACCCGTCGCCCCGGTCCTTCACGAAGACCTCGACGTCGCGCTCGCCGACCTCGAGGTAGAGCGACACGGGCGGCCGACCGTGCACCACCGCGTTGACCAGCGCCTCGCGCGTCGCCTGCAGGAGCGCGGCCGTCGCGTCGTCGGGCACGCGGTCGCCGACGACGACCGCCTCGACCGCCACCGGGTCGCCGCCCGGGCCCGAGCGGGAGTCCTCGACCTCGGCGACGACCGCCCGCAGCGCCGCCGCGAGCGACGTGCCCGGCGCGGGCCGGTCGTCGTACAGCCACTCGCGCAGCTCGCGCTCCTGCGCGCGCGCCATGCGGGCGACCTCCGGGTCGTCCGCCCGCGCCCGGATGAGCGCGAGCGTCTGCAGCACCGAGTCGTGCAGGTGGGCCGCGATGTCGGCCCGCTCGGACTCGCGCGCCCGCGCCGCGCGCTCGTCGGACAGCTCCCGCCACAGCCGCAGCCACCAGGGGGCGAGCACGAGCGCGACCCCCGCCAGCACCGCGAGCGACGCGACGACCGCCTGCACCAGCGTCGCCGCGTCCACGCCGGGTCCGCTGGCCTGCCCGACGAGCAGGAGGACGCCGACCCCCGCGAGCACCACGCCGCCCAGCAGGCGCAGCACCGACACCGGGGTGCGGCCCCCCGCGCGGCTGCGCCAGCGACCCCGCGCGACGTCGTCGAGCTGGCTCCACGCCAGCGCGACGCCCGCGAGCAGGACCAGGACGGGCAGCACCCAGCCGGCGTCCATGCGGTCCTGCCGCAGGGCGACGAGCACGGCCGCGACGACGACGAGGAGCAGCCCGACGGCGATGTCCGTCACGGGCCAGCGCCGGCCCCGCCCGGTCTCGTCGGGACCCGCGTCCGGACGGCGCGCGAGGCGGGTCAGCGTGCTCGGCCGGGCCTTGGCCGCGGCGTCCCAGGGGTCGCCCGCGGGCACCGCGAGCCACCAGAACCCGTAGAGGAACACGCCGGTGCCGCCGAGGGCGCCCAGCACCACGAAGGTGAGCCGCACCAGGCCGACGGGCACGTCGAGGTGCGCGGCGAGGCCCGCCGCGACGCCGGCGACCCAGCGGCCGCGCTGCACGCGGCGCAGGGGCGGGCGCGACCGGACCGGCCACGACGGCCGGGCGGCCGACGCAGCAGCGCTCTGAGCGGGGACGTCCACACCGGCATCGTCACACGTCGCACGCCCTCGCAGGCACGTCCGGAGGGCCCCCGGGCACAAGACCAGGGGGTGGCCAGGGGGCGGACCCCGGTCGAGTCAGGGTCCGTTCAGGGGAGCACCCGATACCCCGGCCGGTCCGCATCGACCACGATCGACGTCATGACCGAGTCCCAGCCCACTCCCCCGCCCGACGAGCCGGCGCCCGGCTCCACCGCGGGCGGCGCCCCGCCCGTCGACGCGCCCGCCCCGGCGTCGCCCCCGCCCGGCCGCGACCAGCACGGCTTCTTCGGAGCCGTCCGCCGGCTCGGCGTCCAGCGCACGGACGACCGCTGGGTCGCCGGCGTGTGCTCCGGCGTCGCCGACCGGTTCGGCGTCGACCCGCTCGTCGTGCGCGGCATCCTCGCGGTCACGCTGCTGCTCGGCGGTGCGGGTGCGGTCGCGTACGGCATCGCGTGGGCGCTCCTGCCCGAGCGCCGGGACGGGCGCATCCACCTCGAGGAGACGATCGCCGGGCGGTTCGACGTCGCGATCGTCGGCGCCGCCGCGCTCGTCGTGCTGGGCGCCTCCCGCGGCTCCGACGCGTGGGGCGGCGGCTGGGGACCCGGACCGCACTGGGTCGCGCACATCCTGGACGCGATCGGCGGGCTGCTCTGGTTCGGCTTCATCGCGTCGCTCGTCGTCGTGACCGTGCTGGTGATCACGCGGTCGCAGCGCGACCGCGGCCCTCGGCCACCCGCGCCCACCTCGCCCTACGGGCCGCCGTACGGGCCGCCCCCCGGACGCACGCCGTCCGGTCGGGCGCCGTCCGGCCAGCCGCCCTACGGCCAGCCGCCCTACGGCCAGCCACCGTACGGTCAGGCGCCCTACGGCCAGCCGTCGTACGGGTCCGCCGACGCCCGGCCGTCGTCGCAGCCCACCGACGCCGCGACCCCGTCCGCACCGCCGACGCGGCCGGCCCCGGCCTCCCCGTACGCGCACAGCGCGTGGACGCACCACGGCAGCACCGCGCACGCCCGCGCCCGCGCCCCCTACCCGTCCGGACCGCCGACGCCCGTGGCGCCGCCGCGACCGCCGGTCCCGCCGCGACCGGCCAAGCCCCGGCGCCGCGGCCCGGGTGCCGCCTCGCTCGGCGTCGTCGTCGCGCTGGCGCTGCTCACGCTCGCCGGCCTGCTCGCCGCGTCCCGCACCGGCGCGTTCGACGGCCCGGTCCTGCTCACGACGCTCGGCGTGACCGCCGTGCTCGCGGGCCTCGGGATCGTCGTCGCCGGGCTGCGCGGACGCTCCTCGGGATCGCTCGGGTTCCTCGCGATCGTCGCGCTCGTCGTCGCACTGCCGGCGGGGGCCGTCGGGGACTCGGGGTGGGTCCACGACGAGGGCACGCGGTGGGGCACGTCGACCGTCACGGTCTCGTCCCGGGCCGCCGCCGGCGAAGGGCTGCAGGTGGGCGCCGGTGAGACGACGTTCGACCTCACCGACGTCCCGCTGACCTCCTCGACGCTCACCGTGCCGGTCTCGGTCGGCGCCGGACGCGTCACGGTGGTCGTCCCGCAGGACGCCGCGGTGGCGGCGGACGTCCGCGTCGGGCTCGGTTCCGTCACGTGGGACGTCGACGGCAGCTCCGAGCAGGTCGGCGGCGCCGGCATCGAGCACCAGACGTTCCAGGACCAGGCCAGCACCGACGGCACCGCCCAGCTCTCGCTCGACATCTCCGTCGGGCTCGGCGACGTGACCGTCACGAGGGAGGACGCATGAGCACCGCAGCGGAGCGACCGGAGGACCGGACCGAGACCGTCGAGGACGTCGAGGTCACGGAGCCGACGGCCGAGCAGACGAGGGCAGAGCAGAAGACGGCAGAGCAGATGACGGCAGAGCAGACGCCGGTCGACCACGGGTCGGAGGAGCAGCCGACGGTCGCGCTGCCCACGGTCGCGGAGCCGACCCTCGCGGAGCCGACCCTCGCGGTCCCCACCCTCGCGGAGCCGACCCTCGCGGTCCCGACCGTGCCGGGACCGACGTCCGCCCCGGCCCCGACCGGTCCCGCCGCACCGGTCCGCGGGTCCGACGAGCCGGCCGCGACGAGTGCTGCGGCCTCGACGCCGCTCGTCGACGCCCGCACGCTGCGCGTCGGCACCGTGGTCTGGGGCCTCGTGCTGGCGGTGCTGGGCGTGGGCGTCCTCGCCTGGGCCGGCGACCGGAGGATCGACGTCGGGCTCGCCGCGATCCTGCTGGTGGCCGGCGCCGGGGTGGCCCTGCTCGTCGGCTCGCTCGTGACCGGCGCGCGCCAGCGTCGTCGCGCAGGCCTGCCCGGCTAGGGCTGCCGAGCCCGCTGAGCCCGCTGAGCCTGTTGAGCACCGGACGACCCGTGCACGCACGACGTCCCTCCCCCCGGAACCGGAGGAGGGACGTCGTGCTCGCGGGTGGACGCCCGCGCCGGTCGGACCTGGGGTCAGACCTTCGGGGCGTCGGGGTCGGCCGGACCCGGGTTCGCCACGTGCGCGGGGCCGGCCGCCGCGGGCGGTGCCGTCGTCGGCGCGACCGGGTCCACCGTGGTCGGCTCGGCGGTCGTGCTCGTCGCGCCCGGGCCGACCGGAGCGGCGGCCACCGGGGCTGCGGCCACCGGAGCGGGCGCCGCCGGGGCAGCGGTCACCGGGGCCGCGGTCGTGGCCGGAGCGCTGGTCCGCGCCGTGTCCGACTCGAGGACGACGTCGGCGGCGGCGACGTGCGAGCCGAGCTTGCGCAGCGCGATGCCGACGAGCAGCAGCGAGACGCCGATGCCCACCACCAGGAGCGCGACGCCGAACGCCACGACGGACGTGAACAGCGACGCCCGCAGGAACGACGCGGTCATGACGGTCTGCCGGACCGGGTCGTCCTGGTCGAGCTCGGCGTACGTCTTGCCGCCGGAGGCCTCGAGCGCGTGGTGGTCGATCACGTCGGCCTGCACCCAGGCCTCCCACGGCGTGTCCACGAGCTGGCCCGCGAACGCGTCGGCGTCGTCGGAGACGGTGATCTTCTCCGCGGCGAGGTTGGTGGTCACGGCGCCCCAGGTCACAGCGCCGGCGACGATGAAGATGATGCCCAGGATGATCGTGATGAGGCCGATGCCCTTCACGCCTCCCGACTTTCCCGCAGTGGTCGCCACGTCGGATCCCCTTTGCTCGAGCTTGTCCCGGCTCGCGCGCCCAGCGCGCGGGCGGTCGCGAGGGTGCTGACCGCGGTGTCCCTCGCCAGGTCGACTCTAGCGATCTCCGGACATTCCGCGCACGACCCTGCCGGGCCCGGCGAGCCCGCGACCTGCAGGTCAGCCCTGCGCGGCGCCTCCCGGGGCGGCGCGGGCGGCCTCGACGGCGGCGGTCGCCTGGGCGTGCACGGTGCGCTCGAGCACGAACGACATGACGGGCACCACGCCCGCGAGCGCCATGGTCACCAGCCGGCCGACGCGCCAGCGCATCGTGGCCCACAGGTCGAACACCGTCACGAGGTACACCACGTAGACCCAGCCGTGCGCGAACGGCACCCACTCGACCCAGCGCATCACGTCGTCGGACGCGTGCACGACGTAGTTGAGCACCAGCTCCACGCACAGGACCAGGAGCAGCGTCCCGGTGATCCAGGCCATGACGCGGTAGCGCCTGATGGCGCCCTCGGCCTTGCGCGTCCAGCGCGCGACCGCCTCGTCGGAGGCCGCGGCCGAGCCGCCCTGCGCGCTCGTCGTGCCCGTCGTCTCGCTCACGCCTCTGTCACTCCCACTCGATGGTGCCCGGGGGCTTGCTGGTGACGTCCAGCACGACGCGGTTGACCTCGGGCACCTCGTTGGTGATGCGGGTCGAGATCGTCGCGAGGACGTCGTAGGGCATGCGGGTCCAGTCCGCCGTCATGGCGTCCTCCGACGAGACCGGGCGCAGCACGATCGGGTGGCCGTAGGTGCGGCCGTCGCCCTGCACCCCGACCGAGCGGACGTCGGCGAGGAGCACCACCGGGCACTGCCAGATGTCGCGGTCGAGCCCGGCGCGGGTCAGCTCCTCGCGCGCGATCGCGTCGGCCGCGCGCAGGATCTCGAGCCGGTCACGGGTGACCTCGCCGATGATCCGGATCCCGAGCCCGGGCCCGGGGAACGGCTGGCGCCAGACGATCCCCTCGGGCACGCCCAGCTCGAGGCCGACCGCGCGGACCTCGTCCTTGAACAGCGTCCGGAGCGGCTCGACGAGCTCGAACTGCAGGTCGTCCGGCAGCCCGCCCACGTTGTGGTGGCTCTTGATGTTGGCCGCGCCCTCACCGCCGCCGGACTCGACGACGTCGGGGTACAGCGTGCCCTGGACCAGGAACCGCACCTCGCCGCCGGCGTGCTCGCCCGCCTCCTCGACGACCTCGCGCGCCGCGTCCTCGAAGACGCGGATGAACTCGCGGCCGATGATCTTGCGCTTCGTCTCGGGGTCGGTGTGGCCCGCGAGCGCGTGCAGGAACCGCTCGCGCGCGTCGACGACCTTGAGGCGCACGTTCGTCGCGGCCACGAAGTCCTTCTCGACCTGCTCGACCTCGCCCGAGCGCAGCAGCCCGTGGTCGACGAACACGCACGTCAGCTGCTCGCCCACGGCCTTCTGGACCAGCGCGGCGGCCACGGAGGAGTCCACGCCACCGGACAGCCCGCAGATCACCTGCGCGTCACCGACCTGGGCGCGGATCCGCTCGACCTGCTCGGCGATGACGTTGCCGGGGTTCCAGTCGGGCGCGAGCCCCGCGCCGCGGTACAGGAAGTTCTCCAGCGCCTGCTGGCCCAGCGACGAGTGCCTGACCTCGGGGTGCCACTGCATGCCGTACAGGCGGCGCGCGGGGTCCTCGAACGCGGCGACGGGAGAGCCCTCGCTCGTCGCGAGCACCTGGAAGCCCTCGGGTGCCGCGTGCACCGCGTCCCCGTGGCTCATCCACACTGTCTGCTGCTCGGGGCTGCCGGCCAGGACGGTACCGGCGGCGTCCACCGAGACGGCGGTGCCGCCGTACTCGCGGCGCCCGGTCTGGGCGACGGTGCCGCCGAGCGCCTGCGCCATCGCCTGGAAGCCGTAGCAGATGCCCAGCACGGGCACGCCCGCCTCGAACAGCGCGGGATCGACGAACGGTGCGCCGGTGGCGTACACCGAGGACGGGCCGCCGGACAGGATGATGGCGGCCGGGTCCTTCGCGAGCAGGTCCGCGACGCTCGCGGTGTGCGGCACGATCTCGGAGTACACGTTCGCCTCGCGCACGCGCCGCGCGATCAGCTGCGCGTACTGGGCGCCGAAGTCGACGACGAGGACCGGGCGGTGAGCTGTCGGCTGCTCAGGCGTCTGGGTCACGCTCCCAGGGTAGTCGGCGCCCGGAGCGCCCGTGCGCGCCGTCCGCCGTGACGGGCAGCACCCCCGCGCAGCGGCGGCCCCCGCGCCCGGAAAACGGTTCGAGCCGTGTCGGTACCGACACGTAACGTTGCCGACGTGCGATCTCTCCCCCTGACCGACCCGGGCACCCCGCCGCTGACGGGGCCCGTCGCGTACCTGCTGTGGCAGGCACGTCAGCAGTGGGGCATCCTCACCGTCGCCGTGCTGCTGGGCATCCTGATGTTCTCCTGCCAGGCCGCGCTGCCCTACCTCACCGGCTACGCGATCGACTCCGGCCTGGCGCAGGGCTTCGGCCCGGACCTGTGGCGCGCGGCCGGCGCGCTCCTGGCTCTCGGCCTGCTGTCGGCGGCCGCGGGTGCGATCGGCCACCGCTACGACGTCGAGAACTGGCTGCGCGCGTCGTTCGCCGCGTCCCAGCTCGTCGGCCGCCGCGTGGCGCGCTCGGGCCACACCATCACCGCCGAGCTGCCCACCGGCGAGGTGGTCTCCGCGGTCGCGAACGACGCGCTGCGGATCGGCGAGATCTTCCACACCGTCGCCCGCTTCGTCGGGTCGATCGTGGCGTACGGCATCGCGGCCTACGTCATGCTGCGCACGTCGGTCTCCCTCGGGCTCATCGTCGTCCTGGGCCTGCCGACCGTCGCGGTGTGCATCGGCGCGCTGGTCAAGCCGCTGCAGCGCCGCCAGGTGGCGCAGCGCGAGGCGTCGGGCCGGCTGACGACGCTGGGCTCGGACACGGTCTCGGGCCTGCGCGTGCTGCGCGGGATCGGCGGGGAGGGCGTGTTCACCGCGCGCTACCGCGAGCAGTCGCAGCTGGTGCGGGGCAAGGGCGTCGCCGTGGCGGTGACGCAGTCGTGGCTGGACGCGCTGCAGGTGCTGCTGCCGGGCGGGTTCGTCGTCGTCCTCATCTGGTACGGCGCCCACCTGGCCGTCGCGGGCGAGATCACGCCGGGTCAGCTGGTGCAGACGTACGGCTTCGCGGCGTTCCTGTCCTGGCCGGTGCAGCAGATGACGATGATGGTGCAGTCGGCGACGCGCGCCCACGTCGGCGCGGGCAAGGTCCTCAACGTGCTCCGCGTGGTGCCCGCCACGGGCGCGCGCCCGGCCACGCAGCCGACGCCGCCCGCGGGCGTGCCGCTGGTCGACGAGTCCACCGGCACGGTCGTGGCGCCGGGGCAGGTCACGGCGCTGGTCTGCGTGGACCCCGACGCGTCGGCGGCGGTCGCCACGCGCATGGCGCGGTTCGACGACGAGGCCGAGACCGGCACCCCGGTGCGGCTGGGCGGCGTGCTCCTGGCGGACCTCGACAAGCAGGCCGTGCGGGAGCGCATCGTGCTCGCCGAGGCGACGTCGCACCTGTTCTCCGGTCCGCTGGCCGGGGAGCTGGACGTGCACGGGCCGGGCGACACCGAGCGGCTGCTGCACGCGATCGCGCTGGCCGACGCGCAGGACGTGCTCGACTCCGTCCCCGACGGGCTCGCGGGCGAGCTGCCCGAGAAGGGCCGGTCGCTCTCGGGCGGCCAGCGCCAGCGCGTCGCGCTCGCCCGGGCGCTGCTGCTCGACCCGGAGATCCTGCTGCTCGTCGAGCCGACCTCCGCGGTCGACGCGCACACCGAGGCGCGGATCGCGGCCCGGCTGACCGACGCGCGTCGCGGGCGCGCCACCCTGGTGGTCACGGCGTCGCCGCTCGTCCTCGACCACGTCGACGACGTGCAGCTGCTGGTCGACGGCACCGTCGTCGCGCGCGGGACGCACGCCGAGCTCATGGCGCGCCAGGACGCGGAGGGCGCCGCCTACCGGCGGGTGGTCGAGCGTGACCTGACCGACGAGACCCCGCCCGACGGCGTGCCACGCGTCCCGGCTCCGCACGAGGCGGGGACCGACGACGACCCGATCGCCGACGAGGCGTTCGACGAGCTGCTGCAGGAGCGTGCGACGAGCACGCCCGAGAACCGAGGAGGACGGTCATGAGGCTGCCCATCGCCGACGCGGCGACGGTGCGGGCCTACGCCGCGCGCCTGCTGCGCACCCACCGGCGGCCGCTCGCGCTCATCGCGGTGCTGCACACGCTCGCCGCGGTCGCGGGCCTGGCCGGCCCGTGGCTGCTCGGGCGCCTGGTCGACGCGGTCGCGGACGGCACCACCACGGGCTACGTCAACACGCTCGTCGCCCTCGGCGCCGCCGCCGTGCTCGCCCAGACGGTCCTGATCCGGTACGCGCAGCGCAGCTCCATGCTCTTCGGCGAGATGGTCTTCGCGGACCTGCGCGAGGAGTTCATCGAGACCGTGACCTCCCTGCCGCTGTCCACCGTGGAGCGCGCGGGGACCGGTGACCTGGTCGCGCGCACGACGAACGACGTGAACAAGCTGCAGCACGCCGTGCGGTTCGGCGTGCCGCGCGTGATCGTCGCGGTCGTCACGATCAGCCTCACGGTCGTCGCGTCGCTCGTGCTCTCCCCGCTCGTCGCGGTCTCGATGTTCGTCGGCGTGCCGGTGATGCTCGTGGTCGTGCGGTGGTACCTGCGCCGCGCGACGCCCGCGTACCAGCGGGAGTCCGCCGCCTACGCGACCCTCAACGGCTCGATCACCGAGTCGGTCGAGGGCGCGCGGACGGTCGACGCACTGCGCATGGGCCGGCGCCGCGAGGCACGGGTGGAGGAGGACCTGGCCGAGGCGTTCGACGCCGAGCGGGTCACCCTCAACCTGCGCACGGCGCTGTTCCCGGGCGTCGACTTCGCGTTCGCCGTCGCGCCCGTCGCCGTGCTGGTCTGGGGCGGCTGGCTGGCGTCCCAGGGGCAGGTGACCATCGGTGTCGTCGCGACGATCGTGATGTACGCGTACCAGGTGGCCGGACCCGTCTGGGAGCTGATCTTCTGGGTCGACGAGATCCAGGTGGCGGCGACGTCGCTCGCGCGCATCGTCGGTGTGCAGCTGGTCGACCCGGACCGCGACGCGCGTCCCGGCGAGCCCGCGGACGAGGACATCACCACGAGCGGCCTGCGGTACGCGTACCGCGAGGGACACGACGTGCTGCACGGCATCGACCTCGAGCTGCGCGCCGGCGAGCGGCTCGCGGTGGTCGGCCCGTCGGGTGCGGGCAAGTCGACGCTCGGCCGCATGCTCGCCGGCATCCACCCGCCCACGGGTGGCACGGTGACGGTCGGCGGCGTCCCGCTCGTGGACCTCCCCCTGGACGAGCTGCGGCGCCACGTCGCGCTCGTGACGCAGGAGCACCACGTGTTCGTCGGCACGGTCGCGGACAACCTGCGGCTCGCGGACCCCGCGGCGGACGCGGAGGCGCAGCGTCGTGCGTTGGAGGCCGTGGACGCCTGGGGCTGGGTCGCCGCCCTGCCGGACGGGCTGGAGACCGAGGTCGGCTCGGGCGGCGCGCCGCTCACGCCCGCGCAGGCGCAGCAGATCGCGCTGGCCCGGCTGGTGCTGCTCGACCCGCACACGCTGGTGCTGGACGAGGCGACGTCGCTGCTCGACCCGCGCGCCGCACGGCACCTCGAGAGGTCGCTGAACGGCGTCCTGGCCGGCCGGACGGTCGTCGCGATCGCGCACCGGCTGCACACGGCGCACGACGCGGACCGCGTGGCGGTCGTGGACGGCGGCCGGATCACGGAGATCGGACCGCACGACGAGCTGGTCGCGGCGGGCGGCGACTACGCGGCGCTGTGGCACTCCTGGCAGCACGACGCGTGACCCGCTGACGGCCCGACGACGGTCGGCCGGCGGCCCGCTGACGGCCCGGCGACCCGGCCGTCGGCGGGGTCACGTGTAGCGCGCCTCGATCTCGTCGAGGAACGCCTGGGAGAGGCGCACGAAGTCGTCGTACCGCAGCGCGATGTCGTCGCCCGGCGCCAGGCCCAGCACGCTCGTCGCGGGGTCCAGGCGGAGCTTCGGGTCGTCGATCAGGCGCCCGCCGTTCGACATGATCGACTGCGCGACCAGCCGGACCTCGTTCAGTGCGTTGCCGTCCTTGCCCTCGTTCGCGCGCAGCCGGTGTACGAACCGCATCTCGAGCGCGAGGACCAGGGCGCCGAAGTAGCTGACCTCGAGGTCGTCGATGCCGGTCTCGTCCGCCTCGCTGTCGAAGCGCGCGTTGTCGAACGCCGCGATCTCCGCGTCCACCTGGCCGCGGCAGTCCGCGACGTAGTCGGCGTCGTAGGTGCCCTGAGCGAGCATGTCGTCTCCCGTCGGTCGTCGGCGCGCCCTGCCGTCGCACGCCACGGGTGCATCGTGACCCGGACGGGGCCGCGCTGGCTACGGCGCAGCGCGGTCAGCCGGGCGGCACCGCAGGGGGCGGCCCCGCGGCGACCACCCGGTCGGGGTGACCGCCACGCGCCTCGTCGCGGACCATGCGCCACCACAGGAGCACGGCGAACCCGCCGAAGATCCACCACTGCGCCGCGTAGGCCAGGTTCTGGATGTTCAGGCCGGCGCCGGGCACGCTCGGCGGGTCGAGGAGCACGAGCGCGTCGTCCTGCGCGGGGTCCGACGAGACGAGCACGAGGTAGCCCGTGTAGATGGGACCGCCCCACTCCCCGACCAGCTCGGCCGACGAGATCGCGGTCACCTGGCCCCCCTCCACGCCGTCGCCCGACTGCTCCGACGCCTGGAGGTAGCCCACCGCGTCGACCTCTCCCGCGGGCGGGGTGCCGGCGTCGGCCGGGTCGGCCACCCAACCGCGCACGACGGGCAGGACGGCTCCGGAGCCCGTCGTCGAGCCGCCCGCGGCGGCGCCGGATCCGTCCACGCGCAGCGGCGTCAGCACCAGGTAGCCGGTCACGCCGTCGTGCACGCGGTCCGGGACCAGCAGCTGACCGGCCGCCTCGTAGTGCCCGGTCACGGCGACCTTGCGCGCGACGAGCTCGCCGCGGAACGGCGTCTGCGGCGCCAGCTCGTCGGCCAGGGGCACGGGCGGCGCGGCGGCGCGCTCGGCCTCGTGCCGCTCCTGGGCCGCGTGGCCCCGCACCTCGGCGCGGTCCAGCTGCCACGCGCCGAGCAGCCCGCAGACCGCCGCGGCCGAGAGCAGGAGCAGCAGCAGCCCGATCATGCGGGGCCGCAGGGCCGCGCGCAGCAGCGTCGTCGGCTCGCGTTCCGGGCGGGGCGCCCACGCCCCGTCACCGGCGGGCGGCGGACCCGCCGGCTCCGTCACGGCGGGACGCTCGACCACGCGTCCACGGTAACCCGCGGCCGGCCGCGCGAGGCGCGGCAGGCGGGCGTCGGCGACCCGCCCCGGTGCGGACGTCACGAACGTCACACCGCTGCCCGACGCGCCTCGTCGGAGGCCTGCCACACCTGCGCGACGTGCGCGTATGGGGTTGTATGGCAGGTGCCGCACGAACGGCCCTGGGCCGGACGTCCCACGGTGGACGCGCGGTGCACGGTTGGCTGGAGCTGGTTCGACACTGCCCGCGACGCGGTCGCGGGACGACCTCTCGGGAGCGACGCATGAGCACGACGAGCAAGGCGACCACGGCGACCTCGTGGCAGGCCGGCAGCGGGTCGGTGGACGACGAGACGCTGCGCCGGATCGACCGCTGGTGGCGCGCGGCGAACTACCTGTCGGTGGGCCAGATCTACCTGCTGGACAACCCGCTGCTGCGCGAGCCGCTGACCCGCGACCACGTCAAGCCGCGGCTGCTCGGGCACTGGGGCACCACGCCCGGCCTGAACTTCCTGTACGCGCACCTGAACCGCGCGGTCGCCGAGCGGAGCCAGTCCACCATCTACGTCACGGGTCCCGGCCACGGCGGTCCCGGCCTGGTCGCCAGCTCGTACCTGGACGGCACGTACTCCGAGACCTACTCGGACATCACGGAGGACGAGGAGGGCCTGCGTCGCCTCTTCCGGCAGTTCTCCTTCCCCGGTGGCATCCCCAGCCACGTGGCGCCGGAGACGCCGGGCTCGATCCACGAGGGCGGCGAGCTCGGCTACGCGCTGTCGCACGCCTACGGCGCGGCCTTCGACAACCCCGACCTGCTCGTCGCGACCGTGATCGGCGACGGCGAGGCGGAGACGGGACCGCTCGCGACGAGCTGGCACTCCAACAAGTTCGTCAACCCCGCCCAGGACGGCGTGGTGCTCCCGATCCTGCACCTCAACGGCTACAAGATCGCGAACCCGACGGTCCTGGCGCGCATCAGCGACGACGAGCTGACCGCGCTCATGCACGGCTACGGCCACAAGCCGCACGTGTTCGTCGGCGGGTTCGACCCCGAGGAGTCGCACGTCGAGGTGCACCGCCGGTTCGCGACGATGCTCGACGAGGTGCTCGACGAGATCGCCGAGATCAAGGCGCGCGCGGCGGCGGGCGACGTCTCGCGCCCGCTGTGGCCGATGATCGTCTTCCGCACGCCGAAGGGCTGGACGGGTCCCGACGAGATCGACGGCAAGAAGACCACCGGCTCGTGGCGCGCCCACCAGGTGCCCCTGGCCAACGCCCGGGACACCGAGGAGCACCTCGAGGTGCTCGAGAAGTGGCTCGAGTCGTACCAGGTCAGCGAGCTGTTCGACGCGACCGGCGGGCTCGACCCCGACATCCGTGCGCTCGCGCCGACGGGCGACCTGCGGATGAGCGCGAACCCGCACGCCAACGGCGGGGTGCTGCTGCGCGACCTACGGCTGCCGGACTTCCGCGACTTCGCGGTGGACGTGCCCACGCCGGGCGGCTCGTTCGCGGAGGCGCCCCGCATCCTGGGGAACTTCCTCACCGAGGTGGTGCGCCGCAACCCGGACAACTTCCGGATCTTCGGTCCCGACGAGACCGCGTCCAACCGCCTCCAGGCGGTCTTCGAGGTCACCGACAAGCAGTGGAACGCGGAGTTCTACGGCCCGGACGTCGACGAGCACATGTCGCGCGCGGGCCGCGTGATGGAGATGCTCTCGGAGCACCAGTGCCAGGGCTGGCTCGAGGGCTACCTGCTGACCGGCCGGCACGGCCTGTTCACCAGCTACGAGGCCTTCATCCACATCGTCGACTCGATGTTCAACCAGCACGCCAAGTGGCTCAAGGTCACCAACGACATCCCGTGGCGCCGGCCGATCGCGAGCCTGAACTACCTGCTGTCGAGCCACGTGTGGCGTCAGGACCACAACGGCTTCAGCCACCAGGACCCCGGGTTCATCGACCACGTGGTCAACAAGAAGGCCGAGGTCGTGCGGGTGTACCTGCCGCCGGACGCCAACACCCTGCTGAGCACGTACGACCACTGCCTGCGCAGCCGGCAGTACGTCAACGTCGTCGTGTCCGGCAAGCAGCCCGCGCCCAACTTCCTGACCATGGAGCAGGCCGTGGCGCACTGCACGCGCGGCCTGGGCATCTGGGACTGGGCCGGGAGCGAGGTCGCCGGCGAGAAGCCGGACGTCGTGCTCGCCGCGGCCGGCGACGTCCCGACGCTCGAGGTGCTGGCGGCCGCCGACATCCTGCGCCGCGAGATCCCGGACCTCAAGGTCCGGGTGATCAACGTCGTCGACCTCATGCGCCTGCAGGACGAGCGGGAGCACCCGCACGGCCTGTCGGACAAGCAGTTCGACGGCCTCTTCACCGCCGACCGGCCGGTGATCTTCGCGTACCACGGCTACCCGTGGCTGATCCACCGCCTCACCTACCGCCGCCGCGGCCACGCCAACATCCACGTGCGCGGGTACAAGGAGGAGGGCACCACGACGACGCCGTTCGACATGGTCATGCTCAACGACCTCGACCGGTACCACCTGGTGATCGACGTGATCGACCGGGTCGAGAGCCTCGGCACGGCCTACGCCGGCCTGCGCCAGGAGATGGTCGACGCCCGGATCCGTGCCCGCGAGTACACCCGCGAGCACGGGGACGACATCCCCGAGGTGCGGGACTGGGTCTGGCCGGACGCGCAGGACCTGGCGGACAGCGGCCAGGTCGACGCGACCGCCGCGACCGGCGGGGACAACGAGTAGCAGCACGCCCGGTGGGGCGGGCTGCGACCGGTCGTGTCCCGGTCCGCCCCACCAGCACCAGCACGACCACCACCGAGCAGCAGGACTGGAGCGAGCCCACCGTGGCCAGCAGCATCTACGTCGCCTCCCCCGAGGGGGACACCGGCAAGTCGACGGTCGCCCTGGGGCTGGTCGACCTCCTCGCCCGCACCGTGCAGCGCGTGGGGGTGTTCCGTCCCGTCGCCCGCTCGACCGAGCAGCGCGACTTCGTCCTCGAGCTCCTGCTCGAGCACGACGGCGTCGACCTCCCGTACGACGAGTGCGTCGGGACGACGTACGACAAGGTGCATGCGGACCCCGAGGCCGCGCTCTCGCAGATCGTCGCGCGCTTCCACGCGGTCGAGCGCCAGTGCGACGCGGTCGTCGTGGTCGGCACGGACTACACCGACGTGACGTCACCGACCGAGCTGGCGTTCAACGCGCGGATCGCCGCCAACCTGGGCGCGCCCGTCGTGCTCGTCGTGAACGGCAACCGCCGCACGCCCGCGGACATCGAGCAGGTCGTCGAGGTGTCCGTCGGCGAGCTCGCCGCGAACCACGCGCACGTCGCGGCCATCGTCGCGAACCGGTGCGCGACGCAGTCGGTCGACGTCGTCCGCCGGCTGCTCCAGAGCACCGAGAAGCCCGCCTGGGCCCTGCCGGAGAACCCGCTGCTGTCCGCGCCGACGCTGCGGCAGCTCAGCGACGCCGTCGGCGGCACGCTCATCTCCGGCGACCCCGAGCTGCTGGGCCGCGAGGTGCTCGACATGCTCGTGGGCGCGATGGAGATCGAGCACCTGCTCGGTCGCCTCTCCGACGGGGCGGTCATCATGACGCCCGGCGACCGCGCCGACATCCTGCTCGGGCTGCTGCTCGCGCACCAGGCCGACGGCTTCCCGACGCTCGCGGGCATCATCCTCAACGGCGGGTTCCGGCCCGCGAAGACGATCCAGCGCCTGGTCGACGGCCTCGGCAGCAAGCTGCCGATCATCGCGACCGACCTGGGCACGTTCCGCACCGCGAGCACCGTCGCCTCCACGCGCGGCCGCCTCACCGCGGACTCGCAGCGCAAGGTCGACCTCGCGCTGGCGCTGTTCGAGCGGCACGTGGACGGCCACGCCCTGCTCGCGGCGCTGGACGTCGCCCAGCCCGACGTGGTGACCCCGCTGATGTTCGAGTACGGGCTGCTCGACCGCGCGCGGTCGGACCGCCGACGCATCGTCCTGCCCGAGGGCAACGACGACCGGATCCTGCGCGCGGCGTCCACGCTCCTGGAGCGCGGCGTCGCCGACCTGACGATCCTGGGCGACGAAGCCGCGATCCGGGCCCGCTCCGCCGAGCTCGGGCTCGCGCTCGACGGCGCGCAGGTCATCGACCCGCACGACCCGGCGTACGTCGACCGGTTCGCCCCCGAGTACGCCCGCCTGCGCGCGCACAAGGGCATGACGGCCGAGCGGGCCAAGGAGATCGTGCCGTCGGTGTCCTACTTCGGCACGATGATGGTGCACCTCGGGCTCGCCGACGGCATGGTCTCGGGCGCGCTGCACACCACGGCGCACACGATCAAGCCCAGCTTCGAGATCATCAAGACCGCGCCGGGCGTGGACAACGTCTCGAGCGCGTTCCTCATGTGCCTCGAGGACCGGGTGCTCGTCTACGCCGACTGCGCGGTGATCCCCGACCCGACGGCCGAGCAGCTCGCCGACATCGCGATCTCCTCCGCCGCGACCGCGGTGCAGTTCGGCATCGAGCCGCGCATCGCGATGCTGTCCTACTCCACGGGCGAGTCCGGCTCCGGGGCCGACGTCGACAAGGTCCGCGCCGCCACCGCGCTGGTCCGCGAGCGCCGCCCCGACCTGTCGGTCGAGGGGCCGATCCAGTACGACGCGGCGGTGGACGCCTCGGTCGCGAAGACCAAGCTGCCCGACTCCGCGGTGGCGGGACGCGCGACCGTGTTCGTCTTCCCCGACCTCAACACGGGCAACAACACGTACAAGGCGGTGCAGCGGTCCGCCGGCGCGGTGGCGATCGGCCCGGTCCTGCAGGGGCTGCGCAAGCCGGTCAACGACCTGTCGCGCGGAGCGCTCGTGCAGGACATCGTCAACACCGTCGCGATCACCGCGATCCAGGCGCAGGCCCTCGCGGCCGCGGAGGAAGGGCACGCATGAGCACCAGCACGACCGCACGCAGCCAGGGCACGGTCCTCGTCGTCAACTCGGGCTCGTCGTCGATCAAGTACCAGCTCGTCGACCCGGCGGGAGGCGACGCGATCGCCTCGGGGCTCGTCGAGCGGATCGGCGAGGAGACGGGCGCGGTCAAGCACGTCGCCGGGGGCACGACGACGGAGCGCGAGCTGCCCGTCGCGGACCACGGCGAGGGCCTGCGCATCGTGCTCGGGCTGTTCGACGAGGTGGGGCCGGACCTGTCCGCGGCGCAGGTGATCGCCGTCGGTCACCGCGTGGTGCAGGGCGGCCCGGTCTTCGACGGCCCGGTGCTCGTCGACGCCGAGGTGGAGCGCCAGATCGACGAGCTCTCCCCGCTCGCCCCGCTGCACAACCCGCCGAACCTCACCGGCATCCGCGTGGCGCGCGAGCTGCTGCCGGACGTGCCGCACGTCGCGGTGTTCGACACGGCCTTCTTCCACCACCTGCCCGCCGCGGCGGCGACGTACGCGATCGACCGCGAGGTGGCCGCGCGGCACCACGTGCGGCGCTACGGCGCGCACGGCACGTCGCACCAGTACGTGTCGCACGAGGTCGCGGCGTACCTGGGACGTCCCGTCGAGCAGACGTCGACGATCGTGCTCCACCTGGGCAACGGCGCCTCGGCGTCGGCGGTCCAGGGCGGCCGGGCGGTCGACACGTCGATGGGGCTGACGCCGCTCGAGGGGCTGGTCATGGGCACCCGCACCGGCGACATCGACCCCGCCGTCACCTTCCACCTCATGCGGAACGCGGGCATGTCCGTCGACGAGGTCGACGACCTGCTCAACCGCCGCTCGGGCCTGAAGGGGCTCACGGGCGAGAACGACCTGCGCGAGGTGCACCGGCTGGTGGACGAGGGCGTCGAGGCCGCCCGCGTCGCGATCGACGTCTACACCCACCGGATCAAGAAGTACGTCGGCGCGTACGCCGCCGTCCTGGGCGGCGTCGACGTCATCGCGTTCACCGCGGGCGTCGGCGAGAACGACGACGTGGTCCGGGCGCTGTCGCTGGCCGGGCTGGAGCGGCTGGGCATCGAGGTCGACCCGGAGCGCAACGCGGGCCGCAAGAAGGAGCCCACGGTCATCTCGCCGGACGGAGCCGCCACGACCGTCGTCGTGTTCCCGACGAACGAGGAGCTGGCGATCGCGCGCCAGGCGGTCGCCGTCGTCGGGGCCTGACCGCCGCTACGGCAGGCGCGCCGCCTTCATGGCCCGCAGCAGCTCGGTGTACACCGTGGGCCAGACCTCGGGGCCCAGCTCGTAGAGCCGGCGCAGCCCGAGCGGCGGCAGGCCGAGCGGGCCGCCGTGGGCGCCGCGCTGCACGGCCACCGTCTGCAGCCTCGTCGTCTCCCACAGGCCCTCGCGGCCGTGCCGCACGCCGATGCCCGACGCGCCCCAGCCGCCCTGCGGCGCCCCGACCGAGCCCCAGGCGGCGACGTAGCCCTCGTTCACGTTGACGGTGCCCGCGTGCACCCGGCGCGCCAGGGCCGCCCCGCGGCGGGTGTCCGCCGTCCAGATGCTCGCGTTGAGGCCGAACTCCGTGTCGTTCATGGCCGCGACGGCCTCGTCGTCGGAGGCGACGGGGTACAGCGACACGACAGGCCCGAACGTCTCCTCGCGGAACAGGCGCGCCTGCGGCGGGACGTCGGCCAGGATCGTCGGCTCGTAGAACCAGGGGCCGACGTCGGTGCGGTGCACTCCCCCGGCCAGCACCCGCGCGCCGTGCCCGATCGCGTCCTCGACGTGCTCGACGACGGTCGCGAGCTGGGCGGCCGACGTGAGCGACCCGACGTCGGCGCGGTAGTCGAGCCCGGCGCCCAGGCGCAGCGCGCGGGCGCGCTCCGCGAACGCCTCGGCGAACTCGTCGGCCACGTCGCGGTGGACGTAGACCCGCTCGATGCTCACGCAGACCTGCCCGCTGCCGACGAAGCACGCGCGCACGGCGCCCTCGGCCGCGGTGTCGACGTCCACGTCGTCGGCGACGTACATGGCGTTCTTCCCGCCGAGCTCGAGCGTCGCGGGCACCAGGCGCTCGCCCGCGTTCGCGGCGACCGCGCGGCCCGTGCGGGTCGAGCCGGTGAAGCTGACGTGGTCGCTGTGCTCGACGACCGCGCCGCCGACGGTCGGGCCGTCGCCCACCACGACCTGCAGCACGCCCGGCGGCAGCCCCGCGTCCTCGAGCAGCTCGGCCGCCCACAGCGCGGTCAGCGCGGTCTGCGGGTCCGGCCGCAGCAGCACCGCGTTGCCGGCGACGAGCGCGGGCAGGACGTCGCCGAGCGTCAGGGTCAGCGGGAAGTTCCACGGCGCGACGATGCCGACGACGCCGACCGGGTGGCGCAGCACCCGCGTGCTCGTGAGGCCGGGCACCACGCCCGGGACCCGCCGGGGTGCGAGGTAGCGCCGCGCACGGGAGGCGTAGTGACGGGCGACGAGCGCGATGTCGGCGACCTCCTCGAACGCCGAGGCACGCGCCTTGCCGGTCTCGAGCTGGATCAGGTCCAGCACGTCCGACTGCTGCTCGAGCACCAGGTCGTGCACGCGGGACAGCACCGCGGTGCGCTCGCGCAGGGGGCGCGCGGCCCACAGCCGCTGCGCCGCCCGCGCGCGACGGGCCGCACGCGCCACGTCGTCGGGCGTGGACAGCGGCACGGCGGCGATGGGCGCACCGGTGAAGGGCGCGTGCGACAGGTGGGTCGCGGCGCCCGGCGACGAGACCACCCGACGCAGCAGCGTCGCGACGTCGTCGGGCTCCAGCACGTACGTGGCGAGCGGGTCGGTCTCCGGGTCGAAGAGCTCGGCGGAACCGTGCTGGCCGTCCTGCGGACCGTGATCCTGCGACATGGCGCCAGGGTACGCGCGCGGCCTGGCGGACCGGTGTGACGCGCGCGACCTTGGAGCGCGCCGCTCTTCGGGATTAAGGTGAGGCTCGCCTAATCAGGCATGACGAGAGTGACGCTCCCCTTCACGTGAGGACCCTCATGCGCTCCGCTTCCCTGCGCCCCTTCCGGGCCGCCGCCGTCGCGCTGGCCGCCGCGCTCGCGCTGACCGCCTGCGCCTCCGACGGCACCGACGAGGGCGCGACGACGCCCACCGGTGGCACCACGTCCGCCGCCGCCGGCCAGTTCCCCGTGACGATCGCCAACACGTTCGGCGAGACGACGATCGAGGCGCAGCCCGAGCGCGTCGCCACCGTGGCGTGGGGGAACCACGACGTCGCGATCGCGCTCGGCGTGGTCCCGGTCGGCATGCAGAAGGCCACCTACGGCGACGACGACACCGACGGCGTGCTCCCGTGGACGCGCGAGGCGCTCGACGCCCTCGGTGTCACGGACGACACGCTCCCGGTCCTGTTCGACGAGTCGACCAGCCTGGACCTCGAGGCCGTCAGCAACACCGAGCCCGACGTGGTGCTCGCGGCGTACTCCGGCCTCACGGAGGAGGAGTGGACGACGCTCTCCCAGATCGCGCCGACCGTCTCCTACCCGAAGTACGCGTGGGGCACGAGCTGGCGCGACATGGCCCTGATCGACGGTGAGGCGCTCGGCCTCGAGGACCAGGCGCAGGCGAAGATCGACGAGGTGGAGGCGACGATCGCCGACGGCCTCGCCGCGCGCCCGGACATCGAGGGGAAGTCCGTCGCCTACGGGTGGATCGACCCGACCAACCTCAGCAAGATCTCGCTGTACGCCCCGCTCGACGCGCGCGTGCAGCTCATGGACGACCTCGGGATGCACACCGCCGACTCCGTCGTGGACCTGGCGGGCGACAGCGACCAGTTCTTCGTCGACGTCTCGGCCGAGAACGCCGACGCGCTGGCCGACGTCGACGTCCTCGCGCTGTACGGCGACGACACGACGGTCGCGACGCTCCAGGCCGACCCGCTGTGGTCGAAGGTCCCGGCGGTCGAGCGCGGCTCGGTCGTCGTCCTCCCGAACGACGGCCCTCTGTCCGCCGCGACGTCCGGCCCGACCGTGCTGTCGGTGCCGTGGGCGCTCGACGACTACCTCGACCTGTTCGAGGCGGCGGCGAAGAAGGTCTGATGACCGTCACCGTCCCGGCACCGTCGCCGGCCGTCCCCGTCGCGGGGCGGCCGGCGTCGCTGCGGCGTCGGCGGACGGTCGGGCTCGTCGTGTGCCTGGCCCTCGTCGCGCTCGCGGTGCTGGCCTCGCTCGCGCTCGGGTCGCGCGTGGTCGGCTGGTCCGACGTGCTCGCCGGCCTGACGCACCCCGACCCGGGCTCGATCGACCAGGCCGCGGTGCAGTCACGGGTGCCGCGCACGGTCCTGGGCCTCGTCGTCGGCGCCGCGCTGGGCGTGGCGGGCGCGCTGCTGCAGGGCCTGACGCGCAACCCGCTGGCCGATCCGGGCCTGCTCGGCATCAGCTCCGGCTCGTCGCTCGCGGTCGTGATCGGGATCGGCTGGCTCGGCATCTCGACCCTCGCGGGCTACGTGTGGCTCGCGATCCTCGGAGCAGCCGTCACGTCGCTGCTGGTCTACGGCATCGGCTCGCTCGGCCGCGAGGGGGCGACGCCGCTCAAGCTCGCGCTCGCGGGGGCTGCGACCACGGCCGCCGTGAGCTCGCTGGTGTCGATGGTGCTGCTCACCCGCACCGACGTGCTCGACACCTTCCGGTTCTGGCAGGTCGGCTCGCTGGGCCGCGCCGACCTGGGCCAGCTCGCCCAGGTCGCCCCGCTGCTGCTGGTGGGAGCCGTGCTCGCGGTCGCGTGCGCGCGCGGGCTCGACGCGCTGTCGCTCGGCGAGGACGTCGCGGTCGGCCTGGGGCAGCGCACCGGCACGATCCGGGCGCTCGGCGGCCTGGCGGCCGTGCTCCTGTGCGGCACCGCCGTCGCGCTCGCGGGACCGATCGGCTTCATCGGCCTCGTCATGCCCCACCTCGCGCGCAGCCTGACCGGCCCGAGCCACCGCTGGGTCCTGCCCTACGCGGCCGCGCTCGGCGCCGCGCTGCTCCTGGTCGCCGACGTCGTCGGCCGGGTCGTGGTCCGGCCGCAAGAGCTCGAGGTCGGGATCGTGACCGCGATCCTCGGTGCGCCGGTCTTCATCGCGATCATCCGCCGGCAGAAGGTGCGTGAGCTGTGACCGCCGTCCTCGACCGCGCCGCCGCCGGCCCGGGCGCACCCGGCGCGCTGGTCGCCGCGGGCCGCCGCGCCCGGACCCGGCGCTGGCGCCTCGTGGTCGCGGTCCTCACGCTCGTCGTCCTCGGCCTCGTCGTGCTCACGCTCTGCGTGGGCGAGCGCTCGTACACGCCCGCCGAGGTCCTGCGCGTCCTGCTCGGCGAGCAGGTGCCGGGCGCGTCGTTCACCGTCTCGACGCTGCGCCTGCCGCGCGTGCTGACCGGGGTGCTCGTCGGGATCGCGTTCGGCATGGGCGGCGTCGTGTTCCAGACGATGCTGCGCAACGTGCTCGCGAGCCCCGACATCATCGGGATCAGCGCGGGCGCGAGCGCCGCGGCCGTCGTCGCGATCACGATGTTCGGGGTGAGCGGGCTCGCGCTGTCGGGCATCGCGATCGTCGCGGGGGTCGTCGTCGCGGGCACCATCTACGCGCTGTCCTGGCGCCAGGGCGTGCACGGCGCGCGGCTCATCCTCATCGGCATCGCGGTGGGCGCGATGCTCGACTCCGTCGTGGCGTACGCGCTGACCCGCTCGTCGGTGTACGACGTCAACACCGCGCTGCGCTGGCTCACGGGCAGCCTGAGCCAGGCGTTCTGGCCCGTCGTCGGCCCGCTCGCGCTCGCGATGGCCGTCCTGGTCCCGGCGCTCCTGGTGCTCTCCCGGCGGCTGACGGCCCTGCAGCTCGGGGACGACGCGTCGGCGTCGCTCGGCGTCGCGCCCGACCGCTCGCGGCTCGCGCTCCTCGTCGTGGGCGTCGCGCTCATCGCCGTGGGGACGGCGGCGGCCGGGCCGATCGCGTTCGTCGCGTTCCTGTCCGGGCCGATCGCCCACCGCCTGGTGCGCGGCACCGGGTCGCTGCTCGTCCCCGCCGCGCTCGTCGGCGCCGTGCTCGTGGTGGGCGGCGACCTCGTCGGGCAGCAGCTGCTCGTGACACGCTTCCCGGTGGGCGTGGTCACCGGCGTCCTCGGCGCCCCCTACCTGCTCTGGCTGCTGGCCAGGACCAACCGTTCCGGAGGAAGCCTGTGAGCACCCCGACCGGCACCACGGTGCACACCCTCGCCGTCGAGTCGGCGACCATCGGGTACGACGAGCGCGTCGTCGTGCACGACATGACGCTCGAGGTGCCGACGGGGAAGATCACGACGATCGTCGGCGCCAACGCGTGCGGGAAGTCGACCCTGCTGCGCGCGATGGCGCGGCTCCTGAAGGTCAAGGCCGGACGCGTCCTGCTCGACGGCACGCCGATCGACGACCTGCCGTCGCGCCAGGTCGCGACCGTGCTGGGCCTGCTGCCCCAGACCCCCGTGAGCCCCGAGGGCATCGCCGTGGCGGACCTCGTCGGGCGGGGCCGGTACCCGCACCAGGGCTGGTTCCGCCGGTGGACGGCGGACGACGACGCCGCGGTCGAGGAGGCGCTCGTCGCGACCGACACGCTCGACCTGGCCGACCGGCCCGTCGACGAGCTGTCCGGCGGGCAGCGCCAGCGCGTCTGGATCGCCATGGCGCTCGCGCAGCAGACCGACGTCCTGCTGCTCGACGAGCCCACGACGTTCCTCGACGTCGCCCACCAGGTCGAGGTGCTCGACCTGCTCACCGACCTCAACCGCACGCGCGGCACCACGATCGTCATGGTCCTGCACGACCTCAACCTCGCGGCCCGCTACACCGACCACCTGGTCGCGCTGCGCGAGGGACGGCTCGTCGCGCAGGGGCGCCCCGTCGACGTGGTGACGCCGGAGCTCGTGCAGGAGGTGTTCCGGATGGCGTCCCAGGTGGTGCCCGACCCCGTGTCCGGAACGCCCCTCGTCGTGCCCGTCGGGCGGCACCACTCGTCGGACGGCACGCGCCGCACCAGCACCCTCGCGACGTCCGACGCGGCGTACCAGACGCTGTAGCCCCCGCCCGAGCCGCGCCGAACGGCCGGCCGGGAACCGGCCACGGCGGCGCCGCGAGGTGGCATGCTGCCTCCGGAGGCGGGCACGCCCCCCGGCGACGCCGAGGAACCGACCGAACGACGAGGTGAGCCGTGGGCTACCCCCAGGACGTCCTGACCGAGAACGAGCGCGTGGTCGTGCACAAGCACCCGCACATCAAGGCGCTGCTCGGGCCCGGGCTCCTCCTGCTCGTCGTCACCGGGCTGTGCTCGTGGGGCGCCGTCTGGGCGGGCGGCAGCGACTCCGTCGGGGGCGCCCGCACACCGCTGCAGATCGCGCTGGGCGTCGTGTGGCTGGCGGTCGTCGTGCTGTTCCTGGTGCGCTTCGTCAGCTGGCGCACCACGCACTTCGTCATCACCGACCGGCGCGTGATGTTCCGCGAGGGCGTCGTCACACGGTCCGGCATCGACATCCCGGTGCGGCGGATCAACTCGGTCCAGTTCCGGCACGGCCTGGTCGACCGCGTGCTGCGGACCGGGACGCTGATCATCGAGTCCGCGTCCGACGACCCGCTCGAGTTCGACGACATCCCGGGCGTCGAGAAGGTGCACGCGCTCCTCTACGCCGAGCTCGACGACACCCTCGACGGGGACGACGACGACCCGACGGTCCCCCCGCAGCCCCGCTGAGCGGTCAGCGGGGCTGGTACGGCGAGACGACGACCTCGACGCGCTGGAACTCCTTGAGGTCCGAGTAGCCGGTGGTCGCCATGGCGCGGCGCAGCGCGCCGATCGTGTTGAGCGTGCCGTCCGCGGTGTGGCCCGGTCCGAACAGGATCTGCTCGAGCGTGCCGGCCGTGCCGACCTCCACGCGCTCGCCGCGCGGCAGGTGCGGGTGGTGCGCCTCGGGGCCCCAGTGGAAGCCGCGGCCGGGCGCCTCGGTCGCGCGCGCGAGCGCCGCCCCGAGCATCACGGCGTCCGCCCCGCACGCGACGGCCTTGACGAGGTCGCCCGAGCGGCCGACGCCGCCGTCCGCGATGACGTGCACGTACCGGCCGCCGGACTCGTCGAGGTAGTCCCGACGAGCGGCGGCGACGTCCGCGACGGCCGTCGCCATGGGCGCGTGGATGCCCAGCGAGACCCGGGTGGTGTGCGCGGCGCCCCCGCCGAACCCGACGAGCACGCCCGCGGCACCCGTGCGCATGAGGTGCAGCGCGGCGGTGTAGGTGGACGCGCCGCCGACGATCACCGGCACGTCGAGCTCGTAGATGAAGCGCTTGAGGTTGAGCGGCTCGGCGTTGCCCGAGACGTGCTCGGCGGACACCGTGGTGCCGCGGATGACGAACAGGTCGACGCCGGCGTCCACGACCGTGCGCCAGTGCTCCTGCGTGCGCTGCGGGGAGAGCGCGCCGGCGACGGTGACCCCGGCGGCCCGGATCTCCTGCAGCCGCGCGGCGATGAGCTCGGGCTGGATCGGCGCCGCGTAGATCTCCTGCATCCGCGCCGTGGCGCGCGCCGCGTCGAGCGTCGCGATCTCCGAGAGGTGCTGCGTCGGGTCCTCGTAGCGCGTCCACAGGCCCTCGAGGTCGAGCACGCCGAGGCCGCCGAGCCGGCCGAGCGCGACGGCGGTGGCCGGGCTCATGACCGAGTCCATCGGGGCGGCGAGCACCGGGAGGTCGAAGTGGTACGCGTCGATCTGCCAGCCGACCGAGACGTCCTGCGGGTCCCGCGTGCGGCGCGACGGGACGATCGCGATGTCGTCGAAGGAGTACGCGCGACGCCCGCGCTTGCCGCGTCCGATCTCGATCTCGTTGCTCACCCGACGAGCCTACCGGCGACGCCTGCGCGCTCGTGTCAGCGCCCTGATGTCAGCGGGCGGTGCGATGCTGACGGCGATGACGAGGACGACGAACATGACCAGAACGACATGACCAGGACGACATGACCAGGGCGACATGACCAGGACGACGGACGGGCGGCACGGGGCGCTGCTGGGGTTCGACACGGAGACGACGGGCATCGACGTCCGGCGGGACCGCGTGGTGAGCGCCGCGCTCGTGCTCCGGGACGCGACGGGCACGCACGTGCGCACGTGGCTGGTGGACCCGGGCGTCGAGATCCCCGAGGCCGCGGGCGCGATCCACGGCCTGAGCACCGAGCACGTCCGGGCGCACGGCGCCGCGCCTGCCGTGGCGCTGGAGGAGATCGCCGCCCTCCTGGTCGAGCACGTGCGCGCGGGCGGCACGCTCGTCGCGTACAACGCCTCGTTCGACCTCGCGGTGCTCGACGCGGAGCTGGCGCGGTACGGACGTCCCACGCTGCCCGAGCGCCTCGGCGGGCCGGTGCGGCCCGTGCTCGACCCCATGGTCCTGGACCGCATGGCGGACCCGGACCGCGAGGGCGGGCGCCGGCTCGTGGACCTCTGCGAGCACCACGACGTGACGACGGGCCTCCTGCACACCGCCGACGCGGACACGCTGGCCACCCTCGACGTGCTCGACGCGGTGCTCGCGGCCTCCCCGGTGCTCGCGGACGCCACCGCGCAGGAGCTGCACGACCGTCAGGCGGTCGCGGTCGCCGCCTGGCGCGCGGCGTACCACGCCCGCAAGGCCGCCGAGGCCGCGCAGGCCGTCCTCGACGCCCTCATGGGCCGCGCCGCGGAGCCCGCGGCGCGGTGACCGACCGTCAGCGGTGCGACGTGTAGTTCGGGGCCTCGACCGTCATCTGGATGTCGTGCGGGTGCGACTCCTTGAGCCCGGCCGCCGTGATCCGGATGAACTTCCCACGCTGCTGCAGCTCCGGGATCGTGTGCGCGCCGACGTAGAACATCGACTGGTGCAGCCCGCCCACGAGCTGGTGCGCCACGGCGCCCAGGGGCCCGCGGTACGGCACCTGCCCCTCGATCCCCTCGGGCACGATCTTCTCGTCGGACGCGACGTCCGCCTGGAAGTACCGGTCCTTCGAGTAGGACACGCGACCGCGCGACGCCATGGCACCGAGCGACCCCATGCCGCGGTAGTGCTTGTACTGCTTGCCGTTGACGAACACGAGGTCGCCGGGCGACTCGTCGCAGCCGGCGAGCAGCGAGCCCAGCATCACGGTGTCCGCGCCGGCGACCAGCGCCTTGGCGATGTCGCCGGAGTACTGCAGACCGCCGTCGCCGATCACCGGGACGCCCGCGGGCTTGCAGGCGAGCGCGGCCTCGTAGATCGCGGTGACCTGCGGGACGCCCACGCCGGCGACGACGCGCGTGGTGCAGATCGAGCCGGGCCCGACGCCCACCTTCACGGCGTCCGCGCCGGAGTCGACGAGCGCCTGGGCGCCTTCGCGCGTCGCGACGTTGCCGCCGATGACCTGCACGTGACGCGTGAACGGGTCGGTCTTCAGCCGGTTCACCATCTCGAGCATCAGCCGCGCGTGGCCGTTGGCGGTGTCGACGACGAGCACGTCCACGCCGGCCTCGACGAGGGCCGTGGCCCGCTCCCACGCGTCGCCGAAGAAGCCGATCGCGGCCCCCACGACGAGCCGGCCCTCGGCGTCCTTGGTCGACATCGGGTACTGCTCGGACTTCACGAAGTCCTTGACCGTGATGAGGCCCTGGAGCACGCCCGCGTCGTCGACCAGCGGCAGCTTCTCGATCTTGTGCTTGGCGAGCAGCGCGGCGGCGTCGTCCCGGTCGATGCCGACGGGGGCCGTGACCAGCGGCATCGCGGTCATGACCTCGCGGACGCGGCGCGTCTCGAACTCGCCCGCGGGGACGAACCGCAGGTCGCGGTTGGTGATGATGCCGAGCAGGCGACGGTCGGCGTCGACCACCGGCAGACCGGAGACGCGGTACGTGCCGCACAGCGCGTCGAGCTCGGCGAGCGTCGCGTCGGACGAGACCGTGACCGGGTCCGTGACCATGCCGGACTCCGAGCGCTTGACCCGGTCGACCTGGTGCGCCTGGTCGGCGATCGACAGGTTCCGGTGCAGGATGCCGATGCCGCCCTGACGGGCCATGGCGATCGCCATCCGCGACTCGGTCACCGTGTCCATCGCGGCGGACAGCAGCGGCACGCGGACGCTGATCTCCCGCGTGAGCCGGGCGGTCGTGTCGACCTCGCTCGGGATGACGTCGGTCTCTCCGGGCAGGAGGAGGACGTCGTCGTAGGTCAGGCCGATGCGCGCGAAGGGGTCGGCCGGCGAGTCGGGTCCCGTCATCACGTCAGGATACGTCGGCCGACGAGCGCTCCCGGCGCCCCGTCCGCCGGGCGGACGGACGCGCGGTCAGCGGATGATGCCGCCGCGCAGACCGATGGCGACGGCCTGGGCACGGTCGTTCGCCCCGAGCTTGCGGAAGAGGCGGCGCGCGTGGGTCTTGACGGTGTCCTCGGAGAGGAACAGCTCGGCGCCGATCTGGGCGTTGGACCGGCCGTTGCTCATGCCGACCAGCACCTCGATCTCGCGCTTCGTCAGCGCAACCGCCGGCCGGACCGGCTCGGGCGCCGGGTCGGCGAGGTCCGCGGACTCCTGCACCGGCACGGCCGGACGCGGCACGTCCACCACGGGACGCGTCGCGCCGGGCACGACCGGGCTCGCCAGGACGTGCGCCGCGACCGCGGAGAGCTCCGCGCGGCCGACGTCCGGGGCCAGGAAGCCGCGGGCGCCCAGTGCGAGGGCACGGTCGAGGGCGGCCGCGTCGTCGGGCGCCGCGAGGACGACGACCGCCGCGCCGGGGGCCACCGCACGCAGCCGGCGGATCGCCTCGCCCGCTCCGGGTGCGGGGATGTGGGCGTCGAGCAGGACGACGGTCGGCGGGACGCGACGCGCGTGCGCGAGCAGCTCGTCGACGGTCGCTGCCGCCCGCACCGGGCTGAGCGTCGGGACGCCGATCGACGTCACGACGAGACGCTCACGCACGGTCGTCGAGGCATGGCAGACCACCACCCCAGCCATCGGCACTCCTTCTTGGTCGCGTTCACCCGGACGTCACCCGAACGGGTCGGTACTGTGCTATCGGCCCCTCGCCCAGGCGACGTTAGTGCGGGCGTGACAGGGGTGTCGGGCGCTTCGTGGGGGCGTGACGCCCTCTGGGCGGAATGCCGACGTCCCCGACCGGGCTATTTCACCCAGGCCCCCGCGCGAGATCACCCGTTCGGCGCACCCCCCGTGAGCGCGAGGACCTCGTGCAGCAGGCCACGGAAGGACCGCGAGCGCTGAACGGAGGGCCCGACCGGCACGGGTGCACCCCCGTCCGGCACCATCACGAGCTGGGGCAGGTCGGGCCGCTCGGCCGCGACCTCGTCGACCAGGGACAGGTCGGCGTCGGCGCGCGCGGACACGGTCACGAGCGCCACGGGCCGCGTCATCACGACGAGCTCCAGCGCGTGCCGCCGCCCGACCGGCCCGCCGACGATACGGGCGTCGGCCCCGCCGGCGACGAGCGCCGCCGCGAGCGCCTGCGCGACGAGCGGCCGCTCCTGGCCGGGCGGGACGAGCACCAGCACCACGGCGCCGCGCCGACCCTCCGGCAGCCACGCGGCGATCGCCTCGGCGGCGCAGCCGCGCAGGACCAGTCCCGCGTCCTGGCCGGGGCGGTCCACCACGGTGCGCCGCGCCACGTCGGACAGCACCGGCTCGACCAGCCCGGCCCACCACTCCTCGATCTCGCCCCGCCCGGCCCCCGCGCGCAGCGCGACGAGGCGCCCGCACGCCGCGCGGTCGCCCGCGAGCGCGGCGTCCAGCAGCGCGGCCGGCGTGGCGGCCGCCCCGCCGCCGGGCGCGGTCGACGGCGCGGTGCCCGCACCCGCGGGCCCCAGGTCCGCGAGGAGCGCCAGCCGTGCCGCGTCGCCCGGCGCGACGCCGTCGAGGGTCAGCCGGCGCATGACGAGCAGCCGCTCGACGTCCACCCCGGTGTACCGCCGGTGGGACCCGGCGGAGCGCTCGCTGGGGCCCAGCCCGTACCGCCGGTCCCACGTCCGCAGCGTCGCGGGCGCGACCCCGAGCCGGGCGGCGACCGCGGCGACCGTGAGCGGTCCGCCGGCGCCGCGGGGGACACGCGAGGCGTCCGCGTCCGGCGCGGCTGCCGCGGACGCCGTCCCGGAGGAGTCCCCCTGCGGCAAGGTCATGGCGCGATTCTGCCAGGCAACCGCCACCGCGCGCGGGCGTTCGGCAGGGCACCTACCACGCAGAACGGGACAACCCGGCCGACGAGCGCGCCACGAACCTCGCAGATCGCGCCAGCCGACCGGTTCGTCGAACGGGTCTTGACCAACTTCTGGCGCGGTTGTAACGTCTCGCTCACCGCAAGGACGTCGCGCCACCCGGCCGACGACCTGAGACGGGTCAACTCGATCGAGGAGGACGCATGGCCGAGATCTCCCGCTTGCCCGGTCCCGTGATGGACCTGTGGGAATGGCAGTTCGACGGCGCCTGCCGTGACGCCGACCAGGACCTCTTCTTCCACCCCGAGGGCGAGCGCGGATCGGCCCGGCGCCGGCGCGCGGAGGCCGCGAAGGCCATCTGCGCCACGTGCCCGGTGCTGAACGAGTGCCGCGAGCAGTCGCTCGCCGTGCGCGAGCCCTACGGCGTCTGGGGCGGCCTGTCCGAGGACGAGCGGGCCGCGATCCTCGCCGAGCGGGGCCGCGCGGTCACCGTCCGCCGCACCACCGCCTGAACCCTCACCGCAGGAACCGCGTGATCCGCTGAGCAGCTCCCGTCAGCACCGGCGCCGCCGCCTCCGCACGGCCGCGCGCCACCCGCCTCCGGACCCACCGGGGAACGACGAAGGCCCCGTCCACCAGGACGGGGCCTTCGTCGTTCGTCAGGCCGTCGCGCGGGGCGACGGGCCCGACGGCACGATCACTTGACGACGATCGCCAGGATGTCGCGCGCCGAGAGGATGAGGTACTCCTCGCCGGCGTACTTGACCTCGGTGCCGCCGTACTTCGAGTAGATGACCTTGTCACCGACTGCGACGTCGAGCGGCACGCGGTTGCCCTTGTCGTCGATCCGACCCGGACCGACCGCCAGGACCTCGCCCTCCTGGGGCTTCTCCTTGGCGCTGTCCGGGATGACGAGACCGGATGCGGTCGTCGTCTCCGCCTCGAGCGTCTTCACGACGATGCGGTCCTCGAGCGGCTTGATGGAGACCGACACTGCGGACCTCCCCTTCACGTGTTGAGTGGTTCAGGGTGGAGCGCCTGCCGCCGTCGTCGCGGGTGCCGGAGGCCGGGCGCGTTGGCACACTCACGACGAGAGTGCCAACGACCTCACTCTAGAAACGCACTAGCACTCGGTCAACCCGAGTGCCAGCGTCGGCGCGGCGTGGAAGGATCGCGACCATGGACGCCGACGGACTGAGCCGGCTGCTCGCCCCGGACGGGTGGGCGCTGCTGTCCGCGCTCCCGCCGTACGACGAGCGCCTGGCGATGCCCCTCGCCGAGCGCCTGCGCGCCGAGGGTCTGCACCCCTCCCTGGTGTCCGCGGCGCTGACGCAGTCGCGGCTACGCGCCAAGGCGCACGCCAAGCTCGGCGACTTCGCCGACGGCATGCTCTTCACGCCGGACGGGCTCGAGCAGGCGACGCGGCTCGAGGTCGCGGCCCACCACGCGCGGCGGTACCGCGACGCGGGGCTGACGCACGTCGCCGACCTCACCTGCGGCATCGGCGCGGACGCCCTGGCGCTGGCGGGCGTGGGGCTGCGGGTGACCGCGGCAGAGCTGGACGAGATGACGGCCGCCATCGCGACGGTGAACCTGCGCCACTTCCCCGAGGCGGTGGTCCGGCACACCGACGGCCTGACGCTGGACCTGTCCGACGTCGACGGCGTGTTCGCCGACCCTGCGCGGCGTGCCGGCGGCTCGCGCGTCTTCGACCCGCGCGCGTACGCGCCGCCGCTCGACGCGGTCCTCGCGGTCCGCGACCGCGTCCCGGCCCTCGGGCTCAAGCTCGGCCCCGGCATCGCGCACAAGGACCTGCCCGCCGACGCCCGCGCGCAGTGGGTCTCGGTCGGCGGCGACGTGGTCGAGCTCGGCCTGTGGTTCGGCCCGCTGGCACCCGAGGGACCGGGCCGCTCGGCCCTCGTCCTCGCCGCCGGCCAGGCGCACGTGCTCGCTCCCGACGAGCTCGCGCACGCGCAGGTCGGCGCGGTCGGCGCCTACCTGTACGAGCCCGACGGCGCGGTGATCCGCGCGGGGCTGGTCGGCGACGTCGCGCTCGAGGTGCGCGGCCGGCTCGTCGACCCCACGATCGCCTACGTGACGTCCGACGAGCGCCACGCGACGCCCTTCGCCACGGGCTACCGCGTGCTGGACCAGATGCCGTTCGGCCTCAAGCGGCTGCGCACGTACCTGCGCGAGCACCGCGTCGGCCGGCTCACGATCAAGAAGCGCGGCACCGCGGTGGTGCCGGAGCAGCTGCGCCGGCAGCTCGACCTGCGCGGGGACCAGGAGGCGACCATCGTGCTCACGCGTCTCGCCGGGCACCAGAGCGTGCTCGTCGTCGACCCGCTGGCCGGCGAGCAGGGCGCGGGGGGCGAGGACCGCTGATGGCCGCACCCGTGCACCTGCCGTTCGCGACGAGCGAGCGCTCGACCGTCGGCATCGAGTGGGAGGTCGCGCTCGTCGACGCCGACTCGGGCGACCTGCGGCAGGCGGCGCAGGCGATCTTCGACGCCGTGGGGACCGACCACCCCAACATCACGCAGGAGCTCCTGCGCAACACGGTCGAGGTCTCGTCGGGCAAGTGCGTCACCGTGGGCCAGGCGGGCGAGGACCTGCGGCGTGCGCTCGACGAGGTCGCCGCGGCCGCCGCTCCCCTGCGCATCGACCTCATGGGCGGCGGGACGCACCCGTCGGCGCACTGGGCGACGCAGAAGGTCAGCGACAAGCAGCGCTACGCCACGCTGATCGACCGCACGCAGTGGTGGGGCCGGCAGATGCTGATCTACGGCGTGCACGTCCACGTGGGCGTCGAGGACCGCGCCAAGGTGCTGCCCCTGTCCCGCGCGATGCTGACCGTCTTCGCGCACATCCAGTCGCTGTCCGCGTCGTCGCCGTTCTGGGGCGGCAAGGACACCGGCTACGCGTCCAACCGCGCGCTGCTGTTCCAGCAGCTGCCGACGGCCGGGCTGCCGTACCAGTTCGACGAGTGGGCGCAGCTCGAGCAGTACGTCGGGGACATGCTGCACACCGGCGTGATCGACCAGTTCGACGAGGTGCGGTGGGACGTCCGGCCCGCGCCGCGGTTCGGCACGCTCGAGATGCGCATCGCCGACGGCGCGACGAACCTGCTCGAGGTGACCGCGATCTCCGCGCTCACGCACTGCTTCGTCGAGCACTTCTCGTCGTTGCTGGACGCCGGCCAGGAGCTGCCGACCATGCCGACGTGGTTCGTCCAGGAGAACAAGTGGCGCTCCGCGCGCTACGGCATGGACGCGATCGTCATCACCGACGCGGCGGGTGACGAGGAGCTGGTCACCGACTCGGTGGCGCACTGGCTCACGGTCCTGGCGCCGGTCGCCGAGCGGCTGGGCTGCAGCGAGGAGCTCGAGCAGGTCCGGGTGATCCTGCGCCGCGGAGCCTCCTACCAGCGTCAGCGCGCGGTGGCCCGGCGCAACGCGGGCGACCTGGACGCGGTCGTCACGTCGCTGGTCGGCGAGATGAAGGCCGGCAAGCCCCTGTAGCGGGCGCGCCGCGGTCAGCCGGCTGCCCGCTGCGACGCGGCCGGCTCGACCCACCGCCAGCTCGCGAGCATCCGCTCCGCGGACGCGAGCACCTCGTCGTGCTGGCAGCCGCTGCGCAGCCGCACCACGAACGCCCACCCCGCGTGGTCCAGGTGCAGGTCGGTGACGACGACCGACTCGGTCCACGCGGTGCGGCGCCAGGCCGGCCCGGCGGCGGTGTCCACCTGCTCGCTGACCTCGCCCAGCGGGTAGCGCCCCGTCGGCACGGCCCGGTCGGCCGCGCCGGCCGGGCCGCCCGGTCCGACGAGGCCGAGGACCTCCACCGTGACCGTGCCGCCGCCGATGTCCCGCGCGCGCAGGTCGCCGAGCGACGAGGAGCTGCCCGCGCCGGGCACCAGGAGCTCGATCCCGGGGCAGCCCTCGGCGTCGGGCGCGACGTGGACACGCCGCCAGGTGACCGGGAGCTCGGCGATCTCCGCCGCGCGGCGACGGACCGCGGCGGCTCCGCTCGAGAAGCACCACACGGTCGCGACCGCGACCGGCGCGACGACCAGCAGCTCGGCTCCCACACCGTCCCGATCGGCAGCGGGAGGCCGTCCGACAGGGTTCCGCCCCCGGGGTCTCGACGGCGGAGCCCTGCCTCAGTCCGCGCCGGCGCCCCGGCGCGCCCGCGCGTAGGCGACGAGCGCGTTGGCGTGGCCGTGGCCCAGGCCGTGCTCGGCCTTGAGCCAGGCCACGGTCGCGCCGTGCTTCTCGTCGGCCGGCCGGGCGTCCACCAGATCGAGCCAGTGCTGGACCGGCTGCCCGTACGTCCGCTCGATGGAGGGGAAGTAGGAGGCGGGGCCCGTGACCGGCGAGGAGGCCGTCCCCGACCTGGGCGTCGCCTCAGGCATCGGCGAGGATCGCGTCGATCTGACCGAGCGCCAGCGTCATGCCCTCGAGCATGCCCATCGCGACCAGCTGCTCGAGCGCCTCGAGCGTCGGGAACGTCGAGGTGATCGTCATGCGGGTGCCGGCGGGGACCTCCTCGATCCGCACGACGGCGCGCGTCACGGGCATCGAGTCCGTCGGGCGCCCCGTGTCGTCGGCGAACCCGTCGTCGAAGCTCAGCGATCGCGGCGCGTCGACGGCGACGAACTCCCACCAGCCGTGGGCCTTGGTCCCGTCGGGTCCGGTCATGAAGTAGGACGAGCGCCCGCCGACGCGCACGTCGTGGTCGACGAACGTCGCGGGCCACTCGGGCGGACCCCACCACCGCTCGAGCTGGCGCGCGTCCTCCCAGACCTGCCAGACCCGGTCCGGCGTCGCGGAGAACTCGGAGACGATCTCGAGGCTGAGCGCCTCGGCGTCCTTGGTCGAGCTGACCACCGTCATCGTGCTTCCCTCTCGTCGTCGACGTCCTCCGCCAGGAGGTCGTCGATCCGGTCGACGCGACCGCGCCAGATCGCCTCGTACGCGCCGAGGAGCCGGGTCGCCGCCCGGATCGTCTCGACGTCGCCGCTGACCATCTGCTCGCGTCCTCGCCGCTGCTTGCGCACGAGCGCTGCCCGCTCGAGCACCGCCACGTGCTTCTGGACCGCCGCGAAGCTCATCGCGTAGCGGCGCGCGAGCGCCGACACGGACTGCTCCTCGCGCAGCACGCGCACGACGATGTCGCGCCGCGTCGCGTCGGCCAGAGCGCCGAAGACGCGGTCCACCTCGTCCTGGTCGAGGGCTGCGGGGTCCAGACTTTGTACAACCATGTGGTTGTACGTTAGCCACCCCGGCGAACGCCCGCAAGACCCCCGCCGTGCGCCACCGGTCCCCGCACCCGTGGTCGCGTCAGTCGTCGCACCCGTCGTCGCACCCGTCGCCGCACCCGTCGTCGCACGGTGGTGAACCGTCACGGGCATCGTCGCTGCGACCACGGCTGCGGCGACGAGCTCGCCGGGGGGCGGTTCGCCGGGTGGGCCCCGGGCTAGACCAGGACCTGGGTCAGCGGCATCGAGGAGTCGACCGGGATGTCGAGGGACGACGCGGGCATGCCGCGGCGGATCACCGCGGAGCCGAGCGCGGCGATCATCGCTCCGTTGTCCGTGCAGTAGCGGATGGGCGGGATGCGCAGCTCGATCCCCGCGTCCGCGCAGCGCTGCGCGGCCATGTCCCGCAGCTGCGAGTTCGCGGAGAAGCCGCCTCCTACGACGAGCGTGCCGACGCCGTGCGCCCGGCACGCCGCGATGGTCTTGGCGGTCAGCACGTCCGCCACCGCGGCGGCGAAGGACGCGGACACGTCGGCCAGCGGGATCTCCTGGCCCGCGTCCTGCCGCGCCTCGACCCACCGCGCGACGGCGGTCTTGAGGCCCGAGAAGGAGAAGTCCGTCGCGTGCTTCGCCTGGTCCTTGGCGGCGGTCAGCCCGCGCGGGAACCGGATCGCCTCCGGGTCGCCCTCGCGCGCCAGCCGGTCGATGTGCGGTCCGCCGGGGTAGGGCAGGCCGAGCAGGCGGCCGACCTTGTCGAAGGCCTCCCCCGCGGCGTCGTCGAGCGTCGAGCCCAGCTCGGTGACCTCGACCGTGTCGTCGATCATCAGCAGCGACGAGTGCCCGCCGGAGACCACGAGCGCCATGACGCGCTCCGGGAACGGTCCGTCCACCAGCTCGTCCACGACCGCGTGCCCGATCACGTGGTTCACCCCGTACAGCGGCTTGTCGAGCCCGATCGCGAGCGCCTTCGCGGCGGAGGCCCCGACCGTGAGCGGTCCGACGAGCCCCGGGCCCGCGGTCACGGCGACCGCGTCGACCTCGTCGAGCGTGACGCCCGCGGTGCCCAGCGCGCGCTCGATCGTCGGGACCATCGCCTCGAGGTGGGCGCGCGAGGCGATCTCGGGGATGATCCCGCCGAACCGCGCGTGCTCGTCGACGGACGAGGCGACGGCGTCGACCAGCAGGTCGTACCCGCGCACCAGCGCGACCCCGGTCTCGTCGCAGGAGGTCTCGATGCCCAGGACCAGGGGCTCAGCGGACGGCATGCCGCTCAGCCTAGAGGCGCGGCGCGGCTGTGGTGAGCGTCACCGGTTGCCCGGGAAGACCGCGAGATAGTTGATGCTTCAATGAAAGTATGACGACCGAGACGGCGACCATCGACAGCCTCGACTTCCCGACGCCCACGTACGCGATCGCCGACGAGGCCGCGGACCTGCTCTTCCGGGAGGCCCGCACGGTCGGCGCGTTCACGGACGCGCCCGTGACCGACGAGCAGCTCACCGCGGCCTACGACCTGCTCAAGTGGGGCCCGACCGCGATGAACATCACCCCGCTGCGCCTGCTCGTGGTGCGGTCCGACGAGGCGAAGGCGCGCCTCGCGGCCCACGCCGCCGAGGGCAACCAGGAGCGCATCCGCACCGCGCCGCTGACCCTCGTCGTCGCGGCCGACCTGTCCTTCCACCGCCACCTCCCCGTCCTGGCGCCGCACCGCGCCGCGATGGCCGACGCACTCGAGGGCAACCTCGCGCAGCGCGAGCAGATGGCCCGCACCAACACCCTCATCCAGACCGGCTACCTCATCCCCGCGCTGCGCGCCGCGGGCCTCGACGCCGGCCCGATCGGCGGCTTCGACACCGACGGCGTGGACGCGGAGTTCTTCGCCGAGTCCGGCTGGCGCTCGCAGCTCCTGGTGCTGGTCGGCCACCGCGACGGCGTCGGCACGCACCACCCGCGCGCGTCGCGCCTGCCCTGGGCCGCGGTCACGGCGACGGCCTGACGCACGGGCGCAGCCCGCACCCCCGCCGCACCTCCGCTGCGCGGCCCGTCAGGCGACGGGCCGCGCCGGGTCGTGCGACCACTGCGACCAGGAGCCCGGGTAGAGCGACGCCTCGACGCCGATCGACGCGAGCGCGGCGACCTCGTGCGTCGCGGTGACGCCCGAGCCGCAGTACACCGCGACCGGCGCGCCGGCGGCGGCGCCCAGCGCGCGGAACCGCTCGCGGAGCCGGTCCGCGGGCAGGAAGGCGCCGTCGGCGTCGAGGTTCTCCCCCGTCGGCGCGCTCACCGCGCCCGGGATGTGACCGGCGCGCGGGTCGACCGGCTCCACCTCGCCGCGGTAGCGCTCGCCCGCGCGCGCGTCGAGCAGCGCACCGTCCCACGCCGCCGCGCCGTCCGCGTCGATCGTGGGGAGCGCGCCCGCGCCCAGGACCACGTCCCCGGCCTCCGGCGTGACCTCACCGGGCTCGAGCGACAGCCCGGCGCCCGTCCAGGCGGCCAGGCCGCCGTCGAGCAGCCGCACGTCGCGCAGCCCCGCCCAGCGCAGCAGCCACCACGCGCGCGCCGCGGAGGTGCCGCCGCTCGCGTCGTACGCGACCACGGGCGCGCCCTCGCGCAGGCCCCAGCGCCGGGCGGCCGCCTCGAGCGTCGCGACGTCGGGCAGCGGGTGGCGGCCGGCCTGCGCGCTCGGCGGCGCCGCGAGCTCGCGGTCCAGGTCGACGAAGACGGCCCCGGGCAGGTGCCCGGCGAGGTACTGCTCGTGCCCGTCGGCGCGGCCCAGCGCCCAGCGGACGTCGAGCAGCGCGGGCGGCTCGTCGCCGGCGAGCTCACCCGCCAGCGTCACCGCGTCGACGAGCACCGCCGCCCGGACCTCGTCCGGCTGCGCTCCGTGCGTCCCCGGTGCCGTCATGACCGCTCCCTCGTCGTCAGGTCCAGGCGCATGGTCCACGCGTCCTTGTTCTCCGGCTGGTAGTAGCCGCGCCGCAGGCCCAGCTTCTCGAACCCCGCCGCGGCGTACAGGCGCAGCGCCGGCTCGTTGTCGACGCGCACCTCCAGCAGCACCGACGTCGCGCCCACCGCCTCCGCGTGGCCGACGAGCGCGTCCAGCAGGACCCGCCCGATCCCGCGGCCCTGGTACGCCTCGTCCGTGCCGACCGTCATGACCTGCGCGTCCTGGCCGTCGAACCACAGTCCCGCGTAGCCGACCAGCGGCCCGGCCCCGTACGTCGCGCCGACGTACCACCGGCCGGGTCCGACGATCTCCTCCGCGAGCCCCGCCGGCGACCACGCCGCCGCACCGAAGAGCCGGCGCTCCAGCACGTCGAGCGCGGGCACGTCGTCGGGCACCAGCGGCCGCAGCGTCAAGAGCGCGCGGTCGTTCATCGCCGACCCACCGTCGTCAGCCCACACGCTTGCCGGCCGCGGGCGGCACGGCGTCCGGGCGGCGCAGGTAGAGCGGGTCGGTGGGCTGGGGCACGCCGGCGGAACGACGAGCGACCGCCAGCGCCGCGAGCTCGGCGGCGTCGAGCTCGTCGAGGCCCGGCTGCTCCGTCCGGGTCAGTCCGGCGAACGCGTCCGGGTAGAGCGCCGCGCCCGCGCCGACGACGACGCCGCCCGCGACGGCCGGCTCGTCGGCGACGTCCGCGGCCGGACCGACCCGCGGCGCGACGAGCACGCGCGGCCCGCCGGACGACGGGTCCGCCGCGTACGCCGCCCAGTAGACCTCGCGGCGGCGCGCGTCGGTCGCGACCACGAGCGGCGAGCCGGCGGGCACGGCGCGCAGCGCCGCCGCGGCGAGCGCGTCGAGGCTCGGCACGCCCAGCGCGTCGATGCCGAGCGCGAGCGCGAGCGCGCGGGCCGTGACGAGCCCGACGCGCAGGCCGGTGAACGGTGCGGGCCCGGTGCCGACGACGACCGCGGTGAGGTCGCGTCGGTCGACGCCCGCGTCCGCGAGCACCCCCGCGACCATCGGGGCCAGGAGCTCCGCGTGGTGGCGCGGCAGCTCGTCGCGGCGTCGGGCCAGCGGCCGCCCCTCGTCGTCGGTGACGGCGACGCAGACGGCGGACGACGTGTCGAGCGCGAGCAGAGGCACGGCGCTCAGCCTGCCATCTCGTCGTCGGGCGCGTCGCCCCGGTCAGCGGCCGGGCCCGCGCCTACCAGCGAGGCGAGCTCGGTCCCCGCCCAGCGCGCACCGATCCCCCGGACGCGCAGCACGCGCTCGCCGGCGCCGCCGTCGCCGTCCGGCTCGTCGGGCTGCGGCCCCCGGTCGGGCGCCGGCTCCGCACCGGTCCCCCCGGCCCCGCGCGGCCGCGTGAGCGCGAGCTCGAGCCGGTCCGTGGTGAGCTGCTCGACCCAGCCGGCGCCCCACTCGACCACGGTCACGGCCTCCTCCAGGCTCGAGTCCAGGTCGAGCGCCTCGACCTCGTCGAGCGAGGACAGCCGGTAGGCGTCGACGTGCACCAGGGCGGGGCCGCGCGAGCCGTCCGGACGGGGCAGCGGCGGGTGCTCGCGCGCGATGATGAAGGTCGGCGACGCGACCTGGCCGCGCACGCCCAGGCCCGCGCCGATCCCCTGCGTGAGGGTCGTCTTCCCGGCCCCCAGGTCGCCCGTGAGCACCACCAGGTCACCCGCCCGCAGCCGCGCGGCGAGCGCGCGCCCGAACGCCCGGGTCGCGTCGGCGTCGGGCAGCCGCACGACGAGCTCGTCCTGCCCCGTCACAGCGCCGCCCCCGTCCCGGCGCCCGCGCCGGCCGACGCCGACGCCGACGACGCAGCGAGGGACGGCACCGCCCCGTCGAGTCCCACGTACTCGCGGGGCACGCCGCGCGAGACGCGCGTGACGATCTCGTAGGAGATGGTCCCGGCCACGCGGGCCCAGTCCTCCGCGGTCGGCCCGCCGTCGGCGCCCGTGCCGAACAGCTCGACGCGGTCGCCGGGCTGCTCGGTCGCGTCGGGGCCGAGGTCGAGCACCACCTGGTCCATGCAGACCCGGCCGGCCACGCCGACCGTCCGGTCACCGACCCGGACGGGACCGCCGGGCCGCTCGGGCGTGCCCGACGCGTGGCGCGGCACGCCGTCGGCGTACCCGACGGGGACGACCCCGAGCACGGTGTCGCGCGACGTCACGTACTGGTGGGCGTAGGACACGCCGTGACCGGCGGGCACGCGCTTGACCGTCGCCAGCTCGGCCTCGAACGTCATCGCGGGTACCAGGCCGAAGTCCGCCGAGGAGCCGAGCTGCGGCACCGGCGAGAGCCCGTACACGGCGATCCCGGGGCGCACCAGGTCGTAGTGCACCTGCGGCGACGTCAGGGTGGCCGCGGAGTTCGCCAGGTGGCGCACCTCGAGCGCGGCGCCGGCGGACTCGACGAGCCGCACGGCATCCGCGAACACCCCGTGCTGCGCGCGCACCGTGGGGTGGTCCGGCTCGTCGGCGAACGCGAGGTGCGACCAGATGCCGACGAGCGCGAGCGCCCCGTCGGCCTGCGCCCGCAGGCCCGCCGGCAGCACGTCCGCCAGGTCGGCGGGGGTCAGGCCGTTGCGGCCCAGCCCCGTGTCGACCTTGAGGTGCACCCGGGCCGTCCGTCCGACGAGCCGGGCCGCCGCGACCACCTCCGCGAGCGCGGCCGCCGACGAGACCGCGAGGTCCACGTCCGCCTCGATCGCGCGCGCGAGGGGCGCGCCCGGCGCGTACAACCAGGTCAGGACGCGCGGCTCGGAGAGGCCTGCGGCCCGCAGCGCGAGCGCCTCGTCCATCTGCGCCGCGCCCAGCCAGGTCGCCCCGCCCGCGAGCGCGGCGCGCGCGGCCGGCACGAGCCCGTGACCGTACGCGTCGGCCTTCACGACGGCCATGACCTGAGCGGTCGGGGCGTGCGCGCGCAGCGACCGCACGTTGCTCGCGATGGCGGACAGGTCGACGACGGCCCGGGCAGGAAAGCTCACGCGCTCATCCTCCCACTGCCCCGCCCGCGGACCGGAAGCGGTCACCCGCGCGCGAGGAGCGCGCGGAGCGTGGCGGGGATCGCCGCGGCCACGGCCCCGGCGTGGAGGGGGCCGTCGGGGTTCGCGTGGTGGCCGGCGCGGCCGTGGACCAGGGCTGCCGCGGCGGCGAGGGCAGGCACCAGGGTCGGGTCCTCGACCGCGTCGTCGGCCCGGCCGGCGAGCAGCGCCCCCAGCAGCCCGGCGAGGACGTCGCCCGCTCCGGCCGTGGCGAGCCACGCGGGCGCGTCGGCCTGCGCGTACGCGGCGCCGCGGGGTCCGACGACCACCGTGACGTGGCCCTTGAGCAGCACGGTCGCGCCGGTCTCCTCGTGGGCGGTGCGCGCCCAGCGCCACGGCTCGGCCTCGACCTGCTCGCGCGCGACGTCGTGCCCCCGGGCGGACAGCAGGCGCGCGAGCTCGCCCGCGTGCGGTGTGAGCACCACGTGGGCCGGCACCCGCTCCGGCAGCAGGTCGAGCGCCCCGGCGTCGACGACCGCGGGCTCGCCGCGGTGCAGCACGCCCTCGAGGGCGCTCGCGACCCGCCCGCGCTGCGCGTCGTCGTCCGGCGCGACGCCCGGGCCGAGCACCCACGCCTGCACCCGGCCGACCCCGAGCACCACCTCCGGCCGGTGCGCGAGCACCTCCTCGCCCGCGTCGCCGACGTACCGCACCATCCCCGCACCCGCGAGCACGGCCGCGCTCGTGGCGAGCACCGCCGCGCCCGGGTAGCGCGGCGTCCCGGCGACGACCCCGACGACGCCTCGCGAGTACTTCTGCGCCGCCGGACCGGGCACCGGCCACAGGTCCGCCGCGTCCGCGTCCTCGAGCCGCGCGAGCGCCGGTGCGCCCCCGAGGTCGAGCCCCAGGTGCACGAGCTCGACCGCGCCGGCCAGGTGCGTCGCCGGAGGCAGCAGCAGGCCCGGCTTGGCCGCGCCGAACGTCACGGTCAGGTCGGCGGGCAGCACCACGCCCGCCGCGCCGCCGTCGTCGACCCCGATCCCCGACGGCGTGTCGACCGCGACGACGACCGGGCCGCGCTCGTCGGACGGCGTCGTGCGCTGCGTCAGGAGCGTCACGAGACGCGCCGCCGTGCCCGTCAGCCCGCCGGGACGGGCGCCCAGGCCCAGGATCCCGTCCACGACGACGTCCGCGCCCGCGGCGGCGCGGACAGCCGCCTCGAGCTCCGTCGCGCCGCTGCGCTCGGCACGCTGCGCGCGAGCCTCGCGACCCGCCCCGGCGGCTCCGTCCGTCACCGCCTGGATCCGGCCGCCCGCGCGGACCAGCGCTGCTCGGCCCTCGTCGTGCACCCGTGGTGCGAGCGCCAGCGCGAGGACGTCGACGCCTCGTCGGCGCAGGTACGCCCCGGCGTGCAGCGCGTCGCCACCGTTGTTGCCCGGTCCGACGAGCAGGACGACGCGGCCGCCGACGACGGCCCCCCGCCGCTCGCGCAGCACCCGGACCACCGCCCCGGCGAGTGCCGACGACGCCCGCGCCATCAGGGGGACCCCGGCCGCCAGGAGGGGCTCCTCCGCGGCGCGGACCTGCGCGGACGTCCAGGAGAGCAGCACCCGCCCATCCTGGCCCTGACGCGGCGCGCGCGCACGGGACGGCGTAACGTCCTGCGCATGCGCTTCGGACTCTTCATCCCCCAGGGCTGGCGGCAGGACCTCACGGGCATCGACGCCCACGACCACTGGGCGGTGATGAGCGGGCTCGCGCGGCACGCCGACGAGGGCGACGCGTTCGAGTCGATCTGGGTGTACGACCACTTCCACGCGGTCCCCGAGCCCAACGGCGAGGCGACGCACGAGGCGTGGAGCCTGATCAACGCGTTCGCCGCGAGCACGTCGCGCGTGCGCCTGGGCCAGATGTGCACGTGCATGGCCTACCGCAACCCCGCCTACCTCGCGAAGGTCGCCGCGACCGCGGACGTGATCTCGGGCGGGCGCGTCGAGATGGGCATCGGCGCGGGCTGGTACGAGCACGAGTGGCGCGCGTACGGCTACGGCTTCCCGTCCGCGGGCGAGCGGATCGCGATGCTCGACGAGGGCGTGCAGATCTTCAAGCAGCTCTGGACCAACGGCGTGGCGACGCTCGACGGCGCGCACTACCAGGTGTCCGGCGCCCAGCTCGCGCCGCTCCCCCTGCAGGTCGACGGCCCGCCGCTGTGGATCGCGGGCGGCGGCGAGAAGAAGACGCTCCGCATCGCGGCGGAGCACGCGCAGTACACCAACTTCGACGGCTCGCCGGAGGGCTTCGCGCACAAGTCGGCCGTGCTCGCCGAGCACTGCGCCGCGATCGGCCGGGACCCCGGCGAGATCACGCGGTCGGCCAACTACAACGTCATCATCGGCGAGACCACCGCGGACGTCGACGACAAGATCGCCTGGGCCGAGGAGCACTACGCGCTCACGGTGCCGGACAAGGCGCCGAAGCTCGCCGAGGACCTGCGCAACGGCCCGCTCGTCGGGACGCCCGAGCAGGTCGTCGAGAAGCTCCAGGAGCTCCAGGGCCTCGGGCTGGGCTACGCGATCACGTACTTCGCCGACGCCGCCTACGACCGCTCGAGCATCGAGCTCTTCGAGTCCCAGGTGGTCCCCGCGCTGCGCTGACCGCCTCCCGCAGTCAGTCGCGCTCGGCGACGACCACGGCGGAGGCGATGCCGGCGTCGTGCGAGATCGACAGGTGGAAGCGGGAGACCCCGAGCTCGGTCGCGCGTGCGAGGACGGTGCCCGTGACCTCGACGACCGGCTGCGCGCCCGCGACCCGGCGCACGGTCGCGTCCTGCCAGGACATCCCCGGCGGGGCGCCGAGCGCCTTCGCGACGGCCTCCTTCGCGGCGAACCGCGCGGCGAGCGAGCGGTCGGCCAGCTCGCGCTCGTCGGGCGTGAACAGGCGGTCGCGCAGGCCAGGCACTCGCTGCAGCGTCGCCGCGAACCGGGCGACGTCGACGACGTCGATCCCGACCCCGACGATCACGAGCCCGGCTCCGACCTCACGTCGCCGTCCGGCAGCCGGTCCTGGTCCTCGATCAGGTGGCGCCAGCGGAACCACTTGCGCTCGAGCGCGTCGTCGAGGTCCACGCCCGTGCGCTCGGCGACGAGCAGCAGGTGCGCCAGGACGTCCGCGACCTCGTCGCGCAGGTCCGCGGCACGCTCGTCGGACGAGGCCTCGTGCCGCGACCGCCCGGACCACGCGAGGTAGGCACGCGTGAGCTCGCCGACCTCCTCACCCAGCTTGAGCACCAGCCAGTCGTCGGTGCGCTCGATGCCGTGCAGCCGCGCGTAGACGCGCGAGATCGTCTCGACCTCGCGCTGCGCCGCGGCCAGCTCCACTACTCGACCGTGACCGACTTGGCGAGGTTGCGCGGCTGGTCCACGTCCAGGCCCTTGGCCGTCGCGAGCTCGCACGCGAAGATCTGCAGCGGCACCACGGCCAGCAGCGGGGCCAGCAGCGTCGGCGCCTGCGGCACCGAGAACACCTCGTCGGCGTACGGCCGCACGGCCTCGTCGCCCTCCTCGGCGATCACGAGCGTGCGTGCGCCGCGCGCGCGGATCTCCTGGATGTTGGAGACCACCTTGGAGTGCAGCGAGTGCCGGCCGCGCGGGGACGGCACGACGACGAACACCGGCTGGCCGGGCTCGATCAGGGCGATCGGGCCGTGCTTGAGCTCGCCCGCCGCGAAGCCCTCGGCGTGGATGTACGCGAGCTCCTTGAGCTTGAGCGCGCCCTCCATCGCGACCGGGAAGCCCACGTGCCGGCCCAGGAAGAGCACCGACTGCGTGTCCGCCATCCAGCGCGCGATCTCCCGCACCCGGCCCTCGCGGTCGAGCACCTGCTGGATCTTGTCCGGGATGGCGCGCAGCTCGCCCAGGATCGACGCGACCTCGTCGGCGTACATGTTGCCGCGCAGCTGGGCCAGGTAGAGGCCCAGCAGGTACGCGGCGGTGATCTGGGCCAGGAACGCCTTGGTCGAGGCGACCGCGATCTCGGGCCCGGCGTGGGTGTAGAGCACCGCGTCGGACTCGCGCGGGATGGTCGAGCCGTGGGTGTTGACGATCGCGAGCACCTGCGCGCCCTGCTCGCGCGCGTGCCGCACGGCCATGAGCGTGTCCATGGTCTCGCCGGACTGGGAGACGGCGACGACGAGGGTGCGCTCGTCGACCACCGGGTCGCGGTAGCGGAACTCGTGCGCGAGCTCGACCTCGACGGGGATGCGGCACCAGTGCTCGATCGCGTACTTGGCCACGTGCCCCGCGTAGGCCGCGGTGCCGCAGGCGACGACGACGATCTTGTCGACGGCACGCAGCAGCGCCTCGTCGATCCGGACCTCGTCCAGCACCAGGCGCCCGCTCGCGTCGGTGCGCCCCAGCAGCGTGTCCGCGACCGCCTGGGGCTGGTCGTGGATCTCCTTGTCCATGAAGGACCGGAAGCCGCCCTTCTCCGCGGCGGCCGCGTCCCAGTCCACCGTGTACCGCCGCGCGTCGGCCGGCGCGCCGTCGAAGTCCGTCACCACGACGTCGTCGGGCGTGATGGTCACCACCTGGTCCTGGCCCAGCTCGAGGGCCTCGCGCGTGTGCGCGATGAACGCCGCGACGTCCGACCCGAGGAAGTTCTCGCCCTCGCCGATGCCGACGACGAGCGGCGAGTCGTGCCGCGCGCCCACCACCGTGCTCGGGTCGTCCGCGTGGACGGCCAGCAGCGTGAACGTGCCGTGCAGGCTGCGGGCCACCCGCGCCATCGCGGCGGTCAGGTCGCCGGTCTCGTCGTAGGCCCGGGCGATCAGGTGCGCCGCGACCTCGGTGTCCGTCTCCGAGAGGAACTCGACCCCGTCCGCGAGCAGGCCCGCCTTGAGCGCCGCGAAGTTCTCCACGATGCCGTTGTGGATGACCGCCAGCCGGCCGGCCACGTGCGGGTGCGCGTTGACGTCCGTCGGCCCGCCGTGCGTCGCCCAGCGGGTGTGCCCGATCGCCGCCGTCGAGTCCGGCAGCGGGTGGGCGTCGATCTCCTCGACCAGGTTGGCGAGCTTGCCCGCCTTCTTCGCGGTCGCGAGCTCACGCCCGGGGGCGACGAGCGCGACGCCCGCCGAGTCGTACCCGCGGTACTCGAGACGGCGCAGCCCCTCCAGGACCACGTCGAGGGGGCGGGCGCTGGCGACCGGGCTGCCGACGTAGCCGACGATTCCACACATGCGGGCGAGTCTAGGCGGCGTCCGGCACAATCAGTGCGTGCTCCCGTCGTCGTCGACGCCGTCCGTCGCCCCCTCGACGCCCTACGTCGACCTCGACCGCGAGGCGTGGCGGCGGCTGTCCGCGTCCACCCCGCTGCCGCTCACCGACGCGGACGTCGAACGCCTCGCCGGCATCGGCGACCCGATCGACCTGGCCGAGGTGGACGCGATCTACCGCCCGATCTCGCGCCTGCTGGACCTGTACATCGAGGCCACGCGCGGGCTGCACGCCGCGTCGTCGACGTTCCTCCGGGAGGACATCGCGCCCACGCCCTTCGTGATCGGCGTCGCCGGCTCGGTGGCCGTGGGCAAGTCCACCACCGCGCGCCTGCTGCGCGAGCTCCTGGCCCGCTGGCCCGCCACGCCGCGGGTGCAGCTCGTCACCACCGACGGCTTCCTGTACCCCAACGCCGAGCTCGAGCGCCGCGGCCTCATGCAGCGCAAGGGCTTCCCCGAGTCCTACGACCGGCGCGCGCTGCTGCGGTTCGTCTCGAAGGTCAAGGCGGGGCGTCCCGAGGTGCGGGCGCCCGTCTACGACCACCTGACCTACGACATCGTGCCCGGCCGCGAGACGGTCGTGCAGCGTCCCGACGTGCTGATCGTCGAGGGCCTCAACGTGCTGCAGCCCGCGCGGCCGTCGGCGGAGGGCACGTCGAGCCTCGCGGTGAGCGACTTCTTCGACTTCTCGATCTACGTCGACGCGCGGCCGCGCGACGTGCGGCAGTGGTACGTCGACCGGTTCCTGAGCCTGCGCCGGACCGCGTTCGCCGACCCCGCGTCCTACTTCCACCGGTTCGCGTCCCTGACGGACGACGAGGCCGTGGACCGGGCCGAGTCCATCTGGGACTCGATCAACTCCCCCAACCTCGAGCAGAACATCCTGCCCACCCGGAGCCGGGCCACGCTGGTCCTGACCAAGGGGCCGGACCACAGCGTCGAGCGCGTGCGCCTGCGCAAGCTCTGAGGCTGCGCCCGCTCCGAGTCCGCACCTGCTCCGAGGCTGCACCTGCTCCGAGGCTGCACCTGCTCCTGAGGCTGCTCGCTAGAGGGTCGAGGGGTCCGGCGGGCTCGCCACGCCGTCCGGCACCGGCGCACGGCTCTCGAACCAGCGCCGCAGGAACCAGTCCACGGCCACGCCGATCAGGATGCCGCCGACCACCCCGACGACGACCGCGAGCGCCGGGTGGTGACCCAGCCAGGCGCCGGCGCTCACGCCGATCGCCGCCGAGTAGATCGCCCAGGTCAGCGCCGCGATGGCGTCCAGCATCATGAACCGCGCGCGCGGGAAACCGACCGCGCCGGCCGTCATGTTGACCGCCACGCGGCCGACCGGGATGTAGCGCGCCGCGATGATGAACGCGGCCCCCCGCCGCTCGAGCGCGTGCTCGGCCCAGTCGAGGGCCGCCTGGGCCTTGGCGGAGCGGAACAGCCGCAGGTCGCGCACCGGCACGCGGCGGCCGATCGTGTACGCGATCTGGTCGCCCACGAACGCGCCGAGCGCGGCCACCGGCACCAGGATCCACAGGTTCGGCGCCCCGACGCTCACCGAGAGCGTCGCGAGCGCGATCACCACGGACTCGCTCGGGATCGGCGGGAAGAACCCGTCGATCGTGGCGAACAGGAACATCACCGGGTAGACCCAGACGGAGCCGGCCAGCTCCAGCGCCCACGCCTCGAGACCCACCGCGTGCTCCGTCCGTGTCGTGTCCGCGCCGTGCCCCGTGACCGGATCGCGATGGTGCCACCGTACGCGGCACCGGGGAGCGAGGGCATCGGGACACCCCCCGAGTCGACCCTGACCGCACCCTGGTCCCGCGAGGAGAACGCGGGCGGCGTGCCCCGGGTTCCCGCGCGCTCAGGTCAGCGGGAAGCCCAGCGCGGCCGAGGCCGCCTCGGGCCGCGGCTCGCTCGCCCAGCGCACGCCCAGCTCGTCGGCCGCGGTGAACGACCGGAGCTCGGCGCGGTCCAGGTAGAGGGTGCCGTGCAGGTGGTCCGTCTCGTGCTGCACGATCCGCGCCGGCCACCCGGTCAGCACCTCGTCGACCGCGGCGCCGGTCTCGTCGTGGGCGGTGAGCCGGACCGCGCGGTGCCGCGCGACGACGGCCTGGTAGCCGGGCACCGACAGGCACCCCTCGTAGAACACCGCCCGCTCGTCGCCCTCGGCGCGGTAGGACGGGTTGACCAGCACCCGGAAGGGCAGCGGGGCGCGCTCGCGCACCTCGGCGATCGCCTCGAGCGGGACGCCCGGGTCCTCGACGACCGCGAGGGCGAGCGCGAGGCCGACCTGCGGCGCCGCCAGCCCCACCCCCGGCGCGGCCCGCATGGTGCGGTGCAGGAGCGCGACGAGCGCCGTGAGCTCGTCGGGCTCGAGCTGGCCGTCGTAGGGCTGCGCGGTCCCGCGCAGCACCGGGTGCCCCGCGCGGGTGATCGGCGCGGTGCCGTCGCCCGCGGCCTCGAGCAGGCGCAGGACCTCCTCCCGCAGCCGGGCGTCGAGCGCCGTCACAGCGCGAGCCGCTCCCGGACCACGTCCGCGAGGCCGCCCGCGACCCGGTCCGCGTCCGCCTGCGTGGCGGCCTCGACCATCACGCGCACCAGCGGCTCGGTGCCGCTCGGGCGCAGCAGCACGCGCCCCGTGCGGCCGAGCGCGACCTCGGCCTCGGCGACCGCCGCGAGCAGGTGCTCGTCGTCGGTGCGCGACTTGTCCACGCCCGGCACGTTGACGAGCGTCTGCGGCAGCCGCTCCACGACCCCGCCGAGCGCCGCGAGCGACTCCCCGGTCGCCGCGACCCGCGCCGCGAGCTGCAGCGCCGTCAGGACGCCGTCACCGGTCGTCGCGTGCGCCGCCATGATGATGTGGCCGGACTGCTCGCCACCGAGGCTGTAGCCGCCCGCGCGCATGGCCTCGAGGACGTACCGGTCGCCCACCGCGGTCTCGACCGTGCGGACGCCGGCGGCCTCCATCGCGAGCCGCAGGCCCAGGTTGCTCATCACCGTGGTGACGAGGGTGTCCTCGACCAGGTCCCCCTGGTCCCGCAGCGCGAGCGCCAGCACGCCCATGATCTGGTCGCCGTCGACGAGCCGGCCCTCGGCGTCCACCGCGAGGCAGCGGTCCGCGTCGCCGTCGAAGGCGACCCCGAGGTGCGCACCGGACGCCACGACGAACGACTGCAGCTGCTCGGGGTGCGTCGAGCCGCACTTCTCGTTGATGTTGCGGCCGTCGGGCGACGCGTTGATCACGACGACGTCGGCACCGGCCTCCCGCAGCGCGGCCGGGCCGACCTCGCTCGCGGCGCCGTTCGCGCAGTCGACCGCGATGCGCAGGCCCGCCAGGGGCGTCGAGATCGTGGAGACCAGGTGCTCGACGTAGGCGTCACCGGCGCCGCCCGTGTCCACGCGGATGCGACCCACGTCGCCGCCGAGCGGGCGCTGCCAGTCCTCGCCGATGCGGGCCTCGATCGCGGCCTCGAGCTCGTCGTCGAGCTTGTGCCCGCCGCGCGCCAGGAACTTGATCCCGTTGTCCGGCATCGGGTTGTGCGACGCGGACAGGACGACGCCGATGTCCACGCCGGTGGTCGCGGTGAGGTACGCCACCGCGGGCGTCGGCAGCACGCCGACGTTGTTGACGTCGACCCCGGCCGACGCCAGCCCGGCGGAGATCGCCGCCGCGAGGAACTCCCCCGACGCGCGCGAGTCCCGGCCGACCACGGCGCGCGGCCGGTGCCCGGCGAACTCACCGCGCGTGCCGAGCACGTGCGCCGCCGCGACCGCCAGGTCGAGCGCGAGCTCGGCCGTCACGTCCTTGTTGGCGAGGCCCCGGACCCCGTCGGTGCCGAACAGCTGACCCATGGCAACCCCTTCGTCGTCGCGCTGCAACGTTACTTCGCCGGGCCCGACGTGCTCCGGACCCGCAGACGCCGATGGCCCCTCCGGTCACGGACCGGCGGGGCCATCGGGTCAGCGCTGGATCAGCGCTTCGAGTACTGCGGAGCCTTGCGGGCCTTCTTGAGACCCGCCTTCTTGCGCTCCACGACGCGCGCGTCGCGCGTCAGGAAGCCGGCCTTCTTGAGGGCCGGACGGTTGTGCTCCTCGTCGATCGCGTTCAGCGCACGCGCGACGCCGAGGCGGACGGCACCGGCCTGGCCGGACACGCCGCCACCCGTCACGCGGACGATGACGTCGAAGCGGCCCTCGACGTCGACGACCTTGAGCGGGGAGCTCACGAGCTGCTGGTGCACCTTGTTGGGGAAGTACCCCTCGAGGGTGCGGCCGTTGATCTTCCACTCGCCGGTGCCGGGCACCAGGCGAACGCGAGCGATCGCCTCCTTGCGGCGGCCGAGGGCCTGCCCGGGGGCGGTGATGCTCTGACCGCGGCCGGTGGGGGCCGAGGTCTCCGAGGTGTACGAGCTGGGCGTCTGGTCGCCCTCGAGGTCGTAGTCGACCGTCGTCTCTGCCACGTGGATGTCCTGTCGTCTCTACGCGCGCCGGCCTCAGGCCTGCTGCGCGACCTGGGTGATCTCGAAGGGCTGGGGCTGCTGCGCCTGGTGCGGGTGCTCGGCACCGCGGTAGACCTTGAGCTTGCCGAGCTGCTGACGCGCGAGCGAGCTCTTGGGGAGCATGCCGCGCACCGCCTTCTCGACAGCCCGCTCCGGGTGCTTCTCCAGGAGCTCCGAGTACGGCGTGGCCCGCAGACCACCCGGGTAGCCGGAGTGCCGGTACGCGAGCTTGCCCTCGCGCTTGTTGCCGGTCAGCGCGACCTTGTCCGCGTTGATGACGATGACGAAGTCACCGCCGTCGACGTGCGGAGCGAAGGTGGCCTTGTGCTTGCCGCGCAGCAGCGTGGCCACATGCGTGGCCAGACGGCCCAGGACGACATCGGTCGCGTCGATGACGTACCAGTTCCGCTCGATCTCGCCCGGCTTCGGGGTGTACGTACGCACGGTCGTTGCCTTTGTCTCGTGTTGCGTCGTGTGGCGACCGCTCACCGCGCGCAGGCGCGACGAACCGGTCGATGCTGTCGGTGGCGCATCCGCGGGCCGGAGAGTGGGAACGCACCGGACCTACCATCGCCTCCGCGTGGTGAGAAGCCACGGGCGCACGACAGGGACGCACAACGACTCACCAGAGTACCTGCGTCCGTCCGGACGGGTCAAAACCGGGTGCGTCACACCGGTTCGCCGCGCGACGCCGGCGCGCGACGTCAGCGCAGCGCGCCCGCCGCCGCCCGGGTCACCCGCGCCGTCAGGTCGTCGAGCGTCGGGGTCCGCAGCGCCCAGTGCTGCCAGTGGAGCGGGACGTCGAGCACCTGCCCCGGCACGAGCTCGACGAGCGTCCCGGCCGCGAGCGCCTCGGCGGCCACCTGCTCCGACGCCATCCCCCACGCCAGCCCGGCGCGCAGCAGCGCGACGAACGCGTCGTTCGAGGGCACGTGGTGCACGGGCGGGCGCACGGCACGGCCGACGAGGCGCTCGGCGAACCGGTGCTGCAGCGCGTCCGCCCGGTTGAACGCCAGCACGGGGGCGCGCTCGAGCGCCGCGGCCGTGGTCCCGCCGGCGAACCACCGGGCGACGAAGCCTGGCGAGGCCAGCGCGAGGTACCGCATGGAGCCGAGGCTGCGGACGCGGCAGCCCTGCACGGCGCGCGCGTCGGCGGTCACCGCGGCGGTCACGGTCCCGTCGCGCAGCAGCTCGGCCGTGCGGTCCTGGTCCTCGCGCCGCACGTCCACGACGACCCCGTCGGGCAGGCCGACGAGCGCGGCCGGGAACCAGCTCGACAACGAGTCGGCGTTCACCGCGACCGCGACGCGGGTGAGCGCCGGCGGGGCGGCACCGGCCGCGCCGTCCCCCGCGGCGCCCGCCAGGTCCGCGGCGGCGTCGCGCTCGAGGAGCGCGACCTGCCCGGCGAGGCGCGCGAGCACCGTGCCGGGCTCGGTCGCGCGGCACGGCCGGGACCGGACGACGAGCACGCGCCCGGCGCGCTGCTCGAGCGCCCGCACGCGCTGGCTCACCGCGGACGGCGTCACGTGCAGGCGGGCCGCGGCGGCCTCGAACGACCCCTCGTCGAGCACCGCCGCGAGGGCACGGAGCTGGTCGCCGTCGAACGACGCGGCGGACGCGGGTCCCTTCCGCGTGAGACCCGCCGGCGCATCACCTGGAGCAGCAGACATGAAGCGATGCTAATGGTGCGGAAGAAACCTGAGCTGGACTGCGGTGCAGGGCGCTCCTAGCGTCGGAGCCGTGCTCCCCTCCCTCGCCGCCGGCTTCCTCGCGTGCGCCGGCCTCATCGTGGCCATCGGCGCCCAGAACGCCTTCGTCCTGCGCCAGGGCCTGCGCCGGGAGCACGTCCTGGTCGTCGTCGTCCTCTGCACCGGAGGCGACCTGGTGCTCACCGCCGCGGGCATCGCCGGGCTCGGACCGCTCGTCGCGGCCCACCCGGTCGCGCTCGACGTGACGCGCTGGGTGGGCGCCGCGTTCCTGCTCGTGCTCGCCGCCGCGGCCCTGCGGCGCGCGCGCCGGCCGGCCGCGCTCGAGCCGTCCACCGCACCGGCGTCCCGGCGCGGGGTCGTCGTGACGTGCCTCGCGCTGACGTTCCTCAACCCGCACGTCTACCTCGACACCGTCGTCCTGCTGGGCTCGATGGCCCACCAGCAGCCCGCCGCGTGGGCCTTCGGCGCGGGCGTCGTGCTGGCGAGCGCCGCCTGGTTCGGCACGCTCGGCTTCGGTGCGACGAGGCTGCGGCCGCTGTTCGCGCGGCCGCGGGCCTGGCAGGTGCTCGACCTCGTCGTGGCCGCCGTCATGGCCGGCCTCGCGGTCACGCTGGTCGTCACGTGACGGACGTCCCGCGCCTCAGCGCACGCGCTCGACGCGTCCGGCGTCCCACACGGGCTCGGGCGTCTCCCGCACGGTGCCGTCCGCGCCGAACACCAGGAACCGGTCGAAGGTCCGCGTGAACCACCGGTCGTGCGTGACCGCCAGGACCGTGCCGTCGAAGGCCTCGAGGCCCTCCTCGAGCGCCTCGGCCGAGTGCAGGTCCAGGTTGTCCGTCGGCTCGTCGAGCAGCAGCAGCGTGGCGCCGCCGAGCTCCAGCAGCAGGATCTGGAAGCGGGCCTGCTGGCCGCCCGAGAGCGTCTCGTACCGCTGCTCCGCCTGCCCCACGAGCTCGTACCGGTCGAGCGCGCGGCTCGCCTGCTCGCGGCCAAGCCCCTGCCGGTGGCCGTCGCCCCGGTGCAGCACGTCCAGCAGGGTCTGCCCGACCAGGTCGAGGTGCGTGCGGTTCTGCGCGAACCAGCCGGGCCGCACGCGCGAGCCCAGCACCACGCTGCCGGTGTGCGCGACCGGCTCGACGACCACATCGTCGGCGGGCTCGTGCTCGGGCCCGGGGTCCGTGCCGCCGGCCGCCAGGAGCCGCAGGAAGTGCGACTTGCCGGAGCCGTTCGAGCCGAGCACCGCGACCCGCTCCCCGTAGAACACCTCGAGGTCGAACGGGCGCATCAGCCCGGTCAGCTCCAGACCGCGGGCGACCACCGCGCGCTTGGCCGTGCGCCCGCCCCGCAGGCGCATGCGCACGGACTGCTCACGCACGCGGACGGACGGGGGCCCGGCCTCCTCGAACTTGCGCAGCCGCGTCTGCGCGGCCTGGTAGCGGGAGGCCATGCCGTCGTTGAACGCCGACTTCTGCTTGAGGTTCACGACGAGCGTGCGGAGCTTGAGGTGCTCCTCCTCCCAGCGTCGCAACAGCTCGTCGGCCCGGCTGCGCCGGTCCTCGCGCGCCTGGTGGTAGGTCGCGAAGCTGCCACCGTGCACCCACACCGACGCCCCCGCGGGCGACGGCTCGAGCGTCGCGACGTGCGTCGCGACGCGGGCGAGGAGCTCGCGGTCGTGGCTGACGAGCAGGACGGTCTTGGGCGACGCGACGAGCTGGTCCTCGAGCCAGCGCTTGGTCGGCACGTCGAGCGCGTTGTCGGGCTCGTCGAGCAGCAGCACCTCGTCCGGTCCCCGCAGCAGGGCCTCCAGGACGAGCCGCTTCTGCTCGCCGCCGGACAGCGTGCGCACGGTCCGGTGCTGCGCGCGGTCGAACGGGACCGAGAGGACCGCGTCGGTCACCTGGTCCCAGCCGGCCTCGGCCTCGTAGCCGCCCACGTCCGCCCAGTCGACGAGCGCCTGCGCGTACCGCAGCTGGGCCGGCTCGTCGTCGACCTCCATCATCAGCAGCTCGGCCGCCGCGAGCTCCGCGGCGGCGTCGCGCACCGCCGCCGGGGCCAGCGAGGCGAGCAGGTCCCGCACGCTGCGCTCGTCGTCGATGCGACCCACGTCCTGCCGCATGACGCCGAGCCCGCCGCTGCGCGCGACCGAGCCCGCGTGCGGGCTCTCGTCCCCCGTCACGACGCGCAGCAGCGTCGACTTGCCCACGCCGTTGGGTCCGACGAGCGCGACTCGCGCCCCGTCGCCGACCCGGAACGTCACGTCGTCGAGGAGGGGGCGACCGTCGGGCAGCACGTACCCGACCCCCATCACGTCCAGGTGGCCCATGGGCGCCAGTGTGCGGCCCGCGGCCCTCCCGGGCCAAAGCCATCGCCGCCTGCGTGCCGGTGGCGAGGCCGCGTCCGCGGTGCGAAGGTCGACCCATGAGCGAGACGCCTGCCAGCAGCTTCGACCCGGCCATGGGCTCCGACGGCGAGACCGACCAGCTTCCCCGCGAGGACACGCTGATCGACCGCGGCGTCGACGACCTGCTCGACGAGGGCTACTCCCCGCCCGAGCGCGACACGCGCACGCACTACGGCGAGACGCCCTGGGAGGAGAAGCACCGCGAGACGATCGACCAGCGCGAGCGCCAGGAGGAGCCCGAGGTGTGGGAGCAGCGCCCCCGCGTCGCGGGCGACCGCGAGGAGGACCGCGCGGGCCGGCTCGTCGCGGACGACTCCGCGACCGACTCGGGCGGCAACGACGAGTTCGCGGTCGACGCGGGCGTGTCCGGCGGCGCCGCGACGGCCGAGGAGGCCGCGATGCACCTGGTCGAGGAGGAGTACGTCGACGAGTCGCGCTACCGCGACGACGACGCCTGACCCTGGCGCGCGACCCGGCGCGGGACCCCGGCCTCATCCGGGCACGACGCGCCGGGTGACCGCCTTGGCCGCCTCCATCAGCAGGAAAACGCCCACGGCGCCCAGCGTGGTGATGCCCCAGTCCCGGGCGCCGATGGGCGCGGACTCGAACCAGTCGTGCATGAACGGCGCGTAGGTGAACACGAGCTGGAGGACCAGCAGCACGCCTGCGGCGACCCACACCAGCCGGTTGCCCACCAGCACGCGCCAGGTGAGGCTCGTCGACCCCAGGAAGCGGCAGTTGAGCAGGTAGGCGAGCTGGGCGAGGGCCAGCATCGCGACCGCCGAGGTCTGCGCCCTCGCGTCGTCCGCCCCGAGCTGGTGGCGCTCGAGCAGGTACACGGCGAGCGTCGCGCCGCCGATCACGACGGACGCCACCAGCACCAGCGCGAGCGACCGCGGGGAGATGACGTGCTCGTCGGGCGACCGCGGGCGTCGGGTCATGATGTCCGGCTCGGCCGGCTCGCCCGCGAGCGCGAGGGACAGGGTCACGGCCGTGACCAGGTTGACCCACAGGATCTGGACCGGCGACAGGGGCAGGGACAGCCCCAGGAGCACCGCGACCAGGATCACCAGGGACTGCGCGCCGTTGGTGGGCAGCAGGAACGCCACGGACTTGCGGATGTTGTCGTAGATCCGCCTCCCCTCCTCGACCGCCCGCTCGATGGTCGCGAAGTTGTCGTCGGCCAGGACGATGTCCGCGGCCTCCTTGGTCGCCTCGGTGCCCTTGATCCCCATCGCGATCCCCACGTCCGCGCGCGTGAGCGCCGGGGCGTCGTTGACGCCGTCGCCCGTCATCGCGACCACCTCGCGGTGCGACTGCAGCGCGCGCACGATCCGGATCTTGTGCTCGGGCGACGTGCGCGCGAACACGTCGACGCCGCGCACCCGCCGCCGCAGCTGCTCGTTGGTCATGGCCTCGAGCTCGGCGCCCGTCAGCACCTCGACCTCGCCGTCGGGGTGCCGCTCGCCCACGTCCACGATGCCGAGCTCGCGCGCGATCGCGAGGGCCGTGCCCGCGTGGTCGCCGGTGATCATCTTCACGCCGATCCCGGCCCGGTGGCAGTCCGCGATCGCGGCCACGGCCTCCGGGCGCGGCGGGTCCACGATCCCGACGAGCCCGAGCAGCTCGAGGCCGTGCCCGACGTCCTCGCCCGTGAGCGTCTCCTCGCCCGGGGCCGCGCGACGCGCGGTGGCGAGCACGCGCAGGCCCTGGCCGCCGAGCTCGTCGATCGCCGCCTCCCAGGTCACCCGGTCCAGGGGGACGGGCCCGGCGTCGGTGCGCTGCGTCGTGCACCGGTCGAGCAGCCGGTCCGGTGCACCGAGCACGTGCACGCGCCGCGTGCCGTCCGCGAGCTCGTCGAGCGTCGCGGAGAACTTGGTCGACGACTCGAACGGCACCTGCGCCAGCCGGGTCGCCCCCGCCGGGCCGGTCCCCGTCCAGCCGGTCTTCGCGGCGAGCACGACGAGCGCGCCCTCCGTCGGCTGCCCGACGATCCCCCAGTGCCCGTCGACCTGGACCACGCGTGCGTCGCTGCACAGCCCGCCCGCGGCCACCAGGTCGGCGAGGTCCGGGTGCGACGCCAGCCCCGCCGGCGGCCCGGTCGAGCCGGCCTCGTCGTGCACCCGCACCTCCCCCACCGGCTCGTAGCCCAGCCCCGCAACGTCGTACCGACCCTGCGCGGTGACGACCGTCCGTGCGGTCATCTCGTTGCGCGTGAGCGTGCCCGTCTTGTCCGAGCAGATCGTCGTGACCGAGCCGAGGCCCTCCACCGACGTGAGCTTGCGCGTGATCGCGTGCCGGCGCGCCATCTGCTGCACGCCGAGCGCGAGCGTCACGGTCACGAGCGCGGGCAGGCCCTCCGGCACCGCGGCCACCGCGAACCCGATCGCCGCCGACACCAGCTCGCCGAGCGCGAACTCGTGGATCACGCGGCCGATCACGAGCATCACGCCGGCCATGAGCAGGATCAGGAGCGAGAGCTGCTTGCCGAGCCGTGCGAGCTGGCGCGTCAGCGGCGTGTCGAGGTGGTCGACCTCCGCGACGAGCTGCTGGATCCGGCCGATCTCGGTCGCGGGCCCGGTCGCCGTCACGACCCCGACCCCGCGGCCCGTGGTGACGATCGTCCCCGAGAACAGCATCGACGAGCGGTCGCCGACGCCGGCGTCCGCGCCGACCGCCGCGACGTCCTTCGCCGCCGGGACGGACTCGCCGGTCAGCGCGGCCTCCTCGACCTGGAGCGTCGTGGCGTCGAGCAGCCGCACGTCCGCGGGCACGCGGTCGCCGGACCGGACCCGCACGACGTCGCCGGGCACCAGGTCCTCGGCCGGGACGCTGCACCACGCGCCGCCGCGCTGCACGTCCGCCTCGAGCGAGAGCATCGTCGCGATCCCCGCGAGCGCCTTGTCGGCCCGCCCCTCCTGCACGAAGCCCACGACGGCGTTCGCCACCGCGACCGCGAGGATCACGGCGAAGTCGACCCAGTCCCCCAGGATCGCCTTCAGCACGGCCGCGGCGAGCAGGATGTAGATGAGGACGTCGTCGAAGTGCCCCAGGAACCGCAGCACGACGTGCTGGCGCGGCGGGTCGGGGAGCCGGTTCGGTCCGACCTCCTCGAGCCGCCGCCGCGCCTCGTCGGGTGCGAGCCCCTCGGGCGTGCTGCCGAGCGCGGCCAGGACGGCCTGCGGCGCCTCGGCGTGGACCTGGACGTCCTGCGTCACGGTCATGACGATCCTCCCCGTCGGTGCCCTCCCAGCCTGCCCCCGGGGGACGCCGTCTGACCAGGACCTGGGTCCGCGGGGCGTCAGCAGCAGGCGCCGGAGCCGGCCTCCGAGGACGCGGGGCTCGCGGGGTCCCGACGAGCGCGCGTCTGCTCCGCGCGCGCGGCCAGCTCGTCGTCGGCCGGGTAGCCGACCTCCTCGAGCGTCAGGCCGTGCGCCGCGACGACGTGCGCCGCGGCGTCGCGCCGCCGGGCTGCGAGCAGCGCGGCCGGCCACGCCGGGTCGCGTCGCCCCTCGCCGACGGCGAGGCTCGCACCGACGAGCGCCCGCACCATCGAGTGGCAGAACGCGTCGGCCTGCACGCTCGCGACGACGAGGCCGGCGTCCGGGCCGTCGACGGGCCGGGACCAGGTGAGGTGCTCGAGCGTGCGGATGGTGGTCGCGCCCGCGCGCGGCTTGCAGAACGCGGCGAAGTCGTGCAGCCCGACGAGCGGCGCAGCCGCCTGCGCCATGGCCGCCACGTCGAGCGGCCGCGCGTGCCACAGCACGTGCGACCGGGTCAGCGGGTCCCGCGTGCCCGCGGCGTCGCACACGCGGTACGTGTAGCGCCGCCGCAGCGCGGCGAACCGGGCGTCGAAGCCCGCCGGCGCGGCCGTGACGCGGTGCACGACGAGGTCCGGCGGGAGGACCCCGGCGAGGCGGGTGACGAGCGCGTCGAGCGGATCCCGCTCGCTGCGGCCCCGGGCCGCCGCGAGCGCCTCGTCGTCCACGTCGACGTGCGCCACCTGGCCGCGCGCGTGGACGCCCGCGTCCGTGCGGCCCGCGACGACGAGCCGGGGCGCGGGCACGCCGCGCGGACCGGTGCGGAGCACCACCGCGAGCGCGTCCTCGAGCGTGCCCTGCACCGTGCGCAGCGCGGGCTGGCGGGCCCACCCGGCGAAGTCGGTCCCGTCGTACGCGAGGTCGAGGCGCAGGCGGACGTCGGTCACGGCGCCAACCTACCGGCCGTCCGCGCGGGGCGGCCCACGCCCCGGCCCGGCCCGCTGCCCGGCCACGCCGCCCGCCCCGCCGCCCGCAGGGTCGCCTGCCGGGTCGCCCGCTAGCGTGGGCACGTGCCCGGCACCGATCCCTGGACGCTGGCCGTCGACTGCGGCGGCGGCGGCATCAAGGCGTCCGTCCTCGACGCCGCCGGCACCCTGCACGCCCCCGCGGTGCGCGTCCCGACGCCCTACCCGCTGCCGCCCGAGCGCCTGGTCGAGACGATCGCCGCGATCGCCGCCGACCTGCCCGGCGCCGACCGCCTCACGGTCGGCATGCCGGGCATGATCCGGCACGGCGTCGTCGTCGCGACCCCGCACTACGTGACGACGCACGGCCCCCGCACGCCGATCGACGTCGACCTCCTCGCGGCGTGGAAGGACTGCGACGTGCGCGCGCGCCTCGAGGCGCGGCTCGGGCTGCCCACCCTCGTCCTGAACGATGCCGAGGTGCACGGCGCGGGCGTCGTCTCGGGGACCGGGCTCGAGCTGGTGCTGACGCTGGGCACCGGGCTGGGCTCGGCGCTGTTCGACGGCGGCCGCCTGGCCCCGCACCTCGAGCTCTCCCACGCGCCCGTCCGCTGGGGGCTGACGTACGACGCGTACATCGGCGCGACCGAGCGCCGTCGGCTCGGCAACGCCCTGTGGTCCCGCCGCGTGCAGCGCGTGGTCGAGGGGTTCTGGCCCGTGTTCCGCTGGGACCGCCTGTACCTCGGCGGCGGCAACGCCCGCCACGTCACGCCCGGCACGCTCGAGCGGCTCGGCGAGCACGTCGTCGTGGTGCCGAACCAGGCGGGCATCGTCGGCGGCGTGCGGGCGTGGACGCTCGACGCGGGCTGACCCGCGCGGCGCCCTCGCCTCGGTACAGTCGGACGTCATGCCTCCCGCCGCACCCGCGTCACCGCCCGACGACGGTACGCGCCTCGTCGCCGTCGTGCGCGCCGAGGACGGGACCGCCGACGACGAGCTGCTCGGCCCCGGGCTCGTCGTGCGGCCGGCCGTCCTGCACGACGGCGCGCTGACCGTGCTCCCCGGGCCCGCCGTCGTGCCCGACGAGCCGGCCCTCGCCGCGCTGCGCGCCCTGCCCGCACCCGAGCACCAGGTCGCGGGGCACGCGATGCACGCGTTCTCCACGACGGACGACCTCGCGGCCACGCGCGTCCTGGTGCTCGAGGACCTGCTGGCGTCCGTGGGCGAGCCCGAGGCGCCGCACGGCACGCTGGTCGCGCTGCCCGACCCCCGTGCGCTGCTGGTCCACGTGGTCCGCGACGAGGAGGTCCTCCGCGCGGCGCACCTCATGGCCACCGTGGCGCGCATGCGGCAGACCGAGGCGGGTGCGATCAGCCCCGAGGTCTTCCACCGCTCGCCCGACGGCACGCTGCAGCAGGTCACCCGCCACGCGGACGACGAGGTCGAGGTGCACGTCGAGGGGTCGCTCGCCGACGCGCTCACGTCGCTCGGCCTGGTCGACCGCAGCCGACGCGCCCGCCGCGCCGCCGCGCGTCGACGGCGCGGCTGACCCGATACGGTCCTCGCCATGAGCTGGTTCTCCCGTCGCCGTGACGACGAGCAGGCGCCCGCGTCGGGTGTTGACGACGACCTCGCCCCGCTGACCCGCGCGGACGCCGACTGGCTGCGCGCCGCCGCTGCCGAGGCGTTCACGCGCGCGGGCTTCGTCGGCGTCGTCGTCGCGCCCGACCACGTGCGGGCCGCCGACGGCGCACGGTACGGCCTCGCGAACCTCGCCGCCCAGCTCGCGCTGGTCGAGCGCCCCGACTGGGCCGCGGTGGTGCGGGACCACGCGCAGGCGCTCCGGACCGCGCACGCCCGGCCGGCCGAGGAGCGGCTCAGCGACGTCGTCGACCTGCTCGTGGCCCGGGTCCTGCTCGAGGCGGACCTGCCCGAGGTCGACCCCGCGGCCGGGCCGTCGCTCGGCGGAGGCCTGTGCGTCCGCGCGGCGATCGACTACCCCGAGTCGGTCTCGACGCTGTTCGGGTCCCGCTACGGCGGGTGGGCCGCCCTGGGCGACGCCGCGATGGCCGGCCTGCGACGCCTGCCCGCACCGGACCACCAGCTGCTCGAGCACCAGGTCCACGTGCTCGTCGCGCCGGACTTCTTCGGCGCGTCCCGCCTGCTCCTGCACGACGAGGTGCTCGACGCGGTCGACGCGCGTCCGCGACCGTTCGGCACGCTCGTCGCCGTCCCGGACCGCTCGGCGCTGATGGTCCACGTCCTGCAGGACGCGACCGTGGTCCACGCGCTGCACCTCATGGCGCGCATCGCCCGGGGCCGCCAGGAGACGCCCGGCCCGCTCAGCCCGCACGTCTACTACCGCTCCCCCGACGGCACGCTGCAGCAGGTCACGCGCTACGAGGGCGACGGTGTCCAGGTGCACGTCGAGGGCGCGTTCGCCGACGCGATGAGCGCGGCGGGGCTCGTCGGCTGACGCGCGGCGGCGACGAGGCCTGCGCCGCTCACCGCGCGCCGCTCACCGGGCGCCGCTCACCGGGCGCCGACCGCCGCGTGCGCCTCGAGCACCGCGCGCGTGAACGCGACCGGCGCGACCACGCTCACCAGGTGCGTCGCGCCCGGCACGACGACGAGACGGCCGTCGCGGCACGCGGCGAGGTAGCGCCGCTCGTCGCCGCGGAAGTGGTCGTACCGCCCGTTGACCAGCCACACCGGGGCGTCGACGTGCGCGAGCTCGGCCACCGGGTCGAGCGTGGCGACCTCACGCAGCACGTCGGCCATCACGTCCAGCGAGAACCCGCCCGCACCCAGGTCCGCCGCCGCGTCCGCGCCCAGCACCGCGCGGGCGGACGCGTCGTTGAGCCACGCTCCCCGGTCCGGCAGCCGCGCGATCCCGCGCGCGAGCACCGCCCAGCCCCCCACGAGGACGGCCCGGGGCCGGGTGCAGCACCCGGCGGCGACCAACCCGGCCACCTGGGCCGGGTGCCGCGCGGCGTGCGCGATCGCCACGTAGCCGCCCAGCGAGAGCCCGACGACGAGCGCGCGCCCGCCGAGCCCGCCCACGCCGTCCGCGACCGCGTCGACCGCGCCGTCCAGGGTGAAGCGCTCGTCGGACCGCGTCCCGTGCCCCGGCAGGTCGACCGCGACCGACGGCACGCCCGCACGTGCGAGCGCCTCGCTCTGGCGGCGCCACATGGTGCGCGACGTGCGCACCCCGTGCACCAGGACCACCGCCATCGCCCGACCGTAGCGTGCGCCGTACGGTGGAGGACGACCCGGCACCGCAGCAGGAGACCACCATGGACCGTCCGTCGCTCCGCCTGACCTCGGTGACCATCGGCACCGACCGACCCGGGGACCTGGCCGCCTTCTACGCCCGCCTGCTCGGCGGGCGGGTCACCGCCGACGACCCACCCGCACCCACCCCAGCGCGGACGACGCGGCCCGAGCGCGGCCCGTCGACGTCCGCGCTCGACGAGGACCGGACGCAGTCGACGGGTGCGGGGCTGGGGTGGGCGCAGGTCGTGGTGCCCGGGGGCTTCACCCTGAACCTGGAGGGAGAGGCAAGGTTCCGGCGGGTGGTGTGGCCGGCCGTGGACGGCGGGCAGAACGCGACGCAGCACCTCGACGTGCAGGTCGAGGACCTCGCGGCCGCGACCGCGTGGGCCCTGGCGTGCGGCGCCGAGCTCGCCGCGGTCCAGCCGCAGGACGACGTGCGCGTGCTGATCGACCCGTCGGGACACCCATTCTGCCTGTTCACGTGAGCGACGCACCCGACCGGCCGTCGGAGCGGTGCTCGACGTCACCTGCCTCGTGGCGCGACGGCTCACCGACTCGGCGTTCTCGCTCCGTGCCGCGGCCGGACCACAGACGCACGAGGGCCCGGTCACCGCTGTGCGGTGACCGGGCCCTGCGGTGTGCGAGAGGTCAGGCCTTCTCGTCGGCGGGCGCGTCCTCGACGGGCGCGTCCTCGACCGGGGCGTCCACGACCTCGTCGGACTCGGCCGGCTTGTCCTCGACCTTGTCGGCCTTCGGGGCAGCCTTCGCGGTGGCCTTGGTGGCCTCCTTGACGACCGCCTGCTTCGGCGAGACGGGCTCGAGCACGAGCTCGATCACCGCGAGGGGCGCGTTGTCGCCCTTGCGGGGGCCGATCTTCGTGATGCGCGTGTAGCCACCCTCACGCTCGGCCATGGCCGGGGCGATCTCGGTGAACAGCGTGTGCACGACGCTCTTGTCCCGGACGACCGTCAGGACGCGGCGACGCGCGTGCAGGTCGCCACGCTTGGCGAACGTGATGAGGCGCTCGGCGAGCGGACGCAGGCGCTTGGCCTTCGTCTCGGTCGTCGTGATGCGGCCGTGCTCGAACAGCTGCGTCGCGAGGTTCGCGAGGATGAGCCGCTCGTGGGCCGGACCGCCACCGAGCCGGGGACCCTTGGTGGGCGTAGGCATGGTCAGTTCTCCTTGAAGTTCTTCGTCAGGTACCGAGTCAGCGGATCCGAGTCAGTACTGCGGTGCTGATGTCAGTACTGCTCGTCCTCGACGAAGTCGCCCTCGTCGTCGCCGTAGTACGCGGCCGCGGTCGGGTCGAAGTCGAGGGGGCTGTCCTTGAGCGACAGGCCCAGCTCGGCCAGCTTCTCCTTGACCTCGGTGATCGACTTCGCACCGAAGTTCCGGATGTCGAGCAGGTCCGCCTCGGACCGGGCGACGAGCTCGCCCACCGAGTGGATGCCCTCGCGCTTGAGGCAGTTGTACGAGCGGATCGTCAGCTGCAGGTCCTCGATCGGCAGCGCCAGGTCCGCGGCCAGCGCCGCGTCCGTCGGCGACGGGCCGATCTCGATGCCCTCGGCCTCGACGTTCAGCTCACGGGCCAGGCCGAACAGCTCGACGAGCGTCTTGCCGGCCGAGGCCAGCGCGTCGCGCGGGCTGATCGCGGCCTTGGTCTCGACGTCGACGATCAGCTTGTCGAAGTCCGTGCGCTGCTCGACACGCGTCGCCTCGACCTTGTAGGTCACCTTGAGGACCGGCGAGTAGATCGAGTCGACCGGGATGCGGCCGATCTCGGCGTCGTACGCCTTGTTCTGGTTCGCCGAGACGTACCCGCGGCCACGCTCGACCGTGAGCTCGATCTCGAGCTTGCCCTTCTCGTTCAGGGTCGCCAGGTGCAGGTCGGGGTTGTGCACCTCGACGCCCGCCGGCGGCACGATGTCCGCTGCGGTGACCTGACCGGGGCCCTGCTTGCGCAGGTACATCACGACGGGCTCGTCGTTCTCCGAGGAGACGACGAGGTTCTTGATGTTGAGGATGACCTCGGTGACGTCCTCCTTGACCCCCGGCACGGTGGAGAACTCGTGCAGGACGCCGTCGATCCGGATGGACGTGACGGCGGCACCGGGGATGGAGGACAGCAGCGTCCGGCGCAGCGAGTTGCCGAGCGTGTAGCCGAAGCCGGGCTCGAGCGGCTCGATGGAGAACCGCGACCGGTTCTCCGAGATGACCTCTTCGGTCAGGGTGGGGCGCTGTGCGATCAGCACGGTGTGTTTCCTCTCAGCGGACGTCCGCCATATGACGCCACGCAGGTCGTGCGACCCCGGTCATGCCTCGGTCCGCATGCGGGGGAATGTCGGTGGACACTGCGGTGCCGCGCCGGTCCGACGAGCGGTGCTCGGGACCGGCGCGGCGCGCGGGGTCAGACGCGACGACGCTTCGGCGGGCGGCAGCCGTTGTGCGCCTGGGGCGTGACGTCCTGGATCGAGCCCACCTCGAGGCCGGCGGCCTGCAGCGAGCGGATCGCGGTCTCACGGCCCGAGCCGGGGCCCTTGACGAAGACGTCGACCTTGCGCATGCCGTGCTCCTGGGCACGACGCGCGGCGGCCTCCGCCGCGAGCTGCGCGGCGAACGGCGTCGACTTGCGCGAGCCCTTGAAGCCGACCTGGCCGGACGAGGCCGAGGAGATCACGGCGCCCGACGGGTCCGTGATCGAGATGATCGTGTTGTTGAACGTGCTCTTGATGTGCGCCTGGCCGTGGGAGACGTTCTTCTTCTCCTTGCGGCGCGGCTTGCGCACGGCGGAACGGGTCTTGGGAGGCATCTGCTCTTCTTCTCTCGAGAGTCGGTGGGCGCCGGCGGGCGGGCGTTACTTGCGCCCGGCCTTCTTCTTGCCGGCGACGGTGCGCTTCGGGCCCTTGCGGGTGCGCGCGTTGGTCTTCGTGCGCTGGCCGCGCACCGGAAGGCCACGGCGGTGACGCAGGCCCTCGTAGCAGCCGATCTCGACCTTGCGGCGGATGTCCGCGGCGACCTCGCGCCGCAGGTCACCCTCGAGCTTGTAGTTGCCCTCGAGGTAGTCGCGCAGCGCGACCAGCTCGGTGTCGCCGAGGTCCTTGACGCGCAGGTCACCGGAGATGCCGGTGGCCGCGAGGGTCTGCAGGGCGCGCGTGCGACCGACCCCGTAGATGTAGGTGAGCGCGATCTCCAGCCGCTTCTCGCGGGGGAGGTCGACGCCGATGAGACGTGCCATGTGCCTGGTGGCTCCTGTTACTGCTCGGAGGTCTTCCGCACCGCCCTCCCGCTGCTGCGGGCCCCGGCCTCCGAGCCGAGGGTTCGCCGGCCGTCGTGACCCCGAGGGGACCCGACCACCGGAGTGGCGGTGCGCTTGCCGGTCAGACCGTTCAGGCCCGACCGCCGTGCTGGTGCCCCGAGCGCGCGGGGCGAGGTGCGGCGAGACGCCGCCGGGGCGTCAGCCCTGGCGCTGCTTGTGACGCAGGTTCTCGCAGATCACCTGGACGCGACCGTGCCGGCGGATCACCTTGCACTTGTCGCAGATCTTCTTGACGCTGGGCTTGACCTTCATCGCGTTTCCTCCGCCGCCGCGTCGTCCGGGTACGAGCTCCGGTGTGGCGGCGTGTTTCGAGTGGTGATTACTTGTAGCGGTAGACGATGCGACCGCGGGACAGGTCGTACGGGCTCAGCTCCACCACGACCCGGTCCTCGGGGAGGATCCGGATGTAGTGCTGCCGCATCTTGCCCGAGATGTGTGCGAGAACCTTGTGGCCGTTCGTGAGCTCCACACGGAACATCGCGTTGGGCAGTGCCTCGACGACACTGCCCTCGATCTCGATGACGCCGTCCTTCTTCGCCATGTCCTCCGCTAACTGTCGGTCTGGTCGAGCACCCACGACGACCACTGCGACCCGGCGGGTGCCGAGCCGTGCTGGACGTCGTGGAGGGGATGGCTTCCCGCCGCCGTTGCCTGGCTCGACCAACCCGGTCGTCCCGACGGCACAGCGATCTGGGCGCACACACCCAACGGGCAACTCTACGCCATCGCCCGCGCTCCACGAAACCGTCCCGCGTACTCGTCGCTGTGACGTCCCGTACGCGGACGCCCCGCCCGGCGACCCGCCCGTGCGTGCGGTCAGCGGTGGGCCGCACGCACGGGTCAGCACAGGTCGGTCAGCGCGACGTGCGGTCCTGCGTACGACGCCGGCGGGCGGCCAGCAGCAGGCCGGTGCCGACGAGGAGCGCCGTCACGCCGACGCCCAGGAGCGCACCGGAACCCTCGGCGCCCGTGACCGGCAGCTCGCCACCGGTGTCGTCGCCGTCGTCGTCACCGTCGTCGCCGCCGTCCGGCGCCGGGACGTCGTTCGTCACCACGACGTCGACGGTCTCGCCGGCAGCGACCACGACCTGCCCGTCGGCGGGCGCGTACGTCACGCTCCAGTCGTCGCTGTCGTCCTCGGTCACCGTGCAGGTGGTGCCCGCGGGGAAGCCGTCGAGCTGGAGGGTCTCGTCGGCCTCGAGCGTCCACCGGCCCGCGTCGTCGCCGTCCGCGTCCGCCGCGTCGCACGTCCAGTCGCCCGAGTACGTCGTACCGGCCACCGCGCCCTCGCCCGTCACGCGCTTGGTGATCGCGAGCCCGCCGACCAGCGGGGGCTCGGGGGTGACGGGGACCAGGGTGTTCGTCGCCTCGACGGCGCTCACCGCGCTCCCCTGACCCACCTCGAACGCGAACCCGCCGTGCTCGGGCGCCACCGGGTCGCCGTCGGTCACGGTCAGCACGGGCTCCTGCCACTCCCCGCCGTCCGGGTCCGTGGGCGCGACCTCGACGAGCTCGACCACCGCGTTCGGCCCGACGTCCACCGGCCCGACGACGGTGCCGTCGCTCGGCACCACGAGGTCGTCCGTCTGCTCGCCGTCCACCCAGACCTCGAAGGTGAAGTCGTCCGGCGTGCCGCCCACGCCGTCCTCGTCGACCACCTGCTTCTCGATGGAGAAGCGGCCCTGGCCGACGAGCGTGTTCGCGACCGCGACCTCGACCGCGGCGTCCTCCTCGACGACGAAGGCCGCGTCACCACCGTGGGTCGGGGTGGCCGGGGTCGCGCCCTCGACGGTCCACTCCGGCTCGGCCCAGTCCCCGCCGTCGACGGGGGGAAGGAGCTCGCGGACCTCGATCGTCGAACCCGCCGGCACGGTCACCGGGCCGACGGGCGTCCCGTCGGCGGCCAGCACCACGTCCGGCCGCTGCCGCACGTCGTCGATCCAGACCGCGACGCGGAAGTCGGTCGGCACCTCGTCGAACTCGCCGACGACATCGAGCGACTTCGAGGCCGTCACCGTCGCGACCGTGGTCGGCGGGACCACCGGGCTGCAGCCGAGGAAGGCGTAGTGGTGGATCTCGCCCGTGCCGTTCGGCTTGGACAGCGAACGAGCGATGACCTGCCCCTCGACGGGGCTGCTGTTCTGGAGCACCAGGTCCGCCGACGGGGCGAGGATCGTCCCGGTGACACGGTCCTGGCCGACGAGCGTCAGCGGCCCGCTGGCCGCGTAGTTCCACAGCACCCACGGCGCGTACAGGTTGTCGGTGCCGGAGTCGTTCGCGCCGTTGAACCGCGGCACCGTGAACTGCGTGCCGGCGCCGTCCTTGAGCTTGATGACGAGGACCGTGTCCTCGCTCGGGACCGCGCCGGTGAAGCTGATGGCCGTGGTCCCGGCGAACGCGTCGGGCGTCACCGACAGCAGGTTCACCTGGCCCTCGACCAGCTCGAGCTGCTTCTCGGACGGACCGCCCTCGAGGAAGACCTCCGACACGCCGGCCTCGGTGCCGGTGAGCGAGTCCAGGTACGCGGCGTTGTCCTCGAGCGTGGGGAACCCGCTCGTGAGCGAGGAGACGTCGACGGGGCCGAGGTAGTCGGCCACCCACTGCGGGAGCTCCGCGTCCGAGGCCGGCGGGGCTGGCGGGAGCACGCGCGCCGACGTCCCGCCGTCGGTCACGAACACCTGGTCGCCCGAGAGACTGGTCGACGACCACGTCTCCTCGCCGGCGAGCATGTAGCCCCGCGGCCATGCCGCGTCGTCCGCCTCGGAACCGACCTGCAGCGTGCCGGAGGAGCCGGCGAGGTCGTACGAGCCGGCCGCGAACCGGACCGGAAGGTCCTCGCCGCCGACGGAGAGCGTCGGCAGGTCGTAGTCGGGCGGCGTCAGCCCGGTCGAGTGCCGGACGTCGAAGGTGTTCTGCCACGTCGCCGCACCGCCGATCGCGACCGTGCCCTCGACCTCCGACCCCGCGAGCGACGCGTCGTCACGGACGAGCACGGTGAAGCCGCGCGTCGGGGCGACCAGGTCGCACCGGTCGGCGGCGGCGGCCGAGGTCGCGAGCGCGGTGGGGACCACGACTCCCGCCGCGACGAGCGCACCGACGCCGAGCGCGGCGGCGCTCCGGGTCGTGCGCATGCGGAAGGGTGACGATGCGGACCTCGTCATGGCACAGCCTCCTGATGCTCTGGGGTAGGGGTTGCCCCAGTCGACGGTCACGCTAGCGGACCGCGACGGCGGGAGCGACACTCAGGCCAGCGGGGCGACCGCGACTCCGTGCGCGGCGAGCGCGGCGGCGCCGCCGTCGGCCGCCGTGAGCACCCAGATCCCCGCGTCGTGCACCGCGACCGTGTGCTCCCAGTGGGCGGCGCGGGCGCCGTCGAGCGTCACGACCGTCCACTCGTCGTCGAGCACCCGGGTGGCCTGGTCGCCACGGGAGACCATCGGCTCCACCGCGACGCACAGGCCCGGCCGCACCTTCGCGCCGCGGTCGCGCGCCCGGTAGTTCAGCACGTCCGGCGGCTGGTGCATCGCGGTGCCGATGCCGTGGCCGACGTAGTCCTCGACCACGCCGTACCGCACGCCCGCGTTGCGGCCGGCGGCGTGGGCCGCGTCCACCACGTCCTCGACCGCGTCGCCCACCGCGCCGAGCCGGTCGGCCGTCGCGATCGCCGCGATCCCGGCCCACATCGCCGCCTCGGTCGTCGCGACGAGCTCGCGGTCCAGCGGGTCGCCCTCCCCCAGCACGAACGAGACCGCGCTGTCACCGTGCCAGCCGTCGACGACCGCGCCGCAGTCGATCGACACCAGGTCGCCGTCCACGAGGGCGCGGTTGCCGGGGATGCCGTGCACCACCTCGTCGTTCACCGAGACGCAGACCGTCGCCGGGTAGCCGTGGTAGCCGAGGAACGAGGGCGTCGCCCCCGCCTCGCGGATGACCCGCGCCGCGGCCGCGTCGAGGTGAGCCGTCGTCGCGCCGGGCACCGCGGCCGCACGCGCCGCGGCGAGGGCGTCCGCGACGACGAGACCCGCGCGGCGCATGAGCCGCACCTGGTCCGGTGTCTTGTACTCGATCCGTTCGCGTCCGAGGACCATGACGAGCTCCGCCGGAGACGGGTCAGCGCGCGCCGGCGCCGACGGCGTCGAGCAGCCGTGCCGTGACCGCGTCGACCTCGCCGATGCCGTCGACGCGCGCGAGCAGCCCGCGCTCGGCGTAGACGTCGCTGATCGGCGCCGTCTGCTCGGCGTACACGTCGAGCCGGTGGCGGATGACGTCCTCGGTGTCGTCCTCGCGGCCCTCGATCTCGGCGCGCTTGAGCAGACGCTCGGCGACGACCTCGGGGTCGGCGGTGATCTCCACGGCGAGGTCGAGCGAGAGCCCGGCGTCCGCGAGGATCGCGTCGAGCTCCGCGACCTGCGCGACGTTCCGGGGGTAGCCGTCGAGCAGGAAGCCCGAGGCCGTGTCGGGCTCGGCCAGCCGGTCGCGCACCATCGCGTTCGTGACCTCGTCGGGGACGAGCGCGCCGCGGGAGGAGTACTCCTGCGCCCGGCGCCCGAGCTCCGTGCCGCCCTTGATGTTGGCCCGGAAGATGTCGCCGGTCGAGATGGCGGGCACGCCCAGCTTCTCGGCGAGGCGGGCCGCCTGCGTGCCCTTGCCCGCTCCGGGCGGGCCGAGCAGGACCAGACGCGTGCTCATCGGAGGAACCCTTCGTAGTGGCGCTGCTGGAGCTGCGACTCGATCTGCTTCACGGTCTCGAGGCCGACGCCCACGACGATGAGGATCGACGAACCACCGAACGGGATGTTCTGCCCGACGCCCATCACGATGAACGCGATCGTCGGGATCAGCGCGACCACGGCGAGGTACAGCGAGCCCGGCGCGGTGATGCGCGAGATCACGTAGCTCAGGTAGTCCGCCGTGGGCCGGCCGGCCCGGATGCCGGGGATGAAGCCGCCGTACTTCTTCATGTTGTCCGCGACCTCGTCCGGGTTGAACGTGATCGCCGTGTAGAAGTAGCAGAAGAAGACGATGAGGACGACGTACAGCACCAGGTGCAGCGGCGCGTCGTACGCGGCGAGGTTCACCGACACCCACCGGACCCAGCCCGCGGTCTGGTCACCGAACTGCGCGATGATCCCCGGGATCGCCAGGAGCGACGAGGCGAAGATGATCGGGATGACGCCCGCCATGTTGATCTTGATCGGGATGTAGGTGCTCGAGCCGCCGTACATGCGGCGACCGACCATCCGCTTGGCGTACTGCACCGGGATGCGGCGCTGGCTCTGCTCGACGAAGACGACGAGGCCGATCACCAGGACGATGATCGCGAGCACCACGATGAACTTGGTGACGCCGTTGTTGCCACCGGCGATCGACCACATGGCGGTCGGGAAGCTCGCGGCGATCGAGGTGAAGATCAGCAGGGACATGCCGTTGCCGACGCCCCGCTCGGTGATGAGCTCGCCGAGCCACATGATCAGGCCGGTGCCCGCGGTCATCGTGATGACCATGATGACGAGCGTGATCCAGGAGGAGTCCGGGATGACGTCCACGGTGCAGCCCGTGAACAGGCGCCCGCTGCGCGCGATCGTGATGACGGTCGTGGACTGCAGGATCGCCAGGGCGATCGTCAGGTACCGCGTGTACTGCGTGAGCTTCGCGGTGCCGGACTGCCCCTCCTTGTGCAGCTCCTCGAACTTCGGGATCACCACGCGCAGGAGCTGCACGATGATGCTCGCCGTGATGTACGGCATGATCCCGAGCGCGAACACCGACAGCTGCAGCAGCGCGCCGCCGCTGAACAGGTTGACGAGGCCCATCAGGTCGTTGCCTGAGCCCATCTCGTCGATGCACTGCTGCACGTTGGGGTAGGACACCCCAGGCGTGGGCAGGAAGGATCCGATGCGGAACACGACCATGATGCCGATCGTGAAGAGCAGCTTCCGCCGCAGGTCGGGCGTCCTGAACGCCCGCACGAATGCGCCTAGCACCTGTCCTCCATGTAGCCGCGACTAGCGGCGTGTCGTCAACCCTGACCCGAGCACGGCCGCGGGCAAGACTACCCTCTGCCGGCACGGGCTCCGGCCCGTGGCCGCCCCGTGGTGCCTCCACCGCGGGGGCGAGCGCCTTCTCGAGCCGTTTCGGGCCGTCCCGAACCCTTTCAGCACCCCCCGCCGCCGCCACGGAGGCGGCGCGCCGGCTCGGCGGGTCCCGGTCCCGGCCCCGGTACCGCTCCGACGTCGGCGTCGGAACAGTCCGGAACGAGAGACGGTCCGGGTCGTCGAACGACCCGGACCGTCCTCGTGTGCGCGCTCAGCGCGCGATGTCAGCCCTCCGCGACGGAGCCGCCGGCGGCCACGATCTTCTCCTTGGCGGACGCGGAGTACGCGTCGACCGCCACGGAGACCTTGACCGTGAGCTCACCGGTACCCAGCACCTTCACGGGCTGGCCCTTGCGGACCGCGCCCTTCGACACCAGGTCGGCGACCGTCACGTCGCCACCGTCGGGGTACAGCGCCGAGAGCTTGTCCAGGTTGACGACCTGGTACTCGACGCGGAACGGGTTCTTGAAGCCCCGGAGCTTCGGCAGACGCATGTGGAGCGGCATCTGGCCACCCTCGAAGCGTGCCGGCACCTGGTAGCGCGCCTTGGTGCCCTTGGTACCACGGCCCGCCGTCTTGCCCTTGGACGCCTCGCCACGGCCCACGCGGGTCTTGGCGGTCTTGGCGCCCGGAGCGGGACGCAGGTGGTGCACCTTGAGCGTGCCGCCGGCACCCGGCTTCGCCGCGTCCTCGGCCGCCTTCTTGGCGGCAGCGGACTGCGTCGTGGCCGGGGCCTTGTCGGCGGCCTTGGCGGGAGCCTTCTTGGCGGCCGGCTTCGCGGCAGCCTCGGTGGCCTCGGTCGTGTCCGCCTTGGCGGCCGCCGTCTTGCTCGCGGCCTTCTTGGCGGGGGCCTTCTTCTCGGCAGCGGCCTCGGTCGTCGCCTTCGCGGCCGGAGCCTTCTTGGCGGCGGCCTTGGGCGCGGCCTCGGTGGCGGCCTTGTCCTTCTTCTCGTCAGCCATGGTCACTCGACCTCCTCGACCACCACGAGGTGCTGCACGGTGTTCACCATGCCGCGGATCTCGGGACGGTCCTCCTTGACGACGACGTCGCCGATGCGCTTGAGACCAAGCGTGCGGAGCGTGTCGCGCTGGTTCTGCTTGCCACCGATGCCGGAGCGCTTCTGCGTCACCTTGAGACGGGCCATCACGCACCCACCTTCTCGGCGGCCTTCGCCGCCTGGCCGGCGGCCTGGGCGCGCAGGAGCGGCGCCGGGGCGACGTGCTCGAGCGGCAGGCCACGGCGCGCGGCCACGGCCTCCGGCTGCTCGAGGCCACGGAGCGCCGCGATCGTCGCGTGGACGATGTTGATCGCGTTCGACGAGCCGAGCGACTTGCTCAGCACGTCGTGGATGCCGGCGCACTCGAGCACCGCGCGGACCGGACCACCGGCGATCACACCGGTACCGGGCGCCGCGGGGCGCAGGAAGACGATGCCGGCAGCGGCCTCGGCCTGGATGGGGTGCGGGATCGTGCCCTGGATGCGCGGGACGCGGAAGAAGTTCTTCTTCGCCTCCTCGACACCCTTGGCGATCGCCGCGGGCACCTCCTTGGCCTTGCCGTAGCCGACACCGACCGTGCCGTCGCCGTCACCCACGACCACGAGGGCCGTGAAGCTGAAGCGGCGGCCACCCTTGACGACCTTGGCCACGCGGTTGATCGTCACGACGCGCTCGAGGAACGCGCTCTTCTCTGCAGCGTCGCCGCGGCGACCGCCACCGTCACGACGACCGCCGTCGCGGCGCTCGCCGCCGGTGCCCTGAGCACCGGTGTTGCTGCGTGCAGGTGCAGCCATCAGTGAGTCCTCTTCTTCTGGTTCGTCGTGGTCACAGCGACAGACCGCCCTCGCGGGCACCGTCGGCGACCGCGGCCACACGGCCGTGGTACTTGTTGCCGCCGCGGTCGAACACGACCGCGTCGACGCCCTGGGCCTTCGCGCGCTCGGCGACGAGCTCGCCGACCTTCTTGGCCTTGGCGGTCTTGTCGCCGTCGCCCGCGCGCAGGTCCTTCTCGAGCGTCGAGGCCGACGCGACCGTCTGGCCGATCGAGTCGTCGACGACCTGCGCCGTGATGTGCCGCGCGGAGCGGGTCACGACGAGACGCGGACGGGCCGGCGTGCCGACGACCTTCTTGCGCAGGCGCAGGTGACGGCGCTGACGCGCGATCGACTTGCCCTTGCCCTTGATGCTGATCGCCATGGCTTACTTCCCAGCCTTTCCGACCTTGCGGCGCACGTTCTCGCCCGCGTACCGCACGCCCTTGCCCTTGTACGGCTCGGGCTTGCGGATCTTGCGGATGTTCGCGGCGACCTCGCCGACCTGCTGCTTGTCGATGCCCTGCACCGAGAAGCGGGTCGGGGCCTCCACGGCGAAGGTGATGCCCTCCGGCGGCGAGACGACGACCGGGTGGCTGAAGCCGAGGGCGAACTCGAGGTCCGAACCCTTGGCGGTCACGCGGTAACCGGTGCCGACGATCTCGAGCTTCTTGGTGTAGCCCTCCGTCACGCCCGTGACCAGGTTGGCCAGCAGCGTGCGGGTGAGGCCGTGCAGCGAGCGCGACGTGCGCTCGTCGTTCGGACGGGTCACGACGAGCGTGCCGTCCTGCTGCTCGACCTGGATGGGCGACGCGATCGTGTGGGAGAGGGTGCCCTTGGGGCCCTTCACCGTGACGACGGCGCCATCGATGTTCACGTCCACCCCGGCCGGGACCGGGACGGGAATCTTGCCGATACGAGACATGGCTTGGCTCCTTCCTGGTCTCAGATCACCAGACGTAGGCGAGGACTTCCCCACCCACGCCCTTCTTGGCCGCCTGCTTGTCGGTGAGCAGGCCGGAGGACGTGGACAGGATCGCCACGCCGAGGCCGCCGAGCACCTTGGGCAGGTTGGTGGACTTGGCGTAGACGCGCAGGCCCGGCTTGGACACGCGCTTCACGCCGGCGAGCGCACGCTCGCGGCTGGGGCCGTACTTCAGCTCGACGACGAGGTTCTTGCCCACGGGGGCGTCCTCGACCTTCCAGCCGGAGATGTAGCCCTCGGCCTGCAGGATCTCCGCGATGTGCGACTTGAGCTTCGAGAACGGGATCGTCACCGTGTCGTGGTGCGCCGAGTTCGCGTTGCGCAGACGTGTCAGGAAGTCTGCGATCGGGTCGGTCATGGTCATGGGGGCTTCCGCCCTTCCTCGCCGGGGTATCCCGGCCCCCACCCGACGTGCGGGTGGCGGCCGGGACCTACCGACGCTCGTACCTACTGAGGATTACCAGCTGCTCTTGGTGACGCCGGGGAGCTCGCCGCGGTGGGCCATCTCCCGCACGCAGATGCGGCACAGGCCGAACTTGCGGTACACCGAGTGCGGACGGCCGCAGCGCTGGCAGCGCGTGTAGCCACGCACCGCGAACTTGGGCTTCGCGTTGGCCTTGTTGATCAGAGCGGTCTTCGCCATGGGTCAGTCCTCCTTGAACGGGAAGCCGAGGAGCTTGAGGAAGGCGCGACCCTCGTCGTCGGTGTCCGCCGTGGTGACGACCGTGATGTCCATGCCGCGGACGCGGTCGATCTTGTCCTGGTCGATCTCGTGGAACACGGACTGCTCCACGAGGCCGAACGTGTAGTTGCCGTGCCCGTCGAACTGCTTGGCCGACAGCCCGCGGAAGTCGCGGATGCGCGGCAGCGCGGTCGAGAGCAGGCGGTCGAGGAACTCCCAGGCCCGGTCACCGCGCAGCGTGACGTGCGCGCCGATCGGCATGCCCTCACGCAGCTTGAACTGCGCGATGGACTTGCGGGCCTTGGTGACCTGCGGCTTCTGGCCCGTGATCTGGGTCAGGTCGCGGATCGCGCCCTCGATGAGCTTCGAGTCCTTGGCGGCGTCGCCGACGCCCATGTTCACGACGACCTTCACCAGGCGCGCGACCTGGTTGATGTTCTCGTGGTCGAACTGCTCGAAGAGCGCCGAGCGGATCTCGTCGTTGTACTTCGTCTTGAGGCGCGGCAGGGCCGGTGCCTCCACGGTCGTCTCGGTCATCTCAGACGTCCTTCCCGGAGCGCTTGGCGACGCGGACGCGAACCGTCCGCGTCCGGCCGTCACGCTCGACCTGCTCGGTGCGGTAGCCGACCCGGGTGCCTCGCTTGGTCTCCGGGTCCACGAGCATCACGTTGCTGATATGGATGGGCGCCTCGACGGTCTCGATGCCACCGGTGCGGGTACCGCGCGCGCTCTGGCCGGCCTTGACGTGCTTCTGCACGCGCTGGACGCCCTCGACGACGACGCGCTGCGTCTCGGTGAGGACCTCGAGGACGCGGCCCTCCTTGCCCTTGTCACGGCCCGAGATGACGACGACGAGGTCGCCCTTCTTGATCTTCGCCATGGTCAGAGCACCTCCGGAGCGAGCGAGATGATCTTCATGAACTTCTTGTCACGCAGCTCGCGGCCGACGGGACCGAAGATACGGGTGCCGCGGGGCTCCCCGTCGTTCTTGAGGATCACGGCCGCGTTCTCGTCGAACTTGATGTACGAGCCGTCGGGGCGGCGGCGCTCCTTGCGGGTGCGCACGATCACTGCCTTGACGACGTCGCCCTTCTTGACGTTGCCGCCCGGGATGGCGTCCTTGACGGTGGCGACGATGACGTCACCGATCCCGGCGTAGCGGCGGCCGGAACCGCCGAGCACACGGATGCAGAGGATCTCCTTGGCACCCGTGTTGTCGGCGACGCGAAGCCGCGTCTCCTGCTGGATCATCTACCTACTCCTGTCGTCTGGCGGGTTCTCGCCGGTCGCGGTGAGCCGCGGCCCGAGCCTGGCCGAACGGATAGTTGCCGTGATGCACACGTCGCGGCGGGGTCGCTCCCAGGTCCCCTCTCGGGTGACCTGACCAGCTCCCCCGCCGCCCGTGGGCAACTGGGTGGCCGCCGGACGGCGGCCGTTGTCACGCAGCCGAAGCCGCGCGATCTTACTTGGCCTTCTCCAGGATCTCCACCAGGCGCCAGCGCTTGGTCGCGCTGAGCGGGCGGGTCTCCATGATGAGGACCAGGTCGCCGATGCCGGCGGTGTTCTGCTCGTCGTGCGCCTTCACCTTGGAGGTGCGGCGCAGGACCTTGCCGTAGAGCGGGTGCTTGACCCGGTCCTCGACCTCGACCACGACGGTCTTGTCCATCTTGTCGCTCACGACGTAGCCACGACGCGTCTTGCGGTACGCGCGGTGCTCGGCCGTGGCGGTGGTGTGCTTCTCAGTCATGTCAGCCTCACTCGCTCGCGGTCGGAGCGGTCCGGATGCCGAGCTCGCGCTCGCGCAGGATCGTGTAGATCCGGGCGATGTCGCGGCGCACGGCCTTGAGACGCCCGTGGCTCTCGAGCTGGCCGGTCGCGGACTGGAAGCGGAGGTTGAACAGCTCCTCCTTGGCCTTCTTCAGCTCGGCGACCAGCTTCTCGTCGTCGAAGGCGTCCAGCTCGCTGGGAGCCAGGTCCTTGGTTCCGATAGCCATCAGTTACCACCCTCGCGAACCACGAAACGGGTCTTCATCGGGAGCTTGTGCTGCGCGCGGCGCATGGCCTCACGCGCGAGCGGCTCCGGGACGCCGGCGAGCTCGAACATCACTCGACCCGGCTTGACGTTGGCGATCCACCACTCGGGCGAGCCCTTGCCGGAACCCATGCGGGTCTCGGCGGGCTTCTTCGTCAGCGGGCGGTCGGGGTAGATGTTGATCCACACCTTTCCACCGCGCTTGATGTGGCGGGTCATGGCGATACGAGCAGCCTCGATCTGCCGGTTGGTGACGTAGGCGGGCTCGAGAGCCTGGATGCCGTAGTCGCCGAAGGAGATCGTCGTGCCACCGGTCGCGGCGCCGGAGCGCCCGGGGTGGTGCTGCTTGCGGTGCTTCAGCCTGCGCGGGATCAGCACGGCTCAGGCCTCCGTTCCGGTCTCAGGGGTCGGGGTCGACTCGACCGGCGCCTCGGCAGCGGGAGCCTGGGGCTCACGCTCGCGACGCGGGGCGCCGCCGCGCGGGCCACGGTCACCACGGTCACCGCGGTCGCCGCGCGGGCCACCGCGGGACGGACGCGGAGCCTGGCTCGCCTGCTCGCGGGCGTACTCCTTCTCGGTCATGTCGCCCTTGTAGACCCACACCTTGACGCCGATGCGACCGAACGTCGTGCGGGCCTCGAAGAACCCGTAGTCGATGTTCGCGCGGAGCGTGTGCAGCGGCACCCGACCCTCGCGGTAGAACTCCGTGCGGCTCATCTCCGCGCCGCCGAGACGGCCGGAGACCTGCACGCGGATGCCCTTGGCGCCGGCGCGCTGCGCGGACTGGATGCCCTTGCGCATGGCGCGACGGAAGGACACGCGGCTCGCGAGCTGCTCGGCGATGCCCTGGGCGACCAGCTGAGCCTCGAGCTCGGCGTTCTTGACCTCGAGGATGTTGAGCTGGACCTGCTTGCCCGTGAGCTTCTCGAGCTCGCCGCGGATGCGGTCGGCCTCCGCGCCACGACGCCCGATCACGATGCCCGGACGCGCGGTGTGGATGTCGACGCGGACGCGGTCACGCGTGCGCTCGATCTCCACCTTCGCGATGCCCGCGCGCTCGAGACCCGTGCTCATGAGCTTGCGGATCTGGACGTCCTCGCGGACGTAGTCGCGGTAACGCTGACCCGGCTTGGTCGAGTCGGCGAACCACCGCGACCGGTGGTCGGTGGTGATGCCCAGGCGGTACCCGAGCGGGTTGACCTTCTGACCCACGTCAGGACCGTCCCTTCGTCTCACGCTCCGCGACGACCACGGTGATGTGGCTCGTACGCTTGAGGATCTGGCTGGCACGGCCCTGCGCACGCGGCCGGAACCGCTTCAGGGTCGGGCCCTCGTCGACGAAGACCTCCGAGATGTAGAGGTTGGCCTCGTCGACGCGCTCGCTGTTGCGCTTGGCGCCCTCGACCGCGTTCGCGATCGCCGACTGCACCGTCTTGAGGACGGGCTCCGCGGCCGCCTGCGGCGCGAACTTCAGCACCGCGACGGCCTCCCCGGCCTGCTTGCCACGGATGAGGTCGACGACGCGTCGGGCCTTCTGGGGCGTGACGCGGACGAACCGCGCCTTCGCCTTGGCTTCCATCGTGTCTGCTCCTGTCTCTGCCGTCAGGGCGTCACCAGCTGACCCGGGGGTCAGCGGCGACGGCCCTTCCGGTCGTCCTTCTCGTGGCCGCGGAACGTCCGCGTCGGGGCGAACTCGCCGAGCTTGTGCCCGACCATCGCCTCCGTGACGAACACCGGGGTGTGCTTGCGGCCGTCGTGCACCGCGAAGGTGTGGCCGAGGAAGTCCGGCGTGATGACCGAACGACGCGACCACGTCTTGATGACGTTCTTCGTGCCGGCCTCGTTCTGGACGTCGACCTTCTTCTGCAGGTGGCCGTCGACGAACGGGCCCTTCTTGAGGCTGCGAGGCATTCTCTCGGGCTCCTATCAGCGCTTCTTGCCGGTGCGCCGACGGCGCACGATGAGCTTGTCGCTCGGCTTGTTCGGACGGCGGGTACGGCCCTCGGCCTGGCCCCACGGGCTGACCGGGTGGCGACCACCGGAGGTCTTGCCCTCACCACCACCGTGCGGGTGGTCGATCGGGTTCATCGCGACACCACGGACGGTCGGGCGCTTGCCCTTCCAGCGCATGCGGCCGGCCTTGCCCCAGTTGATGTTCGACTGCTCGGCGTTGCCGACCTCGCCGATCGTCGCGCGGCAGCGCAGGTCGACGTTGCGGATCTCGCCGGACGGCATGCGCAGCTGCGCGTACGGGCCGTCCTTCGCGACGAGCTGCACCGACGTCCCCGCCGAGCGCGCGATCTTCGCACCGCCACCGGGCCGGAGCTCGATGGCGTGGATGACCGTACCGGTGGGGATGTTGCGCAGCGGCAGGTTGTTGCCGGGCTTGATGTCGGCGCCGGCACCGGCCTCGACGACGTCGCCCTGCGACAGCTTGTTCGGCGCGATGATGTAGCGCTTCTCGCCGTCCGCGTAGTGCAGGAGCGCGATGCGCGCCGTGCGGTTGGGGTCGTACTCGATGTGAGCGACCTTGGCCGGCACGCCGTCCTTGTCGTGACGACGGAAGTCGATCACGCGGTAGGCACGCTTGTGACCGCCACCGTGGTGGCGCGTGGTCACCCGGCCGGTGTTGTTGCGGCCACCCGACTTGGTCAGCGGGCGGACCAGCGACTTCTCCGGCGTGGAGCGCGTGATCTCGACGAAGTCCGCCACGCTCGAGCCACGACGGCCCGGGGTGGTCGGCTTGTACTTACGAATTCCCATGAGTCCTCAGTCCTCTCGGGCCGCTCAGCCGACCGGTCCGCCGAAGATGTCGATCGTGCCCTCGCGGAGGGTGACGATCGCACGCTTCGTGTCCTTGCGGCGGCCGGTGCCGAATCGGGTCCGACGGGCCTTGCCCTGACGGTTGGCGGTGTTGACCGAGTCGACCTTCACGCCGAACACCTGCTCGACGGCGATCTTGATCTCGGTCTTGTTCGCACGCGGGTCCACGAGGAACGTGTACTTGCCCTCGTCGAGGAGGCCGTAGCTCTTCTCGGAGACGACCGGCGCGATCAGGATGTCGCGGGGGTCCTTGCCGACGTTGGTCACTTGGCCTCCTCCTCAGCAGCAGCCTCGGTCGAGGTCGCCGTGGCCTTGGAGCCCTTGGCCGGGCCCGCGAGGAACGCGTCGAGCGCGCCCTGCGTGAAGACCACGTCGTCCGAGATGAGGACGTCGTAGGTGTTGAGCTGGTCAGCGACGAGCAGGTGGACCCGCTCGACGTTGCGCAGCGACTTCCACGTGATCTCGTCCGAGCGCTCGACGACGACCAGCACGTTCTTGCGGCCCGACAGGTTGTCGAGCACGGCGAGCGCGGACTTCGTCGACGGCGCGGTGCCCGGCGCGAAGCCCGACACGACGTGGACGCGGCCGGCGCGAGCGCGGTCCGAGAGAGCACCGCGGAGCGCCGCGGCCTTCATCTTCTTGGGGGTGCGCTGGCTGTAGTCACGCGGCGTGGGGCCGTGGACGACGCCACCACCGGCGAACTGCGGCGCACGGGTCGAGCCCTGACGGGCGCGGCCGGTGCCCTTCTGCTTGTACGGCTTCTTGCCGCCACCACGGACCTCGCCACGGCTCTTCGTGTCGTGGGTGCCCTGGCGAGCCGCCGCGAGCTGCGCGACGACGACCTGGTGGATCAGCGGGATGTTCGTCTGGGCGTCGAAGACCTCGGCGGGCAGGTCGGCCGTACCGGCCTTCTTGCCCTGGGGGTCCAGGACGTCGACGGTCAGCGTGTCGCTCATGGAGGTCACGCACCCTTCACAGCGGTACGCACGACGACGACGCCACCCTTGGGGCCGGGAACGGCACCCTTGACGAGCAGGAGGCCCCGCTCGGCGTCGACCGCGTGCACGGTCAGGTTCTGGGTGGTCTGACGGGCGACGCCCATCCGACCGGCCATCCGCAGGCCCTTGAACACGCGCGACGGCGTCGACGCGCCACCGATCGAGCCCGGCTTGCGGTGGTTGCGGTGCGCACCGTGGGACGCGCCGACGCCGGAGAAGCCGTGACGCTTCATCACACCGGCGGTGCCCTTGCCCTTGGTGGTGCCGATGACGTCGACGAGCTGACCGGCCTCGAAGGCGGTCGCGTCGAGCTCCTGGCCGAGCGTGAACTCGGCAGCGTTCGGCGTGCGGATCTCGGCCACGTTCCGGCGCGGGGTGACCCCGGCCTTCTCGAAGTGGCCCTTGAGCGGCTTGGTGACCTTGCGCGGGTCGATCTGGCCGAAGGCCAGCTGGACAGCCGCGTAGCCGTCAGCCTCAGCGGAGCGGACCTGCGTCACCACGTTCGTGCCGACCTCGACGACCGTCACCGGAACGAGGCGGCCTGCCTCGTCCCAGAGCTGGGTCATGCCGAGCTTGCGGCCGAGCAGCGCCGTGACGGGGCGCGCGTTCTGCTGGGTAGCCATGAGGATCAGTTCCTTCCCAGCGATCAGAGCTTGATCTCGATGTTCACGTCCGCGGGCAGGTCGAGACGCATGAGCGAGTCGACGGCCTTCGGCGTGGGGTCGATGATGTCGATGAGCCGCTTGTGCGTACGCATCTCGAAGTGCTCGCGGCTGTCCTTGTACTTGTGGGGCGACCGGATGACGCAGAAGACGTTCTTCTCCGTCGGCAGCGGCACCGGACCCACGACCGACGCACCAGCGCGGGTCACCGTGTCGACGATCTTGCGCGCCGAGCTGTCGATGACCTCGTGGTCGTAGGACTTGAGCCGGATGCGGATCTTCTGTCCCGCCATGGCGTCGTCTACTTCTCTCTCTCGAACCGGTCCGTCCGACCCCCGCGCTCGGGCGTGTCGCTCTTCGCGACGCACCTGGGCGCTGCGTACCGTTCCCGGTACGAGGTCGGTGGTTGTCGTCGAGCCGCCACCGCCGGGTTCACCCCGGGGCCTTGCAGCTCGCCACGTCTGTCGGCCCAGCATCAGGCGCGCACGAGGGCACACCCGTAGCGGGCAACCTGAACAGTGTGCCAGAGGTGGACCCCGATCTCCAACCCGCCCCGGTGTGACCCGCACGTCACCGACCCCGGACCGCCACCCTCCCCCTCGCGAGCCGGCACCGCTCGTCCGCGCACCCGTGATCCCTCCGGCTCACGACCCTCGGAGCCGGAGCGACCGCGGGGTCGCGGGCAGACAGTGCGGGCCGAGAGGGTTGACGGGCCGGGACGGGACTGGGAACGTTGCCCGCATCCCTCGATGTTGACGTCACCACTCCTGCCGGATGGTGACGTCACCATCAGCCGCCGCGCGCGGCGTCCACTCAGTGACGAGTGCAGGAAGGCAGTCATGACACGCAGGAGCCCCGGCAAGGCCACGGCACGACCCCGACCCCGATCCGCCCTCGCCTCCGTGCTGTGCGCGGCGCTCGCGACCTCCGGTGCCGTCGCGGTCACCGCCGTCGCGGCCGCCCCCGCTACCGCGGCGTCGTCGGTCACCATCACCCCCAACCCCGCGTACGCAGGCGCGCCGTTCGAGGGCTGGGGCAACTCCCTGGTCTGGTTCGCCAACGCGACGGGCGACTACCCGGACGCGCTCCGCGACGAGCTGTTCGAGCTCGTCTTCGGCGCGGACGGGCTCAACATGAACGTGGCCCGCTACAACGTCGGCGGTGGCCGCGCGTCCGACGTCGGCGACTACTTCCGTCAGGGCGCGGCGGTCGACGGCTACTGGGCGCAGGACACGTCGACCGACCCGGACAGCCTCTACGGCGCGCTCACCACGAACCTCGCGGACCACCGGGCGCTCGCCGCCGCGTGGGACCCCGACGACGAGGCCAGCTACGACTGGTCCCAGGACGCGACCCAGCGCTGGTGGCTCGAGAAGCTCGCGAACGAGCGCGACGACCTGGTGCTCGAGGGCTTCGCCAACTCCCCGCCGTGGTTCATGACGAGCTCCGGCTACACCTCGGGCGGCGCGAGCGCGACGAGCGAGCAGGTCCTCGCCACCGACGGCGTGCCGGCCAAGTTCACGGCGTACCTGACCCGGGTGGTCGAGCACCTCGAGGACACCTACGGCGTCGAGTTCCAGTCCGTCGACCCGTTCAACGAGCCGTGCACCGGCTACTGGTCCACGCCGACCGGACGCCTGGCCGACGGCATCACGCCCTTCACGAACGCCGTCAAGAAGCCGCAGGAGGGCGCGCAGATCTGCCCCGGCACCGGCGCGGGCCAGCAGCAGAGCCTGGTCGGGCTGCTCGCCGACGACCTCGCGGCGTCCTCGTCGGACGCCGTCGTCTCGGCCAACGACGAGACGAACCCCGGCAACTTCAACACCGCCTGGGCGCAGTACGACGAGGGCACGCGCGCGGACGTCGGGCAGATCAACGTCCACAGCTACGGCACCAACGGCATCGCCCAGGCCCGCGACTACGCGCTGGCGGCCGACAAGACGCTGTGGATGTCCGAGACGGGCGGCGACTTCGTCGGCTCCGGCTTCGACCCCGTGAGCATCAACGGCGCCCTGGGCCTCGCCCAGAAGATCACCTCCGACCTGCGCACGCTCCAGCCGGACGCGTACGTGCTGTGGCAGGAGGTCGAGGACTTCTACAACATGGAGAAGGGCGAGAAGCTCAACTGGGGCTCGGTCTTCGTCGACTTCGACTGCGAGTACGTCGACGCCGCGGGTGACGTGCTCGACCCGGCAGACGCCGCGAGCGCCGTCGGGTTCAAGTCGCAGCGCCGGGTCGCGGACGCCCTCGCGGCGGGCGACGACGTCGCCTCCGTCGAGGACTGCCACATCGTCACGAACTCCAAGTTCGACGCGATGCGCAACTTCATGCACTACATCACGGCCGGTGACCGCCTGGTGCCGACGGACGACGCGGCCTCGACGGCCGCCGTCGACGCGGACGGCACCGGCGCGAGCATCGTGCACACCAACGCCGCGACGACCGAGCAGACCGTCACGGTCGACCTGACCGGGTTCGGCACGATCGCGTCCGACGCCACCGTGACGCCGGTGGTCACGACGCAGGCGGCCGACGTGGACGACACGTCGACCGCGCTGGTCGAGGGCACGCCCGTCGCGGTGGACGCCGCGAGCGGCACCGCGACGCTGACGATCCCCGCGCGGTCCGTGGTGACGTTCGTCGTCGACGGCGTCTCCGGTGTGGCCGACGAGGCGAACCCGCTGGTCGACGGCGGTCGCTACCAGGCCGTCGGCGTGCAGAGCGGCAAGGCGCTCGCGCGCTCGGACGCCGCCACGCTGCAGATCAAGGCCCTCGCCACCACCGCGGCGGCGCTGCCCGCGCAGGAGTGGGTGGTGCACGAGACCACCGCCGCCGGCGCCCCCACGTCGCGGCGGACGTTCGCGCTCGAGAACGCCTCCGACGGGAGCTTCCTGGGCGCCACCAGCGCCGGCACCCGGTTCGAGCAGGTCTCGCTCGAGACCGCGCGGTCGGCGGCGACGACGACCTGGCACCTGGTGACGCTCGACGGCACCACGTGGTCGCTCGTCAACGACGCCACCGCGTCCTCGCTCGACGTCGGGGGGCAGTCCACCGCGGACGGCGCGCCCGTCGGCATCTACGGGTCCAACGGCGGCGCCAACCAGCTCTGGACGTTCCGGTCGACCGACGCGACGCCCACGACGAGCCCGCTCTCGCTGCGCACGACCATCGGCACCCCCGCCGCGCTCCCGGCGACGATCGTTCCCACGTACGCCTGGGGCGACGGCGTCGCGACGCCCGTCACGTGGGACGCCCCCGCCGACGCCTGGGACCGCGCCGGCACGGTGACGGTCACCGCCACCGGCACGGACATCTACGGCAACGCCGTCACCGCGACCGCAGTGGTCCAGGTCGGCGACGTGGTGGCCACCGACCCGGTCTCGATGACCGTCGTCGCCGGCACGAGCGTCGGCCTCGTCGGGCGCGCCGCTCCGGCGACGGTGCCCGCGCAGGTCGGCACCGCCTCCGCGCGCTTCGACGTCCCGGTCACCTGGGACCTCGACGCGCTCGACGCCGACGCGTTCGCCGAGCCGGGCGTCGTCACGGTCGCCGGCACGGTGAGCGCCGAGGCGACCGGGTCGGTCGCGGTCGACGCGACGCTGCACGTCGTCGTGACGCCCGCGGCGACGACCGCCGAGAACGTCGCGCTCACGTCGACGCCGTCGGCGACCTACACGGAGCCGGGGTACCCGGCCTCCCGGACCGTCGACGGGGACCGGACCGACAAGGGCTGGTCCAACTGGCGCGGCGGGACCAAGAACACGAGCGACACGCTCACGTACGTCCTGGCGCAGGAGCGCGTGCTGACCGAGGCGCGCCTCTACTTCTTCAAGGACGGCTCGTCGTCCACCTGGCCCACGACGGTCACCACGCAGTACCGGGACGCGGGCACGCAGGCGTGGCAGACCCTCTCCCCGCCCGTGACGCTGGCCGACCAGGCGACGGCGCCCGTGGCCACCGTGGACCTGTCCGGGGCGACGGCCGACGCCGTGCGCTTCGTGCTCGCCGCACGGGACGCGACGCACCTGATCGTGTCCGAGACGGAGATCGACGCGGTGGCGCCTGCCGCCTCGTCGGTGTCCTCCCTGGCCCGGCTGTCCGTGGACGGCGTCGACGTCAGCGGCTTCGACGCGCAGACCACGGCGTACGACGTCCCGGCACGCGGCTCCGCGCCGCGCGTCGTCGGTGTCCCGACCGACGCGTCCGCGACCGTGACGACGGAGCGCTCGGGCGACACGGTGACGCTCACGGTCACGGCGGTCGACGGCTCCGCGACGACGTACACCGTCGTGCTGGACCTGACCGTCGGCCTGACGGCGGTGCACGTCGAGGGCAGCCCGGTCGCCGGGCAGGAGCTGACGGCCGCGGCGACCACCGACCCGGTCGACGCCGCGCTCACGTACCAGTGGGCGGTCGACGGGCAGGACGTGCCGGGCGCCACCTCGGCCACCTGGACCCCGGGGCTCGAGCACGTCGGCTCCGCGGTCACCGTCACGGTCACCGCGACGGCGGAGGGCTTCGGCCCGACGACGAGCACGTCGGCGCCCGTCGAGGTGCTCGACGGCCGGGCCGCCAGCTCGGTCGCGCTGGTCACCTCCGCCACGAAGGTCGTGGAGGGCGCGACGGTGCGCGTGACCGCCACGGTCACGTCCGACGCCGCGTCCGCGCTCGCGGGCGGGACGGTCGAGCTGCGGGACGGTGCCGCGGTGGTGGCGTCGGCCGAGGTGGGTGCCGACGGCACCGCCCGGTTCACGCTCGACGACCTGGCCGTGGGCACCCACGCGCTCTCGGCCGCGTTCCGGCCCGCCGCTGCGGCGCAGACCCAGGTCGCGCCGTCCTCGTCGGCCACCGTCGCGGTCACGGTCGTCGTCCGGGTGGTCGCCTCCACGACGACGCTGAAGGTGGTCCCGGCCGCGCCGACCACGACCACCCGTCCCGTCGCGAACGTGACGGTGCGGACCGGCACGTCGCCGGCCGCCGGCAAGGTCACCGTCACGGTGAAGCGCGGCTCGACGACGGTGAAGACGCTGACGCAGCGCCTCACCGGCGGCCGGGCGGCGGTGCGGCTGCCCGCGCTCACCACGCCGGGCACGTACACGGTCACCGCGAGGTACGCCGGTCAGACCGGGGTGCGGGCCTCGTCGGCGACGACCAAGGTCACGGTGCGGCGGACGACCGTCACCACGGTGCGCGTCGCGTCGACCGTCCGGTCGACCGCGCGTGCCACCGTGGCGGTCAAGGTCACGGGCAAGCCTGCGGCCACGATCACCGGCAAGGTCACGGTGCGCGTGTACCGGGGCGGCAAGCAGGTCGCCGTCCGCGGCGCGACGCTGTCGCGCTCGGCGGCGAGCGTCACGCTCCCCCGGCTCACCCCCGGCACGTACACGGTCCGCGCCGTGTACGCGGGCACGTCGACCGCGGTGCCGTCGACCTCGGCGACGGCGTCGTTCCGGGTCGTGCGCTGACGGTCGACCGTCAGCAACCCCCTCCGAAGGGCTCCCGGCGACCGGCCGGGGGCCCTTCGGCCGTCCTGCCGACGACGGCCGGCCGCCTACCCGGCCGCGCCCACCCAGAACGTCGCCTCGAACGCGCCCCCTGCCTCGTCGTCCTGGCCGTCCCGCCGCTCGACGGCCAGGAGCATCACCGGCACGCCGGCCACCTCGACCCGCTCACCGACCTCGACCCGGCCGACGTCGCCGCGCACGTCCACCGCGCAGCCGTCGTCGGACACGCCGCCGATCCCGAGCCGCACGTCGCCCACGACGAGCTGCGCGCCCTGGCTCACGCTGTCCACCGTGCCCGCTCCGGGTGCCGCAGCGGTACGGTCGCACGTCTGTCCCGACGAGCCCGACGAGCCCGAGCGCGCGGCGAGCGCGACCGCCGCCGCGGCGACGACCACGACGACCACGACCAGCGCGACGACGACCGGGACGGGCGCGGCCCGCCGCCGACCCGGCTCGGTCTCAGCCCCGCTCCCGGCCCCGGCCCCGGCCCCGGCCCCGGCCGACTGGCTCACGCGCGGGCCGGCTCGGGGACGAACTCGAGCACCGCGCGCCCGGCGCCGGCGGCCACGACGTCGCACAGCGCGAGCGTGCCCCAGCCGGCGACCGCGAGCGCCTGGCCGCGGTCCACCCACGCGCGGTGACGCTGCCCCGCCAGCCCGACCGCCAGGCGGGCGCGCAGGTTCCCGTCGACCGCGTCGAGGCCGACGACCCCGACCAGCGCGCCCTCGACCTCCCGCTGGGTCCCGCGCCGCAGCTCGAACCGCTCGGGCCCGCGCGGTTCGCGCTGCGGAGCGCGGCCCGGCTGACCGGCGGCGGCCTGGTCCGGTGCGCCGGTCACGGCGTCTCCGAGACGGTCACGCGCCCGAACACCCGCGCGAACTCGTCGGCGTCCAGTCGGAACACCTCACCGCCGTCGGCGCCGTTGCCCTGACCCCACGGGTTGCGCACCCAGACTCCCCCGTCGTCGTCGATCCGCTCGACCATGTACGCGTGCCCGCCGACCACGTCGACCTCGACGTCGACCAGCGCGCCGTCGCGCTCGACCTGCACATGCAGGTCGTCGACGTCCGGGCGGCCACCCGTGTCCGCGGTCACCGACGCGCCGTCGTCGAGCCGGCCGGCGATGTCGTCCCGGTGGTCGGAGAACCCGTCGTCCCACGGCCACCACGAGTCGTCGGTGGAGTAGGCCCGCGCGTCCTCGCCCGTGACGAGCTCCATCGCGTCCTCGGGGTACCCGCCGTCGTCGAGGTCGGCGTACCCCAGGTGGATGCCGACCGCCGCCTCGTAGAGCGAGACCAGACCCACGGACCCCGCGGGCTGCCGCACCCCGCCGTCGTAGACCCCGTCGACGAAGACCTCGGTGGGCTCGCCGTCGACGTACAGCGTCACCCAGTAGCCCTGCTGCAGCTCGTCCCAGCGGACGTTCTCCCGCAGGAGCCGGTCGCCGTCGTCCGTGCGCAGGAGGCCCATGAGCGACGAGAGCAGGTAGCAGGACCCGATCCCGCGCTGCTGGACGTCCCCCTGCTCCGTCGACCCGTCCGTCAGGACGTCGTCCGGCACGTCGGTGTCGCGGCGCGCGGCGTCCGCCAGCGCGCCGATCGCGTCGGCACCCGTGCCCAGCGCGGCGCGCACCGCCGCGGCCGCACGGTCCGCGCTCGCCTCGGCTCCCTGCACGGCGCCCCACACCCGCACCCGCGCGCGCAGGTGGGCGAACCAGGCGGACAGGTCGAGCGGCTCGGCGGCGAGGCGCGCCTCGGTGCGGCGCCGCTCGGCGTCCGCGAGCTGCGCCTCGGCCTGCGCCGCCGCGAGCTCCGTGGCGTAGGTCGCCAGCGCGGTCGAGATCGTCGCGAGGCTCGTCGCGACGACGCCCGCCCCGTCGGCGACGGCCGCGAGCCGCGCGTCGCACGCGTCGGCGGCGGCGCCGGTCCAGTCGAGCGCGCGGCGCTCGTCCCGCACGAGCGTCGCGGTGTCCGCGACCGCACGTGCGGCGCGGTCCGCCGCGCTCGCGGTGCCGCCGACGGCGGCGACGTCGCCCGGCAGCACGCTCATCCGCCGGCGCCCGTCAGGAGCGCCGCGACCCGGCGGAACAGCGCCTGGACCCGCTCGTCGGCCTCCCGGTACGCGCGCGCGCTGTCCTGGAGCCGGATCGCGCACCCGACCGTGACGGTCTGCACGTCGTCGACCCGGGTCGCCAGGCTCGTCTGGGCCTCGTCCATCGCGGTCGCGAGCGAGCTGAAGCCGTAGGTCGCGACGCCGTGCGGCCAGGACGCCGGGTCCGCGGGCTCCAGCGTGGACAGGACCTGCAGGAGTGCCGACCCGGACGCGTCCAACGACTCGGCCGTCGCCTCGAAACCGTCACCCATGCGCGCCCCCTCGCCGGACCTGACGTCCCCTCGTGACGTCCCGATCCGGACATCCCGGGCGACCGTAGCACGCCCGGGAGACGCGCCCGGGCGTGTGTCAGGCGTGTGTCAGGCGTGCGTCAGTGGGGCGTCAGCGCTCGGTGTGACCGAGGTCGGGAGCAGCGACGAACGCGGCGGTCCCGGTCCGGGCGCCGTGCAGCTCGAGCACCACGAGCTCGTTGCGCTCACGGACCAGCGGCCCGGGCACGTAGGTGGTGCGGGTCGGTCCGGCGGACCAGTAGCGACCCAGCAGCGTGCCGTTGAGCCAGACCAGGCCCTTCGACCAGCCGTCGAGCCGGAGGAAGTGGTCGGCGCCCGCGACCGACGCGAAGGTCGCGTGGCAGAAGGACGGCCCGGCGACCGGCGCGACGTCCTGCGCCTCGGCCGCGCGCAGCTGGGCCAGGAGGTCGGGGTCGAGGCTCGCGAGGCGGAGGCCGCCCACCTCCCAGCGCGTCACGGGCCGGGTCGCGGTCCGCGCGTGCCCGACGAGGCCCTTCGGCTCGCCGATGCGCGGGCCGTAGTTCACGCGGCCCTGGTCCTCGACGACGACGTCGAGCACGCCCGCGCGCGGAGGCAGGCTCACGGTCGTCAGCCCTTCCGTCCGGCTGAGGGTGCCGACCGGCTCGCCGTCGAGGAGCACGACCGCACGGTCGCGCACCTCGTCGACCGACAGCAGCCCGTCGTCGGCCGCCACGTCGGTCCGGTAGAGGGTGAAGCCGGACCACTGCCCGACCTCGTCCGCGGTGGGCAGGTAGGTGAACGACTTCGGGTCCGCCACCAGCAACGGCAGCGCGTCGGCGAGCCGCACCCGGCGCTCGAGCGCGACGTCGAGGACGGGCGCGGCGGCACGGGCGGGCGGGCGGCCGCCGGGCACGGGTGCGTGGCGCGCGATCACCGCACGGAACGCGTCGTACTTCGCGGTCGGCGTGCCGTCCTCGGCGAGCGGGGCGTCGTAGTCGTACGACGTCGTGATCGGCAGGTAGGTGCCCTTGTCGTTGGCCCCGTTCGTGAAGCCCAGGTTCGTCCCGCCGTGGAACATGTAGAGGTTCGCGGAGGCACCGGCGCCCAGCAGCAGGTCGAGGTCGGCCGCCGCGGCGGCGGGGTCCGTGGTGTGGTGCTGCTCGCCCCACGAGTCGAACCAGCCGTCCCAGTACTCCATGCACATCAGCGGGCCGGTCGGCTGGTGCCGGCGCAGGGTCGCGAGGCGCTCGGGGCTGCGGGACCCGAACGTCGCGGTCTTGTGCAGCTCCGGCAGGCCACCTCGGCCGAGCATCTCGTCGTCGGCCTGGTCGCACGTGGTCAGCGGGACGTCGATGCCGCGCTCGCGGACCATCGCGACGAGCGCGCGCAGGTACGCGGCGTCCTCGCCGTACGCGCCGTACTCGTTCTCCACCTGGACCATGAGCACGGGTCCGCCGCGGGTCACCTGGCGGGGCGCGACCACCGCGAGGACCTCGTCGTAGAAGCCGGCGATGGCGTCCAGGTACTGCGGCTCGGCCGTGCGCACGCCCACGCCGGGCGTGGCCATGAGCCACGCCGGCAGGCCGCCGTTGTCCCACTCGGCGCAGATGTAGGGGCCGGGGCGGACGATCGCGTGCATCCCCTCGGCCGCGACGAGGTCGAGGAACCGGCCCAGGTCGAGCCCGCCGGTCAGGTCGAAGACGCCGCGCTCCGGCGCGTGGGCGTTCCAGGCGACGTACGTCTCCACGGTGTTGAGCCCCATGAGCCGGGCCTTGCGGATGCGGTCCGCCCACAGGTCGGGGTGGACCCGGAAGTAGTGCAGGGCCCCGGACAGGATCTGCAGCGGCTCGCCGTCGAGCAGGAAGTCCTGCTCGCCGATCTCGAACGCGGCCATGGGAAGGGTGCTCCTCGGTGAAGGCTGGTGAAGGCTGGTGGAGGCGATCCGGCGTCGCCGGTCGCCCGGACCCAGCCCGCGGGACGTGCGGGGTGGTCCGGCCCGGGCGGCGGGAGACCGCCCGGGCCGGCGGCGGTGGGGGCGGGACGGAGCCGCCACCACCGCCGGGCCGGGTCAGTCGACCGTGAAGCCCTGCTGGTTGCCGTAGTCGATCGACGCCTGCTGCCAGGCGGCGAGGCCGTCGGTCAGGGTGGTGTCGCTGACGTACGCCTGGCCGACCGTGTCGTTGAAGATCGAGTTGGCGTAGACCTGGAACGGCAGGTACTGCCAGCCCGGGACGACGTCGGCGGCCGACTGGGCCAGCACCTCGTTGACCTTCTGGCCGCCGAAGTACTCGAACTCCTTGTTCTTGAACTCGTCGGAGTTCAGCTCGGCGGTCGTGGCCGGGAACGCGCCGCCGTCGATCCGCGTCTGCACGCCCTCACCGGCGTCGGCGTACTTGACGAACTCGTAGGCGAGCTCCGCGTTCTGGGACGCCTTGGTCACCGCGAGGGACGAGCCGCCGTTCTCGGCGGTGGCGGCGCCACCGGCCTCCCACTGCGGCATCTGCGCGACCTGCCACTTGCCCGCGCCGTCCGGCACGCCGGACTCGAGGTTCGCCGGCATCCACGCACCGATCGTCAGGGTCGCGATCGTGCCGTTGCCGAGGCCCTGGTACCACTCGTCGCTCCAGGAGCTGATCGGGGCCAGCAGGTCCTCGTCGACGAGCTGCTGCCACAGCTCCGCGAACTTCGTCGTGCCCTCGTCCGTGAAGTCGACGGAGACGTTCGTGCCGTCCACCGAGTAGGGCTGGCCGCCGGCCTGCCAGATCATGCTCGTCGTGAAGCCGGCGTCGCCCGTGTCGTTCGCGATGTACGCGTTCGGGTCGGCCTCGTGGATGGCGCGCGCCGCCTCGAGGTACTCGTCCCACGTCGTCGGGACGTCGACGCCTGCCTTGTCGAACACGTCCTTGTTGTAGAACAGCGCCATCGGCCCGGAGTCCATCGGCAGGCCGTAGACGCCCTCGCCCTGCTTGACCGCGGCCCACGGGCCGGGCGTGAAGGTGCCGTCGAGGTCGGCCGCGCCGAACTCGGTGAGGTCGGCGAGCGAGTCGCCGAGCGCGAACTGCGGCAGCGCGTAGTACTCGACCTGGGCGACGTCAGGCACGCCCGAGCCGGCCGCGATCGCGTTCTGCAGCGCCGTGTACTGGTCGTTGCCCGTGCCGGCGTTGACGAGGTCGATGTCGACGTCCGGGTGCGCGGTCTCGAAGTCGGCGACGACCTTCTCGAGCGTGGGCTCCCAGGCCCAGACCGTGAGCGAGCCGGACAGGTCGCCCGCGGCGCCCGTCGAGTCCCCGCTCGGGCTCGTCGTGCCCTCGTCGCCGGAACCGCTGCACGCGGCCAGGGCGAGGCTGAGCACCCCGGCGACGGCGACGGTGCGCGCGGCCGTGCGGAATTTGGTGGTCATGACTGTCCTCTCACTTCGTTGTCTCTTGAGGTGTCTTCTCGGTGGGGCTGGGTGTGGGACTGGGTGTGGGACTGCGTGGTGACGTGACCATCGGGCGGCCTGTCCGACGTGACGTCGGTGGTGGCTCCGGAGCGGCTACTCCTTGACCGACCCGGCCGCGAGGCCGGACTGCCAGTAGCGCTGCAGGAACAGGAAGGCGACGATCAGCGGCAGGATCGTGAGCACGGACCCGGTGATCACCAGGTTGAACACCGCCTGGCCGCCGGCGGTCGCGGCCTGGGCGTTCCACGCGTTGAGCCCCAGGGTCAGCGGGTACCACGCGGGGTCCTTGAGCATGATCAGCGGCAGGAAGTAGTTGTTCCACGTCGCGACCATGGTGAACAGCAGCACCGTGACGATGCCGGGGGCCAGCAGCGGCAGGCAGATGCGGAAGAAGGTGCGCACCTCCCCCGCCCCGTCCATCCGCGCCGCCTCGAGCAGCTCCGTCGGGATGGCCTCGGCCGCGAAGGTCCACATGAGGTACAGGCCGAACGGCGAGATCAGCGACGGGATGATCACCGCCCACGGCGTGTTCGTCAGGCCCATCTTGCTGAACATGAGGAACGTCGGGACGGCCAGCGCGGTGCCGGGCACGGCGACCGCGCCGATCACGACCGCGAACACCCACCGCTTGCCTGGGAACTGGAACTTCGCCAGGCCGTAGCCGCCCAGGACGGCGAGCGCGGTCGCTCCGCCGGCACCGAGCACCACGTAGAGGATCGTGTTGCCGAACCAGCGCAGGAAGATCCCGTCGTCGTAGGTCAGCGTGTCCCGCACGTTGTCCCACAGCGCGAACCCGTCGCCGAACCACAGGCCGAACGAGTCGAACAGGTCCGACTGGGACTTGGTGGCGTTGATGAGCAGCCAGACCAGCGGGACGATGCTGTAGAGCAGCACGATCGCCGTGAGCGCGGTCAGGAGCGGGCTGCGCCGGTTGCGGCGCGAGCCGCGCGCGACGGACGGACGCAGGCGCACGGCTCGCCGCCCCGCGCTCCGGCCGCCGGCCCCGCGCGTCGTCGGGACGGGTGCCGATGCGGTCTCGGTCGCCATGTCAGACCTCCTTCCGCATGCCGCGCAGCTGGACGACGTACGCGATGACCATCGTGATGAGCCCCATGACGATCGCGACGGTCGCCGAGTAGTTGTACTGCTGGCCGGAGAAGGACAGCGAGTACGCGTACAGGTTGGGCGTGAAGTACGTGGTGATCGCGTTGGGCGCCAGGCTCTTGAGGATGCTGGGCTCGTTGAACAGCTGGAAGCTGCCGATGATCGAGAAGATCGTGGCGATCACCAGGGCGCCGCGGATGGCGGGCAGCTTGATCGAGCGGATGACGCGCCACTGGCCCGCGCCGTCGATCTCCGCGGCCTCGTAGAGGCTCGCCGGCACCACACGCAGGGCGGAGTAGAAGATCAGCATGTTGTAGCCGACGAACTCCCACGTCACGATGTTGCCGATCGACGCCAGGACCAGGTCGGGCGACAGCGGGTTCGGCAGCTCGACGCCGAGCGCGCGGTTGATGTTCCCGACGAGCCCGAACCGCGTCCCGTACATGAACCCCCACATGAGGGTCGCGACGACCGCGGGCACCGCGTAGGGCAGGAAGATCGAGATGCGGAAGAAGTTCTTCCCGTAGAGCCGGCCGCTGTCGAGCGCCAGCGCGACGAGCAGCGCGATCCCGAGCATGATCGGCACCTGCACCAGCAGGAACGCGACGACGTGCCCGAAGCCGGACCAGAACTGGGCGTCCTGGAACGCCGCGACGTAGTTGTCGACGCCCACGAACGAGTTGCCGCCGACGAGCTGCTTGCGGAACAGGCTCAGGTAGATCGAGTAGGCGATGGGCGCCAGGAACACGAGCGCGAAGACGAGCATGAAGGGTCCGACGAACCCCCAGCCCGTCCAGGTACGGCGCAGGCCGCGCCGACGGGCGCGAGGCGCCGCCGCCGGCGGGGCGGCGATCAGCTGAGCCACGGGTCTCCACTCCTTCGTGTGCTCGACATGTTTACGTCACCATGTCGACGTGTCGAGATAACCACGCCCGCGCCGACGATGTCAACGCGGGCCGGGTCACGAAATGGTGACGTTGCCACCCTCTTCCTTCCCGGGGCCCGTCACGTGCGACATCCTCGGGTGGTGACGTCGCCATGGCTATGCTGTGGCGATGCCCGACGACGAAGCGCTCGCGCCTGCCCGCTCGGGTCGGCGCCGCCCCGGACCCTCGATCGGCGACGTCGCCCGGCTGGCCGGGGTCTCCCCCCAGACGGTCTCACGCGTGTCGACCGGGGCGCTGAACGTGCGCGCCGAGACCCGGCAGCGCGTCCTCGACGCGATGGAGCAGCTCGGCTACTCCCCCAACAACGCCGCACGCGCGCTGCGCTACGGCAGCTTCCGCACCATCGGCCTCGTCGCCCACCGGCTGTCCCGGACGGGCGAGGCGCGCACGATGGAGGCGGTCGTCGAGGCCGCCCGTCGCGCGGGCTACACCGTCACGCTCGTGGACGTCGAGAGCCCGTCGTCCGCGGACGTGAGCGCGGCCGTCCAGCGGCTGACGCACCAGTCGATCGACGGGCTCGTCATCATCCGGGCGGAGACCGTCACCCCGACGACGCTGGCGCTCCCGCCCCGCGTCCCCGTCGTCGTCTCGGACTCCCGGTTCGTCGGGCACCACCCCGCGGTGGGCGCGGACCAGGTCGCCGGGACCGCGGCGGCGGTGGACCACCTGCTCGGCCTCGGGCACCGCACCGTCCACCACCTCGCCGGCCCGGCGGACTCGAACCCGGCCGAGATGCGCGCGGACGCCTGGGCGCACGCCCTGCGCGCCGCCGGCCGCGAGGTCCCGGCGCTCGTGCGCGGGGACTGGAGCGCCCGGTCCGGGTACGAGCAGGGGCTGGCGATGGCCGACGACCCGGCCGTCACCGCCGTGCTGTGCGCGAACGACGAGATGGCCGCCGGCCTGCTGCGCGCCCTCGACGAGCGCGGGCGGCGGGTGCCCGACGACGTCTCGGTCGTCGGCTTCGACGACATCCCCCTCGCCGACTACCTGTGCCCGCCGCTGACCACGGTGCGGCAGGACTTCGTGGAGATCGGCGAGCGCCTCATCGAGCTCCTGCTGCGGCAGATCGACGCCGGCCGCCCGCTCGACGACGAGCACGTGCTGGTGCCCACCATGCTCGTCGTCCGCGGGAGCACAGCCGCCCCGCGGTCCTGACGCACCACCCGCCCGGGGGCCGGGCAGCGGTGCGCGGCGACGCCCCCGACCGCCGTGCGGCCGAGGGCGTCGGCGTCCTGTGGGGGCTCAGCCCCGGTCGACGGTGAGCGTGCCGAGGCCGCCCGCGACGTCGATCTCGTAGTGCGGGTCGTCGGCCGAGTAGCCGTCGGTCGACAGCTCCTCGCCGGCACCGACCCCCTCGGTCGTCTCTCCGTCGAGGACGACGGTCCCGGCCCCCGAGGAGACCTTCACGACGACCGCGACGCCCTCGGGGACGTGCACCGTCAGGCCACCGATCCCGGCCGCCTGGTCGATGACCACGGCGCCGGTCGGGGTGGGCAGCGTCAGCTCGACGAGGCGCGCGCCGGCGTCGATCGAGACGCCGTCCACGGTCGCGCCCGCGAGGTCGGCGGTCACGGTGTCGGACTGCGCCGCCAGGTGCACCGTCCAGGCGACGTCCGGCGCGACCTGCACCGTCGAGGCGCCGTCCCCCGCGAGCGAGACGACCGCGTCCTGCCCGCCCGCGACCTCCGCCGCCGCGTCCGCGCCGGTCGCGGTGACCGCGACGAGGTCCGAGGCCGGGGCGTCCGCGCGGAGGGCGATCGACTGGGCGCTGCCGGTCAGCTGCAGCCCCGACGACGTCACGGTGCCCCGCTCGAGCGTCGCCGTCGCGTCGGCGCCGCCGGGCTCGTCCTTGTTGAGGATCGCGAGCGCGCCCACGACGACCACGGCGAGCACGGCTACCAGGACGACCCAGAGCAGCACCTTCCGGCTGCGCGGGCCGGCCGGGGTGCCGACGCCGGGGGCAGCTGCGGCGCCCCTGTTCGGCGGTGCGGCGCTGCCCTGCGACGCGCCGGGGTCGACGACGGAGGAGAAGGAGGGCGTGGGCTCGACGGCGGTGGCGGCCCGGCGCCCGCTCGGAGCGGGGCGCTGCTCGGGGAGATCGGCGGACATGCGCAGGACGCTAGCCCGGTGGCGTGGTCGGCGCCGCCGGATCCCGGGATCGGGCGGTCGCCCGAATCGTTTTGGCGCGGCCGGCGCTCACGCCGTTCCGCGCCGGGGACGGCACGACGAGTCGGGCACCAGAAGCGGGTCGCCGAGGGCAGGTCCCAGGGGCGGGTCCCACACGCGGGCCACCGGTCCCCGAGCCCGCAGACGCAGCAGGGCCCGGGAGCCGAAGCTCCCGGGCCCTGCTCGCTCACCGGCCCCGAAGGGCGCGGATCACTTGATGATCTTGGTGACGCGGCCCGAGCCGACGGTGCGGCCACCCTCGCGGATGGCGAAGCCGAGGCCCTCCTCCATCGCGATGGGCTGGATCAGCGTGACGGAGATCTCCGTGTTGTCGCCGGGCATGACCATCTCGGTGCCCTCGGGCAGCGTGATGACGCCGGTGACGTCGGTCGTACGGAAGTAGAACTGGGGGCGGTAGTTCCCGTAGAACGGGTTGTGACGGCCACCCTCGTCCTTGGCCAGGATGTAGACCTGGCCCTCGAACTCCGTGTGCGGCGTGATCGAGCCGGGCTTGACGACGACCTGGCCGCGCTCGACCTCCTCGCGCTTCGTGCCGCGCAGGAGCAGACCGACGTTCTCGCCGGCCTCGGCGTAGTCGAGCAGCTTGCGGAACATCTCGACGCCGGTGACCGTGGTCTTGATCGCCTTCTCCTTGATGCCGACGATCTCCACCTCCTCGTTCACCTTGAGCTGACCGCGCTCGACGCGGCCCGTCACGACGGTGCCACGACCGGTGATCGTGAAGACGTCCTCGATGGGCATGAGGAACGGCTTGTCGATGTCGCGGACCGGGTCCGGGACGTTCTCGTCGACGGCGTCCAGCAGGTCCTCGACGGACTTGACCCAGGTCGGGTCGCCCTCGAGCGCCTTGAGGCCGGAGACGCGCACGACCGGCACGTCGTCGCCGGGGAAGCCCTGCGACGTGAGGAGCTCGCGCACCTCCATCTCGACGAGGTCCAGGATCTCCTCGTCGTCGACCATGTCGGTCTTGTTCAGCGCCACGAGCAGGTAGGGCACGCCGACCTGGCGCGCGAGCAGGACGTGCTCACGCGTCTGGGCCATCGGGCCGTCCGTCGCCGCGACCACGAGGATGGCGCCGTCCATCTGCGCCGCGCCCGTGATCATGTTCTTGATGTAGTCGGCGTGACCGGGGGCGTCGACGTGCGCGTAGTGACGCTTCTCGGTCTGGTACTCGACGTGCGCGATGTTGATCGTGATACCGCGCTGCTTCTCCTCCGGCGCCTTGTCGATCTCGTCGAACGGCGTGAAGGGGTTCAGGTCCGGGTACTTGTCGTGCAGCACCTTCGAGATCGCGGCGGTCAGCGTCGTCTTGCCGTGGTCGACGTGACCGATGGTCCCGATGTTGACGTGCGGCTTCGTCCGCTCGAACTTCGCCTTGCCCACTGGGTGTCCTCCTCAGGACTTGGTAGAGAGTGCCCGTCCGTGGCTACCCGGGAGGGTAGTCACGAGGCGCGCGGTCCTACGGGTCGGTTTGTGTGATGGAACTACAGGTTTCGACCTGTGGGACTACTCGCCCCGGGTCTTCTTGATGATCTCGTCGGCAACGTTCCGAGGCACCTCGGCGTAGCTGTCGAACTGCATCGAGTACACCGCACGACCCTGGGTCTTGGACCGCAGGTCGCCGACGTACCCGAACATCTCGGAGAGAGGAACCTGGGCGCGGATCACCTTCACGCCCGTGGCGTCCTCCATGGACTGGATCATGCCGCGACGCGAGTTCAGGTCGCCGATGACCTCGCCCATGTAGTCCTCAGGGGTCCGGACCTCGACGGCCATGATCGGCTCGAGCAGAGCCGGGTCGGCCTTGCGGACCGCTTCCTTGAGGATCATCGAGCCGGCGATCTTGAACGCCATCTCCGAGGAGTCGACGTCGTGCGACGCGCCGTCGAGCAGGATCGCCCGCACGCCCACGAGCGGGAAGCCCGCGAGCACACCGAGCTGCATCGCGCTCTGGATGCCGGCGTCGACGGACGGGATGTACTCGCGCGGGACACGGCCACCGGTGACCTTGTTCTCGAACTCGTACAGCTCGCCCTCGCCCGGGTCCAGCGGCTCGAAGGTCATCTGGATCTTCGCGTACTGGCCGGAGCCACCGGTCTGCTTCTTGTGCGTGTAGTCGATCTTCTCGACCGCACGGCGGATCGTCTCGCGGTACGCGACCTGCGGCTTGCCGACGTTGGCCTCGACCTTGAACTCGCGACGCATGCGGTCGACGAGGATGTCGAGGTGGAGCTCGCCCATGCCGCCGATGACGGTCTGGCCGGTCTCCTCGTCGAGCTTGACGCGGAAGGTCGGGTCCTCCTCGGCGAGCTTCTGGATGGCCAGGGAGAGCTTCTCCTGGTCGCCCTTCGTCTTCGGCTCGATCGCCACGTCGATGACGGGCTCCGGGAAGGTCATCGACTCGAGCACGACCGGCGCGCCCGGGTCGCACAGGGTGTCACCGGTGGTGACGTCCTTGAGCCCGATGAACGCGTAGATGTGCCCGGCGGTGGCCTCCTGGACCGGGTTCTCCTTGTTGGAGTGCATCTGGAAGAGCTTCCCGATGCGCTCCTTCTTGCCCTTCGTCGAGTTGAGCACCTGGGCGCCCTGCTCGACGTTGCCGGAGTACACGCGGACGTAGGTCAGCTTCCCGAAGAACGGGTGCGCGGCGACCTTGAACGCGAGGGCCGAGAACGGCTCCGTGGAGTCCGGGTGACGCTCGATGACGACCTCGGCGTCCTTGACGTCGTGGCCCGCGACCGCGGGGACGTCGAGGGGCGTCGGCAGGTAGTCGATCACGGCGTCGAGCATGGGCTGGACGCCCTTGTTCTTGAACGCCGAGCCGCACAGGACCGGGTAGGCCTCGGACGCGACCGTGAGCTTGCGGATGCCGGCCTTGATCTCGGCGACCGTCAGCTCCTCGCCGCCCAGGTACTTCTCGAGCAGCTCCTCGTCGGTCTCCGCGACGGCCTCGAGCAGCTCGGCGCGGTACTGCTCCGCCTTCTCGACCAGGTCCGCGGGGATCTCCTCGACCTCGTACTTCTCGCCCAGCGCGGTCTCGCCGCGCCACACGAGGGCACGCTGCTCGACCAGGTCGACGACGCCGATGAAGTCGTTCTCGGAGCCGATCGGGAGCTGGATGACGAGCGGCTTGGCCTTGAGGCGGTCCACGATCGTCTTCACGGTGAAGTAGAAGTCCGCACCGAGCTTGTCCATCTTGTTGACGAAGCAGATGCGCGGGACGTCGTACTTGTCGGCCTGGCGCCAGACCGTCTCCGACTGGGGCTCCACGCCCTCCTTGCCGTCGAACACGGCGACGGCACCGTCGAGGACGCGCAGCGAGCGCTCGACCTCGACCGTGAAGTCCACGTGGCCCGGGGTGTCGATGATGTTGATCTGGTTGTTCTTCCAGTAGCAGGTCGTCGCGGCGGACGTGATCGTGATGCCGCGCTCCTGCTCCTGCTCCATCCAGTCCATCGTCGACGCACCGTCGTGCGTCTCACCGATCTTGTAGTTGACCCCGGTGTAGAACAGGATCCGCTCGGTGGTCGTCGTCTTGCCGGCATCGATGTGCGCCATGATGCCGATGTTGCGGACCTTCGTGAGGTCCGTCAGCACGTCAAGTGCCACGTTGGTCTGCCCCTTGTCGGTTGGCTCGGTGGGGTGCGGCCGGCTCGCGCGGTGGCGCGCCGGCCGCACCGGCTGGAATCACCAGCGGTAGTGCGCGAAGGCCCGGTTGGACTCGGCCATCTTGTGCATGTCCTCGCGACGCTTCACGGCGGCACCCAGGCCGTTGGAGGCGTCGAGGATCTCGTTCATCAGGCGCTCGGTCATGGTCTTCTCACGACGAGCACGCGAGTAGTCGGTCAGCCAGCGCAGCGCCAGCGTCGTGGCACGCACGGGGCGGACCTCGACTGGGACCTGGTAGGTCGCGCCACCGACACGACGCGAGCGGACCTCGAGCGAGGGACGCACGTTGTCGAGCGCACGCTTGAGCACGACGACCGGGTCGGACTGGGTCTTCTCACGGACGCCCTCGAGCGCGCCGTAGACGATCGACTCGGCGACGGTCTTCTTGCCGTCGAGGAGGATCTTGTTGATCAGCTGGGTGACGACGGGCGACCCGTAGACGGGGTCGACGATCAGCGGCCGCTTCGGGGCGGGACCCTTACGAGGCATCGGTTCAGCCCTTCTTCGCGCCGTAGCGGCTGCGCGCCTGCTTGCGGTTCTTCACGCCCTGCGTGTCGAGCGCGCCGCGCACGATCTTGTAGCGGACACCCGGGAGGTCCTTCACACGGCCACCGCGGACGAGCACGATCGAGTGCTCCTGCAGGTTGTGGCCGACGCCGGGGATGTACGCCGTGACCTCGACGCCCGACGACAGGCGCACGCGGGCGACCTTGCGGAGGGCGGAGTTCGGCTTCTTGGGGGTCGTGGTGTACACGCGCGTGCACACACCACGACGCTGCGGGCTGCCCTTGAGGGCAGGCGTCTTCGACTTGTTCGTCTTCGCCTGCCGGCCCTTGCGGACCAGCTGCTGGATCGTAGGCACTACGTCTCCGTCTGGTAGATGAGCTCTGGTCGACCGGTCCCGTCACCCTGGACGGCCGGCACGTGCGCGAGTCGCCGCCCGTCGCGCGGCTATCGCCTGGTCTTTCCTCCCGCACCGACCCCCGCGCTCGGGCGTGTCGCCCCGGTCTCCTCCGGCTCGGGCACCCAGCGGGAGCCGGGCGGTCGAGCCGCAAGAGGCGGGGGGACGCCGTGCGCATCGTCGTGACGTCCGGACCGGGCGAACCGGGTGACGTCCGTGCGTGTGCACGCGCGAGGGCCCGACGGCGCGGGCACGGTCTCCTACGTTACCTCCCCGTCCGGGGAGCGTCAAAGGACCGGGTCAGACGCCCGAGGGGGCCCGCCGTGACCGGCGAGCCCCCTCGGGCCTGGCATCGCGACCGGCGTCGAGACGCCGGACGAGACCGACGTCAGCGGAAGTCGCCGAAGTCGATGTCCTCGAGCGGGATCGCGTCGCCCGTGCCGAGGCCCAGCGCGGGGAAGTCGATCTCGTCGTAGCCGAACGTCGGGTACAGCTCGGCCTTGGCCTCCTCGGTCGGCTCCACCGCGATGTTGCGGTAGCGGGGCAGCCCCGTGCCGGCCGGGATGAGCTTGCCGAGGATGACGTTCTCCTTGAGGCCGAGCAGCGGGTCGGACCGACCCGACATCGCGGCCTCGGTGAGGACCCGGGTGGTCTCCTGGAAGGAGGCCGCCGACAGCCACGAGTCCGTCGCCAGCGAGGCCTTGGTGATGCCCATGAGCTCGGGACGACCCGAGGCCGGCTGCCCGCCCTCGGCCACCGCCTGGCGGTTAGCGTCCTCGAACCGGCCACGCTCGGCGAGCTCGCCGGGCAGCAGGTCGGTCGAGCCGGAGTCGAGCACCGTCACGCGCCGCAGCATCTGCCGCACGATGACCTCGATGTGCTTGTCGTGGATGTCCACGCCCTGCGAGCGGTAGACCTCCTGCACCTCGTCGACCAGGTGCTCCTGCGTCTTGCGCGGGCCGAGGATGCGCAGGACCTTCTTCGGGTCCACCGCACCGACGACCAGCTGCGTGCCGACGGAGACCTGGTCGCCGTCGTTGACCAGCAGGCGCGAGCGCTTGGTGATCGGGTAGGCGATCTCCTCCGAGCCGTCGTCCGGCGTGAGGACGATGCGCCGCGAGCGGTCACCCTCCTCGATCGCCACGCGACCCGAGAACTCCGCGATGGGCGCCTCACCCTTGGGGGTGCGGGCCTCGAAGAGCTCCTGGACACGCGGCAGACCCTGCGTGATGTCGTCGGCCGACGCCACACCACCGGTGTGGAAGGTACGCATCGTCAGCTGCGTGCCGGGCTCACCGATCGACTGGGCCGCGATGATGCCGACGGCCTCGCCGATGTCGACGAGCTTGCCCGTGGCGAGCGAGCGCCCGTAGCACTTGGCGCACGTGCCGACGCGCGACTCGCAGGTGAGCACGGAGCGCACCTTGAGCGAGTCCACGCCCGACTCGAGCAGACGGTCCAGCAGCACGTCGCCGACGTCGTCACCGGCGTGGCCGATGACCTCGCCGTCGACCTCGACGTCGGTCGCCAGCGTGCGCGAGTACACGCTCGTCTCGACCTTGTCGTGGCGACGGAGGGCGCCGCCCTCGCCGCCGCTGCCGGCGATGCCGATCGGCATCGTCAGGCCGCGCTCGGTGCCGCAGTCGTCCTCGCGGACGATGACGTCCTGCGAGACGTCCACCAGACGACGCGTGAGGTAGCCCGAGTCGGCGGTCCGCAGAGCGGTGTCCGCCAGACCCTTGCGGGCACCGTGCGTGGCGATGAAGTACTCGAGGACGGACAGGCCCTCGCGGTAGTTGGACTTGATCGGGCGCGGGATGATCTCGCCCTTCGGGTTCGCCACGAGGCCGCGCATACCGGCGATCTGACGGACCTGCATCCAGTTACCGCGGGCGCCGGAGCCGACCATCCGGAACACCGTGTTGCGCGCAGGGAAGTTCTCCTGCATCGCCTTGGCGACCTTGTCGGTGGCCTGCGTCCAGATCTCGATGAGCTCCTGACGACGCTCGTCGTCGGTGATGAGGCCCTTCTCGTACTGGCCCTGCACCTTGGCGGCGCGCGCCTCGTGCTCCTCGAGGATCGCGGCCTTGGCCGTCGGCGTGGCGACGTCCGAGATCGCGATCGTGACGCCCGACCGGGTGGCCCAGCGGAAGCCGGCCTCCTTGAGCGCGTCGAGGGACGCCGCGACGGCGACCTTCGGGTAGCGCTCGGCGAGGTCGTTGACGATCACCGACAGGCGCTTCTTGTCGACCACGCCGTTCTCGTACGGGTAGTCCACCGGCAGCAGCTCGTTGAAGAGCGCGCGGCCGAGCGTGGTTTCGAAGAGCAGGCTCTGCCCCGGCTCCCAGCCCTCGGGCGCCTGGTCCTCGTCGAGCACCAGGTCGTCGAACCGGATCTTCACGACCGCGTTGAGGTCGAGCGAGCCCTGGTCGAACGCCATGATCGCCTCGGAGACCGTGCTGAACGCGCGGCCCTCGCCCTCGGAGCCCGGCTTGTCCGACGTCAGGTGGAACAGGCCGATGATCATGTCCTGCGAGGGCATGGTCACGGGACGGCCGTCCGACGGCTTGAGGATGTTGTTGCTCGAGAGCATGAGGATGCGGGCCTCGGCCTGCGCCTCGGCGCTCAGGGGCAGGTGGACGGCCATCTGGTCACCGTCGAAGTCCGCGTTGAACGCGGCGCAGACGAGCGGGTGCAGGTGGATCGCCTTGCCCTCGACGAGCTGGGGCTCGAACGCCTGGATGCCCAGACGGTGCAGCGTGGGTGCGCGGTTGAGCAGCACCGGGTGCTCCGTGATGACCTCCTCGAGCACGTCCCAGACGACGGGACGGGCGCGCTCGACCATGCGCTTGGCGGACTTGATGTTCTGCGCGTGGTTAAGGTCCACGAGCCGCTTCATGACGAAGGGCTTGAACAGCTCGAGCGCCATCTGCTTGGGCAGGCCGCACTGGTGCAGCTTGAGCTGCGGGCCGACGACGATGACCGAACGGCCCGAGTAGTCGACGCGCTTGCCGAGCAGGTTCTGGCGGAACCGGCCCTGCTTGCCCTTGAGCATGTCGGAGATCGACTTCAGCGGGCGGTTGCCGGGGCCCGTGACGGGGCGGCCGCGGCGGCCGTTGTCGAACAGCGAGTCGACGGCCTCCTGGAGCATCCGCTTCTCGTTGTTGACGATGATCTCCGGCGCGCCCAGGTCCAGGAGCCGCTTGAGGCGGTTGTTCCGGTTGATGACGCGGCGGTACAGGTCGTTCAGGTCGGACGTGGCGAACCGGCCACCGTCGAGCTGGACCATCGGACGCAGGTCCGGCGGGATGACCGGGACGGCGTCCAGGACCATGCCCGTCGGCGAGTTGCTCGTCGTGAGGAACGCGTTGACGACCTTCAGACGCTTGAGGGCACGCGTCTTGCGCTGGCCCTTGCCCGTCTTGATGATCTCGCGCAGGTTCTCCGACTCCGCCTCCAGGTCGAAGGCCTCGAGGCGCTTCTGGATCGCCGCGGCGCCCATCGAGCCCTCGAAGTAGTTGCCGTAGCGGTCCTGCAGCTGGCGGTAGAGCAGCTCGTCGCCCTCGAGGTCCGCGACCTTGAGGTTCTTGAACCGGTCCCAGACCTGCTCGAGCCGGTCGAGCTCGGCGTCCGCGCGCTTGCGGATCTGCGCCATCTCGCGCTCGGCGGAGTCGCGGACCTTGCGGCGCGCGTCGGCCTTGGCACCCTCGGCCTCGAGCTCGGCCAGGTCGGCCTCGAGCTTCGACGCGCGGGTGTTGATGTCGTTGTCGCGCCGGTCGGAGATCTCCTTGCGCTCCAGGTCGATCTCGTTCTGGAGGTTCGGGAGGTCCTCCTGGCGACCGTCCTCGTCGACCCACGTGATCATGTAGGCCGCGAAGTAGATGACCTTCTCGAGGTCCTTGGGCGCCAGGTCGAGCAGGTAGCCGAGCCGCGACGGCACACCCTTGAAGAACCAGATGTGCGTGACGGGCGCGGCCAGCTCGATGTGGCCCATGCGCTCACGGCGCACCTTGGAACGGGTCACCTCGACGCCGCAGCGCTCGCAGATGATGCCCTTGAAGCGCACACGCTTGTACTTGCCGCAGTTGCACTCCCAGTCCCGGGTGGGACCGAAGATCTTCTCGCAGAAGAGACCGTCCTTCTCCGGCTTCAGGGTCCGGTAGTTGATGGTCTCGGGCTTCTTGACCTCGCCGTGCGACCAGGCACGGATGTCGTCGGCCGTGGCCAGGCCGATTCGCAGCTCGTCGAAGACGTTGACGTCGAGCAAGGGGTCCTACTTCCTTCGCTTGCCGGGCCCGATCGCGGGCCGGCGGACGGAATGGTGCACGGGGTGGTGCGGGCGGCTCGTCGCGCAGGCAGGGGCGCGCGCGACGAGCCGCTCGACGTCAGATCTCCTCGACGCTGCTGGCGTTCGGGCGACGCGACAGGTCGATGCCGAGCTCCTCCGCTGCGCGGTAGACCTCGTCGTCGTTCTCCTTCATGTCGATCGAGACGCCGTCGGAAGACAGCACCTCGACGTTCAGGCAGAGCGACTGCATCTCCTTGAGCAGAACCTTGAACGACTCCGGGATGCCCGAGTCGGGGATGTTCTCGCCCTTGACGATCGCCTCGTACACCTTGACGCGGCCGGGCACGTCGTCGGACTTGATGGTGAGGAGCTCCTGCAGCGTGTAGGCGGCGCCATACGCCTCCAGGGCCCACACCTCCATCTCGCCGAACCGCTGGCCACCGAACTGCGCCTTACCACCCAGCGGCTGCTGCGTGATCATCGAGTACGGGCCGGTCGAGCGCGCGTGGATCTTGTCGTCGACCAGGTGGTGCAGCTTGAGGATGTACATGTAGCCGACCGAGACCGGGTCCGGGAACGGCTCGCCGGAGCGGCCGTCGAAGAGCCGGGCCTTGCCGTCGGGGCCGACCGTGCGCTCGCCGTCGCGGTTCGGCAGCGTGGTGCCGAGCAGGCCCGCGAGGGTCTCCTCCGGCACGCCGTCGAACACCGGCGTCGCGACCGGGTTGCCCGGGGTCGACGACTTCGCCACGTCCGGGACGCCCTCGCGCCAGGACACGTCGCCCTCGGCGAGCTCGATGTCCCAGCCCTGCTTGGCGACCCAGCCCAGGTGCGTCTCGAGGACCTGGCCGACGTTCATGCGGCCGGGGACACCCAGCGGGTTCAGGACGACGTCCACCGCGGTCCCGTCGGCGAGGAACGGCATGTCCTCGACCGGCAGGATCTTGGAGATGACGCCCTTGTTGCCGTGACGGCCGGCGAGCTTGTCGCCGTCCGTGATCTTGCGGCGCTGAGCGATGTACACGCGGACGAGCTCGTTCACGCCGGCGGGCAGCTCGTCGCCGTCCTCGCGGTTGAACGTGCGCACCTCGATGACCGTGCCGGACTCGCCGTGCGGCACCTTGAGCGACGTGTCGCGGACCTCGCGCGCCTTCTCGCCGAAGATCGCGCGCAGCAGGCGCTCCTCCGGGGTCAGCTCGGTCTCGCCCTTGGGCGTGACCTTGCCGACCAGGATGTCGCCCGCCGCGACCTCGGCGCCGATGCGGATGATGCCGCGCTCGTCGAGGTCGGCCAGGACCTCCTCGGAGACGTTCGGGATGTCCCGCGTGATCTCCTCGGGGCCGAGCTTGGTGTCGCGCGCGTCGACCTCGTGCTCCTCGATGTGGATCGAGGACAGGACGTCGTCCTGCACCAGGCGCTGGCTGAGGATGATCGCGTCCTCGTAGTTGTGGCCCTCCCACGACATGAACGCGACGAGGAGGTTGCGGCCGAGCGCGAGCTCGCCCTCGTCCGTCGCCGGGCCGTCGGCCAGCACGGAGCCGGCCTCGACGCGCGCGCCGGTGTCGACCAGCACGCGCTGGTTGTACGACGTGCCCTGGTTCGAGCGGCGGAACTTCGCCACGCGGTACGTCGACGTGGTCGCGTCGTCGTTGGCGATGACGATGAGGTCCGCGGAGACCTCCGTGACCACGCCGGGCTTGGTCGCGACGATGACGTCACCCGCGTCGACGGCCGCACGCCGCTCCATGCCGGTGCCGACCAGCGGCGCCTCGGAACGGACCAGCGGCACGGCCTGGCGCTGCATGTTGGCGCCCATGAGGGCGCGGTTCGCGTCGTCGTGCTCGAGGAACGGGATCAGGGCCGTGGCGACCGACACCATCTGGCGCGGGGACACGTCCATGTAGTCGACGGTCTCGCCCGTCACGTAGTCGATCTCGCCGCCCTTGGTGCGGACCAGGACGCGGTCCTCCTCGAACCGGCCGTCGGCCTCGAGCGGGGCGTTCGCCTGCGCGATGACGTGGCGGTCCTCGTCGTCGGCCGTGAGGTAGTGCACCTCGTCGGTGACCTTGCCCTGGACGACCTTGCGGTACGGGGTCTCGACGAAGCCGAACGGGTTGATCCGGCCGAACGAGGCCAGCGAGCCGATCAGGCCGATGTTCGGGCCCTCAGGGGTCTCGATCGGGCACATGCGGCCGTAGTGCGACGGGTGGACGTCACGGACCTCCATGCCGGCGCGGTCACGGGACAGACCACCCGGGCCCAGGGCCGACAGACGCCGCTTGTGCGTCAGGCCCGCGAGCGGGTTGTTCTGGTCCATGAACTGCGAGAGCTGCGAGGTGCCGAAGAACTCCTTGATCGACGCCACGACCGGGCGGATGTTGATCAGGGTCTGCGGCGTGATCGCCTCGACGTCCTGCGTCGTCATGCGCTCGCGCACGACGCGCTCCATCCGGGACAGGCCCGTGCGGACCTGGTTCTGGATGAGCTCGCCGACCGCGCGGATGCGGCGGTTGCCGAAGTGGTCGATGTCGTCCGTCTCGACGCGGACCTCGATCGACTCCCCGTTGCGCGTGCCCGGCAGCGAGGTCTGGTCGACGTGCAGCGCGGCGAGGTACTTGATGGTCGCCACGACGTCCGAGACGGACAGCACCGAGTCGGTCAGCGGCGCGTCCTGGCCGAGCTTCTTGTTCACCTTGTAGCGGCCGACCTTGGCGAGGTCGTAGCGCTTGGGGTTGAAGTAGAAGTTCTCGATCAGCGCGCGGCCGGCCTCGACCGTCGGCGGCTCACCCGGGCGGATCTTGCGGTACAGGTCGAGCAGCGCCTCGTCCTGCGTCTGGACGTGGTCCTTCTCGAGGGTGTCGATGACCGCCGGGTAGGCGGCGAACTCCTCGCGGATCTCGCCCTCGGTCATGCCGAGCGCCTTGAGCAGGACGGTCGCGTTCTGCTTGCGCTTGCGGTCGACGCGGACGCCGACGTTGTCGCGCTTGTCGATCTCGAACTCGAGCCAGGCACCACGGCTGGGGATGACCTTGGCCGTGAGCACGTCCTTGTCCGAGGTCTTGTCCGCGGTGCGCTCGAAGTAGACGCCCGGGGAGCGGACGAGCTGCGAGACGACGACGCGCTCGGTGCCGTTGATGATGAACGTGCCGCGCTCGGTCATGAGCGGGAAGTCGCCCATGAAGACGGTCTGGCTCTTGATCTCGCCGGTCGTGTAGTTGACGAACTCGGCGGTCACGAACAGCGGCGCGGCGAAGGTGAAGTCCTTCTCCTTGCACTCCTCGGCCGTGTACTTCGCCGGCTCGAAGCGGTGCTCGCGGAAGGAGAGCGACATGGTGCCGCCGAAGTCCTCGATCGGGGAGATCTCCTCGAAGATCTCCTCGAGGCCGGCGGTCTGCGGGACGTCGTTCCGGCCGCCCTCGAGGGCGGCGGCGACGCGGGCCTGCCAACGCTCGTTACCCAGCAGCCAGTCCATGCTCTCGGTCTGCAGGCCGAGGAGGTCGGGGACCTCGAGCGGCTCGTTGATCTTGGCGAAGGAGATGCGGCGGGATGCGGTGCGGTTCGCGATGGCGTCGGCGGACGGTGCAGAAGGGGTGCGCGAGGCAGCCAAGAGGGGTCCTTCCCTGCGGTCGAGAGGCACGCTGCGCTGCCGGGCAGGGCGCGACCCCCAGCCTCGAGGCCGGTGCCCGACGCGCACGTACGTCGGGCTCCAGCTCGGGATATCTGAGATCGCGGGCACAGGCCAGCGCAAAGCGCTAGCATACTCGGCCCCCCGACGGAAGTCCACCCGGGTCGGCGAGCAGGTGCGCACCAGGCGCTCACCGCTCCAGCCGGCCGGTCGAACGACCGTCCGCGCCCGGCCTCTCAGCCAGGCGGGCGACCTCGTCGTCGCCGCGGCCATGGTGGCACACCCCGGCTCGCACGGGAAGTCGGCAGGGCCGGCCGCGTGCGCCCGGTCACCCTCCCGGGCGCGTCGAGGGGCGGCAGCGGGCACGGTGACGAGGCCGGCGGCGGGACGGCTGCGGCGACGGCGAAGGCCCGCCGTCCCCGGAGGGACGACGGGCCTTCGGACGTGAGCCTCCGCGCGCGGGTCGTGCCCGCGGGCGGAGTCAGATCACTTGAGCGAGACGGTCGCGCCGGCGCCCTCGAGCTGCGCCTTGGCCTTCTCGGCGGTCTCCTTGTTCGCGCCCTCGAGGACGGCCTTGGGGGCCTCGTCCACGAGGTCCTTGGCCTCCTTGAGGCCTAGCGACGTGAGCGCGCGCACCTCCTTGATGACCTGGATCTTCTTGTCGCCGGCGGCCTCGAGGACGACGTCGAACGAGTCCTTCTCCTCCTCGGCAGCGGCCTCGCCCGCGCCACCACCGGCGGCGGGAGCGGCGGCGACCGCGACGGGGGCAGCGGCGGTGACCTCGAAGACCTCCTCGAAGGCCTTCACGAACTCGGAGAGCTCGATGAGGGTCAGACCCTTGAACTGCTCGATGAGCTCCTCGGTGCTGAGCTTCGCCATGAGAGGCGTTCCTTTCTTCGGTGCTCCACGACGCCGTCGCGTCGGAAGCGGGATGTGGGGTGGTGCGTGGTGCGCTGGTCAGGCCGAGGCCTGATCAGGCAGCCGCGCCTTCCGACTCCTGCTTCTGACGCAGGGCATCGATGACACGAGCGGCCTGGGCGGTGTTCGCGGTGAAGACGTAGGCAGCCTGGTAGAGCTTGGCCTTCATCGCACCGGCCGCCTTGGCCAGCAGGACCTCACGGGACTCGAGGTCCGCGAGCTTGGTGACCTCCGCGGCGGTCAGGGCGCGTCCGTCGAGGACACCGCCCTTGATGACCAGCGCGGGGTTCGCCTTGGCGAAGTCACGCAGACCCTTGGCGGCCTCGACCGGGTCGCCGGTGACGAAGGCGATCGCCGACGGGCCCGCGAGCGCGTCGTCGAGGCCGTTCAGACCGGCTTCCTTGGCCGCGATCGCGGTCAGCGTGTTCTTCACCACGGCGTAGGTTGCGTTGCCGCCGAGCGCGCGACGCAGCGTCTTGAGCTGCGCCACGGTGAGCCCGCGGTACTCGGTCAGCACGGCCGCGTTGGACTCACGGAACTTGTCCGTGAGCTCCGCGACGGCGGCTGCCTTGTCCGGCCTCGCCATGGCAATCCTTCCGATGGTGGTGCCGGTCTGCGTCCGCCCCGGGAACGACAAGAGCCCCGCGCAGGCGCGGGGCTCGACAGGGCGGCACGGGCGAACCGGGCCATCATGTGGAACTCTCACCTGCGCTGGCCTCCGCGTGCTGCGGGACTTCGGCTGGTCCGACGAGCGGACCGCGACCGGCGGTCTTGGGCACGACGACGATACGCGACGACGGGCGCCCGGCCAAATCCGCGCGCTCGGACAGCGGTCGCGCCCCGGCCGCACTCCGGTCGCACCCCGGTCGCGACCCGGCCGCAACGCTGCCCCGCCGTCGGTCCGGGGTCACGCCGGGGCGCCGAGGCACACGAGCGGCACGTGCACACCGGTCGTCTCGAGGTCCCGGGCACACGCTCCCGCCACGGCGGGCGCGACCGGGACGCCCGAGCGCAGCTGCTCGTGCACGTCGGTCATGACCCGCAGCGCGGTCTCGTCGGGCAGCGGCGCGATCGCGGCGACCACGCACGGCACCCCCGTCCGCAGCAGCACGCTCGCCAGCCCCAGGGACTCGCCGCCCGCCCGGATGGTCGCGCGCCCCACCTCGCACGACGAGAGGACGACGAGGTCCGGCACCGTCCCGCCGGTGTCCAGCTCGTGGGCGAACAGCGGTCCGTCCGCCAGCCGGAGCGAGGAGAACAACGGGTTGTCCTGCTCGTGCCGGCCGTGCGCGGCGAGGTGCACGATGCCCGGGGTCGTGAGCGCGGCCGTGATCCGCGCGACCGAGGCCTCCTCCCCCACCAGCGCCTGACCACCCGGCCACAGCCCGGCGACCCGCGCGGCCTCGTCGTCCGCGTGCGTCAGGCCCGGCCCGGCGGCCGCCGTCACGGGCGTGGCGGGCAGGCCCGAGCCCGCGTACCGCATCCAGTGGTGCACCGACGGCGCGACCACCGTCGGCAGCCCGCGGCGCGACGGCAGCAGGGACCACGGCAGGACGCCGAGCCACCCGCCGGCGACGACGACGAGCTCGCCGACCGCCTGCAGCGCCGGTGCCAGGGCGCCGTCGAGCCCGGTCAACGCGGCCTCGAGCGAGCGCTGCGCGACCGCGCGGAGCTCCGCCGGCACCAGCGGGTTCGCGACGACCTCGAGGTCGGCGTGCACGCGCCGCACCAGCTCCGCCACCGGCGGTGCGCCGCCGAGGTCGTGCAGCAGCGCGCCCTGCTCGTCCATCCGCACGGCGAGGAGCTCACCGCGGTGCTCGATCACGTCGAGCAGGACGCTGCCCGGGCGCCGCGCCAGGGTCGCGCGGGCCTCGTGCGCGCGGCCCTCGCGCTCGTCGCGCGCCCGCCCGGGCTCGTGCCACGAGCGGGACAGGATCTCGAGCTTGAGGCGCTTCGCCTCCGCCATGAGGCGCATCCGCTCCGGGTCCGCCTGCGGGCGGGCGGTGACCGGGCGGCTGCCCTCGACGAGCCGGCGCAGCTCCGCCAGCAGCTCCGCCGTCCGCGGGTCGGCGGGCGGGCGGAGCCGCGGCGCCCCGCCCATGACCGCGCGCACCCGCTCGGCGGCCTCGAGCACCGGCTCGGGACGGCCGGTGGACAGGGCGAGCCGCATGTCCAGGTCCGCGAGCGCGACGCCGTGCACCGCACCCGCGGTGCGCAGGTCCAGCGAGCCGAACCGGCTCCGGTGCAGCGCGAGGTCCCGCTGGCCCGCGCGCACGTGGTGGGCGGCGCGCTCCGGCTGGCCTGCGGCGACCGCGAGGAGCGCCCGGACGCGGCGCCCGTGCAGGCGCGCGGTGAGCGCCTCGTCGGCCCCGACGACGCCCAGCCCGGCGAGCACGCGCTGCGGGTCGGGTCCGGTTCCCCGTGCGACGTCCGCCTCGATCCGGAGGTAGGCGGCCTGCCGCTGCCACGTCGGGCGCCCGGTCGCCCGGCACAGCTCCTCCACCTCCGCGGCCCGCCGGGCGACGCCCGCCCACGCGGTCCGGGCGGCCCGGCCCTCGAGCCGCGCGGACACCGCGGCGTCCGCCTGCAGCGCCAGGAGCGCGGCCCGGACCACCCACGCCTCGTCGCCGCGCCGCTGGAACCGGCGGCGCGCGCTCGCCGCCCACCGGCGCGCCGCGCTCGCGTCACCGCGCAGCAGCGCGCACTCCGCGCGGCCGAGCTCGCACTCCGCCACCTCGCGCGGCATCCCCTCCGCCGCGAACATCTCCGCGGCGCGGGCCAGCGTGGCGTCGGCGACGCCGACCAGGCCGGCCTCGAGCAGCACCTCGCTGCGATCCCGGAGCGCCGTCGGCCGCTCGGGGCCCGGCAGGGTGCGCGCGGCGGCCTCCATGCTCGCGAGAGCCTCCGGGAGCCGCCCGGCACGTGCGTGCACGTAGCCGAGGTTGTGCTCGGCCTTGAACACGAGCAGGTCGAAGCCCGCCTCACGGGCACGTCGGGCGCACTCCTCGTAGTCGGCCCGCGCGGCCTCCACGTCCTGCCGGTCCAGGTGCAGCGTGCCGCGGTTGAGGAGCGCGCGGCAGCCGTCGACCGGATCCGCGGCCTCGACCTCCGCGACCGCGGCGTCGAGCGCCGCGAGCGCCTCCTCGTGCCTGCCGGCGCGCAGCGCCAGCAGGCCGCGGACCCCCGCCGTGGCCGGCACGACGCCGGGCCACGACCGGTCCGCCCCGGCCGCCACGAGCGCGTCGAGCCGGGCGAGCGCCGCCTGGGGGCCGCCCCGGGTCTCGAACTCGCACTTCGCCAGCTCCATGAGGGCACGCGCGCGGATCCGCACGACGAGCACGTCGTCGAGCGAGCCGTCGTCGAGCCGGTCGAGCGTGGCCAGCGCAGCGACGAGCCGCCGACGTGCCTGGGCCGGATGGCCCTCCGCGTTGTCGGCCTCGGCGCACGCCACCTCGACGGCGAGCCGCTCGAGCCGCGGCGTGAGGTCGCCGCTCGTCGACGGGCCGGTCCCGGCCGGCCCGGGGGCTGAGGTCATGGTCCCGCTAGAGCTCGATCTGCGGGGTCACGACCGGCATCGAGGGGTCGGACGGGCGGCGCAGCACCAGCCGTGCGGGACCGCGCTCGACCTCGACGAACACGAACCGCCCGTCCTCGTCGGACCGCGTGGTCACCACACGGCCCGACTGGTGCAGCTCGACGTCGAGCTCGCCCGTCGGCGCGGCCCAGCCGTCGACGCGGACGCGCTCGTTCTCGTGGTGCACGGAGATCATCACGGTGAGCACGTCGGTCGTGAACGTGATCGTCCCGGCCTCGATGCTCGTCTCGTCGGCCCGCAGCGCGAGGGCGGGCTCACCGACCAGCCGCAGCTCGGCGACCTCTGCGTGCAGCGCCTCGATCGTGAGGGCCATCCCGATCCGGTCGACGAGCCCGTCGGGCATCGGGTCGGCCGCGTTCACGAGCTCGGCCAGACGACCCAGCACGGCGACGTCGAGGTCGTCGACGGCCCCGCCGGCGAGGAGGGTGAGGGCGGCGTCGTCGGGGGTCATGACAGGCTCCAGGTGGGGTCGGCAGCGAGCGAGACCCGCAGCTTGGCGAGGCAGCGGCCGCGGGTCGGCCCGATGCTCCCGACGGGCATGCCGAGCGCCTGCGAGACGACGGTGTAGTCCGGCCGGTCGACCAGCGCGACCAGGCCGAGCAGCTTGCGGCAGCGCTCCGGGAGGGCGCGGACGTGCTCCCACAGGACGCGGTCCCGCTCGTCCCGCACGGCCTGGGCGTCCGGCAGCTGGTCGAGCGGCACCGTGAGCCACTCGGTCGCCTGCTCGTCGCCGTCGGTCCGCGCGGCCTCGTCACGCGTGCGCCGGACCGTGCGCCACGCCGCGCGCTTGGCGGTGACCAGCGTCCACTGGAGGGTGGCGCGGGGGTCGCGGATCGTGTCGATCTCGCGGACCAGCGAGAGCCACACGTTCTGCACGATGTCCTGGGCCGACTCGGCGTCGGCGCCCTGGGCACGCACGGTGTGCCACAGGAGCGGGGTCATCACCTGGACCAGGGCGGCGAGGGGCTGGCTGTTCCCCTCGCGGTACGCGATCACCGCGCGGGCCGCCTGGTCGGCGAGCCCATCCCCCTGGCCGCGGAGCGCGGTGTCCACCGGCTCCACCAGGTCGTCACTCATCATCTGGCCCCTCGCTCGACTGGCCTCGTGGTGGCGGCCGCTCCCGGTCAGACTAGGACGGCCCGGACAAACCCGACAAGATCGACGTGGGCACGCCACCCCGCGGGTCGTGCCTACGAGGAGTCGTCGGCGCACGGCCTGATACCTCTTCGGCCACCGAACCCCGTGCCGATGAGCCGGACCACCCGAACGGGTGAACGCCGACGCTCGCGTATCTCGCCGCGTCCCCTGCGCTCCTGACGAGCGCGCCACTGGTGAAGCGCGCCTCCGCGCACCGACCGAGGAGACCCTCCCGATGTCCCAGCACGACGAGCCCGCCCCCGACGACCGCGCCCGGATCCGACCCACGAAGCGGGGTGTCGAGGACGCCCTCCTCGCTCGCTCCGGCGTCATCGGCGTCGACATCGCCGAGAAGTGGTCCGACGGCACCCCGACCGGCCGGCAGGCCATCGTGGTGCACGTCCAGCGCAAGCGTCCGGTCGACGACCTGGACGACCACGAGCGCATCCCGGCCGAGTTCGAGGGCGTGCCCACCGACGTGGTCGAGCACCGGGTCTCGCCTCTGCGCGGCGCGGACACGGCCGGCCCGGACCTGCACACGGCCCGCGTCCGCCCGCTCGCCGGCGGCCTCAGCATCGGCCCGGCCGACGCCGTCACGATCCCGGTCGACGGCACGGCGCAGCGCCGCAGCGTCAACGGCACGCTCGGCGTCCTTGTCCGCGAGCGGCACACCGGCCACGCCTTCGCGCTCACGAACTGGCACGTGGCCGCGGGCGACGGGCTCGAGGACACGGGCAGCACCTGGGTCCAGCCCGCGATCGCCGACGGGGGCACCCCGCGCGACCGCGTCGGCGCGCTGGTGCGCGGCACGCTCACGGACCGCATCGACGCCGCCGTCGTGGCACTCGCACCCGGCGCGCCGTGGCTGCCCGGCGTCGTCGGCATCGGCCCCGTCGCCGGCGCCGCCCGCGCGGAGCTCGGTGCCACGGTGCGCAAGTCCGGCCGGACGACCGGGGTGACCGTCGGGACCGTGGTCTCGACGGACTACACGACGTCCGTCGACTTCGGGCCCGGCATCGGCTGGCGCACGCTCCGCGACCAGGTGCGCGTCGAGCCCGCCGAGGGTGTCGAGCGCTTCTCCGCGGGCGGCGATTCCGGCTCCGTCGTGGTCGACGAGGACGGCGCCGTCGTCGCGCTGCTGTGGGCCGGGGAGGACGACGGCAGCTTCTCGGTGGCGAACCCCATCGACGTCGTCCTCGACACGCTCGGGGTCTCCGTCGTCGCGGCGCGTGCCGCGGCACCGGGGGCGACCCGACGGCCGTGGACGTGGGGCGAGGCCGGAGCGGCGGGCCGGGGCGCGCAGGGGGCGCCCCGGTCGGCCGCACCGGCCTCGCCTGGCCGGAGCGACGGCGCGACGTCGGCGCAGCCGTTCACCGAGCCCTTCACGGAACCCTTCACCGAGCCGTTCACGGAGCCGTTCACGGAGCCGTTCACGGAGCCGTTCACCGAACCGTTCACCGAGGCGCTGGCCGCGAACCCGTTCACCGAGCCGTTCACCGAAGCACTGGGCGCCAACCCGTTCACCGAACCGTTCACGGAGCCGTTCACCGAACCGTTCACCGAGGCGCTCGGCGCCAACCCGTTCACCGAACCGTTCACCGAGGCACTGGGCGTCAACCCGTTCACCGAGCCGTTCACCGAATTGCTCGGTGCCAACCCGTTCACCGAACCCTTCACCGAGCCGTTCACGGAGCCGTTCACCGAAGCGCTGGGCGCCAACCCGTTCACCGAACCCTTCACCGAGCCGTTCACGGAGCCGTTCACCGAAGCGCTGGGCGCCAACCCGTTCACCGAGCCGTTCACCGAGCCGTTCACCGAGCCGTTCACCGAGGGGATGGGCGGGTCGGCGGGACCCAGCGGCGTCGCGAGCGGGAGTGCCCGCCTGCGCGCCGCGTACGTCGCGGGCCTGCGTGCGGGCTACCGGGCAGGTGCACGTGCCGGCCGGCGCGCCACGCTCGTCGCGGTGCGCGCCGCGTGGGCGCGGCGGAGCCGCGCGTACGCCGCCGCGTACCGGACGGCCGCGGTGCGTGCGACGCGGACGGTCGCCCGGCGCGCCTACCAGGCCGGGCTGGTGGCGGGCCGCCGCGACGCCCGCTGAGCCAGCTCCGTCCGACGGGCGCACGACGAAGGCCCTGGACCGCGATCGCGGTCCAGGGCCTTCGTCGTGGGAGTCCGGTCACCCGGCCTCGGGGAGGGGCGTCAGGCCGCCTCGTCCTCCGAGGTCAGGTTGCGGGTCTTGTTCTGGTCCAGCGCGATGCCCGGGCCGTTCGTCGTCGTGATGGTCGCCTTGCTGATGTAGCGACCCTTCGACGCGGACGGCTTGAGACGCAGGATCTCCTCGAGCGCGGCGGCGTAGTTCTCCACCAGCTGGACGTCGCTGAACGACACCTTGCCGATGATGAAGTGCAGGTTCGCGTGCCGGTCGGCGCGGAACTCGATCTTGCCGCCCTTGATGTCGGACACGGCCTTGGCCACGTCCATCGTCACGGTGCCGGTCTTCGGGTTCGGCATGAGACCACGCGGGCCCAGGACCTTGCCGAGTCGACCGACCTTGCCCATGAGGTCCGGCGTCGCGACGGCCGCGTCGAAGTCGGTGTAGCCGGCGGCCACCTTCTCGATGAGCTCGTCGCCACCGACCTCGTCGGCACCCGCGGCGCGCGCCTGCTCGGCGCGCTCGCCGTTCGCGAACACGATGACGCGGGCGGTCTTGCCCGTGCCGTGCGGCAGGTTGACGGTGCCGCGCACCATCTGGTCCGCCTTGCGGGGGTCGATCCCGAGGCGGAAGACCACCTCGACGGTCGCGTCGTACTTCGTCGTGGTCGTCGCCTGCGCCAGGCGGACGGCCTCGAGCGGCGCGTAGACCCGGCCGGCCTCGATCTTCTCGGCGGCGGCGCGGTACGCCTTGCTGTGCTTCGGCATCTGCTTGCTCTCCTTGTGTCAGCAGTCGTGGTCAGACGGGCCGCACGCGGGCCCTGCCACTGGTGGTGCGGGTGACCGTCGTCAGGCGACGGTGATCCCCATCGAACGGGCGGTGCCCGCGATGATCTTCTCGGCGGCCTCGAGGTCGTTCGCGTTGAGGTCCTCGAGCTTGGTGCTGGCGATCTCGCGCACCTGCTCGCGGGTCAGCGTCGCGACCTTGACCGTGTGCGGCGTGGACGAGCCCTTGGCGACGCCCGCGGCCTTCTTGATCAGCTCGGCGGCCGGCGGCGTCTTCGTGATGAAGGTGAACGAGCGGTCCTCGTACACCGTGATCTCGACCGGGATGACGTTGCCGCGCTGCGACTCGGTCGCCGCGTTGTACGCCTTGCAGAACTCCATGATGTTGACGCCGTGCTGGCCGAGCGCGGGGCCGATCGGCGGGGCCGGCGTGGCGGCTCCGGCGTTGATCTGGAGCTTGATCAGGCCGGTGACCTTCTTCTTGGGGGGCATGAAGCCGTCCGTTCTGTTCGTGGGCCGACGCCGTGGGCGATGACCCGGTTGCAATGACGCCCCACGACGTGGGGCCCTGCCCGTCCGGTCAGATCTTGGCGACCTGGCTGAACGAGAGCTCGACCGGGGTCTCCCGGCCGAAGATCGAGACGAGCACCTTGAGCTTCTGGTTCTCGGCGTTGATCTCGGAGATCGTCGCGGGCAGCGTGTCGAACGGGCCGTCCGTGACGGTGACCGACTCGCCGACCGTGAAGTCGACCTGGATCTTGCTCGCGGCCTTCGCGGCACCCGCGGCGGGCGCCGTCGGCGCCTTCGCCTCGATGGCCGGGGCCAGCATCGAGAACACCTCGTCCAGCGTGAGCGGGACCGGCTGGTGCGTGTGGCCGACGAAGCCCGTGACGCCGGGCGTGTGCCGCACCGCGCCCCACGACTCGTCGGTCAGGTCCATGCGGACCAGGACGTAACCCGGGATGCGCACGCGCTTGACGACCTTGCGCTGCGCGTTCTTGATCTCGACGACCTCCTCCATGGGGACCTCCACCTGGTAGATGAAGTCCTCCATGTTGAGGCTCTGCGTGCGGTTCTCGAGGTTCGCCTTCACGCGGTTCTCGTAGCCCGCGTAGGAGTGGATGACGTACCAGTCGCCCGGCAGGCTGCGCAGCCGCGACTTGAACGCCGCCACGGGGTCCTCGTCGGGGTCCGGCTCGTCGGACACGGCCTCGTCGGACGCACCCTCGTCGGACACAGCCTCGTCGGACGCACCCTCGTCGGACTGACCCTCGGGCACCGTCACGTCGACGGCGTCCTGCGCGGTCGCGTCCGCCGCGGCGTCGGCGTCGACAGGTGCCTCGACTGCCTCGACGGACTCGAGGGCGTCCTCGAGCTCGACGTCGGCCGGCGTGGGCTCAGACGACTCGTTCGACACGTGCGAACCTGCTTTCTACGACGATGGTGCGGCCCGGATGGCGGGCAGGGCGCGGGCCCGCGGGCCCGGGGGCGGTCAGCCGCCGAAGACCCAGAAGGTGACCCGGCCGATGCCCAGGTCGAGCACCGTGACGAACGCCATGACGACGGCGACGAACACCAGCACGACGGTCGTGTAGGTGATGAGGTCCTGCCGCGTGGGCCGGACGACCTTCTTGAGCTCCGCGACGACCTGACGGACGAAGAGGGCGATGCGCGCGAACAGCCCCCGGCGCTCGTCCGGGTGACCGGAACGGCCCGAGGCCTTCGTCGCGGGCGTGCGCGCCGAACCCTCGGCGTCGGACGCCGCGGAGGCTGCTGTTTCGCTCACGTCTTGCCTCTGCGTCTCGTCGGTGCTGGAACTGGGACCTGCGATACCTGCTTGCGCAGGGCAGACAGGACTCGAACCTGCAACCTGCGGTTTTGGAGACCGCTGCGCTACCAATTGCGCCACTGCCCTACGACGGACTCGGAGCCCCAGGACGTCCCGCACCGTGCAGCACCGAGGCGCTGCGGGCACAGGTCATCTTGGCGAACGTCAACCGCCGGTGGACCACTGTACGGGACGCCGGCGACTGGGTCGAACCGCTCTCTTCGTCGGCTCTTCGTCGGCTCGTGATCGGCTCGTCGTCGGCAGGTCGTCGGTACGGACGGCCTCTCCGCGACGACGTGACGTCTGCCACTATGGCCCGGTGAGTGAGTCGCCGCGCCCCCGTGTCTCTGCCCGCCTCTCCGCGATCGCCGAGTCGGCGACGCTCGCCGTCGACGCCAAGGCGAAGGCGCTCAAGGCGGCGGGCCGGCCCGTGATCGGCTTCGGGGCCGGGGAGCCCGACTTCCCGACGCCCACGGCGATCGTCGACGCGGCCGCCGCCGCGGTGCTGGACCCGGCGAACCACCGCTACACGCCCGCGGCGGGCCTGCCCGCGCTCCGGGAGGCGATCGCCGCCAAGACGCTGCGCGACTCGGGGTACGAGGTCCGCCCGCAGGACGTGCTCGTGACCAACGGCGGCAAGCAGGCGGTCTTCCAGGCGTTCGCCGCGATCGTCGACCCGGGTGACGAGGTCCTCCTCCCGGCGCCGTACTGGACCACCTACCCCGAGGCGATCCGCCTCACGGGCGGCGAGCCCGTCGAGGTGTTCGCCGGCGTCGAGCAGGGCTACCTGGTGACCGTCGAGCAGCTCGAGGCCGCGCGCACGCCGCGCACGAAGGCCCTGCTGTTCTGCTCGCCGTCCAACCCGACGGGCGCGGTGTACTCCCCGGAGCAGACGGCGGAGATCGGGCGCTGGGCGCTCGAGCACGGTATCTGGGTCATCACCGACGAGATCTACGAGCACCTGACCTACGACCACGCGGTGTTCACGCCGATCCAGCGCGTGGTGCCCGAGCTGGTCGACACCTCGATCGTGCTCAACGGCGTCGCCAAGACGTACGCGATGACCGGCTGGCGGGTCGGGTGGATGATCGGCCCGTCGGACGTCATCAAGGCCGCGACCAACTTCCAGAGCCACCTCACCTCGAACGTCGCGAACGTCTCCCAGCGCGCCGCGATCGCCGCGCTCAGCGGCGACCTGACCGCCGTCGAGGCGATGCGGGCGGCGTTCGACCGCCGCCGGCGCACCATGGTCGAGATGCTCTCGGCCATCGACGGTGTCGTCGTGCCGTCGCCGCAGGGCGCGTTCTACGCGTACCCGTCGGTGGACGGCGTGCTCGGCCGCACGATCCGGGGCGTCACGCCGACGACGTCGGCCGAGCTGGCGGCCCTGATCCTCGACGAGGTCGAGGTCGCGGTGGTGCCCGGCGAGGCGTTCGGGCCGTCGGGCTTCCTGCGGCTGTCCTACGCGCTGGGCGACGACGACCTGGTCGAGGGCGTGTCGCGGATCCAGGGGCTGCTCGCCGAGGCCGGCTGACCCCGGGACGGACCCGCGGGTCCACCGGTCGGTGGACGCACGGTCCGGTCCTCCGGTCCTTCCCGACCGGGCGGCGCGGGGACCACGCTGGAGCCATGACACCAGCACCTGCGGTCGAGGTCAGCGCGCTGCGCAAGACCTACGGGCCGAAGAAGGCCGTCGACGGGCTCGACCTCGTCGTGCAGCGCGGCGAGATCCTGGCCGTCCTGGGACCGAACGGCGCCGGCAAGACGACGACCGTCGAGATCCTCGAGGGCTTCCGGCGACGCGACGCGGGCGAGGTCCGCGTGCTCGGCGAGGACCCCGCGGCGGCGGGACGGCAGTGGCGCTCCCGCATCGGCGTGGTCCTGCAGGGGACCGACGACCTCGCGGAGGCCACGGTCGGCGAGCTCGTCCGGCACTTCGCGCGGTACTACCCCGACGCGCGGGACCCCGAGGACGTGATCGACGCCGTCGGGCTGCGGGAGAAGGTCCGGGTGCGCACGCGACAGCTGTCCGGCGGCCAGCGCCGTCGCCTCGACGTGGCGCTCGGCATCGTCGGCCGGCCGGAGCTCGTCTTCCTGGACGAGCCGACCACCGGGTTCGACCCGCAGGCGCGGCGGTCCTTCTGGGACCTGATCGCCGGCCTGCGCGCGGACGGGACGACGATCCTGCTCACCACGCACTACCTCGAGGAGGCCGAGCACCTGGCCGACCGCGTGGTCGTCGTCGACCGCGGCCGGGTCGTCGCGCAGGGCACGCCCGCCGACCTCGGTGGGCGGTCCGCCCGCCAGGCGGTCGTGCGGTGGACCGGCGAGGACGGACCCCGCGAGGTCCGCACCGACACCCCGACCGCGACCGTCGCCGAGCTCGCCGCGCACCTCGGCGAGGTGCCGGGGCTGCAGGTCCTCCGGCCGACCCTCGAGGACGTGTACCTCAGTCTCATCGGCGGCCCGGACGGTGCCGCCGACGCCGTCACCGACGAAGCCCGGGAGGGTGTGCGATGACCACCGCGACGACCGCCACGAGCTCTCCGGCCACCCGCCGGGGCGCCGCCCTGCCCGGCCCGCTGCGGCTCGGGCTCGCCCGGACGGCCTACGAGGTCCGTGGCTTCTTCCGCGAGCGCGACGCGGTCATCTTCATCTTCGCGTACCCGGTGATCATGCTGGCGATCTTCGCCACGGTGTTCGGCCAGGACGGCTCGGACATCGACTTCGGCGGGGCGTCGGTGTCCTTCCCGCAGTACTTCCTGCCGGGGATGGTCGCCACGGGCGTCATGCTCTCGAGCTTCCAGAACCTCGCGATCTCGATCGCCGTCGAGCGCGACGAGGGGGCGCTCAAGCGCCTGCGCGCGACGCCGCTGCCCGCCGCGTCGTACTTCCTGGGCAAGATCGGGCAGGTCCTGGTGAGCTGCCTGCTGCAGGTCGCGATCCTGCTGGCCGTCGCCGCGGCGGCGTTCGACGTCCCGTTGCCGGACGACGCGGGCGACTGGGCCACGTTCGCGTGGGTGCTGCTGCTCGGCACCGCGACAGGTGCCGTGTGCGGCGTCGCGTTCTCCTCGCTGCCGCGCAGCGGGCGGTCCGCGAGCGCCGTGGTGACCCCGGTCGTGCTGGTGCTGCAGTTCGTCTCCGGCGTGTTCTTCCGGTTCGACGAGCTGCCGTCGTGGATGCAGTCCGTCGCCTCGCTGTTCCCGCTCAAGTGGATGGCGCAGGGCATGCGCTCGGTGTTCCTGCCCGACGAGGCCGCGACGCTCGAGGTCGGCGGCTCCTGGCAGCTCGGGGCGACGGCGGCCGTCCTGGGTGCGTGGCTGGTCGTCGGGCTCGTCGTCGGCGTGCGCACCTTCCGGTGGCGGCGACGTGACGACGGGTGACCGACGCGTGACGAGGACGAGGACGAGTACGCAGACGGGGACGGGAACGAGCCGGCGGTGGCAGGCTTGCGCACCGTGAGGACGGACGTGGGCGGCCGCGAGCAGTTCTGGCAGCGCACGCTGCGCGGTTGGGACACCGCCTTCTGGATCCTGCTCGCGATCACCGCCGCGTTCACGGTCCCCGCCGCGAGCGGACCCGGCCGTCGGGCCGTCACGGTCGCCGCCTTCGCCGCCCTCGCGGTGGGCTACCAGCTGCTCGGGCACCGCGGCGCCCGCCTCGCCTCCCGCGCGCTCACGCAGTCCTACCTCGTCGTCCTCGTCGTCGCCACGACGGTTGTCACCTGGTCGGCCGAGCTCGGCATCGTCCTGCTGTTCGTCGCGTACTCGCAGATCTGGTTCTTCGCGACCAGCCGGGTCGCCGGGGTCCTGTGGACCGTGCTGCTCACCACGGGCGTCGTGGCGGCGACCGCCCTGCGGGTCGACGCGTCGCCCGACGAGCTGCCGGGCATCGTCGGGCAGTCGGTCGTGGGCCTGGTGTTCGCGATCGGGCTCGGGCTGTGGGTCACCTACGTCGCCGAGGAGGGCGAGGTGCGGGCGCAGCTGCTCGACGAGCTCAACGCGGCGCAGGCCGCACTCGCCGCGAGCCACCACTCCGAGGGCGTCCTGGCCGAGCGGGCGCGGATCGCCCAGGAGATCCACGACACGCTCGCGCAGGGGTTCACCAGCGTCGTCATGCTGGCCCAGGCCTCGAGCGCCGAGCTCGCGGTCGGCCGCACGGAGAGCGCCCAGGAACGGATCGGCCAGATCGAGGCGGTCGCCCGGGAGAACCTGGCCGAGGCGCGCGCGCTCGTCGCCGCCTTCGCGCCCCCGGCGCTCGAGGACGGCGACCTCGCCGCGGCACTGCGCCGACTGGGCGAACGGTTCGCCGCCGAGACCGGGACCCCGGTGCGGGTGGACGTCGACGCGCCGGACACGGCCGACCCGGTCCCGCAGGACGTCGCGGTCGCGGTCCTGCGGGGTGCGCAGGAGTCGCTCGCGAACGTGCGTCGGCACGCGGGCGCCTCGAGCGTCCACCTGCGGCTCACCCGCAGGTCCGACGAGGTGGAGCTCGCGGTGGTGGACGACGGCCGCGGGCTGCGGCCCGACGACCCCGAGGGCAACGGCGTGCGGGGCCTGCGCGAGCGTGCCCGCGCGGGCGGCGGGTCGCTCGAGCTCACCGGCTCCGACGGCGCGGGGACCCGCGTGCGACTGCGGCTGCCGACGGGAGGACGGGCATGACGATCCGGGTGCTGCTCGCGGACGACCACCCCGTCGTCCGGTCCGGTCTCGGCGGCCTGCTCGCCGTGGAGGACGACCTCGAGGTCGTCGGCGAGGCCGCCGACGGCGAGGAGGCGGTCGCGCTCGCGCACGCCCTCACGCCGGACCTGGTGCTGATGGACCTGCGCATGCCGCGGCTCGACGGCGCCGCGGCGACGGCGCGGATCGTGGCCGAGGTGCCGGGTGCCCGCGTCCTGGTGCTCACGACCTACGAGACCGACGCCGACATCCTGCGCGCGGTCGAGGCGGGCGCGACCGGCTACCTGCTGAAGGACACGCCCCGGGCCGAGCTGGTCGCCGGCGTGCGTGCCGCCGCCCGTGGGGAGGCCGCGCTCTCGCCGTCCGTCGCTCGGCGCCTGGTCCAGCAGGTGCGCGGCAACGACGAGCGCCTGACCCCACGCGAGACGCAGGTGCTCGCCGCCGTCGCGCGCGGGCTCTCCAACGCCGCGATCGGCGCCGAGCTGTTCATCGCCGAGGCGACCGTCAAGACGCACCTCCTGCGCGTCTTCGCCAAGCTCGGCGTGGACGACCGCACGCGCGCCGTCACCGCCGCGATGGAACGGGGCTACCTTCCCGCCGGCTGATCAGGACCGGGCGGCCCCGCGGACCGCGTTCGCGAGCGCGCCCGGCAGGTAGAGCTCCGACGTGTCGGCCTCGGGCCACACCTGCCCGTCGATGAGGACGCGCGGGGCGGAGACCGACCCGAGCTGCTCCGCCAGGCTCGTCGTGCCCGCCACGACCCAGGGCGCGAACTCGCGCATCGACGCCGACCACTCCGAGTCCGGGCCCATCTCGACCCCCTCGACGAGCGTGAACCGCTCGACGACCGAGGCGGGCACGCCGACCCCTCGCGCCAGCTCGCCGATCTCGACGTCCGTCAGGCCGACCGAGTTCTCCGTGGGCTGGTTCTCCAGCAGCGCCGTCAGGAAGTCCACGACGTGCTCGGGGTCGCGGTCCGCGACCACGGCCACCGCGTTCGCGGCGCGAGTCGAGTAGGCCGTCCCCTGCGACAGCGAGTCGAGGAACGCGATCGGGTGGTACTCGACCGTGACGCCGTCCTGCCGCGCGAGCTCGACCAGGTCAGCGCCCTGGGCAGCGTGCATCTGGGCGCAGAAGGGGCACATCAGGTCGACGTACACCGCGACCACCGTGTCGCCGTCGCCGGCGACTCCGACACCCTCGTCGCTGACGGGGATGCCGCCCGTGGCCGTCCCCGTCGCCGGTGCCGGACCCGCCGTGACGTCACCGGAGCCCTCGTCGGTCCAGTCCTCGTCGGTCCAGCCCTCGCCAGTCCAGTCCGTCCCGTCCTCGCCGAGCGCGCCGTCGTCCAGCCCCAGCCCGTCGAGCCCCGTGCCACCCAGGCCCATGCCTCCGAGACCTGTGCCGCCCAGACCTGTGCCACCCAGACCCATGCCAGGGGCGAGGTCGCCGAAGTTCTCCGTCAGCCACTCGGGGTCCTCGAGCTTGCCCTCCTCCTGAAGCCGCACCACGTTCTCCCCCACCGTGCCGAACGCGTCGGCCAGCGTGGCGATCATCGAGACGCGCCACCCGCCGTCGTCCTCCACCGCCACCAGGCCCACCTGGTCCAGACCGAGCTCGCGTGCGCCCGCGCTCTCGTCGAGGCAGCGCGTCTCGCCCTCCGCCGTCGCGCACACGCCGTCGAACGTGACGGTCTCTCCGTCCACCGTCACCGCCAGCTCGTGCGGCGAGAGCCGCGCGCGACCGCCGCCGAGGTCGGTCGCCTCGAGGGCGCCGTCGATCGTCAGGGCCGACCCGGCGAGGTCGCCGTCGTTCGCGTCGTCGACCCACGCCTGGACGTAGACCTCCACGAACCGTCGCTCGGCCGGGGAGAGCACCGCCGCGAGGTCCGAGAGGTCGCCCGTCGTCGCCGACGGCAGTGCGCCCAGGAAGGCCGCACCCGCCTCGTCAGCCGTCGGGTACCGCTCACCCTCGTCGGACGGCATGCTCCCGCGCGTGCCGCCCTGCAGCACCGTCACGTACTCGCCGATCGTCATGAGCGGGCTGACGAACCAGCGACCGTCCTCCTCGACCGCCATGAGGAACGGCTTCTGCTCGCCCGCGGGGGTCGGGAAGACCAGGTCCGCGGCCGTGACCGACCACGGCAGGCCGTCGGCCAGCGCGTCGACGGCCTCGTCCCGCGAGGTCTCGAGCTCCTGCGCGACCTCGTCGCCGAGCGTGCCCGAGTAGGCGTCCACCAGGGCGTCGTAGAGCGCCTCGGCATCGGCGTCGACGGTCAGCGTGCCGCCGGTCAGCTCGACGCGCGCGAGGCCCTCGTCGACGTCGACCACGGTCAGGTCGAGGCCGGCCAGGTCGATCTCCACCTCGTCGAGGAGCGCCGCGACGTCCACGCGCTCGGCGTCCTGCGTCACCTGCGAGAGCGGCGCGGCCGCGTCCCGGAACGCATCGACCTCGAACGGCGGGAGCACACCGTAGACGGCGATGCCGTCGCCGCTCGTCGCCCCCTCGAGGAGCTGGGTGACCGCGGCCTCGGCGGTGGGCGCACCGCCGAGCTTGGAGAACACGGTCGCCCACGTGACGTAGGCACCCACGCCCAGCAGCACGACGACGCCGGCCGCGATGCCGATGAGCAGCCCGCGGCGCCGGCGCGCAGGCGGGGCGGGCTCGTCGGTCGCGACCCACGGCGTCTGGATGGAGGCGACCTCGACGGACGCCGTCTCGACGGGCCCGGTCTCGACGGACCCGGTTCCGACGGACGCCGGAGCCAGGGCGGTCGGCGCCGGCTCGGGCACGCCCGGATGCGCCGTGCGCGGCTGGGGCACCAGCGGCTGGGGCTGCCACGACGGCGTCACAGAGGGCGACGCAGGGGACGACGCAGGCGGAGCGGTGCTCGCCGCGGCGGCGCGACGCCGCGCGACCGCCGCCGCGACGTCGGCGTCCCCCTGACCCGCGAGCCAGTCGAGCAGCTGGGGGTAGGCGGCCGGGTGCTCCGCGATGCGGACCCGCAGGTCGGGTCGCTCCGTCGCGATCCGGGCGAGCTGCCCGGGCGGCGTCGACGGGTCCGCGGCGAGCGCGGCGAGCGGGTCCTGGTGCAACGGCTTCTCCCCTGGTCGTGCGCCGCTCCCCTCGGGGCGCGACGTCAGGACGGCATCCTAGGAAGCACATCGGCCCCCCGACCGGGACCGTCCACACCCCCGGGCACGAATCACCCGGTCGCCGCCGCGCTCGCTCCGTCGCTGGCAGACTGACCGACGTGCGCGACCTCTCCCGGCTCCCGAAGGCGCACCTCCACCTGCACTTCACCGGCTCGATGCGGCTGCGCACGCTCGCGGAGCTCGCGCGGGGCTACGGCATCCGCCTCCCCGCGACGTTGCTCGACGCCGACCCCCTGCACGTGCCAGCGGACGAGCGCGGCTGGTTCCGGTTCCAGCGCCTGTACGACGCCGCGCGCGCGTGCGTGCGCAGCGAGGCCGACATGCGGCGGATCGTGGCCGAGGCCGTCGCGGACGACGCCGCCGAGGGCTCGGGACGCCTGGAGATCCAGGTCGACCCCACCTCGTACGCGCCCTTCGTCGGCGGCATCACGCCCGCGCTCGAGATCGTGCTCGACGAGGCGCGCGCCGCGAGCGCGCGCGAGGGCGTCTCGGTCGGCGTCGTCGTGGCCGCCTCCCGGATGCGCCACCCGCTCGAGGCCCGGACCCTCGCGCGCCTCGCCGCACGGCACGCGGGCGACGCGCCCGGGCAGGTCGTCGGGTTCGGGCTCTCGAACGACGAGCGGCGCGGCGAGACCGAGGAGTTCGGGCCGGCGTTCGCGATCGCCCGACGAGCCGGCCTCGCCTCGGTCCCGCACGGCGGCGAGCTCCTGGGGCCGGCGCACGTGCAGGACGTCGTGGCGCACCTGCGGCCGGACCGCCTGGGCCACGGGGTGCGCAGCGCGGAGGACCCGCGCCTGCTCGACGCGATCGTGGCCGACGAGGTCGCGCTCGAGGTCTGCCCCGCGTCGAACGTGTCGCTGGGCGTCTACCGCGACGCGGCCCAGGTGCCGCTGCGCACGCTCGTCGACGCCGGTGCACGCGTGGCGCTCGGCGCCGACGACCCCCTGCTGTTCCACGCGCGCCTCATCGCCCAGTACGCGATCGCGCGCGACGAGCACGGGTTCGACGACCGGGAGCTCGCGGACCTCGCGCGGTCCTCCATCCGGGCGAGCCGGGCGTCCGACGACGTCCGCCGGCGGCTGCTCGCGGGCGTCGACTCCTGGCTCGCCGAGCCCGCCCGGGCGGGAGACGGGTCCGCGCCCGACGCCTGACCGGCCGCGCGGCCTCGTCGGACCGCAGGCTCCGCGACGGCGCCCCGCGGGACGTCCCGGCAGGACTAGAGGCGCACCCCGACGAGGACCGGCTCCGGCTCGAGCCGCACCCCGAAGGCGGACAGGACACCGGACCGGACCTCGCGCGCGAGCGCGAGCAGGTCCTGCGTCGACGCGCCGCCGCGGTTGGTCAGCGCGAGCGTGTGCTTGGTCGACAGGGCAGCGGGGCCGGGCAGCCCGTGGCCCCGGGTGAAGCCCGCGTGCTCGATCAGCCACGCGGCGCTCGTCTTGGTCCGGCCGTCCGCCGTGGGGAAGCGCGGGGCGTCCGCGGGCAGGGCGTCGGCCGCGGCCGCGTCGAGCACGGGGTTGGTGAAGAACGAGCCCGCGCTACGGGTGTCCGGGTCCGCGGGGTCGAGCACCATGCCCTTGCGTCCGCGCAGCTCGAGCACCGCCGCGCGCACGTCCAGCAGCGGCGCCCGCTCCCCGACCTCGACGCCGAGCGTGCGCGCGAGCTCCGCGTACGCGATCGGCGCGGACAGCGTGCCCTGGCGCAGCTGGAACGTCACGTCGAGCACCACGTACCGCGGCGTCGGCGTCCAGGGCGCGCGCTCGTCGACGGGGTCGCGCGGGTCCGCCGGCAGCGCGGCGCCCGTCCCCGGGTCCCGCATCGAGCGCTTGAGCAGGGACGTGCGGTAGCCGAACTTCAGGTCGACGAGGGGCAGCGTGCGCACCCGCGCGCGGGCGCGGTCCCACACCCGCACGGTCGCGATCGTCTGCGCGACCTCCTGACCGTAGGCGCCGACGTTCTGCACCGGCGTCGCGCCCGTGGACCCCGGGATGCCGGACAGCGCCTCGATGCCGTAGAGCCGGTGCGTGGTGGCCTCGAGGACCACGTCGTCCCACGGCGTGCCCGCGGGCACCGTGTACGTCACCCCGGCGCACGCGGAGTGGTCCGGCACCTCGATCCCGGTCCGGGTGTCGCGCACGACGACGCCGTCGAACCCCTCGTCGGCGACCACGAGGTTGGAGCCGCCCCCGACGACGAGCAGGGGCTCGCCGGCCTCGTCCGCCGTCCGGACCGCGTCGACCAGCTCCGCCTCCGTCGTCGTCTCGACGTACCGGGCGGACGGGCCGCCGACGCCCAGCGTCGTGAGGTCCGCGAGACGGGGGGTGGTGCGCACGGTCATGTCCCCAGGCTACGGGCGCTCGTCGACCGGCTGCTCGAGGGGCTGGTCGACGGGCTCGTCGGCGGGCTCGTCGGCCGGGGGGTGCGGCGTCCCGGACGCCGCGTCCTCGGGTCGCCTGAGCGGGGCCGCGGCGCCCGCGACGAAGATGCCGAGGGCCACCGGGACCAGGATGACGAGCAGCGCGTGCCGGTAGCCCACGTGCTCCGCGAGCAGCCCGAGCAGCGGCGGCCCGGCGAGGAACGCCGAGTAGCCGATCGTGGAGACGACGCTCACGCGCGCCGCGGCCCGCAGCGGGTCGTCGGCCGCGGCGCTCATCCCCACGGGGAAGCCCAGCGCCGCTCCGGCGCCCCACGCCAGGATCCCGACGACCGCGAGCCACAGCGTCGGCGCGAGCCCGAACAGCGTCAGCCCGACGAGCGCCAGCGCGGCGCACAGCCGCAGGACCACCACGCGGCCGAACCGGTCGAGCAGCGCGGTGCCGAACCAGCGCGTCGCGGTCATCGAGGCGAGGAACACCCCGAGCGCGACGGCCCCGACCGCGTGCTGGGTGTCGAAGCCGTCGACCACCGCGAGGCTCACCCAGTCGTTGGCGGAGCCCTCGGTGAGCGCGGCCGCCAGCACCACGAGCCCGATGAGCAGCGTGCGCGGCTCCAGCCAGGCGGCCAGCGCGCGGCGGGCGCGGCCGCCGCTCGCGGCCGGGGAGCCGGCCTCGTCGGGCACGACGACGTCGCCGTGGCCCGCCGGGAGGAAGGAACGGACCGCGAGCGCGACCGCGACGGTGGAGGCGGCGACCGCGACGGGGATGTGGATCTCCACGGGCACGTGCAGGCCGGCGGCGATCGCCGCGATGCCGGCCGCCGCGACCGTGCCGAAGGAGAAGCTCGCGTGGTAGCGCGGCATGATCGTGCGGCCGATCCGCTGCTCGACGAGCGCGCCCTCGAGGTTCATCGCCGCGTCCCACACGCCCGTGCCCACCCCGTACGCGACCAGGCCGACGCCCGTGAGCACGATCTGGTCGAGCGCGACGCCGACCGTGGCGGTCGTCAGGCCCACCGCGTTGAGCACCGCGAAGCCGAGGACGGTCCGGGGCGCACCGAGCCGCTCGATGATCGTCCCGGCGAGCGGCAGCGAGACGAGAGACCCCACGGAACCGACGAGCAGGAGGAGCCCCATCTGCCCGGCGGACAGGCCGAGGCCGTCCCGCACGGCGGGCAGCCGCGACGCCCAGCTCGCGAAGTTGAAGCCGTTGAGGAAGAAGACGGCGAAGACCGCCGCCGAGGCGGCGCGGACCGGGTCACGCAGGGTGGGCATCGAGGCTCCGGGAACGGCGGCGGTCTCGGTTCGGGGTGCGTCGCTCACGCTACGCGCACCTCCCGGGAGGCAGGCGGCACGGGGCGGCGCCAGGGCGGGAGCGGGCCGGAGGGTGCTGCCGCCCGACCGTATCGAATCGATTTGAGGATCGGTCGACATTCTGCGGGTACGCTGACCGCGGCGTCAACCGACGCCCCGCACAGCGGTCCGCGTGCTCGTCGCGGGCCGTCGCCGAGCCGCCCGGAGGTGCCCGCTGTCGTCCCAGCGCCCGACGCTCGCCGACGTCGCCGCGACCGCCGGCGTGTCGGTGTCGACCGCGTCCCTCGCGTTCTCCGGCGCCGGCCCGATCGCGGCCTCCACGCGTGAGCGCGTGCTGGCGGCGGCCACCGAGCTCGGCTACTCCGGTCCCAACCCGCTCGGCCGCCAGCTGCGCAGCGGACGGTCCGGGATCGTCGGCGTCGTGGTCGGTGACGCGCTGCGGCGCTCGTTCCGGGACCCGGTGTCGATCCAGGTCCTCGACGGGCTCGTCGGGACGCTGGGCGAGATGAACCTGGGCGTGCTGCTCATCCCCGGGCCGACCGACCCCGCCGAGCCGCCCGTCGACCCGCTGGTGCTGTCCGCGGCGATGGACGTCGCCGTGCTGCTCTGGGGCAGCGGCGTCGAGGACCCTGTGCTCGGTGCGCTGCGGCGTCGCGGCGTCCCCACCGTCGTCGTCGAGGGCGTCCCCGAGCCCGACGTCGCGACCGTCGGCATCGACGACCGTGCCGGCATGGCGGACGCCGCGCGTCACCTCGTCGACCTGGGCCACCGCCGGATCGCGTGCGTCTCCCTGCCGTTCGACCGCGCGCGCGGCGAGGGCATCGTCGCGCCCGAGCGCGTCGGCGAGGCCGTGTGGCAGGTGACGCGCCGCCGGTTCGAGGGCATGCGCGACGGCGGCGTGGAGCCGGTCGAGATCTACGAGACCCCCGCCTCGCTCGTCGAGCACGGCGCCGCTGCCGGGCGTGCGCTGCTCGACCGGCCGGACCGTCCGACCGCCGTGCTGTGCCAGTCGGACCTGCTCGCATCGGGCGTCGTCCTCGCCGCCCGTGAGCTCGGCCTGGCCGTGCCGGGCGACGTCTCCGTCGCCGGGTTCGACGGGCTGGACCTCCCGTGGCTCGCGCCCGACGTGCTGACGACCGTGGCGCAGCCGCTCGCCGAGAAGGGCGCCCAGGTAGGCAGGGCGGTGGCGCAGCTCCTCGAGGGCAACCACCCCGACCCCGTGGTGCTGCCCGTGGAGCTGCGGGTCGGCACCACGACGGGGCCGGTCCCGGCCTGACGCGCTGCCGGCTCGCTCCACGCGGGAGCGACCGAGGTCGTCTCGGAGGTCGTCTCGGAGGTCGTCGCGGAGGTCGTCGCGGAGGTCGTCTCGGTGGTCGTCTCGGCCCTCAGGCCAGGCGGACGACCGCCTGAGCCTTGCCGAGCACGCGCTGCCCGTCGACCGAGACCGTCAGATCGATGCGCGCCGTGCCGGCGGCCTCGTCGAGCAGCCCGACGACGGCGACCACCTCGACGCTCGCGGCACCGGGGTCCGGCACGGGCACGGGCCGCGTGAAGCGGACCTGGTAGTCGACGACCCGGCCGGGGTCACCGGCCCAGTCCGCGACCGGGCCGACAGCCGCGCCCATGGTCCACATGCCGTGGGCGATGACGCCCGGCAGTCCGACCGACGTCGCGACGCGCTCGTTCCAGTGGATCGGGTTGAAGTCACCGGACGCGCCGGCGTACCGCACCAGCCGGGCACGGTCGACGACGACCTCGGTCCGGGCGACCTCCTGGCCGACCTCGAGCTCGGCGAGGCGCGGGGCCATCAGGACTCCTCGGGGCGGACGGCGAGCGTGGAGACGACGGTGGCGACGGGCTCGCCGTCCTCGCTCGCGATCTCGGCGCGCGTGGTGATCATCGCGAGCCCGGCCCGCTCGACGATCGAGTCGACGTGCAGCACGGTGACCAGCCGGTCGCCGGCGTGGATCGGGCGGTGGTGCGTGAACCGCTCGTCGGCGTGCACGACGCGGCTGAAGTCGATGCCGGCGGCGGGGTCCTCGAACAGCTGGGCCTCGGCCCGCTGCGCGACGACGACGGCGAACGTCGGCGGTGCGATGACGTCGGGGTAGCCCAACGCACGCGCCGCCTCCGCGTCGGTGTGAGCGGGGTGCTGGGCCCCGACCGCGGCCGCGAAGGACCGCAGGTGCTCACGTCCGACCTCGAAGACGGCGTTCGGCGCGTACTCGCGCCCCGCGTACCCGGTGTCGACGGGCATCGCCAGGGTCAGCGGGTCTCGCGGTGCAGCGTGTGGCGGTTGTCGCGCGGGCAGAACTTCTTCATCTCGAGCCGGTCGGGGTCGTTCCGACGGTTCTTCTTCGTGATGTAGTTCCGCTCCTTGCACTCCGTGCACGCGAGCGTGATCTTCGGACGGACGTCCGAGCTCTTGCTGGCCATGGTCGTGCCACCTCTCGCGCCACCAGGACGCTAGCGATCGTTCTTCGGGCGCCGGGCGGCACCCTCCGGGGGTCATCATCGGCCGTGCCGCGTCCTTCGCGCGACCCTCGGGACGAGGGCTCCGCGCCGGGACGCCTGTCGACGCACGTCGTTGGCGGACTGCGGGGCAGCCACCATCGCACGCGAGCACAAGCCGCCGACAAGGATAGCGCACGGCACCGGCCGCTCCGCACCCGGGCTCGTTGCCCTCGTCACGTCCGGCAGCCGCCCACAGCCGGCTCCAGGAGCGTGACCGGCGGCCCGCGGCTGACCCATAGGCGGGCCAGGGGGCAGGCCGGCGCCGGCTCGGACGCGAGAACGGGCCGGTGCGGCCGACCGTCTGGCGGTCGATCGCACCGGCCCGTTCTCACTGCCGGTAGCGGGGGCGGGGCTCGAACCCGCGACCTCACGATTATGAGTCGTGCGCTCTCACCAACTGAGCTACCCCGCCTCGCGGTGCTCCCGGGCGCGCGGCTCGCGCCGCACGCCTGGACACACCACAGAGCCCCGAAAGGGAATCGAACCCTTGACCTTCTCCTTACCATGGAGACGCTCTGCCGACTGAGCTATCGGGGCAGCGCGGAACAGGCTACACAACGAACCCCCGCCCGCGAAATCCGCCCTCCCACCGGCGCGCACCCACCCCCGCCTCCCCTGCCTCCCCCCTCCCCGCGCGACCTCCCCCTCCCCCGGCGAGCGCGGACGTACCGGCTCGAGTGCGCCCGTCGAGCGTCCGCGGTCGGGCTCGGAGGTCCGCGCTCGTGGGCGCGGCCGTACGGTGCTGCGCCCACGAGTCAGTGGACGCCCGCACGGCGCAGGGCGTCGCACATCGGGCCACCCCGCCAGGCGTCGTCCCACGTCCACCGGACGAACGCGCGCACGAGCGCGCGGAGGCGGTCCTCGCGGACCTTCTCGCGCCAGAGGACGTCCGGCCCGTCCGCGTCGTCGTACTTCACCCTGCCGTCGAACTCACCGGCCACGCCGAGCTCCGGCCACCAGAAGTCCACGCGCCCGACGAAGCCGCGACCGTCGTACACGTCGTGCTGGAGCCGGGGCATCGGCAGCCCGTGCTCGTGCATCCGCGCCCTGCTCAGCGACTCTCCGGGAGACTCGCTGCGGGCGTCGGCGAGCGAGGCGACCGCTCGAGCAGCGCGCGCGCCCCGCCGGGCCACCAAGGGCGCGACCTCGGCGGCGAGCTCGTCGGGCGTCGCCAGCCGCGCCCGCAGGGCGGCGTCCGCCGCGACCAGCCCAGACGCGAGGCCTCCGACGCGCGCGAGGTCGATGGCGGTGCGGGCGGCGCTCGTCACCAGCAGGCCGGCGTGCACCCGCTGCGACACCTCGCCGGCGCGGGTGTGCCGGACGACGCCCCGCTTGGAGCGGCCGCCGGACGCCTCCGGGAGGGTGATGTGGACGCGGTCGTCGGGTCGGCCGACCGCCGGAAGGCCCCAGACCGCTGCTGCGGACCAGTGCGAGAGCAACGGAGCGCCGCGCGCGGCGCTCGCGGTCGCCTGGACGGCCAGGAGATACCGCTCGTCGGGCGTCAGCCCGTCCCAGTGGTCACGGCCCACGTACGCCCCGCGCCGCACCCGCACGTCGCCCGCGCGACGCGCCGACTCCGCGCCACGGCCCGTCACGAGCCCGCTCGTCGTCCCCATGGCTCCCCCGTCCTCGACCCCTCGCCGAGGCTGCCAGAGGACGAGCGCGCCCCACCCCTTGTCCCCACCCCTCACTCAGCCACCCGACCCCAGCCCGCCTCACGGGAGGACCCACCGCCATGACCACCGCCGGCGGGTTGTCCACGACGACGAGGCGCCCGCGCCCGGCGCACGCCCGAACCCAACGTCAGTACCGATCGCGACCCGAACCGTCCACGCCCCGACCCGCGACCGCGGACAGCAAGAGGTGAGCGCGGACGATCAACAGTCACGCTCGCTACACACCGTCCGCAGTCGCGGCGATGAGGTGAAGTGCCGTGGGGCGTACCGCGCGCGCCCCCGGCCGCGCACCAGTCCCGCGTGCACACCCCCCGGCGCGCACACCAACCGCGCGCACACCAACCGCGAGCGCGGACGGTACAGGTCGAGCGCGGACCGTCAACGGGCGCGCTCGGCACGCACCGTCCGCGCTCGCGGGGGGAGGCACGCCCGGGTGGGGTGGGGTGGGGCGGTGCCGGGGGGCGAGCGGTCAGGGCGCGCAGGTCCGCGGTCGCGCAGGTAACCGCGCGCACGTGCCCGCGAGCGCGGACGGTGCCGGGTGAGCGCGGACGGTCAACGGGCGCGCTCGGCACGCACCGTCCGCGCTCGCGGGAGGTGGGGGGCGTGGGGGTGGGGGGTGCGGGGTGGGGGGGGTGAGGTGTGCGAGGGCGGGTGGGCGGGGTGCCCGGGCCGCGGGGGTGCGGAGCGTGACCGCTCGCGGGTGGGGGCGGGGGTGGGCGGCGCGGGATGGGAAAGCGAAGGGGCGCCCCGTGGGGCGCCCCTTCGGCAACGTGGCGGGTGAGGGATTCGAACCCCCGTAGGCGTTGCCAGCTGATTTACAGTCAGCCCCCTTTGGCCACTCGGGTAACCCGCCGGGGTGGTGCCGCCGTGCGATCAGGGGCCGGGCCGACGAGGTCGTCGTGCATCCCGACCGCCGCTCGCGCAGCGTGCCGTGGAAGGATAGCAACACCCGGGGCCGGTCGAGAAAACGACGGGTGGACAGCCGGGTGACACAGGCACGGAACGGACATCGGAGGGGTGCCACATGGCGAGCGACTCGTCGTTCGACGTCGTCAGCAAGGTCGACCGGCAGGAGGTCGACAACGCGCTCAACCAGGCCTCGAAGGAGATCGCGCAGCGCTACGACTTCAAGGGCGTCGGTGCGTCGATCACCTGGAGCGGGGAGTCGGTGCTCATGGTCGCCAACTCCTCCGAGCGGGTGCTCGCGGTGCTCGACGTCTTCCAGTCCAAGCTCATCAAGCGCGGCATCTCGCTCAAGGCGCTCGACACGGGCGACGGCGAGCCCAAGCCGTCGGGCAAGGAGTACCGGCTCGCCGCGAGCATCAAGGAGGGGCTGTCGACGGAGATCGCGAAGCAGCTCGCCAAGATCATCCGCGACGAGGGCCCCAAGACCGTCAAGACGCAGATCCAGGGCGACGAGCTGCGGGTGACCAGCAAGAGCCGCGACGACCTGCAGGCCGCGATCGCCCTGCTCAAGGGCGCCGACGTGGACGCCGCGCTGCAGTTCGTGAACTACCGCTGACGCGGGACGACGAGAGGGCGCGCCCCGGCCGGGGCGCGCCCTCTCGTCAGCTCCGGCCCCGAGGTAGCCGCCGCCCGCGCCCGCGCCGTCCTCAGTAGCGCGTGATGCCGCCGATGGTGCCGGCCTGCGCCTCGAGGCGTGCGATGCGGTCCGCCATCGGCGGGTGGGTGGAGAACAGGCGCGCCATGCCGGCGCCGCGGAACGGGTTCGCGATCATCAGGTGCGAGACGTTCTCGAGCTTCTGGTCCTGCGGCAGCGGGCGCGCCTTGGTGCCGCTCTCCAGCTTGCGCAGCGCGGAGGCGAGCGCGAGGGGATCGCCGGTCAGGGCGGCGCCGTCCTCGTCGGCGTCGTACTCGCGCGTGCGGCTGATCGCCATCTGGATCAGCATCGCGGCGAAGGGCGCCAGGAACAGCAGCAGCAGGCCGGCGAGCGGGTTGCCGCCCTCGCGCCGGTCTCCCCCGCCGAACCACAGCGCCATCTGCGCGAGCGAGGTGATCACGCCGGCCACCGCGGCGGCGACGGACGACGTGAGGATGTCCCGGTTGTAGACGTGCTGCAGCTCGTGGCCCAGGACCCCGCGGAGCTCGCGCTCGTCGAGCAGCTGCAGGATGCCGGCCGTGCAGCAGACCGCGGCGTTGCGCGGGTTGCGGCCGGTGGCGAACGCGTTGGGCGCCATGGTCGGCGAGACGTACAGGCGCGGCATGGGCTGGCGTGCCTGGGTCGAGAGCTCGCGCACGATGCGGTACATCGCGGGCTGCTGCGCCTCGGTGACGGGCACGGCCTGCATGGTGCGGATCGCGATCTTGTCCGAGTTCCAGTAGCTGACGGCCGTCCCGACGAGCCCGAGCGCCGTGAAGACGAGCAGGAACTTCGACGTGCCCCCGCCCAGCACCCAGCCGAGTCCGAGCAGGACGGCCCACATGACGCCGAAGAGCGCCGCCGTCTTGAGGCCGTTGAAGTGGTGCCGCGTCGTCATCGGTGTCCTGCCTGTGCGTGCTCGTCGGGAAGCGAAAGAAGAACGGTGGTCCCTCCAGGCAACGTCCCTGGACGGACCACCGTTCCCGGGTGGTGCGTGGTGCGCGCGGTCAGCGCGCGGCGGAGCGGCCCAGCGCCACGTCGACCATCTCCTCGCGCGGGACCAGCTTGACCCGCTCACGCCCGTGCGGCTCGCCGAGCCCGCGCTCGTAGGCGTCGAGCAGCTCCCAGCCGCCCCACTCGATGACGTCCACGCCGCGCGAGGTGAGGAACTCGGTCACGGCGGCGGGGTCGCGGTCGGTCGCGCTCACGAAGCCCTCGGCCTGCGCGTCCTCGACGAGGTGACGGATCGTCTCCGACGCGTCCGACTTGGTGTGCCCGATCAGCCCCACCGGGCCGCGCTTGATCCAGCCGGTCGCGTAGACGCCGGGCAGGTGCTCGCCGTCGACGTCGACCACACGGCCCTCGCGGTTGGGGATGACGCCTGCGACGTCGTCGAACGGGATGTCGACCAGCGGCGAGCCGAAGTAGCCGACCGCGCGGTACACGGCCTGGACGGGCCAGTCGTGGAACTGCCCCGTGCCGGTCGCGTTGCCGTCGCCGTTGAGCGCCGTGCGCTCGGTGCGGATCCCGACGACCTTGCCGTCCTCGCCGAGGATCTCGGCCGGCTTGTGCAGGAAGTGCAGGTGGATGCGGCGCGAGGCGGTGAACTCCTCGGGCTCCTTGAGCGTCCAGTCCGTGAGGGTCTTGACGACCTGCTTGGTCTGGTTCGACGAGTGGATCGCGGCCATGGAGCCCTCGTCGAACTCGAAGTCCTCCGGGTACACGATCACGTCGACGTCCGGCACGTGCCCGAGCTCGCGGAGCTCCAGCGGCGAGAACTTGACCTGCGCGGGCCCGCGGCGCGCGAACACGTGCACGTCGGTGATCGGGCTCGCCTTCAGGACGTCGTAGACGTTCGCCGGGACCTCGGTCGGGAGCAGGTCGTCCGCGTGCTTGGCGAGGATGCGCGCGACGTCGAGCGCCACGTTGCCCGCCCCGAGCACCGCGACCTGCGTGTCGTCGAGCGGCCAGGTGCGCGGGACGTCGGGGTGACCGTCGTACCAGGACACGAAGTCCGCGGCGCCGTAGGAGCCGTCCAGCTCGATGCCCGGGATCGGGAGCGCGGCGTCCCGGATGGAGCCCGTGGAGAAGATCACCGCGTCGTAGAACTGGCGCAGGTCGTCGAGCTTGACGTCGGTGCCGTAGTCGACGTTCGCGAGCAGGCGGATGTCACCGCGCTCGAGGACCTTGTGCAGCGCGACGATGATCTGCTTGATGCGCGGGTGGTCCGGCGCCACGCCGTAGCGCACCAGGCCGAACGGCGCGGGGAGCCGCTCGAACAGGTCGATGCTCACGTCCAGGTCGGTCTTGGACAGGATGTCGGACGCGTAGATGCCGGCGGGGCCGGCGCCGACGACGGCGACGCGCAGGGTCGGGGTGCTCACGGGCGGACCTTCCGATCGGGACCAGGGCCCTGCCGTCCCGCGCCCTCGAGGGGCGGGATCGCTGCACCTCGCCAGGGGCGGGTCGCGGCGGGCAGGGCGGTGCTGCCGGTCAGTTTAGGACGACCTCACGTCCGTTCCTCGCCTCCGCGCCAGCATGCGGACAGCCGTGGACACCCGGGGCCGGGGTGGACGGGTGGCGCGCGCACCTCCACGCGCACGCACCACCCGCCCGTGCCGAGCCCGCCGACCCCACGTCCGGAGGCAGGCCGGCCCGGCGGTCGCGGTGCGCGGTCAGCCGCGCCAGGTGTCGTGCAGCGTGAGCACGCCGCTGCCCGGCACGGTGACGGCGCGGTTCGCGCCGCTCTCCCACGTCACCGCGCCGGACGCGTCCTTGCGGACGTACTTGTACTGCACGACCGTTCCCGCGGGCAGCGTCACGGACGCCCGCCAGACGGGGTAGGCGGACGACGAGAGCGCCACGGCCCGGGCCGGCGACCAGGCGCCGAGCGCCGCGACGTCGCCCACGACGTAGAGCTCCTGCCCCCACGTCGTGCTCGCGGTGACGCCGAAGGACACGGCCGAGGCCGCGCTCGTCGGGCTCGCCGTGGGCGACGGCGTGGCGGTCGGCGTGGAGGTCGGGGTGGAGGTCGGGGTGGAGGTCGGCGACGAGGTCGGTGTCGCGGTGCCGCCGCACGGGTCGCTCGTCGTGACGGTCCCCCCGGAGACCGCGGCCACCGCACCCGTGAGCGTGTAGTCGCGCGACCCGTTGTTGTCCCACGAGCCGGCCCCGTCGGTGAACGCCGCCGTGATCGGCACGCCGTCGTTGTCGATCGTGCGGGACACCCAGCCGGTGCACGCCGCCGTGAGCGCCACGCCGGGGACGGCGGTCCACGCGCCGGTGCCGACGCGGTAGTGGACGCGGTACGCCGGCCACCCCTTCGTCGTCGCGTAGTAGACCGTCGTGTCCTGGCCCGCCGGCGCGCTCGTCGTGGGCGACGGGCTCGTCGTCGTGCCGGGGCGGGCGGCGACGTGCAGCGCGACCGCGCCGGCGGCCGGCACCGTGAAGGTCGCGTTTCCGCCGCCGTCCACGGTGACGGTAGTGCCCGTGCACGACGAGCCCGCGGAGCCGGACACGACGTCGCAGTACCGGCCCGCGGGCAGGCTCGTCGCGAACGTGCGCGTCAGCGGGTTCCCGGACCGGTTGATCGCGACGTACCCCTTGTCACCGCGGCCGAAGGCGATCTGGTCGTACCCGTTGTCCCACCACCCGGTGACCGCGGTCCCGGCGACCGCGTTGCGGAAGCCCACCAGGTGCGCGGTCTCGTTCCAGCGGTGGGCGCAGGTCCAGGTGCCCTGGCCGCAGACCGCGTCGGTCACCTCGCCGCTGCCGGACTGCGGGGCGCCCGCGTCGTTGTTCGAGAACGCGTAGCCGGAGTAGACCGTGGGCCAGCCGTAGGGGTACGCGAGCATGAAGACGTTCGCGAGGCGGTAGGTCGAGCCGTTCTTGTAGCTCAGCGTCTCGCCGTTGCGCTCCGTGTCGTGGTTGTCGACGAACACGCCCGCCTTGTCCGAGGGCAGCAGCCACGACGCGCCGGCCAGGCCCTGCAGCGACGTCAGGTTCCCGCCGGAGAACACGCTCTTGAGGTGGCGGGCGTAGCTGAACTCGTGCGAGTCGCCCACGCCCAGGTACTCGCTGGGCTGCACCGGCTCCCCGCCGGCGCCGATGACCTCCTGGACGATGTAGACGCTCTGGTCGGAGAGCTTCGCCTTGATCGCGGCGAGGTCGCTCGCCGCGATGTGCTTGGCGGCGTCCACGCGGAAGCCGCGCACGCCCAGCGAGATCAGGTCGTTGAGGTAGTCGGCGATCTCCTGGCGGACGTACTCGGCGCCCGTGTCGAGGTCCTGCAACCCGACGAGCCGGCAGCTCTGCACCTGGTACCGGTCGCCGTAGCTCGCGATGTTGGTCCGGCAGCTGTGGAAGTCCGCGGGCGAGTAGCCGCCCGCCGGACCGGGGTACCGCTCCTCGGTGAACACCGTGCCCGCCCAGCCCGTGCCGCTGGTCTGGCCGGACATGTGGTTGATCACGACGTCGGCGATGACCTCGACGCCCGCGGCCTTGCAGGTCGCGATCATCGCGGCGTACTCCGCGCGCGTGCCGAGCTTGGACTCGATCCGGTAGCTCACCGGCTGGTAGGAGGTCCACCACTGCCCGGCGAGCACCGGGTGCTCGTTGGGCGGCGACGTCTGCACCCACGCGTAGCCGTCGGGGCCCAGGTGCTCGGTGCACTCGCGGCCGATGGCGTTCCACGTCCACTGGAAGAGGTTGACGCCCACGTTGCGCGCTCCGGGCGGGGCGGCGTCCGCGGGCGGTGCGCCGCCGACCGTGACGGCCGTGCCGACACCGGTCAGGGCGAGCACCGCGACGGCGAACGCGGCGACCGCGCGCAGCACCCGGCGGGCGCCGGTCGCGTCGGGCTCGCGTGCGGGCGGGGCGGGGTTCGGGGTCGAGAGCACGACGTCCTCCTCGGTTCGGGCCCGACGTCGTCGTCGGGCGTCGCGGACGTCGCACCGTCGCGACGTCCGTTCGTCGGCCGGTGACCCGACCGACCCGCTCCGGAGACGCCACGCCGTTCCCGGCGTGGAGGAGGTGCCCGGGCGACGACCTGCGGTGTCGCCACCCGGAGCGCGTCTCCAGTGCTGCAAGACCGCCGCAAGAACGACGGCAACTTGCTGCAAACGGACACTAGGGGCGCGCGCCCGGAGCGTCAACCGCTCGTCCGCGCACCGGTCGGGGCTACTTCCGTACCCGGGGGAGACCCGTCCGACGAGCCGGGCGGCGTCCGTGTCCGAGCGCCCACCTAGGGTGCTGGGGTGACGGACCTCGACCCGCGGCGCGGACTCGGAGCGGGCCTGGGCGCGTACGTGCTCTGGGGCCTGCTGCCGCTGTACTTCACCGTGCTGGCGCCCGCGGGCCCGGCCGAGGTCGTGGCGCACCGGGCTCTGTGGTCGCTCGTCTTCTGCGCCGCGGTGCTGACCGTCACCCGGACCTGGCGCGAGCTCGTGGTCGTCCTGCGCTCACCGCGCACCCTCGGTCTCCTCGCCCTCGCCGCGGTGCTGCTGGCGACGAACTGGCTGGTCTTCGTGCTCGGCGTGCAGACGGACCGCGTCGTCGACGCCTCGCTCGGGTACTTCGTGAACCCCCTCGTCACCGTCACGCTCGCGGTGACCGTGCTGCACGAGCGGCTGCGCCGCGCGCAGGTCGTCGCGCTCAGCTTCGGGGCGCTCGCCGTCGTCGTGCTGGCCGTGGGCTACGGACAGGTGCCCTGGATCGCCCTGGTCCTCGCCGCGTCGTTCGGGCTCTACGGGCTCATCAAGAACCGCGGCGTCCGGGGCGTGGCCGCGGCACCCGGTCTCGCCGCGGAGACGCTGGTCCTGGCGCCCCTCGCGCTCGCGTTCCTGCTGGTGCTGCACGCCCAGGGGCACGGGACCTTCCTGGGCCACGGATGGGGGCACGCCGCGCTGCTCGCCCTGTCCGGGGTCCTGACGTCCGTCCCGCTCCTGCTGTTCAACGCCGCGGCCCGCGTCCTGCCGCTCACCGTCGTCGGGCTCCTGCAGTACGTGACGCCGGTGATGCACTTCGTGATCGGCGTCGCGCTGCTCGGGGAGCGCATGCCGCCGGCGCGCTGGGCCGGGTTCGCGCTGGTGTGGGTCGCGCTCACCGTCCTCACGGTCGACGGGCTACGTGCCGGCCGCGGGGCGCGGCGGGTCGGTGCCGGCGCGGTCGCCCGACCCGGCAGCGGACCCGGCCGTGGACCGGGCGACGGCGGCGAGCTCAGCGCGCCGGACGCGGCTGGGCGTCCACCACGACGACCGTGACGTTGTCGCTCGCGCCCGCGGCGACGGCCGTGGCGACCAGCCGGTCCGCGGCGGCCTGCGGGTCCGGCTCGGCCTTGAGCTCGGCCTCGATGCGCGCGTCCGGCAGCGCGTCGGTGAGCCCGTCGGTGCAGGCCAGCATCCGGTCCCCCGGGCTCACCGCCATCACCAGGACGTCGGGGTCGACCGCGGTCGCCCCACCACCCAGCACGCGCGTCACGACGTGCCGCCACGGGTGCCGCGCCGCCTCGTCGGGCAGCAGCAGCCCGTCCGCGACGAGCTCCGCGACCTCCGAGTGGTCGCGCGTCACCTGCTCGAGCACCGCTCCCGCCATCCGGTAGGTCCGCGAGTCCCCCACGTTCAGCACCACCCAGCAGGGCGTGCCGTCGTGCACGGTCAGGACGACACCGGACACCGTGGTCCCCGGGCGACGGTCGCTGGTCGACGGGACGGCACGCACCGCCTGGTGCGCCGCGAGCAGCGCGTCGTGCACCTCGTCGGGACCGGCGCCGCGTCCGACGAGCGCGCGCAGCGAGGCCACCGCGGCCGCGCTGGCCACCTCCCCCGCGTCGTGCCCGCCCATGCCGTCGGCCACGACGAACACGTCGTCCTGCGCGAGCAGTGCGTCCTCGTTGCCGGCGCGGCCGCCGGGCGAGGTCGCGGCGCCCCAGCGGACGCGCGCCCCGGAGCTCACGGCACCCGCCGGGACGGGCCGCGGGGCACCAGGCGCCACGCCAGCGCGGTGAGCGTGACCACCGCGGCGCCTGCGAGCGCCCACCAGACCGCCGCGTCCCGGACGGGCGCGAGCGGGTCGACCGCGGGCGCCACCTGCACGGGCGTGGGCGCCGCCGCTGCCGGCGTCGGGGTGGCGGCCGGGTTCGGCGGGCCCACCGCCGTGCCGTCGTCGACGAACACGAGCGCCTGGTCCGGCCGGACCACGCCCCAGCCCACCTCGTCCGTGCGCTCCCCGGCCGACGCGCGCGCAGCCGTCACCTGCAGGCGGTAGGCCCACTGCGCGGGGGACTCGTCCGGGAACCGCTCCGCGACCAGCGCCGCCGCCGCGCTCACGTACGCCGTCGACCAGCTCGACGAGGCCGCGTCGGCGGCGTACCAGCAGTCGCCCTCGCCGGGGAAGACGGACAGCACCTGCTGGCCGGGTGCGGCGACGCCGACCTGCTCGCCGTGGATCGACTCCCCCGACGGCTGCAGGTCGGAGCCGACCGCGGCCACGCCGAGAACCTCCGGGTACGCCGCCGGGTAGCGCGGGCGGTCGCTCGTGTCGTCCGCCGTCTGCCGGTTGCCCGCGCTCGCGACCACGAGCGCACCCGCCGCGGTCGCCTCGCGCACCGCCGCGTGCAGGTCCGGGTCGTCGGTGCTGGCCGACATCGAGACGTTGATGACGTCCGCGCCGTGCTCGGCCGCCCACCGGATGCCGTCGGCCATGCGTGCGGCGGTCGGCCCGAGCCCTGCGTCGTTCCACTGCTCGTCGTCGCCGTAGTAGACGCGCACCGGCAGGATGGTCGAGTCCGGGGCGAGGCCCACCACGCCCGAGCCCTGGACCTCGCGCGCGGCGATGATCCCGGCGACCGCGGTGCCGTGCGACCACGTGTCCGTGCGGCCGGTCGCGTCCTTCGACTTCCCGACGACGTCCGTGCCCTTCTCGACGGCGTCCGCGAGGTGCGGGTTGCGGACGTCCACGCCGGAGTCGACGACGGCCACGACGACGCCGGCGCCCGTGGCGGTCGCCCATGCCTGGTCCGCCGCCAGCCAGGTCAGCGCGGGCGGTGCCGCGGTCTCGAGCCGCTCCGGCTGGTCGCCGCACGTCTGCTCGGTCGCGGCGGTCCGCTCCGCGGCGTCCGCAGCCGGGCCCGCCGCGACGCCGGCACCCGTCAGCACGCCCACCGCGAGCACCAGGAGGGCCGTGCCCGTCACCCGGCGCGCCGGCGGGACCGACGCGGTGGTCACGGCACGCTCGGGATCGTCGCGGCCGTCGTCGTGAGGTCCGGTCCCGTCCCGAAGAGCTCCGCCCACGCCGGGGGCACGACGACGACGTCGTCGGGCGCGTACCCCAGACGGGCGAGCGTCTCCTCGTCGGCGCCGGGCAGCCCGTACCGGAGCCCGGTCTCGTCGACGAGTCCGTACGCGCCCGCGGCGTCGGGAGCGGACTGCGCGAGGAACAGCGCGCCGCCGCCCGGGACGATCGCGACGCCCGCCGCGGCGGGCGGCTCGGCCGAGACCAGGGCGACACCCGCTCGGGCCCCCGTCGTGAGCACGGCGCACGCCGCCCGGTCGCCCGGCAGCGCGGTGACGCTGTCCACCGGCCAGTCCGCGGGGGCGACCGGCTCGCCGATGCCCGCCCGCGCGACCTGCGCCGCGCTCATCTCGACCTCCTGCGCGCCCGCACCGGACCCGAGCGCGTACAGGCCGGTCGCGAACGGGCTCAGCTCGGCGAGCGTGCCGTCCTCCAGCACGACGTACGAGCGGTCCTCCTGTCCCACGGTCGTCACGCTGACGACCGTGCCCACGTCGAGCGCGCGCAGCCCGGTCCCGGACGGTGCCGGCTCACCGGCACCCGCCACGGTCAGCGGGACCAGGTCGGTCCCCTCGGGGAACAGGTTGAGCCACCGGGCGGGGACCTCGACCGGCGCCTGCGCGTCGAGCCCGGTGGCGCGCAGCACGGCCGCGACCTGGTCGGCCGGCACCAGGTGCCGCACGCCGTCGGCGACCACGAACGTGCGGTCCTGGACGACGACCGCGACGGCGTCCTCCGGCTCGGTCGCGACGTCGACGCCCACGCTCGTCGCCACCCCGTCGCCCGCGACGCACGACGACCAGCCCGTGCCGACGAGCGACGCGGCCGCCGGGGGCGCGTCGGGGGCGCCGGGGATGCCGATGGTCGGCCCGCGCGGGGCGTCCGCGATCACGTCCGCGCCGAGCTGCACCACGTCGAACGACGTCGCGGGGATCGCCAGGCGCGCGCTGGTCGCGTTCAGCACCGGGTAGAGCGTGCCGTCGCTCGACACGTAGCGCGTGCCCACGTCCTCGACGACGACGAGCCGCTCGTTCTCCCACCCCGTCGGGTCACGCTGCAGCATCCCCCAGCCCAGCGAGCCGAGGACGACGATCACGCTCAGCGTGATGCCGGCGACCACCCCGCGCAGCGGCTTCGTGGGCTCGAGCTCCTGGCCGCCCGGGGCTCCGCTGAGGAACGCGGTGAGCAGGCGACGACGGCTGAAGGTCTGCGCCTCGACGAGGTCGCGCTTGGCTGCCATGGTGCGCGCGGACCGCCCGTCAGACCAGGCCGGCCGCGGCCACGCCGAGCGGCAGCAGGACGGCCAGGGACAGCATCTCGAGCACGTCGCCGGTGCGCGCCAGCGCGACGCGGCGCCGCGGTGCGACGAGCCCGAGCCCGACGAGCAGGACGACCGCGGCACCCGCCGCGCACACGAGCGCGGTGCGCCAGCCCGGGTGCAGCAGCGCGGCGCTCAGGATCGCCAGGGCGAGCCCGGTGATCCCCATCGCGACGACGACGAGCACGTCGGCGCGCGTGTACGACTGGCGCGTCGACAGCAGCAGCCCGACCCAGCCGACCACGACGAGCAGCGACGCCGCGAGCCCGCCGCCGACGAGCGTGGGCGTCGCGACGAGGGTCACGACGCCCACGGCGACCCGCAGCGCGAGCTGGACCCGGTAGCCGCTGTCGAGCTGGCGCCGCACCCGGTCCGGGTCGATCGGCACGGGGTCGAGCAGGATCTCCGCGTCGCTGCGCGGCGACACCACGCGCAGCGGGGTGGTGGCGAGCGCGAGCCACGGCACGCCGATGCTCGCGGTGAGCACGACGGCGACCACGACCGCGAGCACGTCGGCCGGCGCCGAGCCGCCGAGCTCCACGGTGGTCCCCACCACCGCGAGGGCCAGTCCCAGGGCGGCGGGGCCGACGGCGACCTCGCGGCCCTCCGGCAGCGCCGCCAGCGCGAGCGCCGCCACGACGACGAGGCCCGCCCCGGCCGCGGCGGCGGGCCAGCCCCACGACGGCGCTGCGGTCCCCACGGTCAGGCCCGCGACGGCGCCCAGGAACCCACCGGCGAGGACCAGGACCCGGCCCGCGACGGCGTCCCGGCCCACCCGCGCGACGACCGCGCCGGCGGCCACGGCCAGCAGGGCACCGACCGCGGCGGCGACGGGCGGCAGCGGCTCCGCGAGGGGCGCGCCGAGCAGGAGGAGACCGGTTGCGACGACGAGCGCGGCGGCGCCCCAGGCGGCGCCCAGCGCGCTGTCGTGCGGCGTCCACGGCCGGAACCGGTCCTCCACGGCGTCCGCGACGGCCTCGACGACGTCGTCGTACACGCGGGGCTCGGGCTGCGCCGCACCCGACTCGAGCGTGAGCACCTCGCCGTCCTCGACGCCGGCGGCGAGCAGCGACCGGGCGGGGTCCAGCGTCTCGCCCGTCGGGGTGACGAGCCGGTAGCCGCCGTACACGGCGCCCGCGTCGAGGACCCCGAGGGACCGCGCGAGGCCGGGCACGATCTCCACGACCGCGACGTTGCCGGGGGCGCCGAGGTCGACGCGCCGGTCACCGCACGTGACCGAGATCCGCAGCAGCGTGCCCACGGGGCTCGTCGGCGTGCTCTCGGTCATCGACGTCCTCGGGTCGGTCGGGCGGGTCTCTCGGGTCTCCGGCGTGCCTGCTCCCCGGGCTCCCCCGTGCCGGCGGTCCGCGGCGCGGCCGCGGTGCAGGTCGGCGCGGGTCGGGGCATCCGGCACGCGTCGGTCAGCATAACCAGGAGAGCGGTCGGCGCCCGCGGACGACCACCCGTCCACAGCCGGCGGGTGCCGCCCGCCGCGGACCGGGCCGCCGTGCTTGTGTGGTCCTCGGTGCGACGCGCAGTCGCCGCACCGGCACGGCCCTGTCCGGGGTCGTGCCCGGCATCGGCCCGGACGGGTCGGGCATGGGGGAGGTGTCATGGCAGGAGAGGTCTCCGCAGCTGATGGTGCGATCAAGCAAGGAGCGGACGTCGTCGCCCGGACGCGTGGTGAGCTGCAGAAGGAGCTGGGCTCGCTCGAGGGCAAGCTGGCCGGGATCGGGTCGCACTGGCAGGGCCAGGGCGCGGTCGCGTTCAACCAGCTGATGGTCCGGTGGCGTGAGGACGCGACCAAGATCGTCTCGGCGCTCAACGAGTTCGAGCAGAACCTGCTCACGTCGCAGTCGACCTACACGGCGTCCGACGACCAGCAGCAGTCCACGTTCTCGCGCCTGTCCGGGCGCCTCGGCTGACGAAGGGAAGCATCATCATGAGCGACCTCAAGGTGAACTTCGGCGGCCTGTCCACGGCCGCCGCCGACATCCAGGCCGGCGCCTCCCAGATCGAGGGCCGGCTCAACGACATGGACCAGTCGCTGCAGCCGCTGCGCGCCAACTGGTCCGGCGAGGCGTCGACCTCCTACGAGGCGGCCCGCGCCAAGTGGACCTCGGCCATCACGGACATGAAGGCGCTGCTCGCCGAGATCGGCACCGCGGTCTCCACGTCCAACGAGGACTACCAGGCCACCGAGCGCGCCAACGCCGCCCGCTGGTGACCCCGAGTCCGGGCCGTGGCAGGGACCTCCCCGCCACGGCCCGGACCCACGCGGGCGTCCCGCCCGTCCGGGTGATTGTCCGAACGGCCGTCCTCGCTCCGACGGTCCGGCTCGGGGGCGTCCACGCCTCTCCCGACCAGGCATTTCCCCGTCGAGCGCAGGCCGCGACGCGATCGTCCGGGCCGTCCACAGGATGGTTGCTCGGCAGGACGGACCTGGGGGGTGTCGGATATGGTGCGGTCGGTTTCGCGAACATTCGCCGGAACTGGCGTGGCCCTGTCCGGGGTCGTGCCCGGCATCGGCCCGGACGGGTCGGGCATGGGGGAGGTGTCATGGCAGGAGAGGTCTCCGCAGCTGATGGTGCGATCAAGCAGGGAGCGGACGTCGTCGCCCGGACGCGTGGTGAGCTGCAGAAGGAGCTGGGCTCGCTCGAGGGCAAGCTGGCCGGGATCGGGTCGCACTGGCAGGGCCAGGGCGCGGTCGCGTTCAACCAGCTGATGGTCCGGTGGCGTGAGGACGCGACCAAGATCGTCTCGGCGCTCAACGAGTTCGAGCAGAACCTGCTCACGTCGCAGTCGACCTACACGGCGTCCGACGACCAGCAGCAGTCCACGTTCTCGCGCCTGTCCGGGCGCCTCGGCTGACGAAGGGAAGCATCATCATGAGCGACCTCAAGGTGAACTTCGGCGGCCTGTCCACGGCCGCCGCCGACATCCAGGCCGGCGCCTCCCAGATCGAGGGCCGGCTCAACGACATGGACCAGTCGCTGCAGCCGCTGCGCGCCAACTGGTCCGGCGAGGCGTCGACCTCCTACGAGGCGGCCCGCGCCAAGTGGACCTCGGCCATCACGGACATGAAGGCGCTGCTCGCCGAGATCGGCACCGCGGTCTCCACGTCCAACGAGGACTACCAGGCCACCGAGCGCGCCAACGCCGCCCGCTGGTGACCCCGAGTCCGGGCCGTGGCAGGGACCTCCCCGCCACGGCCCGGACCCACGCCCAGCGCACTGACGACCACGAGGGGGGAACCGTGCCGACCGACGACCTCGAGATCCAGAGCGAGGTGCTCAAGAAGCGCCTCGGCACGCTGATCGAGCTGTACGACCTGGTGGACGACGTGCGCACCGAGGCGACGAACATCCTGGGCCGGCAGTACAGCCCGACGTGGTCCGCCGTGGGCTCCGCGGTCGACTTCTCGCGCCAGTACCGCCTGCTGCTCCGCGACGTCTCCGACAACCTGCGCGCGCTCCAGTCGCAGATCGAGACGTTCCGCGTCGCGCTCAAGGACACCGAGGCCGACCTGGCGGCGCACGACGAGGACGTCCGCGCCCTGTTCGCGGACCTCGACGAGCGGCTGCACCCCCCGACCCCTTACGGCCCGTACCCGCCCTACGGCCCGTACCCGCCGTCCGGGCCGTACGCCTCTCCCCCGTCGGAGAACAACTACTCGTGACCGCACGCCCGCTCCTCCGTCGTCGCTCGGTGGCCGCGCTCGCCTGTGCGGCGGCGCTGGGCTGCCTCGGCGTCGCCCCGGCGACGGCCGCCGGCGACTCGGACGGCGGGATGTGGTACTTCACGAAGACCGGCATGGACGCCATCCACGAGCGCACCACGGGCAAGGGCGTGCACGTCGCGATCATCGACACCGCGATCGCCCCGGACTCGGGAGACCTGCGCGGTGCCGACCTGACGGTCCACGAGCCGTCCTTCTGCGCCGAGGAGCGGGGCGGCGACCGCCTGCCCGCTGCGCAGGACACGCCCGCCGCCGCGCACGGCACCGGGATGAGCGCGCTCGTCGTCGGGACCGGGAAGGGGCTGGACGGGGAGCCCGGGACGCTCGGGATCGCCCCCGACGCGACCGTCACCTTCTACTCCGCGCTCGTCGGCCCCGAGGGCACCGAGAAGGGTGTCTGCGAGCCGTTCGAGGGCCGCACCAACAACGAGCTCGACCTCGCGATCCTGCAGGCCGTCGAGGACGGCGCGGACATCATCTCGATCTCGCTGAACTCCACCGGCGGCTGGGGCGAAGAGGGCATCGCTCCCGCTCTGGCGTCCGGGGCGATCATCGTCGCCGCGGTGACGTCCGACGAGAAGAGCCCGGCGCTCGGCTACCCCGCCCAGTTCAACGGCGTGGTCGCGGTCGACTCGATCGGCCCCGACGGGAAGGTCTGGGGCGGCGCGCCGTCCGGCACGGGCGTCGTCGCCCCCGGGGAGGACATCCACCAGCTCGACGACGACCTGGCGGGCTACTCCGAGCGCAGCGGGTCGTCGAACGCGACCGCGTACACCGCGGGCGCGCTCGCGCTCGTCAAGTCCGCGTACCCCGACGCGACGACGAACCAGCTCCTGCAGGCCTTGGTGCGCAACACCAACGGCGAGGAGCACGAGATCTACCGGGACGACTTCTACGGCTTCGGCACCGTCAACGTCCGGCAGATGCTCGAGCAGGACCCCGCGAAGTACCCCGACGAGAGCCCGTTCCTCGACCACGACGAGCTGAGCGTGCCGACCTACGAGCAGGTCATGGCGCTCACGACGCCCAGCGCCGAGCCGACGCCGAGCGCGACGCCCGCCGCCACGGCGGGGGCGACCGCGGAGCCCTCCGCCGCGCCGAGCGCCGCACCCCCCGCCGCCGAGGACGCCGACGACGGATCGGCCGCGCCGCTCGCCTGGGCCGGGCTGGGCGGCGTCGCGCTGGCTGCCGTCGCCACCGCGCTCATCCTCGTCGCACGACGCCGCGGCGCTGCCGCCGACGCACCGACCGCCGCCGTGACCGACGGCGGCACCGACGACCCGCACCGACCACACGAGACAGGGGGAGGGTGACCATGGACAGGGAGAAGGCCGCCGAGCTCGCGAAGACGCTCGACGCCGCGCCGGACCTCGCCGTCGACGACGCGATGGACCTGCGCAAGCTGACCACGCCGCTCGAGGAGATCAGCGAGCGGCTCGGGGCGATGAGCGGCGAGCTGGGGGTCTCGGGCAAGGTGGCCGAGGCCGCCGACGAGAAGATCCTCGAGATCGTCCGCAAGCTCAAGGCGCACGCCGACGTCGTCGTGGACGCCGCCGGCGTCGCGCAGAGCGCCGCGGGCATCGTGTCGCGCGCCCAGACCGAGTACCAGCAGCTCCCGTCCGGCCAGCTCAGCTCGTGGGAGCGCCGGGAGTACGAGGAGGCCGGCGCCGGACCGGGCATCACCTACATCGAGCAGGCCCGCGCCCAGCAGCGGGAGAACGAGGCCGACAAGGCGCTCACGAGCATGTCGAACGACCTCAACGACCTGCAGGCGCGCATGCTCTCCCTCAACGAGCGAGTCGAGGAGTACCGGGTCCCGGAGGACGATCCCGCCACCCCGGGCGGCAGGACCCCGTCGACGATCCCCTCGGTTCCCGGACCGAATGGCAGCACCCCGCCCCCCGGCGGGGGCGTGCCTCCGATCGGCTCGGTGCCGCCCCCGTCCGGGAACTACCAGCCCCCGGACGTCGGCGGACCGACGGACCCGCCATACCCCGGCTACCCGGACCCGACCGATCCCGGCTACCCCGACCCCACGGACCCCGGCTACCCCGACCCCACGGACCCCGGCTACCCCGACCCCACGGACCCCGGCTACCCCGACCCCACGGACCCCGGCTACCCCGACCCGACGGACCCGGGCTACCCCGACCCAGGCGACGGTCCGGGCGGGTCGGACCCGACCTATCCCGGGGACGGGACGACGCCGCCGTGGCAGTACGGCGGCGGCGACGTGCACAGCGACGGGCCGGGCGCCGGCACGCCCTACGGCCCCGGACCGATCGGCGGACCGAACCCGAACCTCGGCGGCGGGCTGGGCAACGGCGGCCCGGGCCAGGGAACCCTGCCCGGCGGCACCGCGCCCGGCAGTGGTGGCGTCGTCGGCGGAGCGCTCGCCGGCGGCCTCGCGGTCGGCGGAACGGCGCTCGGCGCGGTCGGTGGCTCGCGGCTCTCCGGCACCGCCGGTGGCCTCGGCACGCCTGCCGGCGCGCTGGGCGGCGGGGCGGTCATGGCCGGCCCGATGGGCTCTCCCGTCGGCGCGGGCGGCGCGGGTGGTGCGGGCGGCGCAGCAGGCGGCCGGCCCGGAGCCACCGGCATGGTCGGTGGCGGTGCGGGCGGCGCCGGTGGAGCCGGTTCGACGTCCAAGAAGAAGCGGGCCGGCTCGCTCGGGTACCTCGCGCCGGAGCTCGACGACGAGGAGTCGCCGGTCGGGCGGGCCGCGGGCATGCGCAGCGGCTCGCGCGAGGACCGTCCGGACGTCGTCGCGTCCTCGGCGTCGGACGACGACGAGACCTGGTGACCACTCGGCTATCCGGCTGAGAAGGCAGTCCCGCAGGGCACCGCGAGCACCAGTCGCGGTGCCCTGCGGCGTTCACCCGCCCATCTCACGGGCGCTCGTCACGGTCGCACGACGCGGTCGCACGACGCGAGCGCCCGACGCGAGCGCACGACGTTCGCCGCGCGGACGCCGTGGGCGGCCTCAGGCCGCGCGGAGCGCCTCGACGACGACCTCGCGGTCGCCGAGCCGGACGGTCGAGCCCGACGGCACCGGCACGGGTCGGTCCGCCTCGACGACGGCCGTCTGCCCCGACGGCAGCACGACGACCGTGCCGTTGCCCGAGCCCGCGTCGGCCACCCAGAACCCGCGGGCGTCGATCCCGAAGCGGGCGTGCGTACGGGACAGGGAGCGCTCGGGGTCGTCGATGACGACGACGTGGTCGCACCGCTCCCCCGTGATCGGCCGGGGCGCACGCCCGATCACGCCCGGGCCGCTGACCGTCATCGCCTCGCCGGTGTCGAGCGTCAGCACGAAGACCGTCGGGGCGCTCGGGCGCGACCCCGGCCCAGGCCCGGACGACGCGGCCGGCCCTGAGGACGCGGAGGACGCGGACGGAGATCCGCCCGCTCCCGACGGGACGGCCGGGGCCCAGGGTGCGGGGGCCGTCCCACCTGAGCCCGGCAGCACCGGCGCGACCGCCGCGGCCGTACCCGGGACGGCGGCTGGCGGGGCGACGGCGGAGGGGTAGGCAGCGGCCCCGTCGACAGCCGGTCGCGGCGTCGGCGTCACGCCGGGTGCCGCGCCGGCCGCGACGGGCGCCCGCAGGCCGGCACCGGTCGTCCGGGGTCCACGGACGTCGACGACGACCGCGCGGCCCGCGCGGTCGTGCCACCCCTGCCGCAGCCCGGACCGGTCGAACCCGGCCGAGCCGAGGACGACGAGCTGACCGACGCCCGCCACCGCGTGGCCGGCCAGGAGCACCAGCGAGCGCAGCGCGCCGCGGCCGAGCCCGGGCGCGTACGGTGCCTCGGCGCGCGCGGCACGCAGGCCGAGCGCCAGGTTGCCGAAGGTGCAGCCCGTCCGCGCCTCCCAGACGACGAGGCCGATCACGAGCTCGGCGGCCGCGAGGACCGCGTAACCGAGGCGACCGGTCGCCAGCAGGACCGCGGCGGCCACGGCCAGCACGACGAGGGCGTCGACCAGGTAGGCCGCCAGGCGCAGCCCCACCGGGACGGTGCGGACGCCGTCGAACGCCACCCCGAGCGGCACCGCTCCGGCGGTGGCCGCGCCGGTGGCGCGCTGACCGGCACGCTGACCGGACGTGGCCGGGCGCGGCGTGGCGCGGCGTGACCGCACCGGAGGCTGCGCCTCGACCACCACGACGGGGGTCACAGGCGTGCCGCACCCGGTGCAGAACCGGGCCCCCTCGCGCAGGGGTCGGCCGCAGGCCACGCACGTGGTCGGGGTGGTCATCACGACACGGCCCTTCGGAGGATCTCGACGAGCCCGCCGGCGGCGATCGCGACGGGGAGGGACAGCACGACCGCGAGATTCTCGACCACGTCGGCGACGCGCGACGCGACCACCGACCGCCAGCCCCGGGCGAGGGCGGCGCCGACACCGGCGACGACCAGGAGCAGCAGGATCGCGAGGGCCGCGGCGGACGCCCGCCAGCCCGCCGGCATGCCGAGCGCGAGCTCGACCAGGAGCGCTCCGGCCGCGAGCCGTGGCGCCCACCGGATCAACGGGTCGCGGGTGACGCGCGGTACCAGCACGAGCGCGAGCACGACGAGGACGACGAGCGCGTACGACGCCGGCCGCGCGATGCTCCCCGGCTCGGGGGCCGCCAGGACGACGGGGACCAGGACGACGGTCGCGACGCACGCGGCGACGCACGCGGCCGCGACCCGACGCTCGGCCCCGGCGACGGTCCGCGCTACCAGACGCTCGCTCACGCGGCCGAGCGCACGCGGGCGCGGCGCCCGCACCGAGTCGGCCGTGCGGGAGACCTGCGACAGGTCGACGAGCTGTTCGTCGGGCACCGCGAGGGCGTACCGCGGCGCGAGGCGCAGCATGAGCGGGCCGAGCCCGACGACGACGGCGGCAGCGGTGCCGCCCGGCAGGCCGAGCAGGAGGCCGGCGACCTGGGTGGCGGCGACCACCACGAGCGCGGCGAGCACCACGACGGCCTCGTCGTCCCCCACCCGTGCCGCGAGCGCGACGACCGAGCGCACGCCGGCCGCCGTGGCGGCGGCGACGAGGGCGACGGTGACGGCGAGGCGTCGCTCGACGGCGTCGGCCGGCAGCACCGCCCAGGCGCCGGCGGCGGCCGCCAGGAGCGGCGCGGCGACCGTCGCGGCGACGGCGACCGACGGGGTGGTCGCCCGTCCGCGCAGCCGTCCGGTCCCGGCGACGACGAGCGCGGCCACGACGAGTGCGGTCGCGAGAGCCGTCGGCACGGCGGGCGGCTGCCCCGACGGCCCCAGCAGGGCGACGACGAGCAGCGCGAGGCCCACGCCCCCCGCGATCGCCAGCAGGCCGGCGCGCGGGTAGGGCCGGCGGGAGAGCGTCGAGGGGTCGAGGGTGCGGCCGTGCCGGCCCCGGGGTGCCGGCGCGGGGCGCAGCACGTGCACCGCGGACCCGTCCACGAGCTGGTCGCCGACGGCGGCGGCCAGGTCGAGGCGGCGTCCGCTCGAGTCGAGCACCACCGTGCCCGGCTCGCCGACAGGTACGAGCGCGGCCCGGAGCGCGTCCGCGAGCACGACGTCGGCGCGCAGCGCCACGTCCCGGCGGTCGACGCCCACCGCGACGGCGAGCCGCACCGGCGCGGAGCGCACACGCGCAGCGGCGGTTGCCGACACTCGACCTCCCCTGCATCTGCGGCGTCCAGGATCGCCCACATGCTACGGGTCCGGATCATCCGGGTCGCGGCCGGTCCAGGTAGCGTTGCCCGGGGCACGGCGGACCGTGCCCGCACCCGGCGCGCCCCGGGCCGCCGTCCACGTCGCGCTCAGGGGCGCCCGGGACCGATCCGCAAGGAGGCACATGTCGATCGCCGCCGACCGCAGCGCGCCGACGGGCCCGCCGGCCGTCCCGACCGGGCAGATCGTGATGCAGCCTCCGCCGGAGATCCAGCCGTCCGACGGCGTGAGCGGCGTGCTGTCGAGCATCATCCCGATGCTCGGCAGCGTCGGCTCGATCCTGTTCATCGCGCTCGCGCAGCCCAACGGCACGGGCATGGTCGCCGGCGGCATGTTCCTGGTGGCGTCGCTCGGCTTCGTGGTCGTCAACGGCTGGCGCCAGCGCGCGCAGCACCAGGCGCAGGTGATCGGGGCACGGCGCGAGTACCTCGCGTACCTGGCCGACCTGCGGCGGACGGTGCGCCAGGCCGGACGCGCCCAGCGGCGGGCCGCGCAGTGGTTCGCGCCGGCCCCCGGGGCGCTGCCCGCGCTCGTCGAGGAGCGCAGCCGGGCGTGGGAGCGTACGAGCGACCACCCGGAGTTCCTCCGGGCCCGCGTCGGCACCGGGCCACAGCTGCTCTCGCTGCAGCTCGAGGCACCCCAGACCCCTCCCCTCGCGCAGCTGGACCCCGTCGCGGCCTCCGCGGCGCACCGCTTCCTGGTCACGCACCGCGTGCAGCAGGACATCCCGCTGTCCGTCGACGTGCGCAGCGCGGCCCGCATCGAGGTGGCGGGCACCGAGCACGAGGCGCGCGGCCTGGCCCGCGCCGTCGTCGCGCAGCTCGCGGCGTTCCACTCCCCCGACCAGCTGCAGGTCGCCGTCATCGCGAGCGACCGGGCGATGCCCGCGTGGGACTGGGTCAAGTGGCTCCCGCACGCGCACTCGACCCGCGAGCGCGACGCCGTCGGCGCGGCCCGCATGATGGGCACCACGCTCGGCGAGATCGAGAGCCTGCTCCCCGAGGGGCTCGCCGACCGGCCCCGGTACGGGCGGCAGGGTCTGGGGACGCCCACGCCCCACCTCCTCGTCGTCGTCGACGGCGGCCACGTGCCCGTCGGCAACGGCATCCTCACCAACGACGGCGTCCTCGGGATCACCGTCCTCGAGCTCCCGGAGCGCTGGGACGACCTCGAGGACCCCAACGTGCTGCGCTTCCTGCTGGGCTCGGCGCTGCCCGACGGCGGCGTGCCGGTCGAGGTGCTGCGCCTGGGCCTGGAGCCGACGCGGCTGCGGGGCGACCAGCTCTCCGTCGCCGAGGCCGAGGCCACCGCGCGCCGGCTCCTGCCGCTGTACGTGGACGCGGGCCCGCAGCGCGAGGAGGGCCAGGTGTCCTCCGAGCTGGTCGACCTGCTGGGCCTCGGCGACGTCCGCGACCTGGACCTCGCGCGGGCGTGGAAGCCGCGGCTCCCCCGCGACCGGCTCCGCGTGCCGATCGGCCTGACGCCGCAGGGCCAGCCGGTCTCGCTCGACATCAAGGAGTCCGCGCAGCAGGGCATGGGGCCGCACGGCCTGATCATCGGGGCGACCGGCTCGGGCAAGTCCGAGGTGCTGCGCACGCTCGTGCTCGCGCTCGCGCTGACCCACTCCTCGGAGGACCTGAACTTCGTCCTGGTCGACTTCAAGGGCGGGGCGACGTTCGCGGGCATGGCGGACATGCCGCACGTCTCGGCGATCATCACCAACCTGGGCGAGGAGCTCACGCTCGTCGACCGCATGCAGGACGCGCTGCAGGGCGAGATGGTCCGCCGCCAGGAGCTCCTGCGCGCCGCCGGCAACTTTGCGAACGTCGCCGACTACGAGAAGGCGCGGCGCACGGACCGGCCCGACCTCGCCCCGCTGCCCGCGCTGCTGATCGTCGCCGACGAGTTCTCCGAGCTGCTCGCGGCGAAGCCCGAGTTCGTCGACCTGTTCGTCGCGATCGGCCGCCTGGGCCGGTCGCTGCAGATGCACCTGCTGCTCTCGAGCCAGCGGCTCGAGGAAGGGCGCCTGCGCGGTCTCGAGTCGCACCTGTCCTACCGCATCGGCCTGCGCACGTTCTCCGCGGCGGAGTCGCGCACCGTGCTGGGCGTCCCCGACGCGTACGAGCTCCCGCCCGTCCCCGGCATGGGCTACCTCAAGCCGGACCCGACGACCATGGTCCAGTTCCGCGCGTCCTACGTCTCCGGCCCGCCCAAGGCGCGCCGTCGCCGCCTCACGGGTGGACCGGCGACCGCGACGCGGCAGACCCGCCTCGAGTCGTTCACCGCTGCCCCGGTCCTGTCCGCCACGGGCGGCCGCGACGAGCCCGACGAGCCGGACCTGCTCGACGAGGAGGAGCGGCGCGCGACGTTCGACATCGCGGTCTCGCTGATGCGCGGGCAGGGTCCCGCGGCGCACCAGGTGTGGCTGCCGCCGCTCGTCGTCCCCGAGACGTACGACCGCCTGATGCCGGACCTCGCCGCCGACCCCGAGCTCGGGCTCGTCTCGCGCGGCTGGCGCGACGCCGGGACCCTCACGTTCCCCCTGGGCATCGTCGACCGCCCGCTCGAGCAGCGCCGCGAGAACCTCGCGATCTCGCTCGCGGGCGCCGGCGGGCACATGGCCGTCGTCGGCGGGCCGCGCTCGGGCAAGAGCACCGTCCTGCGGTCGGTGGTCACCGGCCTGGCCCTGACCCGGACGCCGCTCGAGACGCAGTTCTACGTGCTCGACTTCGGTGGCGGCACGTTCACGCCGCTCGTCGGGCTGCCGCACGTCGCGGGCGTGGCGACGCGTTCGGAGCCCGACGTGGTGCGCCGAGTCGTCGCCGAGGTCGAGGGCATCGTCGACGCGCGCGAGCGGTACTTCCGGGCCCAGGGCATCGACTCCGTCGAGACCTACCGCACCCGCCGTGCGCAGGGCCGGGCCGACGACGGGTACGGCGACGTCTTCCTGGTCGTGGACGGCTGGTCGACGATCCGGGCCGAGTTCGACGAGCTCGAGCAGCGGCTGCAGGCGCTCGCCGGGCGCGGGCTGACCTTCGGCATCCACCTGCTCGCGGCCGCCAGCCGGTGGATGGACTTCCGCACCCAGATCAAGGACCTGTTCGGGACCCGCCTCGAGCTGCGGCTCGGCGACCCGAC